>NZ_JBBCAR010000007.1:0-1021426 GCF_037203725.1 Agrobacterium sp. CMT1
AAAGCAACGACGTAACCGCGACATTCGGCCTTGCCGAATGCGCTGGACGCGGGGTGGAGCAGCCCGGTAGCTCGTCAGGCTCATAACCTGAAGGCCGCAGGTTCAAATCCTGCCCCCGCAACCAAAACCCTACGCTACAGTATCCCACAATAGCCAAAAAACTACGATCCAGCGCGCTAAACAGCTACGATCAAACAGGCAAAATCCTCGACTTAACAAAGCTCCTCCGCGTCAGCGTCGAGGAGCTTTTTGTGTTTCTGCTGCGTGTCGATCTCTCCAACCTCCATGACCTTTGACCCTGTCCCCTTTGTCCAGTTTTGAGTTCGCTCCAGCGGTTTGGGTTGCTGTATCGCAGCACCTCATCACGTCACGTCGCGGGTTGATTGTCTGAGCGAAGAACTAGGCGGATGTCAGCCACCCGAGTCCAGAGTTTAGTCGATGATCGTTGGAATCGCTGCGCCAGTTTGAAGGCGCTGGTCGGGCGTATTGTCGATAGGCCAACTGCATTGTTATAATTCTGTCAGTGGCCGTAGCAATCGGTTGTCTCCTGCCTCGCCGTTCTGTGCGGCCATACGGGCGTATCGAGCAGGAGGGATGCCGGTGCGTCGGGCAAAAGCCACGCTGAACGTACTTGCTGATCCATATCCCACCCGCTCGGCTACATCGTCTATTGCGAGATCACCGCTCCGCAAGAGCTGCCTCGCCAACGCCATACGCCATGTCAGCAGGTATTCCATCGGCGCAACCCCGACTATTCGGTTGAAGCGCGCAAAAAATGCCGAACGGGAGAGCGCCGCCTCTTTCGCGAGATCAACGACGGTCCAGGGATGGCCGGGACGGTCATGCATAGCCCGAAGTGCCGCCGAAAGGCGCTCATCACCAAGCCCTCTGCCGAGGCCCTGTGCAGAATTGGTGTCGGTTGAGGACCGTAGTGCCTCGATCAACAGCACCTCGATAAGTCGTTCCAGAACCGGTTCGCGCGCTGCGCGCCGTTCCTGCGTCTCCTCGTCGATCAACTGCATCAACGTCGCAAGTCGGGGTTTGTCGCGAACCAGAATCACGTCCGGCAACAGGGAAACGAGCAGGGCCGCATCCGGCGTGCCGAAGCTGCAATGTCCGATACGCATTCGTAGCGCGGGTGGGCCGTCATGTGGTCCCAAATAAAAATGTCCCTCATTGATCTTTGTCGGGACCGTTGCCGGCAAGTCGGCTGTGGCGTTGGCGCTTTCATTGACGAGATCGCGCATGGCAGGCGCGAGAATGAAGTCTCCGGCCTGCAGGATAAACGTTTGTCGGCCACCGAAAGTGACCCGGCATTGCCCTTCCAGGATGGCACAATAAAACGGCTCGCCTGTGCCCTCACGACGTATACGCCATGCACCGGCGCACTCCACCAGTTTCGAAGCCCGCGCGGCGGGTTGCAGGAGTGTGACGATCTCGGTGAGCGGGTCTGTTGTCATATCCAGGACTATTACTAAAGAAATGAGGAGCTTTGAATATATAAAGTCTTCCTTCGGGTCGCTACCATAATGACACAGCCACTTATGGAGAAAATAATGCCCGCAATTCTGATAACCGGTTGTTCCTCGGGTTTTGGCCTGGAAACTGCAAAACTGTTCCTTGAAAAAGGCTGGGACGTGATCGCCACGATGAGAACGCCCGACGAGAGCTTACTCCCTGCGTCCGGGCGTCTGCGTGTTCTAGCACTCGATGTCACCGTCCCGGACAGCATCTCAGCTTATGAAGGCAACGGGTCAAATCGATGTGCTCGTCAATAACGCCGGGTTCGGAGCACCATCTCCTGTCGAACTGACTGCATCCCAGACCGCACAGGCACTATTTCAGACGAACACGATAGGCACTCTGGCGATGATCCAGGCCCTCGGCCCGCAAATGCGTCGTCGCCGGGCTGGCGTCATTATCAACGTTACGTCCTCGGTCACACTGAAACCGCTACCGGTCATTGGGGTTTATCGCGCCAGCAAGGCCGCAGTGAATGCGCTCAGCGAGTCCCTTGCGATTGAAATGGAGCCTTTCGGCGTTCGCGTCCACATCGTTTTGCCCGGACGTTCGCCGGAAACGAGTTTCGGCGCCAGTGCCCGCCCACACCTGCGCGGCATGGACGATGCGGACTATGCGCCTCTTTTGCAGCAGTTCGTCAGGAATGTTCAGGACGACAAGGGCCCTGTGACCCACGCGCGCGATGTCGCGGAAGCGATCTGGAAGGCTGCCACCGATCCGTCTGCGCCACTGCGCATACCGGCAGGTGCAGACGCAGCGCTATGGATGGCTGAGGCGGGCCTGTAATCAGCGAAATTGCGATCCGTCGCTTCTCTGTCGAGCGTTTGCTGTACCCGGTCATTCCAGATCGGGTACAGCGCTTCGAATTCTGGCTCAGACCTGCCGCAAGCCGCCATCGACGCACAGTTCGGCACCGGCGATGTAACTCGCCTCATCGCTTAACAGGAACAAGGCAGCTGCAGCCACCTCGGCGGGTCGCGCCATCCGTCCCATGGGAATCGGAGCGACAATGGCCGCGCGCATGTCTGGCTGAACCGCAGCCATCATTTCCGTATCGGTTGGACCCGGTGCGACGACGTTAACGCGTATACCCTTGGATGCCAATTCTGCAGTCCAGGTTCGTGCATAGGAACGCACGGCTGCCTTGGTCGCAGCATATGTGCCATAGGAAGCATAGCCGCCGCTGTCTGCAATTGACCCGACGAGGACGACCGAGCCGCCTTCCCTCATCGCCGTCAGAGCCGCCTGGAAGCCGAAGACCATTCCTCGAACGTTGACGTCGAAGTGGCGGTCAAAGTGTTCAGGCGTTATCTCCGTGATCTGGGCGGGCTCGGAAAGACCGGCGTTCAAGACCAGCGCGTCGATACGGCCGTGTTCCCTTCTCACTTTTTCGACCGCCTCCCGCATATCTTCGGGGAGCGCGGCATCGGCGACAATGCCGACCGCACCATGACCGATGGCAGTTGCCACCTTTTCGGCATCTTCACTTCGGCGACTGGTGATGAAAACCATCGCTCCTTCGGCCGAAAGCCGCTCTGCAATTGCCAAGCCGATACCCTTGGCGCCCCCGACAATCAGGGCGACCTTGTTACTCATCCGAGCCATCGTAAGTCCTTTCAATTGATGGTCGCTGCATGATATACATTAGATATCTGGTATCAATTACGCACCTTAAGTAGCCTAGATATGGACGAGTATACTGACCTTGAAGCACTTTCTCAGTGCGCCCTTAGAGACATGGCGCAGGTTCGCCCCGTGCTCGACAAGATCGCGGACAAATGGACAATCCTGATCCTGACGGTGATTTGTCCCAAGCCCTCGCGCTTCAACGAGATCAAGCGCCGTCTCGACGGTATCACCCACAAGGCCTTGGCCGATGCTCTAAAGAGGCTTGAGCGGAACGGTCTTGTGACGAGGACCGTCCTGCCGACCCAGCCGGTGGGTGTAGAATACGCGATCACCCCGCTGGGCCATTCTCTGCGGCAACCGTTTGAGGCCCTGTGCTCATGGGCAGTAGCTAATGGCGATAAGGTCGAGGCCGCTGTGCTGCTTTATGACAACAGGGCAAATCATCGCTGATATCGCGATGGCCGCTTGAGCACCTACTGGCCGGAAGGCTCGTCGTTTTAAACCGGAGAGCCATACCCCGGCTAAGCAGGACGTTTCCGATAATCGTAGGCTGGTTCGGATCTGCGGTTGCCGAACAGTTCACCTCGTTGAACGAAAGGAGATCGGCACTATTTAGAAGAGATGCGGAAACTCGAGAAGAGCGATATCGAACTGATCAGGACGTGGATGTTGTCGCCTGCGATGACGCTGGGATCGTCCGTGCGAGCGAAAGGCATTCTGCAGGAAATGCAGGCCCGACTGCCTGCGGCTTTGAAGAAAGCGATCAGCCTGGAGGGCAACGAGATCACGCTCGCGATGCCAGCCCGCGACAAAAACGCCTTCGACGCCGCTGCGAGGACCGTGGCCGGCGTGATGATGGAAGCCGAAACTCTTCCGGTGATCCCGCGCGAGATACAGGACATCCTCGCCATCAAGACGAGCGAGCGACATCGCTGGCTTGCGGATGGGCGTCTCAAGAACGCCGGGACGAGAACCGTGCGGCTGAACGGCCGTGCCCGGCGCATCACCTTCCATGTCTTCGATCCGAAGGTGGTCGAGGACCTTCTCGATCGCGGGGTCGTGGAAGAGTGGCGGGTGGAGGACGCCGAGGCGAAGGCAGAGAAACGACAGAAAGCGGCCTATCAGAGGCGGCTGGCTCGATCGCTCAAAAAGAAGTTGAAGCCGGGAGAAAAGGCGGGTCAGAAGGTTGACGAAGGTGCGGCCGACCTTCGTGGATGGGGAGAGTTCGACCGGGATGGGTTCCTTCGCTAGGCAATCGCACCAAACATGGTGCCTCCAGCGATTTCGAGAGGCTGTCCCTCCAGCGTTACGGAACGTTCTGTTGTTATCACGCAGCATCAATCGTGGCCGCGGGCCTGGGTCGACCTTCGCGGAATGGAAGGCGGCATAGACTTCCGGCCGGGATATAATGGAAGCCGCCCCACCACAATGTGGGAGAAACTTCTGATTGACGGAACAAACAGGACAAAATCCCCGTTGCTCGTCACAATAATTTCTTTGGAGGCGCGTCATGAGACTCAAGCTGGCTTTAAGCGTGGTTCTAAGCGTTACCTTTACGGCGGCAGCGGCGGAAGCGCGGACACAATTGCATCTTTACGGCACCGTTCCGGTGACGGGTAACCATGTACTGGAGATGGCCCATCAGACAGCCCTCGACAGATGCAGTATCGAACGTTACCCATCATATGGCGACGTGGGTTTCTATGCAGGTGCCTATGGCTCCGCCCAGGTGCGCAGTTGCATGTATCGCAAGGGTTTCGTTTTTGAGAATGGTGAGCCTTTCGCATATCCTGTGAGAAAAGCGACCTACCTTTCATGGTGACGAGATCACGAAACGTCTGACGGCGGAGCGCCTGAGGGGTGAGGGCCGTCTTCGCAATTCACAAGTTGCGGATTTCAGGAGCATGTGATTTTTCAGTCGAGTGGCCCGAATCCGTATTGAAAACCGGCGGCAGAGTATCGATTTCAGGGGTAACCTGGAGGTCGGAATGATCTACGTTATTTTCGCGTTGTGCGCGCTCGCGGTAACATTCTTTGCCTGTCGGTATTTCGCCGCCAAGGCTCTCCTTGTCGAACGCGAAATCGACAAAGCGATCGCAAGGCGGTTTGAATCGAGCGGAAAGGTTATCGAACTGGCGGAGCTGCGAGAGGAAAACGCGGTCATGCGTAATCTTCTGCTAGACCTTCTGGAAAACGAAGCCGTTTTTCCAGTCCAGTCAGTACCTCCATCAAGGGTCGATTTGCGCAGGATGGGCGCCGCAAAGGTCCAGAGGTATCGCGAAATACTTGCTGAAAGTCGGTACGTCTTGCAACAGCGTGGAGCCATTGGGGTCTTCGAAGACCACGGCGCATTCAAGGCCGATCAACGCAGGTCTTGAGTTTAGGAACAGCTCGCGCAGCTTCCTCGTGGGAGTGCGGTAGGAAGATAGGCCTGAAGTTTTCCTTGTAGAGCGAGGCATCTTCACGATCCTGGATTGCTTTACCCGATGAGACCGTCTGACGAACCGTTTCTGCGTGGACTCCATCTGGAATTCCCGACGTGTTTTGACTATCACGGTAGCGCCTCGCGTCGCAGCTGAAGCGAAGCAAAAGTGTATTCGCATGAGAGCCGACAAAGGAATCCGGATGTCGATCACTGTACAGAGAACAATTCCTGCCGAGCGGATGCGCCAGTTCCATCAGATGGTTGATCGCTGGCTGGAAGAAGGTCCGATCAAGCTCGCGACGAACGCAACGATAACCGCCATGGACAACGCCGGCATCCCAAAGGCCGAACAGGCAGCGATCATCGAGGACCGCGATATCATCATGAAATACAATATGCGCCTCGGTGTAATCAGCGAGGTATTCGGCCCCGCCATCGAGAAGGCGGTGGGGTCGTACCGCTCGGGAAGTGAAGCACAGGACGAGATCGCGCGTTTGATTGTAACTGCCATGGGTCTCCGGCAGGACGATGACAGCGAACTGGTCACGTTCACCTTCACGACCCAGAGTGAGGCAGATGTATTCGAAAAAGCCACTTGAAACATCAAATTCTGCCCGCCGCGCGCGGCCCCTGCGAATCAGGGCTTGGGACCGTGACCGTCAATGCGGCTGAAGGGCAGGCAAGATTAGCTCGGGCCTCTATCGATCAATCCATCAATCGGAAAGCGCGACTGGAAACCGATATCGAATTGCCAGACGGATCGTTGGAAGCGTCTCCATAAAATTCGATCGTGACCGGCTCGTCCGCGACATAGATCATTATGTAGCCAATTTCATTCGACGTTCCTTCTGCGGTTCAGATGCATATGCATCCCTCTAGTCGAACGCGCGCAACTCGCGCCGCATCAGGACCCACCATGTCAGGGTCAAGAGAATGCCGATCACAGCGACGAGTATGGCGCTGAACGAAAACGATACCCAGCGCATGAGCCCGACAGTCAACGCCGCACCGATGCCTATGCAGATCTCCTTGATGAACATGGTATGACCAAAGGTACATTCTGCCAGCGAAATCATGAACACCCAGACCACAGCGCCGGTGAATGTATGGACGTGGAATGCACCCGGAAAAGCCAGAAGAAGAAAGCCGGAGAAGATAAAGGCAAAGATCACCAACAGTCGGAAGCGGCAGGTCATCTCGATGAATTTTAACGTCGGTATCTGGCCAAGGACCACCACCGCACTGTTGAGGATGATCATCAGACCATACCAGGCAGGAAGCGACTGCCCCGATTTCAAAATTGTCTGTGGTAGCACCGAAAAAACACCAAAAAGCATCATTCCCATTGCTGTGCCGACAGATATCCACGCGACGATGGCACCGGCTGATTGCCCCTGGAATATTTTGACGTGAATGAGGGTTGTATCGAAGCGTCGAGGCATTGCGACAAGCGCGCAACCCGCGATCAGCGCGGCGGCGCCCCAGAAAAACATGTCTTGTGTAAGAAATGGCAGCATGATCACAAGTCCCGCCGTGAACGCACCGACATTCATGGCGATGCGGTTATTGGCCGAGCCGCGTTTGGATTGCGCAGCGACGTTCTTGATCAGATAGCCACTGTTTGCCGCGCCATAGGAAAAGAGGCATGCCGCAGAAAGCGATTGTATCAGGCTGCAATTAAGAGACAGCAAGCCGGCGCCTGCCGCCATGGCGGCAAGTGAGACCAGCAAGGACCGGCCACCAAACAGATGAATTGTCACTGGCAGCAAAACGAGGCCAAAGCGATAGCCGAGGGCCAGCACGGTATTTGTGGTAGCATCGAGCCAGATATTAGCTTCGCCCAAAACGGCAAAGAGCGTGACGGCCGTCACGATACGGATGCTGATTAAATTAGAATCATACGTCAATCGGCCACGGGAGGCCTCGATTTCAGGTTCGGCATTTCAGCCACTTTTCAAGCTCCGCTGGACCTTAGCGCGAGAGGCGTCCGGCCCTGTTGTTATGTGAATTGGATACGCCGTTTTTGCAGTCTGGGATGGCCTTTAGAAGCAGGTTGGAATAGATTTCAGTGATCACGATCTGGAATAAATGGCATTACTAATGTTGGATCCCGAGGCGGTGCTGACCTTCATTTTGGTGAGCGAACACAAGAGTTTTACCAAGGCGGCGCACGCGCTTAACACCACTCAATCGGCCGTCAGCATGCGTTTGCGTCGGTTGGAAGAAGAATTGGGGGTCCTGCTTGTCGAGCGATCGACACGGAGCCTGAAACTTTCCTCGCCAGGGCAGGCTTTTATACAGCCGGCGCGAGACTTTCTGAGCGCGCATGACCGGGCGATGGGAGTGTTCGAAACGCATCGACCACAATTGAGCATAGGAATAAGCCACCATTTGGTGGGCCTCGACGTCTCACAGGTTTTAGCATCTATCGCTCGCGAGAATCCCGGCCTGATTGTCAATCTCACTGTGGACGGATCGCAGGCCCTTCTCGCCCGATATGAGCAGGGCGAAATGGACGCAATTATCTTGATGAAGCACGCGTCAGGGAGACGGCACGGAGAGAAGATCGGCGTTGCCCGTTTCGGCTGGTTCGGGGCGCCGGATTTCGAGAGCGGGACGCGCGAAGAAATTCCGATCGTCATCTATCCCGAAGGATGCAGTATGCGAAATATGGTCATTAACTCGTTGGGCGATGCGAACGTGCAATGGCGCGAAGCCTTCATCGCTACGTCAGCCACTAACCTCCGCGCGGCGATCCTGGCGGGATTTGGCGTCGGCGCGCTATCGATCAATGTGACAGAAAACGGTTTGCTCGACCTTGGCGATACTTTCGGCCTTCCGCGGCTGCCGTCTCGCGATATTATGCTCTTGTCGCAGGTCCGCTCGCACCAGGCGCAGCGAGGCATCGAGACGATCAAAATGGCAATCAGCGATTTGAGTAACAGCTGAAGCGAATTGCGGTTTCGTCGGGCTTTCGGCAGCTCGGATTCCGCATGTGAAAGCGGCGGTCATCTTGTCGAGTTTACGACAGGTTGGCGACTGATCTGCGGGGCGAAAGGAGATACTCGTGGATGAAAACAGCCTCGACGTCCATCTTGCGCCGATCACCAGGCGGTCGCCGAGCGTGCATTCGTTAGCCATGGCGCTCCAGTGCTCCAGCCGATTGAAATATATCGCGACGCGCCGACCGTTGAGGTCACGTGGCATTTCGTATGTTCATCGCGCCATGCGGCGCAATGCCAGGGGGTCCCATATGTCGTCGAGCGGACCTTCGAGAGCGGTTCGCGGCGAAATGAGCGTCGGTTCGATAATGGTGACTTCGGGTTCGGTCCGGTTCTCTGCCAGAAGTTCGAACCCCTTGTTGAGCATTTGCGCTATATCGGGCTTGATCATGTAGACCGGGAACGGAAGGAACGATGCGAAGGGGTCGTAGTCAAAACAGCCGACAACGATATCGCCAAACGCCTCGCCGTCATGGCGCCCCATGAAACGCAGCAATCCTTCGAAATTGATCGATGAATTGACGAAGAAGCAGCGGGGCAGGCGGCCTTTGCGTTCAAAGAAACGTTCGAAAGCGAGTTCCGTCATGCGTGGTGAATAGCCGGTGATTTCGATATCCTCTCCGTTATCCACCCCGAAATAGGCGGCCTTGGTGGCGTGGAAGCCATCTATACGGGCGCGGCTGGCGTGGTCGTCATGACCGCCGAACAGGATGACGTCGTCAGGGCCGAGAGGTCCGTGTTTTTCCGCATGGGCAAGGATTGCCGATGTCAATATTTCCGCACCATGTCTGTTGTCGGAAATGACCGAGGGTACAAATTTGCCGGGAAGGTCAATATTGACATGCGGCAGTGCTGCGCGGGCGCAGACCTGGTGCACGCCGTCGGGATCAGTCGCGCCCGCAATGAAGAGTGCATCGATCGAATAGGCGATCAGTGTCTCCACCGTGCGGCGTTCTTCTTCAGGATCGCGCCGCCCCGATACAACCATCGGCGAAAGGCCGCGCTTGCGTGCCTGTCCCTCGAATGTTTGTGCCATCGAGGAAAAGAACCGGTTGTCATAAATCGGGACCAGTAGGCCAATGAGTCCGGATTTCGAGCTCCTCAAACCTCTCGCCTGCAGGTTGGCGGTGTAGCGGTGCGTCTTGGCGAGCGATAGAATTTTGTTGGCCGTTTCCTCGGAAATCCGCCTTTTTCGCCATGATCCATTCAGGACGGCGCTGACGGTCGACGCTGATGCGCCGGACAATAGCGACAAGTCGTATATAGTGGCCTTCTTGGAACTCATGCCCGTCATTGTGATCTCCCCAACTGATTCTAATTATTAGAGTAGGCGTCCCCTTGACGGAAGGGAGCTTCATGATATGGTTATTGCACCATCGATTGTGCAACCTGGCAATATCGATTGTGCAAGATGGTTGCTGTGGGAGTGGCAAGGGAGAGTCTCGAATAAGCGAGATGAGAAATTTTGAACGCGCCAGATGAAAAATGGCTGCGGCGGGTTTCGTTTGCCTGTTTTTTGGAGGAGGAACATCATGAAGAAAATTATTGCTGCAGCGGTTGGTCTGTCGCTCGCGCTGCTCTCGTCCGCAGCCTTTGCCGAAGGGCCGAAGGTGGGCGTCGTCGTCAAGATCGGCGGCATTCCGTGGTTCAACGCCATGGAGGCCGGGATCAAGGAGCAGAGCAAGAAGCTCGGCGTTGACGGTTTCATGGTCGGCCCGACGAGCGCCGATCCCGCCCTGCAGGTCCGCGCCATCGAGGACCTGATCGCCCAGAAGGTCGATTTCATCGGCGTCGTGCCGAATGATGCCAAGGTGCTGGAGCCAGTTCTGAAAAAAGCCCAGGCCGCCGGTATCAAGGTCATTACCCATGAATCCCCGAAGCAGCTCGGTGCCGACTGGGATTTCGAACTCGCCTCCGCCAAGGGTTTCGGTGAAGCGCATGGCAAGCTGCTGGCGGAGAAGATGGGCGGCAAGGGCTCCTATGCCGTCTTCGTCGGTTCTCTCACCGTTCCGCTTCACAATGCCTGGGCCGATGCCGCCATCGCCTATATCAAGGCCAATTATCCGGACATGAAGCTGGTCGGTGATCGCTACGGCGTTGCTGAGGACCTCGACAAGAGCCGTTCAACCGCGCTGGACCTGATGTCCGCCAATGCCGACCTCAAGGGCTTTCTGGCCTTCGGCTCGCAGGGACCGATCGGAGCCGGGCGTGCAGTTGAAGAGCGGCGCAAGGATGGCAAGGTCTTCGTCATCGGCCCGTTCTCGCCGGGACAGGGCGCCAAGCTCATCAAGACGGGGGCGCTGACGGGAGGCTTCATGTGGAACCCGAAGCAGGCCGGTGAGGTCTTCATCACGCTCGCGGATCGCATCGCCAAGGGTGAGACACCCAAGGCCGGCGACAATATCGAAGGTCTCGGCATCATCAATCCCGAGGGCAACACCATCGTCGTCGACCAGCTTCTGAAGATCGACAAGGAAAGCATCGACAAGCTCGTTTCCATGGGCCTCTGATCCTCCCCAAGGCCAAGGCGTCGCGCGAGGTGTCATACTCGCGCGACGCCTCATCTGGAAAACATGCCGAGCGCCACGTCTGCAATGCTGCCGCGGCGAGGAGATTTACGTTATCATGAGCGCAGAACCGCTCCTGTCCCTCAAAAATGTCAAAGTCACCTTCGGCGGTGTTCGCGCGCTGAAGGGTGTTTCTTTCGAGGTCAATCCGGGTGAAGTGCATTGCCTTGCCGGCGAGAACGGCTGCGGCAAGAGCACGCTGATCAAGGTCATTACGGGCGTTTACACGCCCCAAAGTGATGCTGAACTCTATTTCGACGGCAAGCCGATAGCCGCAATGACCCCAACGCTTGCGCAATCGCTTGGCATTCAGGTGATCTGGCAGGATCTGGCGCTGTTCGATGAAATGACGGTGGCTGAAAATATCGGCTTCCAGTACGCGGTGAATGCAAAATACGGGCTGGTCGACAAGCGCGCCATCGAGCAGGCTGCCGAAAAGGCGTTGGCCCGGCTCGGTGTCGAGATCGATCTCGACAGGCCGCTCAAGGAACTGCCCATCGCCCAGCGTCAGATCGTGGCGATTGCCCGCGCGTTGGTCGGTGAGGCACGGCTCGTTTTCATGGACGAACCGACCGCGTCGCTCACGCAGTCGGAAACGGATTACCTGATAGACATCGTCCGCAACCTGTCGGCCTCGGGTGTCGCGGTTGTCTTCGTCTCGCACCGCCTTGCGGAAGTGCTTGAGATTTCAGACCGCATAACCGTTTTGCGGGATGGGTCGCTTGTCGGTGTCTTTCCCGTTGAAGGCATGACCCAGTCACGGGTGACCGAGCTGATGACCGGCCGCAATTTCGACAGTGCCGTCATTGCCGCCGATCACGATGACAAACCCGTCGTTCTCTCGGTGCGCGGGCTGAGCCGTGCCGGCGAGTTCGAGGATGTTTCGTTCGATCTGCGGCGGGGCGAAACGCTTGGCATAACGGGCCTACTGGGAGCCGGCCGCACGGAACTGGCTTTGACACTGTTCGGCATGCATCGGCCGCAATCGGGTGAAGTACTGATTGACGGCGAGAAGGTTGATTTCCGTTCCAACCGCGATGCGATCCGGGCGGGCGTAGCCTATCTTTCCGAGGACCGGCTTTCGCTTGGTCTCAACCAGCCGCAATCCATTGCCGACAATCTGGTCATGGCCTCGCTCGACCGGCTGCTGCGCGGCGGCCTGATCTCACCGTCGAAAAAGGCGGATGTCGTTTCCCGCTGGATTTCTGCGCTCGGGGTGAAGATCGGCCTGCCCGAAGACCCGATCCGAACGCTTTCGGGCGGCAACCAGCAGCGTGTGGCGATCGCCAAGTGGCTGGCGATCGGGCCGAAAATCCTCATTCTCGACGCGCCGACCGTGGGGGTCGATGTCGGCGCCCGCGCCGGCATCTTCGAAATCGTCCGCAAGCTCGCCGCAGAAGGTCTCTCGATCATCGTGATCTCCGACGAGCCGCCAGAAGTTTATTTCAATACAGACAGGGTCATCCACATGGTCGAAGGCCGGTTCCACGCCACCTATGATCCGCGACGACTGTCGTTGACCGAACTGGAGGCCGCCATCTATGCGTAGGCTCATCCTCGGACATACGACCGAATTTACGCTGCTTGTGGTCATGGTGCTGCTTTGCACGGGACTGTCCTTCGCCACCGACCGGTTCCTCACCATCTCAAACGCCTTCGATGTACTGAATGTCTCTGCGGTCAACATCATCTTTGCGGTCGGCCTGCTTGTGGTGCTGATCTCGGGCGGTATCGACATTTCCTTCGCGGTCGCCGCTTCCGTCGTTCAATATGTGACGGTGCTGGCGCTCAATGCGCTCGGCGGCGGCAACTGGGCGGAAGGTTTCATCATTGCCGGCGCGGTTGGGCTTGGTCTCGGTTTCGTCAACGCTTTCCTCGTCTGGCGGCTCAACATCATTTCAATCGTCGCGACGATCTCCACCTTCAACATCTTCTTCGGGTTGCTGATGTTCTTCACCAAGGGTGTGTCGATCTACGACCTGCCGGAATGGCTGTCGACGCGTGTGGTATTTTACGAACATGAAATGCCTGATGGTTCATGGGTAGAGCTGACGCTGCCGGTCGTAGTCATGATCCTCTGCTGTATTGCAACGTGGTTCATGATTTCGCGCACCACTGTTGGGCGCAAACTTTACGCCTTCGGCGACAACCCGGAAGGTGCTCGCCGCTTCGGCATCAATATCGGCGCGATGCATTACATTTCTTTCGGCTGGCTCGGCCTGATGGCGGGCATTGCGGGCCTCATGCAGGCGCATTATGCGCAGGAAGTGGTGCCCAACGCGCTTTATGGCCGCGAGCTGGATGTACTTGCAGCAACGGTCCTCGGCGGTGCGCGGCTTGGCGGCGGCAAAGGCTCTGTCATCGGCTGCGTCCTCGGCGTTCTCATGGTGTCGATCACCCAGAACGGTCTCAACCTGATGGGCGTGTCACCCTTTGCCTTCAAGATGATCGTCGGTGCCATCATTCTGATCGCGATCACCCTCTCTTCCACCCGGTTCGACAAGCTTTTGCCGAGTGCGCTTCGCACGTCCACGAGAAAGGGGAGCGCCCACTGATGAGCAGCCTTGTCAGGAAATTCAACGCCATTTTCGGTGCCGATATGGCTGGACCGGTGATTGCCTTCATCGCAGTCATGCTCATTTTCGGAACGTTCGCGAATAACTTCCTCTCGCTTGCGACATTCGGTTCAGTGGCTTTCCAGCTGCCGGAACTCGGCCTTCTCACGCTGGCGATGCTGCTGCCACTGCTGACGGGCGGGATCAATCTGTCCGTCACCTTCGCGGCCAATCTCTCAGGACTTGCCGCAGCCTGGGTACTCCAGGCCCATGGCGGCGTAGATGCACCGCCGAGCGCCTTCCTCTTCGCCTGCCTTGCTGCATTTGTCACCGGCGGGGCTGCCGGTGCCATGACGGGTGCGGCGATCGCCTATACCCGCGCGCATCCCATTCTGGTGACGCTGTCGATGATGATTTTCCTGCGCGGCCTCGGCGAATTTCTGACGCGCGGCGGTGACGTGTCAGGGTTTCCCGCCTACATGGCGCCCCTTGGCCATGGCACGCTTCTCGGTCTGCCGATCCCGCTTCTGATTTTCATCGTCTGCGTGGCGCTCTGGCATGTGCTGCTGACGCGCACGAAGCTCGGCTTCGGGCTGTTGATGATCGGCTCGAATATCGAAGCCGCGCGTTATTCCGGCCTCAACACGCGCAAGATCCAGGTGCTCGTCTACACGCTCTCGGGTCTGATGTGCGCGGTCGCAGGCATCATCATGCTTGCCCGTTTCAACTCCGTCCGTGTCGGCCACGGGGAGTCCTATCTGCTGATCACGGTGCTCGCGGCCTTTCTCGGCGGCATCAATCCCTTTGGTGGTTTCGGTCGTGTGTTTCCCGTTTTTGTCGCGCTCATCGTCCTGCAGCTCCTGTCCTCCGGCCTTAATCTTCTCGGCGCCAACCAGCATCTCGCCACGGCCCTTTGGGGTGTCCTGATGATTGTCGTCATGGCGGCGCGGGGCCTGTTCTCCAGCTACTTCGCATCTCTCAGAAAGAAGGTATGACGTGAAAGGCTTCGGTGTTCACGCAATGATGTGGTCCCTGAACTGGGACCACGAAAACGCCAGACGGTCCATCGCCGCTGCTGCGGATTACGGTCAGGATTTCATCGAGATTCCGCTTATCGATATCCCCTCCGTCGATGCAAAACACACGCGCACGCTGCTGGAAAAATACGGGTTGCGCGCCGTCTGCTCGCTGGTGCTGCCGGAGCCCGCCTGGGCGTCCATACGTCCCGATGCGGCAATCGACTATCTGAACACCGCGCTCGACAAAGCCGCCGATATGGGGGCGGAAGCGCTGACGGGTGTCACCTACGGCGGCACCAATGAGCGAACAGGATTTCCGCCGACACAGGGTGAATATGACAACCTGACAAGGGCGCTTTCGCGGGCTGCCGGCCACGCAAAAACACACGGCCTGCAATTCGGCATCGAGACGGTCAACCGCTACGAGAACCATCTGCTCAACTCCGCCGAACAGGCGGTGGCGCTGGTAGAGCGCATCGGTGCGGACAATGTCTTCATCCATCTCGATACGTTCCATATGAATATGGAGGAAAAGGGCATTGCCAATGGCATCATCGCCGCCCGCAACCATCTGAGATACATGCATATGTCGGAAAGCGACCGCGGCACGCCGGGCTGCGGCAACGTTGCGTGGGACGAAGTGTTCTCAGCGCTCGCAGGCATCGGCTTCAAGGGCGTGCTGACGCTCGAAAGCTTCGCCGCGATGCCCAAGGAGATGGCGGGCGCGATTTCAACCTGGCGCCCGGTTGCGCCCAGCGCCGATGAGGTTCTCGACAAGGGACTGCCATTCCTGCGCGACAAGGCAAACCAGTACCGCATTTTCTGAAAGCACTCATTATCGGGGCAAGTACCTTGAACACTATTGACGATAATGCCCGCGAGATTGTGGGCCTTGCTCTTCAGCGACTGGAAGGGTCAAAGGCCCGGCGTGTGATGGTTGCGATTGCCGGTGCCCCCGGATCGGGAAAATCAACCATCGCCGAGCGTGTGGTCGATGCGTTGAACGCGGGCGAAGGCGTGTCCGCCGCACTGTTCCCGATGGATGGCTTTCATTATGACGATGCGGTGCTTGAGGAGATGAACCGCCGGCCCTTCAAGGGCGCCATCGATACGTTCGATGCTCACGGCCTGCGCCATATGCTTGAGCGCCTGAAAGCCAATCAGGACGACGTCGTTGCCGTCCCCGTCTTTGACCGCGCCATCGAGATCGCCCGCGCCGGTGGCCGCCTGATCCCGCAATCCGTCGATATCATCGTCTGCGAGGGCAATTATCTCCTCGCCGGCCAGTCGCCATGGGATCGCCTCAAGCCGATCTTCGATCTCACTGTCTTCGTTGATGTCGACGAGGACGATCTGCGTGCGCGGCTGCGGGATCGCTGGCGGAGCTTCGGTCTCGGCGAGGGGGAGATCAACCGGAAGGTGGAGGAAAACGATCTCCCCAATGGCCGCTTCATCACATCCACAAGCACGGAGCCGGACCTTCGCATCGGAAATCCGGGAAGCACTCCCGCGTCGTGAAACGGCCTGAAGGGTTGCGCCTCCCCACCCAAAGTCAAGCAAAACAGAAAAGCGAAAGAGACCCCCATGAAACACGGCATCTATTACTCTTACTGGGAACATGAGTGGAGCGCCAAGTTCGGCCCCTATATCGAGAAGGTTGCCAAGCTCGGCTTCGATATCATCGAAGTCGCCGCCCATCACATCAATGAATACAGTGACGCCGAACTCGCCGTCATCAGGCAGAGCGCGAAGGATAACGGCATCATACTCACTGCCGGTATCGGCCCTTCGAAAACGAAAAACCTGTCGTCAGAGGATGCCGCGGTTCGCGCAGCCGGCAAGGCGTTCTTTGAACGCACCCTTACCAATGTCGCCAAGCTCGATATCCATACGATTGGCGGCGCGCTGCATTCCTACTGGCCGATCGACTATTCGCAGCCGGTCGACAAGGCAGGCGATTATGCGCGCGGCGTGGAAGGCATTCATGGCATTGCCGATTTCGCCAATGACCTCGGCATCAACCTTTGCATCGAAGTCCTCAACCGCTTTGAAAACCACGTGCTCAACACGGCTGCCGAAGGCGTCGGTTTCGTCAAAGATGTCGGCAAGAACAACGTGAAAGTCATGCTGGATACTTTCCACATGAATATCGAGGAAGACAGCTTTGGCGAGGCCATCCGCACGGCTGGCCCGTTGCTGGGGCATTTCCATACCGGCGAAAGTAATCGCCGCGTACCGGGCAAGGGCAGGATGCCCTGGCACGAAATTGGCCTCGCCCTGCGCGATATCAATTACACCGGCGCGGTCGTCATGGAGCCTTTCGTGAAGACCGGCGGCACGATCGGCTCCGACATCAAGGTGTGGCGCGATCTGAGCGGCGGCGCCGATCTCGCGAAAATGGACGAGGATGCGCGCAATGCCCTGGCATTCTCCCGTTTCGTCCTTGGCAGCTGATGCCCCATGGCGCGGATGGAGCGGGATGGCTTGATCAAGCGTGAGCCCGATCCGTGAGACAAGCGGTCCAGTCTGGTATCGTTGACGCAGGCGGCACTTGCGCGGTTGCCAGCTGGCCGCGCTTTTTGCGCCAGGGCAATGCGGGACATGACCAAGGGATTATCGCGGGAAGAGGTGGACACACTGGTGTCTTTGCTTCGGCGGGTGCTTGATAATGTGGAGGCACTTGAGACGTGAGTGGCTCTCCAAACGCCCTTATATGCACATGGGTGACGCATGCAATGCAAGAGGATCACCCATTAGGCCGAGACCGCTCCACAAGGGGTCTCGATCTGCCAGTGCGATTGCCAGAGATTAACGGGAACCGCCTAGGAAGCAAGAGCATGCGGCTCGATCGGGACGACGGCTAAAAACCGCTCTTCCAGAATTTGGTGTCAAGAACCGATGTCCGGGCCCGCCCCACAATCGGCAAGGAGCCTCGATCTCCTAGCCGGTCCTTTCGCGCTATGAACAAGGCCTATCGGGAACTCCTTCTGCTGCTCATTCGTTCACGGGTCAGTTTTCAATGATCCGCGTTCTCGCCCCTTGATGCGAAACCTTTGATTTCTCCAATCGATGAAGTGGAACTGGCGATGCCAGGCACCGGCATATTTGAACTTTCACGCCGAAACTTACTTATATCTTCGGCCGCGACCGTCGCTGCCACCACTGTCACCAGGGGAGCAGCAGCCCAGTCAGGAGGAGAAACCATGAAACACACGTCAAGCGTATCGTTGAAGGTCAACGGACAGGTCCGAGACCTTGATGTTGACAATCGCACGTCTCTTCTCGACGCACTGCGCGAACACCTTCACCTGACCGGAACCAAGAAAGGTTGTGATCACGGTCAATGCGGGGCCTGCACCGTACTGGTCGGTGGACGCCGCATCAACTCGTGCCTCTCGCTTGCCGTGATGCATGATGGTGACGACGTTACGACGATCGAGGGCCTGGGACAGCCCGGCAATATGCACCCGATGCAGGCGGCGTTTGTCAAGTTTGACGGCTTCCAGTGTGGCTACTGTACGCCGGGACAAATCTGTTCCTCCGTGGCGGTGCTTGAGGAGATCGCGGCAAACATTCCGAGCCATGTCACGCTGGATCTTAACGCGCAGACATCGGTGAGTGAGGGCGAAATTCGCGAGAGGATGAGCGGCAACATCTGTCGCTGCGGCGCCTATTCCAACATTGTCGAGGCCATCGTCGAAGTTGCGGGGACAAAAGCATGAAAGCCTTCACCTACGAAAAGGCCTCATCTATCGAGGCTGCAACCAGGTCCGCCTTTTCGAACTCGCAAGCAAAGTTCATTGCAGGCGGCACCAATCTCCTCGATTTGATGAAACTGGAGATCGAGACGCCGACACATCTGATCGATGTGAATGGTCTCGGGCTCGATACAATAGAAAAGACGTCTGAGGGAGGCCTGCGCATAGGAGCGATGGTTCGCAATACCGACCTTGCCGCCGATCCAATTGTTCGACGTGATTATGGGCTCCTGTCGCGCGCCTTGCTTGCAGGGGCTTCGGGCCAGCTTCGCAACAGGGCAACAACCGCAGGCAACCTCTTGCAGCGAACACGATGTCCATATTTCTACGACACCGCACAGCCCTGCAACAAGCGTTCGCCGGGAAGTGGCTGTTCCGCCATCGGCGGCTTCAGTCGCCAGCACGCCGTGGTGGGTGTGAGTGATAGCTGTATCGCCACGCATCCCAGTGACATGGCCGTTGCCATGC
Organism: Agrobacterium sp. CMT1; assembly: GCF_037203725.1. Taxonomy (NCBI): domain Bacteria; kingdom Pseudomonadati; phylum Pseudomonadota; class Alphaproteobacteria; order Hyphomicrobiales; family Rhizobiaceae; genus Agrobacterium; species Agrobacterium sp. CMT1. Next base: position 18,945 of record NZ_JBBCAR010000007.1, read on the forward strand.
GCGCACTCGATGCGGTTATCGAGACGGTAAAGGTCGATGGTAGCCGCCGATCAATCCAAATCGCCGACTTCCATCGCTTGCCGGGCGATACCCCTGAGATCGAAACGGTTTTGGAAAAGGGTGAGTTTATCACCGCAGTGGTGCTACCGCCGCCAACTGGAGGAAAACAGATCTACCGCAAGGTCCGCGACCGCGCTTCCTACGCGTTTGCTCTGGTCTCTGTGGGTGCAGTCATCCAGCCTGATGGTACTGGCCGGGTAGCAATCGGCGGCGTTGCTCATAAGCCGTGGCGCGTGGAAGCTGCGGATGACGAACTCTCAAAGGGAGCGAAGTTCGCAGCGAAAGCTCTCCTCAACGGCGCTCATCCGACCGAGCAGAACAAGTTCAAGATCGATCTGGTGGAGCGCACACTCGGCGCCGTAATCGCCGAAGCGAGGGGGTAATTGCCATGAAGTTCGATACACCCGCAACGACCAATCCGATCGACCAGCTGAAAATCGTCGGTCAGCCCGTTCACCGCATCGACGGTGAGCTCAAGACAACGGGGCGGGCCATGTACGCCTATGAGTGGCATGATCCGAACCTGGCCTATGCCTACGGTTACCCCGTCGGATCGACCATCGCCAAGGGCCGCATCATCTCGATGAATATCGAGGCTGCCGAACGCTCGCCGGGCGTGCTTGCTGTGGTAACGACGCTTGACGTCGGCAAACTTGAGAAGGGCAAGTACAATACTGCGATACTTTTCGGTGGCGATGAGATCCAGCACTATCATCAGGCGATTGCCGTGATCATCGCCGAAACCTTCGAACAAGCCCGCGCAGCGGCAGCGCTAGTAAAGGTAGATTACGCGGAAGAACAGGGTAGTTACGATCTCGCCGAGGCGATGGGTTCGGCAGTCAAGCCGAAAGATGCGGGCGGCGCCCCGCCCGATACCGCCGTGGGAGATTTCGAAGGTGCGTTCAAGTCCGCCGAGGTGACATTGGACGAGACCTACACAACGCCGGACCAGTCACATTCGATGATGGAGCCGCATGCCTCCATCGCTGCCTGGAATGGTGACGAGCTGACGGTATGGACTTCCAGCCAGATGATCGATTGGTGGCGGTCCGACCTTGCAACGACGCTTGGTGTCGACAAGGAGAAAATCCACCTCATGTCGCCGTTCATCGGCGGCGGCTTTGGCGGTAAGCTGTTCCTACGTGCCGACGCTGTTCTGGCCGCGTTCGGCGCGAAGGCAGCAAGGCGGCCTGTAAAGGTGGCGCTGCCGAGGCCTTTCCTCGTCAACAACACGACGCATCGTCCAGCAACGATCCAGCGCATCCGCATTGGTGCAGCTCGCGATGGAAAAATAACGGCAATCGCCCATGAAAGCTGGTCGGGCGATCAGCCCGATGGCCAGCTTGAAACGGCTGCCATGCAGACGCGGCTTCTCTATGCCGGTGAAAACCGCATGACGGCGATGCGGCTGGCGACGCTGCACCTTCCCGAGGGCAACGCCATGCGCGCACCCGGGGAGGCACCCGGACTGATGGTGCTCGAGATCGCTATCGACGAGATGGCCGAAAAGCTCGGAATGGATCCAGTGCAGTTCCGTATCCTCAACGACACACAAGTGGATCCGGAAAAGCCCGAACGTCCGTTTTCGCATCGCGATCTTGTCGGTTGTCTCAAGCTCGGAGCAGAACGGTTCGGCTGGCCGGGGCAAGCGCAACCCGGCTCACGTCGCGAAGGCAACTGGATGATCGGTTCCGGTGTTGCGGCTGCGTTCCGCAACAACCTTCTGGTGCCATCGGGCGCTCGCGTCCGTCTGGACAAGGAAGGGGTCGTCACCGTCGAAACCGACATGACGGACATAGGCACCGGGAGCTACACGATCATCGCCCAAACCGCGGCGGAAATGATGGGCCTACCGATTGATAAGGTCGCCGTGCAGCTTGGCGATTCTCGCTTTCCCGTATCTGCAGGCTCCGGCGGGCAGTTCGGCGCGAACTGCTCGACCTCAGGCGTCTACGCAGCCTGTGTCAAGCTTAGGGACGCTATCGTCAAGAAGCTCGGCTTCAACGAACAGGACGTCGTCTTCGAAGATGGTCAGGTCCGTTCCGGTTCGCGTTCGGTTCCGCTGGCCGAAGTGGCGGGTTCCGAAGGGCTCGTCGCCGAAGACACGGTCGAGTGGGAAAAGCTTTCAGACAGTCATCAGCAATCGACCTTCGGTGCGCATTTCGTGGAGGTGGGCGTCGACGTTGCCACGGGCGAGACGCGGATTCGCCGGATGCTTGCGGTATGTGCCGCCGGCCGCATTCTCAATCCGATCACGGCCCGCAGCCAGGTGATTGGTGCGATGACGATGGGCGCCGGTCTGGCGTTGTCAGAGGAACTTGCCGTCGACACCCGTCGCGGGTTTTTCGTCAACCACGACCTCGCTGGTTACGAGGTGCCGGTTCACGCGGACATCCCGTACCAGGAAGTCGTGTTCATGGATGAGACTGATCCAGTTTCCTCGCCAATGAAGGCGAAGGGTATTGGCGAACTCGGACTATGCGGAGTTTCGGCAGCGATCGCGAACGCGATTCATAACGCAACCGGCATCCGCCTGCGACACTATCCGATGACCTTGGACAAGCTTATTGGGGGCCTGCCAGACGTTGCGTAACTGCGCCATACCCCTGGAAATCGCCATGCGCAAGCCGCTTGGCGAACAGGCATACGCCGCTGCGTAGGCTCTGAAATCGGCATATGTCCCAAGCCCTCTGTTCAGGTTCAACATCGTCAATCACAAGATGATCCGGAAGGCGGGGTCAAAACGACGCTTATTTTCCTGCCAGTGGGCGCGTGGGTAGATTTGCCAGGATACGCGAGCTCGTCATCAATGGTCCGCCCTATGTCGCCGCCTCTACCGGTTGATGAAATACAGAAGTCCCGAGTCCTATTGCGGGAAAAGAACGCCTAACAAGAAAGTGGAGATCCAAACAGGAAATCAATTGGATCTGAATTAGTCCGCCGGGGCGCTTGGGTTCGAATCTCGACAAGTGTTGAGCTATCGGCGTTCGAGAGCTCCTCGCCGGATGTCTATTGAGGAATATTCGCGAAAGCATGAAGCGCCACGCCGATCTTCTGAGCCGCAGCGGCGAGGCGTTCATCCCTCGTCCACAAGCTTGATCGTCGATCGGGGAGGATTGAGGTCAACCGATGGGCATCAGTATGCCAGCGTCAGTCAACGGGCTATGCCGTACGGATCGCTAAGCCTGCTCAAGTGCTGGTGCAGCCGATCTATAATCGCGACGCGCGTCCCGGCCCGCCTTTGCACGAGCCCGATAGGCCGAAATATCTGCGGCTCACCAAATGGCGCAGAGACAATCGGCACAGCGATATCTCTCAGCGCGATCCAGGGCACCACGGACACGCCGAGACCATGAATTACGCAAGAGACCACCGACGCGATCGTGTCGATCTCGGCTATCAGGTTCGGGACGACGCCGGTTTTTGCAAGCTCGGTCTCGATGATCTGGGCCAATCTGAACCGACTGTTGAACCTGACATAAGGCATGGTCGACAGCATGTCGATGCCGGACATTCGGGGAGTGCCCTTGGGAGCGATCACGAGCAGAGGTTCGTTGATAAAGGGGTGCCACCTTAGCGCTGAAGGGATTCCAGAGTACTCGGCGACCATCGCGCAGTCCAGGCGGCCGGACAGGACGCCGCTCATCAATTCATCTGTATTGGCGACCTGTAGCTTGATCCTGAGATCAGGATAATCTGCCTTGAGGGCGACGATTGAGAGAGGCAGGAGCGAAAGCGCACTTGAGCGAACGGAGCCGATTGTGAAGGTCCCGCTGATGGCTCTGCCGGAGATAGTGTCAATGATGTTGTCTGCATCACGCACCAGAGTACGTGCTGCTTCGAGCATCTGCAGCCCATGGCCGTTAAGCGTGATCGGCCGGCTCGAGCGATCGAAGAGTTCTCCGCTGACCTCTAATTCCAGTGCCTGCATTTGCTGACTGACTGCGGATGGGGTCAAACCGACGGCCTCAGCAGCCTTTGCAAAAGTTCCGTGCTCAGCGATCGCGATGAAGGTCTTCAGTTGCCGCGTATCCAAACCATCCTCCGACTAATTAAGATTCTCTGTTCATCTTGGCCAGAATTATTCGCTTTAATCAAGAGAGGCTTATGTTAACTTCCGCTCAGGAGACGCCAGGAGGAGCTTTGGCGTATGGGAGGATGGCTACGCTGCGCGCTCAGCGCTCGCGTCCTCGCGCATTCCAGTTTGAGGTACGCATGGGAAGCCGAAACATCCTGGTCACTGGACCAGCCATCAACGAACAAGCAGTCAAGCTGATCGCCGAGAACGGCTATCAGGTGTCTTACGTTCCCCCTTACACGAGCGAAGACGACCTGGTCCGGATTGTGACGGAACTTGATCCTGTCGGCGTGGTGGTGCGTATGGGGCGGTTCGGCTCCGCAGCGATTGAAGCCGCGCCTTCGCTACGTGTCCTTTCCAAGCACGGGGTTGGGGTTGACAACATCGACGTGGATGCCGCGTCTCGCCGCGAAATCCCCGTTGTCGTCGCCGCTGGCGCAAATGCGCTTTCGGTCGCTGAACATGCGATTGCACTACTTTTTGCCGTGGTAAAGCGGATTGTGCCGCTCGACAGCAGCCTGCGCGCTGGGCGCTGGGAGAAGGCGGGCTTTGCTGGCAAGGAACTGGCTGGCATGACTATCGGCCTTGTCGGGTTCGGCGCGATTGCTCGGCAAACTGCCTTGTTCGCTAAGGGTTTTGGCTTGAAGGTCCAAGCCTTCGACCCCTTTACAGATGAGGCGGCGTTTGTCGAGGCAGGTGTCCGCCAGGTGACTGATGTCGACCGCCTCCTCTCCTCGTCGGATATCGTGAGCCTGCACTGCCCTTTGACGCCCGACACGCGGAATTTGCTTGATGACCGCCGGCTCGGCCTGATGAAGCCGGGATCGTTCGTTATCAATACAGCCCGGGGCGGCCTGATCGATGAGGATGCCCTTCTTCGCGCTGTCGAAAGCGGACAGATTGCCGGGGCCGGGCTTGACACGTTCCAGACAGAGCCTCCTGGAGACAACCACCCGTTCTGGCAGAATCAGCGGATCGTCGTCACGCCGCATATCGGCGGCGTAACCCAGGAGGCGAACGTTCGCGTCGGCGTCGATGCCGTTGAGGGCATTCTTGCGATCGTGGAAGGTCGTGAGCTTGGCCGCGAGAGGATCGTGAACCATCGCGCGCTGGCAAAGACACCTGCCTGAAAAAGACAATCAAGAGCATCGAGGAGAATACGTTGACTATAGGATTTAGGGTTCGCAACAGGGACAGGATCGTCGAACAGGAATGGATCGACAAGTTCAGGGAGCTTCCCGTCGCCAACATCAGCGATAGCATGCACCGCATGTACGCGGGCGGCGCTCAGCTTCGCCCGATGCACCGCCACGGCAAACTTGTCGGCCGCGCACTGACCGTCAAAGCGCCTCCGGGCGACAACCTTATGCTCCACAAGGCGATGGACATGGCCGTGGACGGCGACGTCATCGTCATGGATGCCGGCGGCGACGTGACCCACGCCCTGATGGGGGAGATGATGCTCGACTACGCTCATCGCCGCGGTGTTGTGGGCTTCGTTCTCAACGGTGCGATCCGCGATGCGGATGCGTTTCTCGAAATGAACGTCCCCTCCTACGCGGTCGGCGTGACCCACCGTGGCCCCTATAAGAACGGCCCAGGCGAAATCAATACGCCCATTGCCATTGGAGGAATGGTTGTGATGCCGGGTGACCTGATCGTAGGCGACGCGGACGGGGTCGTCGTTGTTCCGATCGACGATGTGGCGGAGGTTTACGAGCGGACGGTTGCCAAGCACGCCGCCGAGCAAAAGCAGATCGAGAATATCAAAGCTGGCACGCACAAGCCGACTTGGTTCAACGACGCCCTCGTCAAGGCGGGATGTGAGCTACCGTCGACTAACTGAACGAAGCTGGCCGATGTTCCGGAGGGGAAACGTCGGCCAGTCACCGAGACCTTGGACGGTACCGTCCAAATACAAACTATCCTGGGAGGATAAGATGAAGCATTTGATTAGAAATACCGCACTGGCAACGACGCTGCTTCTCGCCACAGGCGTAGCCCACGCTGACTGGCCAACGGATCGTCCGATCGAATTTATCGTGGCGTTTGCTCCGGGCGGCGGCACTGATGTGATGAACCGTACGCTTGCTCCTTATGTGGAAAAGGAGCTGGACGCGAAGATAACCGTCCTAAACCGCCCAGGTGCGTCCGGTGAAATCGCCTATACTGCGATGACCCAGGCTCGCCCCGATGGCTACACAGTTTCCTCGCTAAACACGCCTGGCTATCTGACGATGCAAATGGATCGCAAGGTGCGGTTCGACCCGAAAAAGCTCTGCCTCGTCGCGCGCATTGTCGAAGATCCCGGTTCGTTCATTGTCCAAACCAATTCCAAGTTCAATACGCTCAAAGACCTCGTCGCCTATGCGAAGGAGAACGCTGGGGCTGTTACCGTCGGCACAACTGGCCTCGGAACCGACGAGCATCTTGCCATGCTTCAGTTGGAGAAGTCTGCAGGTATCGATCTGACTGCGGTCACCTTCAATGGGGCGAACGAGGCTCGCACCGCGCTTCTCGGTGGGCACGTCGACACGATCGGCATCAACGTCGGAGAGTTCGTGGGCAGCGATCACTCCGCGTTCAAGAATCTCGGCCAGTTTGCCGAAGAGCGCGCCTCCATCGCTCCCGATCTCCCAACCGCAAAAGAACAGGGTTTTGAAGTCTTGATGAGTTCTGAGCGCGGAATCGCAATGAGCTGTGACGTGCCGGAGGAAATTCGGACGAAGTTCTCCGCCGCGGTGAAGAAAGCTCTCGACGATCCAGAGTTCAAGACAAAGGCGAAGCAGATGTCGCTGGCCATTTCCTATCGCTCGTCCCAAGATTGGGACAAGGAGCTTCCCGTGCGCGCTGAGCGCCTGGGCGCGATCTGGAAACTGGCCAAGGAACAGAAGTAATGGCCGCTCCCCGCAAGGCTGGAGGCACCGGTGACCGGCCGGACCTCTTCACCGCAGCGTTATTTATGGGATTCGGCGCGCTTGGCTTATGGGCCGGGCGCGACCTGACCATGGGCACGGCATCCGCCATGGGCCCAGGTTACCTGCCTCGAATAGTGTGCTGGCTTCTTATCATCATTGGCGCCACGATCGGCGGGTTGGGCGCGGTCCGGGCACGGGTCGACATCGATAAACCGAAGCTCTGGCCGCTTGTGGTCATCCTTGCAGCAGTTGTTGGCTTCGCCTTCATCGCGGAGTTCTTTGGTTTCGTTGCGGCGTCCCTATGGTTGCTTCTGGTCGGCAGCATCGCTGACCGCGATTCACGGCTTCGTGAAGTCATCCTGCTGACCGCTGGGCTAACAGCGTTTGGCGTTTTGGTCTTCATTGTCGGCCTTGGCGTGCAAATGCCTATCTGGCCGTTCTGAGGGAGGTATACATGAACTTCGTTGACCTTCTCATGCTGGGCTTCAGCGAGGCCCTGACGCCGACGAACCTGGGCTTCTGTCTGCTTGGCGCTCTGCTGGGAACGCTGATCGGGGTGCTACCAGGTATCGGGCCGACGGCGACGATCGCGGTTTTGCTGCCGATTACGTTCTACCTTCCGCCTCTGGCGGGCCTCATCATGCTCGCCGGCATCTATTACGGCGCGCAGTACGGTGGATCGACGACGGCTATCCTCGTCAATCTTCCCGGAGAGGCGTCGTCGGTCGTGACCGCTGTCGACGGTTACAAGATGGCTCAGAAAGGAAGGGCCGGGTCAGCGCTTGCCGTCGCGGCGCTCGGTTCCTTCTTCGCCGGAACGGTCGCGACGTTCGGAATTGCTATCGCTGGTCCGACGCTATCGTCTTTCGCCCTTTCCTTTGGCCCGGCAGAATACGTGTCGCTGATGCTGTTCGGCCTTCTGGCGGCCACTATCCTCGCCCGCGGACCAGTCCTGAAGGCGATCGGCATGATCCTTCTCGGTCTGCTGCTCGGCATGGTCGGGATCGACGCCAGTTCCGGGGAGGAACGCCTTACATTCACTGCAGTCGAACTCTTCGACGGGATCGACTTCGTGGTCATCGCCATAGGTCTGTTCGGTTTCGCAGAGATCATCGAAAATCTTGAGAACGTCGAAGCTCGTGGTGTGCTTGTCAGCAAGCTCAGCCGCCTGTGGCCGACCAGAGAGGACTTCAAACGGGCCTGGCCGGCTGTCCTTCGCGGCACGGGTGTCGGGACGTTTCTCGGCGTACTTCCGGGCGGCGGAGCCACTCTTGCCTCCTTCTGCGCCTATTCGGTCGAGAAAAAAGTATCCAAGCGTCCCCAGGAGTTCGGCGAGGGTGCCGTTGAGGGTGTCGCCGGACCGGAGGCTGCCAACAATGCCGGCGCACAGTCCTCGTTTATCCCGCTTCTGACCCTGGGCATCCCATCGAACAACATGATGGCGATGATGCTGAGTGCGTTCATCATACACGGCATCACCCCGGGACCGACGGTACTGGCAACCCAGCCGGAAATCTTCTGGGGACTCGTTGCCAGCATGTGGATCGGCAACCTGATGCTCGTCGTGATCAACCTGCCACTGATCGGCGTCTGGGTGAAGCTCCTGACGGTCCCGTATCGTCTGCTGTATCCGGCAATCCTTCTCTTTTGCTGCGTCGGTGTCTACAGCATCAACAACCGCATATTCGACGTGGTACTGGCTGCCGGGTTCGGCCTGCTGGGATATGCCTTCCGCAAGGCCAAGTGCGAGCCGGGTCCGCTACTTCTGGGGTTCGTCCTGGGACCGTTGTTGGAAACCAACATCCGTCGCGCCCTGACAATTTCGCACGGAAACCCCAGTGTCTTCGTGGAGCGGCCGATCAGTCTGGTCCTGCTGATCGCGACAGCCGGCGTGCTTCTGCTGATGATCCTGCCGCCATTCCGCAAAACACGCGAAGAAGCGTTTCAGGAAGAAGAAGCCTGAGGCTGATCTTAAATTGAGCGGCCGCTTGAAAGCGGCCGCTGTTCTCCCTCTGAACCTGGTGTCCCCCCAATGCCTCATGCTTCCAGCAAGCCTCTTCGGATCGTCCTTCTCGATCGGAAGACCTTACCCGACGATATTCACTTTCGAGCGTTCTCCTTTGCTCATGAGCTCGTTCAGTTTGACCAGACGGCTCCCGACGAGGTGCCGGAGCGCATCAAGGATGCCGACATCGTCATTACCAACAAGGCCCCTGTGCGCGGTTCAGCGGTCGCGTCCGCTCCCAAACTTAAACTGGTCGCCGTAGCGGCGACGGGCACCGACGTCGTTGACGTCACAGCATGCGCGCAGCGTGGAGTCATCGTCTCAAACATCCGCAACTACGCCGTCAACACCGTTCCCGAGCACACTTTCGCTCTGATCCTTGCGCTTCGCCGCAGCCTGCTCGCCTATCGCAATTCGGTGCAGGCCGGACGCTGGCAGGAAGCAAACCAGTTCTGCTATCTCGACTTCCCGATTAACGATCTCGCCGGTTCGACGCTCGGCATCATCGGTGACGGTGCCCTCGGGCGCTCGGTGGCCGATCTTGGTCGTGCCTTCGGGATGAAGGTTCTTTTTTCGGACTACAAGGGCACCAGCGGAATGGGGCCGCTCTATACGCCGTTCGAAAAGGTCCTCGCGCTCAGCGACATCATCACCTTGCACTCTCCCTTGATGCCTTCGACCTGCAACATGATCTCGACCGCGGAGTTCGCACGGATGGCCAGGCGGCCCCTTTTGATCAACACCGCACGCGGCGGACTCGTCGATGAGGCCGCGCTGGAACACGCCTTGAGAAGCGGCCAGATCAGCGGCGCCGGCTTCGACGTCGTCACCACCGAGCCGCCTGCACGCGATCATCCGCTGATGCGGCTGCTCGATCTGCCGAACTTCATCCTGACGCCGCATGTGGCGTGGGCGAGCCGGGAGGCTGTGCAGTCGCTGGTCGACCAACTGATTGATAATGTCGATGCGTTCGAGCGCGGCGCCCCCACGAACACCGTGGCCGCTTGATCATGGCGGCAGTCGCGGACAAACGCGCGCAGCCTTCGGGATATCTCTGCCTCGATGATTTCGCGGAAGGTATCCGCCCATTTTATTGAGGCGAAGTAAACCTCTCGACAAGGGACTTTTGAACTTTAGCTGTGTCCCAGCAGTTAACCGGTTCAAATAGCTTCAAGAGTTTAAGAACGCCCAGCGTTCACTGGCATCGAACATCTGCACGCCGGTCATTCTCTTGCAAATTCGCGAGCAGCCTGAATGAATGCGGTGAACGCTGCAGGGGGGTTCTTCCTACCAGGGTAATACAACGCCAGCGGGGCCAACGAGGGCGTCCAGTCCTCAAGAACGCGCACCAGTCGCCCAGCCTCAATATCCTCTCGAACATCCGCTTCCATGAGATAACCAAGCCCCACCCCATTTTGGGCTGCTATCGTAACGAGGCTTGGCTCGTCCAGAGTGATCGCGCCTTGCACGTCGATCTGGAGTGCATTTCCGTCTTTCTCGAATTTCCAACGGAAAAGCGCGTTGTTCGGAAGGCGCGCGCGAATGCAGCGAAACCTGTAGAGGTCAGTTGGTACAATTGGCTTGCCATGTCTGCGCAGGAATTCCGGTGATGCGACGACCGCATTGCTGCGCTTCAAGCCCAAAGGCACGGCGATCATGTCGGCAGGAACGAGATCGGCCGGTCTCAGACCCAGATCAAAACCCGCCGCGACAATATCGACAATCCGTCCCTCCGTGACAAGGTCGATATGCACTTGCGGATACTTCTCCAGAAATGACAGGACGAGCGGCGCCATTACTTCTCGTGCTGCCGTGGCGAAGGCGTTGATGCGCAATGTTCCGCTCGGGGTCTCCTGAAGCGACTGGGCCGCGAGCATTGCGTCGCGGATGTCGGTCACCGCTGGTCCGACCCTTTCTACAAACGTCTTCCCCGCATCAGTCAGGGACACGCTTCGCGTCGTCCTGTTGAACAGCCGGATACCGAGGCGCTGCTCCAGCTTCGCGATGGAGTTGCTCAAGGCCGTTGTTGACATTCCAAGGTCGAGAGCCGCTGCGCGGAAGGTTCCAAGGCGGGCGATGCTGAGGACGGCATCAAGGTCAGCAAGGACGGAACGGGTCATTTATCCCTCTTTTCGCAATACCTCATCCTTATTTATCCCGCTTATCCCGTCAATAAGCTTGATCTATCTTCCAGCCAGTGGATATCGCGAAGGCGGAGCCACAGCCCAAGATACCAAAACGACGGGAGATACTACGATGATCGAACTACCCAGCGCTATCGAAGCCTATTTCGAAGCCGACAGGTCAGGCTGTCCGGACGCCATCGCTGCCACCTTCACCGAAAACGGGGTCGTCAAGGACAAGCGGAAGATTCACATCGGGCAGAAGGCCATTCGGGCGTGGATGACCGATGAGGCCCAGCAGTACAGCTACACGGTCAGGCCTTTCCTGATCGCCGTCGAGAATGGAAAGACCCAGGTGATGGCCCACGCAGCCGGCAACTTCCCCGGAAGTCCGATCGACCTTCGCTTTATCTTCGTCCTTTCGGGCGACAGGATTGCTGAGCTGGAGATCACCCTATGACGCCGTTTCTGACACTGGAGGGCCGTCGAACTCTCATCACCGGCGGGACGTCGGGCGCTGGCGCTGCGACTGTGGCTCAGTTCAAGGAGCTCGGCGCCCGCGTGCTGACAACCGCACGCAGAAAGCCGGAGGACTTTTCCGGCGCGGCCCTCGTCGAGGCCGACCTGACCACGATGGATGGCGTTCAGACAGTTGTTGACGCAGTCCACCGGGAGCTCGGCGGACTCGATATCCTCGTCAACGTGTTGGGCGGATCCTCAGCACCTTCTGGCGGCTTTGCGGCGTTGACCGAAGAGGAATGGGAAAAGGAATTTAACCTTAATTTCTTCCCTGCGGTGAGGCTGGACCGCGCCCTTATCCCCGGAATGATCGCGCAAGGAAGCGGCGTCGTCATTCACGTGACGTCGATCCAGCGCGTCCTTCCGCTGCACCAGGCGACGACCGGATACGCCTCCGCAAAGGGCGCGCTCAATACCTACAGCAAGAGCATCTCCAAGGAGGTTTCTCCCAAGGGTGTACGGGTGGTTCGTGTTTCTCCCGGCTGGATTGCAGATCCGGGCTCCAACGGTCTTGCGCTTCGTATCGCGGAGGAAGCCGGCATCAGCTACGACGAAGCTGTGCAGACGATCATGGACTCGCTTGGTGGTATACCGCTTGGCCGGCCGGCCAGGCCTGGAGAAGTCGCCGACCTGATCGCGTTCCTTGCGTCGGATCGAGCGTCGTCAATTACGGGTACAGAGCATGTGATTGACGGTGGGACCGTACCGACCGCCTGAGCATTGAGGCGATTTACCACTATCGAAGGTCAGGCGGGTGCGTCCCATCCGCCGATCTGGGAATAGATCGCGTCACGGAGATACCGGACATCGCGGTTAAGAGCAGCGAGTTCCTTTGGCGTCTGTGTAGAGGCCGCGAGCAGAGTGTTGCTGAGGCAGCCGGCCTTGTGCTGCAAGGCACGGCCGTCGTCGGTCAAGGCGATGACTACCTGCCGCTCGTTGCTAAGGTTGCGCGTCCTGCGCAGCAAGCCGGCGGTTTCGAGTCGCTTCAGCAGCGGTGTCAGCGTGCTTGATTCCAGAGCAAGGGCCTGGGCGATGGCGCCAACCGTCTGTCCGTCCTGGCTCCATAACACGTTGAGTACGAGATATTGCGGATAGGTCAGGCCCAGTTCATCGAGAAGAGGCTTGTATGCACGCTGGATCGCAATGGCCGCGGTGTAGATCGCATAGCATAGCTGGTCGTGCAGGGGCGGCGGATCGTTATGGCGTTTGGTCATTGTGAACTCCAGTTGCGTCAAATGTAACGAACGAAATCGCGAAAAACAATATCGCGATAATAATTATGTTGACGCACAGTTCGAAATCTGCCAGCTTTAATGTATCGCAATAAATGTTATCGCGAATAAAAGAGGAGAAAGTCATGACACGCAAGACCGCGCCCACCGTCGCAGCAATTGCAGCCGCAGCCACATTAACTGCCGCATTGCCGGCAAACGCAGCCGATACCATCCCCAGGGAGCAGTCCGTCAGAAACGTTGTCCTCGTTCATGGAGCCTTCGCGGACGGCTCCGGCTGGAAGGGGGTTTACGATAATCTGACCAAGCGTGGTTACCGCGTGACCATCGTCCAGAATCCACTGACGTCTCTCGCTGATGACGTTGCCGCGACTGCCCGCGCGCTTGAGCGTCAGGATGGTCCGGTCATTCTTGTCGGACATTCCTGGGGCGGCACTGTCATCACAGAAGCCGGTATCGATCAGAAGGTTGCCGGCCTCGTTTACGTCTCCGCGCTTTCTCCGGATGTCGGCGAAACGACGGCTCAGCAATACGAGGGTTTTGCTCCTGCATCGGAGTTCGTCATCGAAACCACGAAGGATGGATTTGGCTATGTCAGCCTGGATAAGTTCAAGGCTGGGTTTGCCCATGACGTCAGCGACGCCGATGTTGCGTTCATGAAAGATGCCCAGGTCCCGATCAATATGTCGGCGTTCAGCACGAAGCTTGAACATGCTGCCTGGCGTATGAAGCCCAGCTGGGCTGTCATCGCAACCGAAGACAAGGCGTTCGATCAGGCAATGCTGATCCATATGGCAGAGCGCATCAAGGCAAAAATCACAAAGGTCTCGGCAAGTCACGCACTGTTCATGACCCAGCCGCAGGTCGTGGCCGATACCATTGATCAGGCCGCCAAGGCCGTCTCCGCGAAGAAGTAATGGCAGGCACGGCGTCATCGGAACAGGTCTGGAAACACCGGAACATGGCTGGACGATGTTCAACGGACTTGCCCAGCCGAAGAGTCGGGGCCGGGCGACTCTCCGGCTCCGACGCAACTGATCCGATCCTGATCGAACCGAATTCACTCAGTGAGCCGGAAGGCGTGGCTGCCGCTTTGGCCGCCGTGGAATTGTGCCGCGTGCTCGGGAATAGTGAAAGTTTCGCGCCTCCGGTGAAAGGCGAAACTGCTCCGGGCGCGCGCGACCGATCGGGCATGATCAATTTTATTCGCCGCTCGGCCGTCACATACTGGCATCAGTCCTGTACTGCAAAGATGGGTCGTGACAGCATGTCTGTTGTCGATAACAAGCTGAAAGTCTACGGGATCGGCGGCCTCCGTATTGCGGACGCCTCCGTCATGCAGGCATCTCCGGTCTTCATGTGTCGGCGTTGAAGTGGGTCTGGCCAGGATTTCGGACGCCGAACAGTTCGTCTGCTTCCAGATTGCGCAGATTATTTTGGCATCTTCACCGAGATCGAAGAGCAAAATCTTTGGAATGCTGACGTGATTACGGACGAGATCACAACGACTGGAGAGGGGCGGCATTGTGCGACCGATTGTTCTTCACGGTTTCGACACGTCCGTTTAGCATCTTGTTTCTGCTGCGAGTGTGCGCCATGGCGGCGAGGAGGTGGGGACTTCCGATGTATAGCCCAGGTCGTCTCGCCTTTCATGGCTTTCTCAAACAACGTGTGGTGAGCGTTTTTCCTGATAGGTTCACACGCCCGTAAGCAAGTCTCGGGTACTCACTCGGCAATCCTAGTTGTGTATTCCGGGTTTCGCGCCTTGTAGACGACAGCCTCCAAAGCGGGATCTGCGTAGGCATTCACATTGGTCAGGTGACCATTATATCCGCCGACTTTCGTAAGCGTCGCACCGTTTTGCCAAACCATCATGAGGCCACGTTCGACATCCCAGCCGCACTCAGCCTGCATCACGACGTACCAGTTTTCATCGTCCTTTCGCCCTTTCTTGACGGTAACAGGTCCGGGAGTGACATGATCCCATATATCGGCGGGTGATTGTGGGACGCCCATTTCCGCGTCCAGCCATTCTGGTTTCCCGGCCTCTTCGTAATAGTCCTTGTAGAAGGCAAAAACGTGCCGCGTGTCCAAGAGCCTGTCCGCCTCCGTCAGCGCAAGAAACGAGGCCAGAGCAACAGCGGACCCCGGAGCGTCAGGATCAGGCTCTTCGTCCAGTTCAACTTCAGCGCCATCAAAATAAGAAACGACGATCGTAGTCATAAATCTGCACCTTCAATCCTGCCGCACGCCGATTTTCAATGCGCCTCCACGGGAGCGTCGGAGGCGCACTGTATCATGATGTTTCGCTGCCGGAAGGGATAGAGGGCGCAGGCAGCGCAGGCCGCGATGGGGGGCCTAGAGGCAAGACGCCTCTATCAGGTCCTCTGTATCTCCTTAACGGCCAATGTAACGAACATGGTCTAACTGCAGTAATTGAAAGTTCGGGTCGAATTAAAGCGCGGTGATGGGGCGGCTTTTTGGAAGACCGGTTCGTTTTTTGTTCAATGCTGTTAGTGACGTTAACCCGGCCTCTGCGTGCACCAGATTCCATCTAATTGCTGTGGTCAAAACAGATGATTTTGGCGATGGATTAAAGGCCCGCCAAGTTTTTTACCCGCCGTTCACGGGTTTCGCCGTACTGG
This sequence comes from Agrobacterium sp. CMT1, assembly GCF_037203725.1. NCBI lineage: Bacteria > Pseudomonadati > Pseudomonadota > Alphaproteobacteria > Hyphomicrobiales > Rhizobiaceae > Agrobacterium > Agrobacterium sp. CMT1. The sequence goes on from NZ_JBBCAR010000007.1 coordinate 34,525, forward strand.
TCACGACTTCTGAGAATGGGACATCAAATGCCCGACTTTTATACGCTCTTTCTCGTTGTCTTGCTGCTCGGTCTTTCTCAATGCCTTATTTGGGGTCTGGTGGTCTATCGCTACGGCGAGCTGAAGGCGGCACGTTATTGGTTCTCAGGCAGCGTTGCCAGCGTGCTCGGAGGAGCTATTCTGGCCCTCCAGGGAAATGATGGTCTGCTCATCCAGACTGTACTCGGTAACAGTTTCATAGTTCTGGGATTTTATCTGAACTGCGTGGGCGCCCGCTGTTTCCACGGCGCTCGATTAAAGTTGCTTTCTGTCGCTTGTCTTTTCGTGATCAGCGTAGTGCTGATGCTGGCAACTTTTTATCCCTGGTACGCGCGCAATCCTGTTTACACGTTGGCGCAGTTGTTGCCGCTAGCAATCACCGCAGCCTTTCTCTTGCGACACCATGGCGGCGATCTCGGCGCAATTGTCAGCAGCGGTGCAATGATCGTGGCCGTTTCCTCGCATGCGGTAATTGCTTGCGGCAACATCTTGATCGTCACCCGCCTAATGCCAGAACTGGACCTCAAAGCGGCAGCCGCTGTTGATCTCTTGGCATTCCTTTTTGCCGCAGTAGTCTGGAATTTCGGGTTCCTGTTGTCGGCTGTCGATCGGCTTCGAGGTGAAGTCGAACGCCTCGCCAATGAAGACGAACTGACGGGTCTCGCCAATCGTCGAATGCTGATGAACAAGCTTGCAGATATGTGTGGTCCGTCCCATACCAAACGTGTTTTTAGCGTCCTGCTTTTCGATCTCGACCGCTTTAAGGCGATCAATGACAAGTATGGGCATGCTGCCGGGGATGCTGCGCTCCGGCATGCCGCTGCCGTTGTTTCCGAGAAATTATCTGCCAACGATGTTTTTGCTCGGCTTGGCGGGGACGAGTTTTGTCTGCTTCTACCCGGCGTGTCACCCGTCGATGCCGCCGCCAGGGCGAGGGCAATGATCAAGGCGCTCACGGCAACACCGATGATATGGAATGACTGTCCCTTGGTGATAAAGACAAGCATTGGCATTGCCTGCTGCACGACCCTGGATAAAATCGATCCTGAGGCACTTCTCGACCAGGCGGACCGTGCATTATACGAGACCAAAAAACGTAGTCGAAACGGATACTCTGTCTATAGAGGTTCGTCTGGCTCTGCGATCAGCGGTAACGTGATACAGCTTAATGATTTCGTCGCAGCAGAGGCAAAATCCAAGTCTTGAAAGTGGAAGCCGAGGGAACTCCCACGACTTGCATCGCTCCTTCGACCGAAAACCCGCTTTTAATCTGCAAGCGAAGTTTCCGATCCAAGGCACTCGTGATGATGATCAACGGCCGGGCGGTTGGTCTGTCGCGCCGCGGCCGTAGATTTTTAGAACTCCTCCCAGCTGTCTTGCGCAACCGCGGCAGCCGAACCAGCCCCGAACGCGTTCGCAATCTTGCGGCCAAGGGCTCTAGCCGGTGATGCTGCAGGTCGTGAAGCTGGCGATGCCGAGCGAACGGCCGCAGGGGCTACAGACGAACGACTTGTGCTTGTGCCATCGGCTAGATTGAAACGCGATAGCAGCTGGTTGAGGGATGCCGCCTCCTTGGCGAGGCTGTGGCTTGCGGCTGTCGACTGTTCGACCATGGCGGCATTCTGCTGTGTGCCCTGATCCATGGTGTTGACGGCCGTGTTGATTTCCTGAAGGCCAACCGACTGTTCGCGCGAGGATTCGACAATCGCGGCGATATGACGGTTAATCTCTTGCACTTCCGTGACGATCACTTCGAGTGCCCTGCCGGTTTCACCCACCAGTGTCACGCCGGAGCGAACGTGTTCGCCGGATGTCGTGATCAATGCCTTGATCTCTTTCGCAGCCTTTGCAGACCGCTGGGCAAGTTCGCGGACTTCCTGTGCGACGACCGCAAAGCCCTTGCCGGCCTCGCCGGCGCGGGCGGCCTCAACGCCTGCATTCAAAGCCAGAAGATTGGTCTGGAAGGCAATTTCATCAATCACGCTGATGATGTTGGTAATTTCACCGGATGAACGTTCGATTTCGTTCATGGCGGTAACGGCCTGACGTACGACTGCTCCGGACTTTTCCGCACCATCACGGGCCCTCGCGACCAGATGGCCGACTTCTTCGGCGCGGTTGCTGCTGTCCTTCACGGTCGTGGTGATTTCCTCCAGAGCGGCGGCTGTTTCTTCGACTGAGGCAGCCTGCTGCTCAGTGCGCTTGGACAGGTCGTCGGCGGCAGAGCGAATTTCGTTGGCACCTGCATCGATGCCGCGAGCGTTCTCGCCGACGGCGCGCAACGCGTCATTCAGATTCGCGACCGAGCCATTGAAGTTGTTCCGCAGAGTATCGAGATGGGCAACAAACGGTGTCTCGATGCGATACGCGATATCACCATCGGCGAGACGGTCGAGCCCCTTGGCCAGTTGGTCAACGGCAAATTGGGTGTCGGCAGCGTCCTTCGCCTTTTGGGCCTCGCGTTCCAATCGTTCCTGTTCGGAAAGGCTGCGATTGGCATCAGCTTCTTTTTCCAGACGGATTTTCTCAAGAGCATTGTCGCGAAAAATGGAGACCGCCTTTGCCATCTGACCTACTTCGTCCTTGCGATCCTGACCATCGACGAGTGCAGTGGTCTCCCCCTGCGCCAGAGTGATCATGCGCTCGCGCAAAGAGGCGATAGGCGTCGTGATCCCCTTGGCGGCAACAACGAGTGACGCGATGATGCCGAGTGTGAATGTGATGCCGACAACCATCAGCGAGGTAAAGATGGTGGAGTTTGTTTGGTCGGTCAGTTCGTCACTTCTCGCAGCCACGGATTTCAAGACCTGGTCCAGAAACGCTGCGTTGTCGGTCGTCAGGGGAAGAATCAAAGAGTCCGCTTTTGCCAGGGTCGCCCTTGCCGGTTCGTCCTGATCAGCTTTACCCAGTTGAACGGCCTGGTCAGTCAAGACGATGACTTCTTTCGTTCTCTCAATGATTTTGTCTATCGCAGCGCTCTCACGTGGGAGAAGTTCTTTCGTGTGCTGGAGACGCTCAAGAAGCTTGCCTTTGCTATCGCTGTAAAAGTCGATAGCTGTTTTCATGGCCGGATCGTTTTGGCGGTAGGTCAGGATTTGATAGGCGGCGTAAGCAGTTGCGACGACATTTCGGTTTACGCGCGACATCTCGACACTGGCGCCAGCATCATTGGAAATGAAATCGGAGTAGCTCGTATCTGCTGCTTTGTATCGGGTTGCGATAAACGCCGTGGCACACAGGCCCACCACGCACAGAGGGATGATCAGGGATAGAATTTTCGTGCGAATGCTCGCATTTTTAAGAAACGACATATTTCCTCGCGGTTCTGTTTTGAAATCGCGAACACGAAGCAGGGAGCATTGCGACCGGGAACTGGTCGAATGAAAAAAGAACTCTGCTGCAGGGGATTCGGCATGGATATGAAGAATTACAGAAGGTGCATGCCGTCATGGCAACCTGATTTTGCTCTGTCTGCTGTTATGGTAAATTAGTTATCGTTTAAATGTAATTAAAGAAACGGCGGCGCTCATAACAAAAGCCGAGGGGACAGGACTTCGCTTTTCGAGCCGAAGCGACCTGTATCCACGAAGTGCAATTTGGCACGTCACCGGATCATCTCTTCAAGATCGAGGACGCCGAAACGGCATTTTCTTGCGTCGTATGCCGATCGCCAGTTGCAACCGTTTTGCGCCTTCATGCCGGCCACAGAAACCAGCTTGGCCGCTGACCGAAAGCAGACGTCACCAGCGATGCGCGCCTTGACATCCGACAACCGTCGGAGCCCGGCGCGCTGCTGTCACCGGATTCCGTTGCTTGGGGAGTGTCACAATGTGCCCATGCCACCGTCGATCATGATCTCGCTGCCGACCGTGTAGGCGGCTTCGTCCGATGCCAGGAACACTACCGCCTTTGCAATCTCGGACGGTTCGCCAAAGCGGCCGGCCGGGACCAGATTTTGTATGCTCTCAGCGACATTCTTTAGGTCAGTCTCGGTGAAACCCAGCTTGCCATAGAGCGGTGTAGAAATGGGACCTGGGCTCACCGCATTCAGCCGGATACCGCGTGTGATCAGTTCGCCGGATAACGTGCGGATGAATGACTGTAGTGCCGCTTTCGAGGCGGCGTAGACACTCGAGTTAGGCATGCCGATGTGGGCATTGACCGAGGTGTTCAGTACGATCGAAGCCGGATTGGCCAGTATCGGCAGTAGTGCCTGCAGCAAAAAATACGGGCCTTTCACATTGATGTCGAAGACCCTGTCAAAACCTTCTTCGTCCCATGCTTCCAAAGGCTTGAGAAGGGCAACGCCTGCATTGATGAAGACGATGTCCAGGCTCCCGAATGCCTCCCTGATCGTTTCAGCGACGACCTTCTGGCCATCCACGTCGGCAGCGTCTGCCTTGATGACCAGTACACTGGGACCAAGCTCCCGCCGTGCAGCATCCAGCGTCTCGGGATTGGTTCCCGTGACTGCTACGCGCGCACCCTCACTGATGAATTGACGTGCTGTCTCAAGTCCGATGCCGCTGGTGCCACCGGTGATGAGCGCCCGCTTGCTTTTGAGCCTACCCATAATCCGAATTCCTTCTCGTTGTGTGGGTTTTCGTAAGTGCGAATGTGGCGCAAGCATGCTGTTCGTACTACTGTGCCAATGGCGGACGTACCTTTCGGAAAGGCCGAACAATGAAGCTGGATGGCATTGCGAGTTTCGTGGCTGTCGCCGAAGAGGGCTCGATCAGCGGGGCGGCACGCACGCTCAGGCTGTCAAAATCGGTCGTGAGCGAACGCCTGGCGGAATTGGAACGCAGCCTCGGCGCTACTTTACTCCACCGTACGACACGTCGCGTTTCGGTGACGGAAGATGGCGCTGCCTTTCTCGAACGCGCCAAGCGCATCCTGCGAGAGGTCTCTGAGGCAGCGGCGGATTTGTCCGAGCGGCGTGGAACGCTGGGCGGTCCAATCCGCATTGCTGCGCCTGTTACCTTCGGGCGGATGCACCTGGGACCGGCTCTGTATCCGTTTCTGGCTGCCAATCCCGAAATTGAGATGTCGCTCGAACTCGACGATCGGCGAGTCGATATTGCATCAGACGTTTACGATGGCGTCGTGCGCCATGGGGCGATTGACGATTCGAGACTGATGGTCTGGCGTTTGGCGCCAAGCCGCCGTGTCCTGGTGGCCTCCGAGGCCTATCTGTCGGTCAACGGGATGCCTGCAACAACTACCGAACTCGCTGCCCATAAGGGTTTGTTCTACACGAACCGGGGTGTTGCGGATTGGCGTTTCCTTACGCCTGGAGGCATTGAAATCGTTCGTGCACGCATTGGATTCAGAGTGAACAACGGCGACATGCTGCGAGATGCGGCAATCGCCGGTCTCGGTATTGCACTCCTTCCGCTCTTCATCGCAGGACCGGACATTCGCGATGGGAAGCTCAAGATCGTCGATGTCGGCGTTCGGCCGGATGCGGAATTCGTCTTTCTTGCGCACCCCGAGGGTCGCCGTCCTTCGGCAAAACTGCGCGCACTGGCGGCTCACTTGAAAGCGTCGTTCGGGGACCCGCCCTACTGGGAGGATGGCGTGGGTTAAGGGACGCATCATAACGGCCCCGCGCGCCTGCGCCTCGTCAGAGAGTTATATATACTAACCCGATGAAAAGTTACGTATTAAATCGTCGCGGTGGCATAGGGTGGATTAGATCAAATATCTTCATCGATCGGCCGGTGTAACGTAAGTACGGTTGCCGGCCGGGCGCAGACAAGCTGGGTCAACATAGCTCGCCGCTGAATTGTCGATGGTGATCCAAATTCCGAATGTTGAGCTGGAGTGGATCCGGTCGCTTTCACGGATTTGTCAGGCCCTGAACACGCACATTATAGGTTCGTACGGTGCCACGCTGATTTTCAGCGTATGCACGTAGCGAGCCTGCAATTCCGGTTTTGATGAAGGCTTCGAACATCGTCTTTGCATCTTCAAGGACCGAAACCTGCGTCGAGAGGTAAGCCTGGTCAAACTCACTTTGTGAAGCGGTTTCTAAAGCTCTCATCTTCTCGGCATATTCGGCGCTCAGGTCCGTCGGGACCGAGGTACCATCCTTTTTAGCAGCATCGGCGAGATCGACGAGCGCTTTCTCATGGTCGCGCATGATGTCATTAGCGAACATTTTCGTCGCGTCATCCTGCGCGCTTCTAAGCGCCAGCCTGCTCGCCTCCACCTCAAACTGATTGAAGGAAGCCGCCTCGGCAGTGAAGTCCGCGGGTGATTGCGCGTTCGAGAAAGCGGGCATTAACATCGAAAGACACAGAGCGGCGCAGCAGGCATGGAATGGCTTCATGTTAAACTCTCCCTCAATGACTATTGTGGTCAGGGCGTCGTGTTCTGGCTGCCCGGCAGCGCATTCCTATCAGCAGGCCCCGCAGGTGCTTGGTCTTCCGTCTGCCCCCTGTCTGGTGAATTTGACGGTGCTGTATCCGGAGTCGTCCTGACGAAGTAGACGGCCACGATCATCGCGAGAGCCACAGCCGCAGCCCCTACCACGGGCCATATGGTTCTATAGTTCATATCAGTCTCCGCTTCCGGTTACTTTCCGTCGTAAAGCTTATGAACCTTGCGAGCTTGTTCTTGTTGCTCCTTGGCGGATAACCTGCGCTGACGCAGCAGGACATAAACGACCACGGCACCCAGCAGCAATGGGCCTCCAGCGACAACAACCAGCCAAAATACATCCGCCATAATCCGTCCTGTCAGTTCATGAGGTTGGTGCCACGACGAACCACAGACCAGGGCCAATGTTCCTGGAAATTTGGAAAGCAAGCAGATGGGACAAAAATCGCCTGTCGGATGAGGCGCTGAAGCAACGCTCAGACGGTGGATTTCATCGCGGAAATTTCGCCAGCCCTTTGGCCAAGATCGGTCCGGTCGGTCTGCCTGTCGGCGATCCTCCCGCTTGTTCGAGCGTGATCTCGTATAGCTGGTTGTCACGCGGGGTGGGCAATGCGGGTCCATCAAGGCGAGCCGAGCGAACGCCTTTCAGCAATCCGAGCGAAACAGGCCCAATTTCTCGAGACGGAAGCGTCCATACCTCTATCGTCTTATCGTTCGGCACCGCAAAGTCGGCCAGTATACGGATCATCGCCCGTTCATCGCCAAAGTCCTCGACAACCGCCTGAATATCTCCAGCCTCATTGATCAAAACGGCGACGACAAGCGGCTCCGCCTTGTGAATGAGGCTGTATCCAAGACCGATGGCAAGCAACAATGCGGCGGCAATTGACGAAAGCGCAGCGATCTTCCAGCCTTTGCTGTTATTGTCATTCGCGCGCGTGGAAACAGACATGTAGCGGGTCACAGGCTGCGAAGTCAGCCCAGATTCAATGCGATGCCACAGGCTCTCGTTGACGGTTGCCGGTGTGATAGCGGTGTCGAGCGGCAGGAAACGCTCACGGCTTGCAGCAATCGCGGCCTTGAGTTCGGAATCTCGTTCCATGGCGTCCTCGATTTCCGCGGCGGCCGTGCTTTCGGTCAAGCCCAACACATACTCGTCAGCGAGGTTCGGTATATCCTTGCGGCCGTAGATCATCCCATGCACTCCCGAAGCGTCAGAAGCCCACGCCTGATCCAGGATTTCGCTGTGCCAAGTGGAATGCGCAGCCTTCCGGCGATCTCGCCGTGAGAATAGCCTCCAACATAGGCCATCAGAATACCGCGCCGCTTTGTCTCATCGAGCGATCCCAGGCATTCGTGCAGGCGCGATTGTGTGTCCAGACGGTGCCACGCACCCATGATCGCGTCTGCCTGTTCGGCTTCCTGAAGCGCTTCTACCTCTTCGACGGAATGTTCAAGTTTGCCATCCCGCAGGAGATTGAGCGCTCTGTTTCGAACAATGGCATAAATCCATCCGCGCGCGGAGCCACGGTCCGCACTGTATTGATAAGCGTGGGTCCATATTCGGATAAAGGCTTCCTGCACGACCTCTTCGGCAAGTTCGCGACGTCCAACGATGCGTTGCGCCACGGCGACCAACCGCCCAGCCTCCTGATCGAAAATTCGGCGTAATGCCGAACGATCACCCTTAGCGCAGGCAGCAAGCGCCTTATCCAGATCGTCCGGCCCGGAACCCATTAATATCCTTCCATGATCCAGCGGTGAAAATCGTCAGCTTTCACGAACTATACCCATCCGGCGATCAAATGGATGCATCCTGAGAATTATTTTTACGACCTGCATCCATTCGCCTCCCTTGCGGTGTCTTCGATGATGAAGGGTCAAACGCCGAGTGCCTGACGCCTTCTCGAATGTTGAACGCACGGGAGAAAGACATGAAGACCATCCTTTTCGCACTGACCGCCTCCGCCGCCTTTGCTGCCATGGCATCGACAGCCTTTTCGGCACCCGTTCTCGGGCTGACGAGTGACAAAACACTTGTCATGTTCGATACCGCGAAGCCCGCCGTTACAAGGACCATGGAAGTAACTGGCGTCGATAAGCTCGTCGGTATTGATTACCGCCCCGCCAACAAGACAGTGATCGGTGTTACCCCGGACCATCGTATCGTTACCATCAACCTTGAAAGCGGTGCTGCCACGGATCTCGCAAAAATGGACAAGACGCTGACGGTGACACAGGCTCCGATCGTCGTCGATTTCAATCCGGTGGCTGATCGTCTTCGTTTCATGACTGGTACCACCAACCACCGTGTCCATCCTGACACCGGTGCAGTGACGGTCGACGGTGTCCTGGCCTTCGAAGATGGTGACATGCACAAGGGCGAGACGCCGAACATTGTCGCAGCCGCCTATACCAACTCCATCGGCAAGCCCGAAAAGACCGCAATGTACAATATCGATGCGACGATTGGCGCCTTGATCCAGCAGACCAAGCCGAATGACGGCACTTTGAAAGCAATTGGCAAGCTGGGTCTCAAAGATACGCCAGCCACCTATGCTTTTGACATTCAGGGCACGGAAGCCGGAAAGAACACTGCCTATCTCGCTGCAAACAAAATGCTCTACACCGTCAATCTCGACACCGGCAACGCTACCGAAGTAGGCGCTATCACCGGCACGGACAACGAAGTCCGCGACATCGCTGTTCTTCCCGAAATGTGACACAGGAAGACGGGCGGAGGCCGATGACCAGCAATCTGCCTCCGTCCGATTTACTCTTCGAGTAATCAGGCCTCAATTGTCCTTGCGAGCTCGACCTGTCAACGGTCGAGCCGAGCCTTGCAGGTTTTTGCCGACCTCAGGACAAGATCCAGGTCTGCGGCACTCGCGATGCAATCCTCAACATGCGAGAAGTGCTGGCCATTTTTGTCGAGAGTAGCCCGAATCATGGCGCAGTTGCGATCGCCGCAATTACCAGCTGTACAAATACTTCGTATCCCCCGTTTGCTAATTGCCGCCGGCTTGCGCGCCTGGAAAGTGACGGAGCTTGGCATTCGACCTGCGGCATGGGTCAAGGCCTCACTGGTGCCAGGCTCGCTTACCGCGGAGCGATATCTCCGCCGCGCGGGCTTCCTGCCGATCTGGAAGCTTTGGGCTTGGGGGTGGTGCGAATGTCACCCGCACCGTGCGAGGATCGGCTTTGAGGAAAAAGGCCTCCTTCCGTTCCAGTCGAATAAGTCCCACCCAAATTTGGGCACTAAGTCCCAATCGATGAACCCCTCCGCATAATGAGTGTTGATTGTTTGGAAGTTGTCGCTCGAGGAACTCCAGCCGGAAACGATCCGGAGAACTCGACACAAGCCAATCATGGGCGCATTTCGCGCCCGGCGTCTAGGATACGCAATCGATCGCACAGCATCTGATTGCAGAACGTAAAGAGGATAAGATGGACCAGAGCTTACGACCTGAGCCTTACACCGTTGAGCAACTTCAACAAAAATACTCTCTGAGCATTTCGAAGGCAGTCGACATTCTGGATCACTGTAACGGAGACAGGGCCCTGATCGACAAAATGTTGAAGAGATGCCACCAGAAGCAGCTCGATGCTCATCCGAAAAGCGATACGGACGGGAGCTGCTGACGCTTACTTTTGAGACGACGTTGCTTTTTTGGTCGCGCTGAGCCAGCGGGAAAGTGCAGGGTTTCTTCACTTTGTTTTACGCGCGGCTCTTGTGCAACCATCACGTCAGTCGCTTTCAGACGGCGATTATTTCAGAACAAGCGGGTTCAAGACTACCCCAGGTCAGTTCTCAACCGAGCCAAACTCTGGCAGCCTGCGCAGAGATAATTGGTTCGCGTCCATTCCGGCAGGACGGCAGATATGGAGATCGGAGTGCGTACAAGAAGAAACATGCTTAAGTACCTCTTCACCTTTCCCATGGTCGGACGGCCCGTGGTTGCGTTGATCGCTGTCCAATTCTTGCAGGCCGCTGGTGTTCGGGTTGCTGTCGCTCAAGGCAATGGCGGCGGCAACGGTAACGGGAATGAAGGCGGTAATGGCGGAGGGAACAACGGCGGCGGCAACGGTAACGGGAATAACGGCGGTAATGGCGGAGGAAACAACGGCGGCGGCAATGGAAACGGAAATGGCGGTAACAGCGGCGGAAACGGAAGCGCAAACGGTGGCGGCAACGGCAACGGCGGCAGCAATGATGGCGGACATGGAAATGGAGGTGGCAAAGGGAACGGAAACGAGAGCGGAAGCGGGAAAGCACCAGATCCTGGAGCAGCCGGAAATTCCGGTCAGAACCGGGCTGGCGTTCAGCAGTCTGGCCAGGCTCTCGAAGTGCGCCACGCCAATGGCATCACCGAGACTTTACGAAAAGGCCGGTATTCGATGCGCGACAATAAGGGCCGTGTCATCGTTGATCGGCTTGCGACGGTCAAGGATCGTTCAAGGTTTCAGGGCTCACGCTGAGCAGAGATACGATCTCTCCAAAGAAGTGCCGCCTCCGTGCGATTGCTGACCTTTAACTTGGCAAAAATCCTTGTCACGTGATGCTTCACCGTTTTCTCGTGGAGACCCAGTTTGCGGGCGACAAGCTTGTTGCTCATTCCGATGGCGATGAGGTCCATGACTTGCCGCTCTCTTCTGCTCAGATCCTGACGCTGCTCGATCAGTTCCGATGCGGCCTTTCTTTCAGCCAGCAACTTGGCGCCCAGTTCGGGTGGAATGTAACGCCCGCCGTCTGCGATGGTCCGCAGCATCTGTACCAGCTCACGAGAGCCGACACCTTTCAAGGCGTATCCCGCCGCGCCCGACTGGATTGCTGTCTGAAGATCATCCACGCTCTCAGATGCTGTGAGAATGAGAATTCGAATGGACGGAGACAGGCTCAATATGGATTTGATCGCCGCTAGGCCGTTGCCGGGCATTGAGATATCCAGAAGGATGATGTCCGGCGCTAATCTGGTCGCAAGGGCTAGTGCGTCGTCGGCGTTTTCTCCTTCACCCAGGACGTCGAAACCACACTCTTTCAGGCTCTGCGATACACCCGAGCGAAACATCGGGTGATCATCAACGATGACGACCTTTATATTTTCTGTCATGGATCGCTCACATCGACGGTGTTCAGTCTCATGGTGAGGTGCGTTCCGCGTGCCGATGTCTGCACTTCGAAACGGCCTCCCAGACTTTCAATTCTTTCTTTAAGGCCTGACAACCCGATGCAATCGGGTCCAATCTCGTCGAACGAAAAACCACTGCCGCCGTCTGAAACAGTAGCGACGATCTCTGTTCCTTCCTGTCGGAGTGACACGCATTGATTTGTTGATGCTGCGTGGCGCCAACCGTTGTTCAGACCCTCCTGGACGAACCGATAAGCGCAGATTTTAACGGGAACTCCGACTTGCGCGTTCACATCCTCAATTGAGGTCGTTATTCGCGTACCAGCACGGGACTGATGATGTTCAACTGCCCGACCAACAACGTCTTCGATGGGCAGATTTTCTATATCTGGCAAAACAAGGCCGCGGCAGATGTTGCGGATATCCCGGATAGCTTCATCCAGACTGGCCTTGATTGATGTCGTCTCGGATTCTCGCTCATTCCGACTTGTCTGGTCACTGACGAGCTTCTCGCTGTCCACCCGAAGTGCTGCGTAGGCGATGAGCTGTGCAGGCCCATCGTGCAGATCGGCACCGATCTTGCGCAACAGCCGCTCGTTCAAGGCCACCGTGCGCTGCGATCCTTTCTGCACGCGACGCGCCAGGTCCTCGATCTCACGCAGTTGATGCCGGATCATCCTGCTGCCCTTGAGCACAATTGTGGAAAGAACGGCGAAAAATGCAGAGGCAACCGCGATGACGACGATCCAGCTCTTCCAGCGCGCTCGCGCCAGGCTTTTCTCAAGATCCGTTGCCCGCTCATAAAACTCTGCGACGGCAACCACCTCTCCGGACCATGGCTGCAAGACGGGATTATATATCTCCAGGAGGGGTTCCCCGAGCGCTCGCTCCGCGTCGCTCTCCGGGTCTCCTGCCTCTTCGAAATTTGCGACGAGCTCGCCGGCGAACGCTTTTGTCCTGTTTTCGCCAGGCGGCACGACCATGTTCATCAGCCGCTTGTCGTTCGAGTAGATAATGGTTCCGTCTTTCGTCCACAGCCGGAAGGAAACCAGTCGTCTGCCCAGTGCACCCTGTCCCAGAGTTTCATCCAGCGTTCGTTCGATGGAATCGTCGAGTTTTGTCGCGCGGGTAAGATCCGGTAGGATAGGTGCAATGATGCTGTCGACGTAAAGCGCGGTTGTCGAGCCTGCATTCCTTGTTACAGTCTCAACAATCTGATCTGTCACCAGCAATCCAATCAAAACCGTCGCACCCAACGTAACAAGACCGCCGGCGAGGAAAAACTGTTGGGCGAGTGACAATGAGCCCAAGGTCTTCGATGAAAGACGAGTGATTGTGCGACCTGACATAGTGACACGCGTGCCTGTGACTTTGCCGCCGAGGGTCAGCCCAGCGAACTTCAGACAAAAGTAAATTATGATCTCGAGGACGGAAAGCGAAGCCTGAAGGCATGAAGATTTTTATTTCTGAAAATACTAATTTATTCCCCTAGGAAAAGGCCTGCCGGGAAGAAAACCCGGCAGGCAATGCCATCAGTTGATAACCTGCACGACTTTGCGCGTGGTCGGTTCAACGATTACTCGCTGCTTGTTGACGATGGCATAAGAATATTTCGGTTCGTCCGGAACCTGATGAATGACCACAGTCGAAGGAAGCGGCTCGCCCACAACGACCTTTTCCTTCACGACAACTGTCTCGGCCGGCATCGGAGCCTCCCGAACATAGGTAACGACGCGCGGGGGCGGCGGATCGATAGCTGTGCCTGCGACGGCGCCCACGACGCCACCAACGGCTGCGCCGACCGGGCCGCCTACGATTGCCCCGGTAATCGCGCCGCCAGCGGCGCCGGTTACAGTCGATTCCTGAGCCTGAGCTCCGCCGGCGACCAGTATTGCGAACGTCAGGAAAGAAAGCTGTTTCATCTGCATGGGTGTTCCTCCTTCGGGCAGAATTTCTACAGCCAAACAATATTTTTCGATCTGCATCAGTTCCGGGCATAGGACTTTGTGCCCTGTCTGGAACACTTTCCGCGCAATTTGCTTGAAATCCCACCTGCAACCGCAGGCAAAAAGCAACACTTGCCAAGGTGGAATGATATGAAAACCCGAGTCCTCGCAATGACGGCTGCAATGATCGTTATGGGCACGTCGAGCGTTCTGCACGCGCAGACCGTCGTGATCAGCCCGGAACAGGAAGTTGTGATCCAGAAATACGTGACTGCGCACACGGTCACCTCAGTGGATGTGCCAAATGTCGATGTCGTGGTTGGCACTGCCCTTCCGGAAACGGTGGAGCTGCACAGGATTGATGCACCGGATGTGACCTACAGCTACGTCGTCGTTAACGGAAAGACCGCGATCGTCGATCCCGGCACCCGCAAGGTCATCAGGATCATGAACTAAGCCGGTAACCCGGGCGATCGATGGAGGCGAGATGTCAAGTCGTCGTTCATCGATCCTGCAGGCTGTAAGATCATCGACGTTCTTTCGATCTGACAGCTTTCCCGGCCACTCAGCGTTGGTCGCGGTGGCGCGACCAACAATTTGATCGGCTACCCGTGTGCCGAGCGGCACGAAATTTTCCGTCCTGCTGCTCTGGCGATATTTCGATGCTTTTTAGTGATGCGCCATGCAAAACGTTATCGTCGGCTCCCTACTGTTTCTCTGCTCATTACCCGTTGTTGGCGGTGGAATGAGGATTGCATCCGATCTCAGGTCACAGTCCCAGCCACCTGTCATTCTTGATGTAAATGAGGAGCCGTTGTGGACCACGCAGGTCAAGCGTGTTGATCCAAATGAGCAAGCCTATGAGCGTTTACCGGCTGACGTTGATGAGGCGCTCCTCGCTTCCAATGATGTCCCGCGAAGCAAGCCATCCATAGAAGATAGCGGTCTACCGCTTGGAAAAGCGACTCAGATTGATGTTGCGGAGCACAAATCAGATGAATGGTGCTCCCGCAAATACCGGTCTTATGTGAAGGCCGATAAAAGTTACCAACCCTTCAGTGGCGGGCCACGCAGGCGCTGCGTCCCACCGATAGATCTGGTCGAGACGGAGAAGCGACCACAAATTGCCTCGCTGAACGACGACCATGTTGCCTGGTGTATGAGCCGGTATCGGTCTTACCAGCCTGAGGACAATTCTTATCAGCCGTTTTCAGGTCCGAGGAGAAAGTGCCAATCTGGTCTAGAAACGCCAGATCAACGCTACCGGACAACTCTACTCGCCCAACAGGTTCCCAATTAGACAGACGACCTCTGCCGTCCTCGATGGCGGCTCTTTCAGTAGGCCAGCCAGCCAAGAAATTGCCAATACTCCAACATCATTGTCTGAATTCCATTGGTTGTCTCCTTCCCCTCGCCGTTGCGTGCTGTCATGAGGGCGTATTGAGGAGGAGGGAATGCCGATGCGCCGGGCGAAGGCCACGCTGAAAGTGCTTGCTGAGCCAAATTGGCGCTGTTCGGCTACATCCTTAACTGCAGGTTCAGCGCTAAACTAGCAGGTATTTCACCGGTGAGCCCTGGTGCTGACAGTTGCAGTCGGCAGCCATGGACGGTCGGTCGAAAACTGGTTTGCCGATCATGGTTGCCCCTCACTATGGCTTCGGCTCGATGTCACTGCTCAAGCTGTGAAACCAGCGCCTGCATGGTCACGCGCAGTCCGTCAGGATCGTAATTGATCTCGACGCCCCCGGTTCCCAGAAGGCCCATGCGGATCAGCTTCGATCCAAACCCTTTTGCCGACGGCAGTTCCACCGGCGGGCCGTCCTGTTCGTTCCACTCCACAACAACCATGCCATCCCCACCGATGGGCTCAACCCTCCAGGTCACGATGACCTTTCCACCGTCGCTCGACCACGCGCCATATTTCAGAGCGTTGGTGCCGAGTTCGTGCATGAGAAGGCCAAGGCTGAGCGCAGTCCGCGGCCCGATTTCAAGGTCGGAACCTGACAGACGGTAACGATCCGGAAGAGAGAGTTGTCGAAGCGCGGTATCGATCACGGTCATCATACGCGCCGATGACCAGTCGTGAGTGAGCAGTACTTCATGCGCCTTTGAAAGTGCGTGCAGCCTGCTGACAAACGCTTCGACGGGCGCTCTGTCGGTGACGGGCCGAAGGGTCTGGGTCGCAATTGCCTGAACCATCGCCATCGTGTTCTTCAGCCGATGGCTTATCTCATGGTTGAGAACCTGCTGTTCCTCTTCCGCACGTATCCGCGATATTGCTTCGCGGGTGCGATCGGCAATCGTCCGCACGAAATCCCGTTCTTCTGAAGAAAATTCGTGCGGCTTTTCGTAATGCACAAACATGACGCCGACGAAAGCGCCCCGCTCAAGAATAGGGACGTTGACGAGGACGGAGATGCCCAGCGAGTTCAAAAGCTCCGCTGACGCCGAGGTTCTTGGATCGGCCGCAACGTCAGCTATGATGACCAGTTCGCCACGCTTGAGGTCTTCAATATAGGAACCGTAATCGCGAAATTGATGCTGGCCGGCAACGGTGAACATTCCGGGCGCGCGCCAGTCAGGCAGCATCTCCACGGTCTCGGCGATCGGATCGACGATGCCATAACCGGCTCGCGTTGCCCCTTGCAGGTTTCGAGCCATGATTTCCGCTGCTGCGAAAGCGACCTCGGCGACCGAGTCGAGTTCGCGGATCTTTTCGCCCAGCTCCAGAAAAGCGAGCTGCCGGTCTTCCGACAGCTTTTGGGCTGTCGCGTTTCTCGCAACCTTGATGAAGCCGGAAAGATGGGATGAGGAGTGATTGGGCATCGGGCGTATGGTGCCGTCAAGAAAAACCCGCGTACCATCGGCGGCAAGATGCCATCGGCGATCAAGTGCAACACCGTCGCGGCCCGCCGTTTCGATCTCAAACTGCGGAATATTCGCCGCCCGATCTTCCTGTGTAAAAATTTCTTCGAACGGTCTGCCGAGCATCTGCGCTTCCGACCAGCCGAAAGTCTCCTCCGCGCCGCCGAACCAGCTGGTGATGCGTTGGTTTTCATCAAGCGTCAGGATGATGTAATCCTTGGCGCCTTCGACGATCAGTCGCAGCTTCGTCTCGCTGTTGCGTAGCGCCTCCACCGCCTGCATCCGATCGGTAACGTCAACGAAGATGATGACGAATTTATCGTTGCCAGTCGCCTGGACATAGCCATCGAACCAGCGATTCAGGGAGCGAATCTTGCGAGTGAAACGCTTGCTTTGCCTAGTCTCCATCGCTTCGGCGACATCGGAAATCCATTCTTCCTCGAAGTCGGGGAAGACATCCCGCATTGTTCGGCCCGGGACGCCATCTCCGGGCAAGCCAAGGAGAACACTCCAGGCCGGGTTGATTGTATCAAACCGCCAGTCGATGATCGACCCTTCAAGATCGCGGATCACGGAGCCGACGACGATGCCTTCTTCTA
Source organism: Agrobacterium sp. CMT1 (assembly GCF_037203725.1). NCBI lineage: Bacteria > Pseudomonadati > Pseudomonadota > Alphaproteobacteria > Hyphomicrobiales > Rhizobiaceae > Agrobacterium > Agrobacterium sp. CMT1. Next base: position 51,487 of record NZ_JBBCAR010000007.1, read on the forward strand.
GCTGTTGAAAGAGTGTTCCCCATCGACGCTCGGAGAGGAAGGTCGCAATCTGATTGGAGACGACGCGCCCGATCCGGCTCAGCAACTCCAGCTCGCTTTCGGTCCAGTTTCGCGGCTCTCCGTCGATTGCCGCGAGCGCACCGATTACCAGGCCATCCGGCATCGTGACCGGAACACCCATGTATGAAATCACGCCGAGATCGGTGATGGCCAGATTGTCCCTGACGAGGTCGTGGAGTGTCGCATCCCCGATAATGAGGGGTATCTTGTCGCGAACCACGTGCTGGCAGAAGGAATGCGTCAGCGGCGTTTCTGCCGCCTCGGCCCATTTTTCCGGAAGGCCCAGATGGGCGATGAAGACCTGCCGGTGCTCATCAAGAATGGAAATCAGTGCCACTGGAGATTTCAGCCCGGCTTTGACAACCTCGATAATATCCTGGAATTCGGATTGGCCCTGAACATCAAGCAAACCAGAATTGCGAACGGCTTCAATGCGTTCAGATGGTGAGTTCAAGGTCAATCCCTAATCACGGATGCGTTTCACGCCGACATAGCAGCGAGCAAACGGGGTGATAAAACGAGGCTTGGAGGCGCGGTGACGGACTGGTGCTCACCGTTCACAATGGTGTCGATGAATTCCAGCGCATTTTGCAGTCCGTTCATGGTGTAAGGTTTTTCGATCGCACCAAGGGCGCCCGCAAAATCCTCAGGAATCCGCTTCAGATTTCCGGAAACGAAGACATAGGGAATTGAACGGGACGCAAGATGACGGCCGACGTCGATACCCGTGGGACCGTCCAGCAACTGAATATCCACAAAGGCGAACTGTGGCGAGGACTTTTCGATCAAGGATAAAGCCTGCTTGCTTTCGGCGGCGACGCCGACGATCTCGTGCCCGGCCTCTTCGACCTCGCTCTCAAGCTCCATAGCCAGCAAAGCCTCGTCTTCAACAATCAAGATTTTCACGCGATATCCTTTCAGTCTTTTACAGAGAGCGTGACCCGCACGTCAGTACGGCGACCATCGACGGTCCTTACGATCGTTGCACGCAACTGCTTTAGTGACGCTTCCAGCATCTTCTTGCTGAAGGCGGCTTGTTCGCTATCCACTTCCACCGGGACAACGGTGTCAACGACCCGAATGAGGAAGTGACCGTTGAGTCGCTTCACTTCCAGATGCAGTTCACCACCGCCTTCTTTCAGTCCCCGGCCAATCGCGTCTCCAATGAGTTCGTTGATGATCAAGGCCAGAGGAGATGCCTTGGTTGCTGGAACCACGACCTCGTGAAGGTCTGTCGTGAGACTGATATCGGTCCGTTTCAAGGCACCGATCTTGTCCAGCATCAGGGTGTTGGCGAAATCCGCCACGTCGAAATGGCCAACATCCTCATCGTTCAGAAGTTTGCGCTGAACGGTGCTCAGTGCTTCGACGCGGTTCAGCACGGACATCAGTGTCCGCTCGACGACCTCGTTGTCTGTCATTCGCGCCTGGAGCTTGACGATGGAAGCGATCGTCAGAAGATTGTTTTTCACGCGGTGGTCGACCTCATGGACGAGCGCCGTTTTTGCGCGCAAGGCCTCGGTCAGATCGGCCGTTCTAAGCGCTACTTCTTCCTCGGCAATGTGCCGGGCGCGGGCGAGTTCGGCTTCCTTACTCTTGATATTGGTGAAGTCGAGCTGCGAGGCGAAAAAGTAGATCACGGCTCCGGACACGTCGCGCACCGGGCTTACGAAAAGTGCATTCCAAAATTTGGATCCATCTTTCCTGTAGTTGAGGATATCGACGGCAATGTCTTTTTGCGATGCAACGGCGTCACGAAGTTTGGTGACTGCGTCCGGATCGGTCTGTGGTCCCTGAAGGAGTCGGCAGTTGCGTCCAATTAGCTCGCCAACCTCGTAGCCGGTGAGGGTGCAGAACGCCTTGTTGCAGAAAATGATGGGATTGTCTGGCTGCCGTGGGTCCGTAATCAGCATCGGCATGCGGGTGGCCTTGAATGCGGCCGCAAACGGATCTTCTGATGCATGCGCTGACACAAGACGCTCACCGGCGTCTTTGGCGTCCTGCCGGGAGTTCTGGTTGTCGATCATTCAGCGCCCTGAGAATTGTACGCCGATGAAATGGGCCACTTCCGATTTTGTTCCAATGTCGCGGAAAAAAGAGCTTCGGCCCTTCTTGGATGCTCCAACGGACTCGCTTCTTATGACGCCTGCGACAAGCTGCAAGTACACGGGACCAATTGGAGGGGCGTTCCCCTGGCGGGATTTGTCGCTCCAGGCCAAGACACCTGGTTTCCAAGCCAGGTTGGGGACGCCGTCACGCCATCTCAGGATGCGGGGATGCCGTCCCCTGAGCGACGAGCGGCGCAGAAGACTTAGAATGCGGGTGGGAAGCGTTAAGTCGCCGGGCAACAATATCGTGGTTGAGCCAAAGGACGGGACCCGCGGGTTCAGACGATTCGCCAAAGATCAGTTGCCCTGTTGCAGTCACAACGAGACTGCTCAGGAGATCACTAATCATCGTCTTGCCATCCCGATGCATCCGGGTGATCTCGTTTGACGTGCCGATGGTCAAATCGGCCTGTGCCTGGCTGTTTGCCATGGGCCATGCCGAAAAATCATAGAATGGACGCATGACCTCGCTGGCCTGCATGTCGGTGATCTTCCGGAAAACATCGTTCATGGTTAAGCCGTCCATGAGTAGCTGCTCGCAGGCCTGCCATTGTTCGTCGGCCCATTCGCTCCCGTTTTCCTTCTTCAACGCAAGCAGCAGTGGTATCAGGGGCAGCTCGATACCGGTGAACACGTCGGACGAATTGGTCCGGATTTCAGGGCAGTTGTAGACGGTTGCCTTAATGCCTTTCGCCCAGGCATCCTCGGCGATGCCTTCGAGACGCATCTTCGCATATCCCTGGGTGTAGTTGGTATAGGTTTGCCAACGATAGCTCCCATCGATCAAGACCGCCGATCCGTGATAACCATAGGCCGTATATCGCACTTGTCCGCCCGAGGCTTCGATGCGCTCGCGGATCGCTGTGCTAAAGTCGATGAGATGGCGAAAGGTGTTCGCAGAAACATCGTCAAAATTCTGCAGAATGAGCTTTCCCATATCGCTGTCGAGCAGCGTCTGAGAAGACATGTGGCGGGGGCCAGTTCCCTTGTAGATTCGATTGGCGACGACCAGGAATGTCTTCGCCTTCGGAATGCCGCCGGCCATTGTGTGGGCGAAGAAAACATTGCGGCCATTAGCGATCATTCCGTCTAGAGCGGTCATGACCTTTGACAGCGATGCCTTGAAACGCGCAGTGGCAATGTCTCGACATTGCTCCAGATAGTCCCAGTCGAGCCTGTCGTGTTCCCAGCTCTCAAGCGTCATCTTTGCCAGAAGATCGGTTGGAGTCGGGCCGTCTGCCGGCGCATCGAGATCGAAACCCGCCATAAGCGGTATGTTGATGATCCTACCGCCCAACTGGGCCTCCGCAGAAGACAATTCCTCGGCGTCGAGCGGCCGCAGGGCGTTATTCTCGTCGCGCCGTCCGACGGTGATCCCCACAATCTCCATTCCAGCCCGTCTGGCTTCGTCTAGCAGGCCGGTGGCGTACCCGCGACCGAACAATTCGCCGAAGAGTACGAAAACATCGCCCTTACGGAAGATCGTGTTTTCGGAAAGACGATTCAACGCAACCGGATTTTCCATATTGTCAACTCTTTGCTTCGCGTTTCGTCGAGCAGGTGCCCATACGATCTGAGCAAGACATGACCGCATAGTTCGCCGATGGGAACTCATTTTCGGTGACTGCTCATTTCAAAACGTGAAGAGCCGCGCAATCCGAAAACACCTCGGGATTACATCCGCCTTTCGCCGCGGTTGCTTCAGTACGAATTAGCGACAGCAGTGCCGGCGAAGAGTTGGGCATCATACCCATATTGCCGGTTTTCTATACGCAGACAGATTTTCGCTAAGCGGTTTCAGCGCGTTATTTCTCGGCGGCCGCCAACCTGCTCTTTTCACGAGCACTCGGAAGCGCCGTCTATAAACGGCTGTCCTTGACACAATCGAATTACAGGCGACCGGCCAGTTCCCTTGCACGTTGCTCTCGATCACCTGGACCGATTTTGGCGCGGCCGTATATTCGCCTGGCGAATGATGAATGAAAAAAACATTCATTTGATAAATCAGGCCGAGGCCGGAATAATACTTTATGAGCCAACGTGGCCAAGGCGGCTCATCCCATCGACGGGGACAAGGTCGCCACGGCGTACGACGAGGACATCGCCCGTGTCGATTTCCTCAATTGAAACTTCCTCGATGTGATTACCGTTTCGCCGGTTGGCTTTCCTGGGGGCTCGCGACAGGAGGGCGGTCATCTCGCGTCTGGCGCGTCCTTCAGCTGCATGCTCAAGATATTGCCCGCCGGAATACATGAGCGCCACGACGGCCCCCGCCATGTATTCGCCAAAAACAAGCGCGCCGGTCATCGATATCATGGCGATCAGGTCGAGCCCGAGTTCACCCGCGCGGAGACTTTTCAGGATTTGAAAAACCAGAGTGACGAGAACCGGAATTGTCCCGGCGATCAGCGCGAATTTGAGAGTCCGATAAGATTGCCGTATTGTGCCCCGACGCCTACCGCGAGCCCGAGGATTGGGAAGATTGGCAATAGCATCCGGATTATTCTTGTCGTTTCATACGGAAGCATGTGCGACCTTCTGACGATTGCTCGACATTGAACAGGTATTTTACATATATTAAAAATTGCATTCGAAAAAGATATCCACCTTAAGACTTGATATGTAGGAGTTGTCGAAAGAGCGGTTGAGCAGGATGCCAGGGGCGGAGGGCGGCAGTGACAGACCTAGCTATTTTACACGTATGCAGTCCCAATATTGGCGAAGCCCAAATATTGTCCGTGGTAAACGCCACGAAGGCCCTCTGCGGATATCTTTCCGTTTTTGTCATTGGAACATCCGCCGTTCCTCCCATCGGAGCACACGTCAGCAATGTCTCTGTTCCCTGGATGAACGAACGGCAAAGGGACCAAGCGCAGATTGATAAGACGGTGCGGGAACTCGAAGGTTTCCTGGCTGGCACGGGTATTCCCTACAATGTGGAAAGTGCCTATACGGAAGTGTTCAGCGTTGATAACGAGGTTGATCGAAGGGCGAGACTAGCCGATCTTGTCATGATCGGTGCCGATCTTCTCGGCGATCAAAACACCTTGGAGGCCGTTCTTGACGGTGCCTGGTTTCATGCCGACGTGCCTGTGCTGTTCGACCCCGCAGCATCGCTGGTTTTCGACAATCCGACTGTAATGATTGCCTGGCAGGAAACCGCGGAGGCGTCTTCTGCGGTGAGGGCCAGCGTGCCCCTTCTGAAGCTCGCCGGGTCGGTCCACATTGTCATCGTTGACGATAACCGCGATCTACGCGATCCGGCGCCAGGCTTATTATCCTATCTTTCTTCTCGCGGCGTCGAAAACCTGTCAGCACAAGTCGTGCCGCGCAATGATCGCTTGGTGTCTCACGTTTTAGATGATCACGCCGAGAGAGTAGGTGCGAATCTTGTGGTGATGGGAGCCTATGGCCACGCAAGACTTCGGGAATGGGTGTTCGGCGGGGTCACGCGTTCCGTTGTCCAGCATCTGACAAGGCCGACATTTATGGCCCGCTAACCGGCGCGGGCGTCGCTGGAGCCTGCCCCGCTCGGTCCATGCCCGGCGGAAACAGCGGGGTGGCGGAAACCTCTAGCCAGCTTTTTGCCCGTTGACATGAGCTGCAGTCCTTTCCGGCACGAAAAGATTATCAGCCATGAAGTCAACGAACACGCGGATTTTTGGCGATAGATAACGGCTTGTCGGCCAAAGGACGCGGAAAACACCCGCTTCTGCTGTGAAGTCTTGGAGTATCGAGACCAGCGTGCCTTGTTCGATCTGTTGAGCCACGGCGAAGTGTGGCAGGCAGGTTATGCCAAAGCCGTTTTCTGCGAGGTGGATAAGCGGTTCAAGCGTGCTGGCCACCGTCGTCGTCGGCAGCGCGATGCGCAGATCTTTGCCGCTTCTGGCCAGCGGCCATGGCTCCAGTTTGCCCGAGTTGGCAAATCGGTGGTGCATGCAGCGATGACTTGACAGGTCCTCGGGAACGAGCGGGATGCCTTCTCTCTCCAGATAGGCAGGCGAGGCGACTATCCGGTGTCGGAAAGAACCAAGTTTGCGGCTCATCAGCCGCGTGTCGCGCACCTCGCCAGTGCGGACAACGGCATCGAAACCTTCTTCTATCACGTCAACCAGTCGGTCGGTAAAATCGAGATCCAGCGTGATGTCGGGATATGCTTTCATGAATGCGGATATTGCCGGCATAAGCAGCATTCCCGTCAGCGGAAAACTCACGCGCAACAGGCCATGAGGTTCGCTGTGGGACCTTGAAAGCTGCGCCTGCGCCCTGTCCAGCTCAGACAGAACGCGCCGACAGGTATCGAGAAAAAAGCTCCCTTCCTCCGTCAGCGTCATGCTGCGGGTCGAGCGATGGAAAAGCCGTACTCCCATCTCCTGCTCAAGCCGCGCAATGGCCTTGCCAACGGCGGAGCTGGAGAGACCCAGCCTTTGAGAGGCTGCAACGAAGCTGCCGCCTTCCGCCGCCTGAACGAAAATACTCAGCGTCCCAAGCTTATCCATATCGTTCCCATTAAGGAATATTCTTCCGCTCTGATTGGAATACGCGACTGTTTATCGCTTATCGCTCGGCCGATATCCAGTGGGACCCGACAATGGGTACCGATTTTCACGAAAGGAAAGCATATGGACAGCACATTCACCGCCGGATTTGCCATCGCCCCGGAGCCGACAACTTTCATCGTCAATGTCATTCATGCCCATCCGGGCAAGCAGGATGAAGCGTTTCAAATCATTCAGGACGTGGTCCACTACGTGGCAGAACGAAAGCCCGGATTTCTGTGGAGCAATCTTGCAAAGAGCACTGACGGGCTGACCGTGGTCAATATCGAAGCAATTCAGGGGGCGGGCAACGTAGACGAATTCTTTTCAGATCCGGTTTTCGTTGAAAAATTCCGTAAGCTCGACACCGTCTCCACCAGTGAATTCCATACATACTCTGTCGGCGATCTCGTTTTGCCCAAATTGGGCAAGACGGGCTGACACCATGTCACATTCGTTCCCGGACAACCGCAAAACAGCCGCAGGATCAGATGGCAATCGATTGCCGATGGCGGCGCTGCTTGCCCTTGCCACGGCTGGCTTCATAACCATTTTGACGGAGGCCCTGCCAGCAGGGCTTCTTCCACAAATGAGCACGGACCTTGGCGTCAGCCCCGCTGTTGTCGGCCAACTCATCACGGTTTACGCCATCGGGTCTCTGGTGGCGGCCATTCCGCTCACCGCAGCCACCCAGCGGTTTCGCCGCAAACCACTTCTCCTCTGCGCCATTGCCGGTTTTGCCGTGGCCAATACGATAACATCCGTCACGGACAGTTTTGGCATCCTGCTGATGGCGCGATTTTTTGCCGGCGTATCCGCAGGCCTGCTTTGGGCGATGGTTGCCGGTTACGCGGCGCGCATGGTTCCGGATGAGCTGAAGGGGCGCGCCATCGCTGTCGCGATGGTCGGTACGCCGCTGGCCCTGTCACTGGGTATTCCCGCCGGGACGCTGATAGGGTCCGAGATCGGTTGGCGAAGTACGTTTTCGGCCATGACCGCGCTCACCGTGGTTTTGATCGGCTGGGTGTTGGTGAAGGTGCCCGATTATCCGGGCATCACGATCAACGAACGGATCACGATCGGCGGAGCGTTGGCAACAGGTGGGATCAAGTCTGTCTTGATGGTGACGTTGCTGTTCGTCCTGGCGCACAACATCCTCTATACCTACATCGCCCCGCTCGTGTCTCCTGCGGAATTAACTCAGAAGCTCGACGTTGTTCTGCTGTTGTTCGGGGTAACGGCCATCGCAGGGATTGGTATTGTCGGCTATCTGATCGGGCGCTGGCTGCGCGAACTTGTGCTGGCAAGCATCATGCTCTTCGCTGGCGCCGCCTTGATCTTCGGCCTTGGAGGAAACGTGCCTGAATTCTTCTGGCTGGCAACCGGTGTATGGGGATTGGCTTTCGGTGGCGCAGCCACACTGTTTCAGACCGCTGCCGCCAAAACCTCGGGAAAGGCGTCGGAGGTAGCGCAAGCCATGATCGTGACCGCCTGGAACCTTGCGATTGCGGGCGGCGGCATCATTGGTGGCCTGTTGCTCGAACACTCCGGCATCAACTGGCTCGCCTGGTCGGTTTTGGCGCTACTGTCTCTCGCTTTTGTTATTGCTTACCTGGAAAAGGAGAGGGCATTTCCGTCGAAGCAGTCTACTTGATGACAGACGTGAGCCGAATGCGGACATGATTTCCGCAAACGGCTCACATCGTTCCTAAAGCCGTCATCGCGGACGCCTCGGACCAATTTCACGGCGCCGCGCCTGATGCCTGTCGCCATCGTTGCAGCTCAGCAAGTGTAAAGCGCGGCGTTATGTGCTGGGGGCAGTTCCAGTCGAAAGCTTCCACGCCGATGAGGACAAGACGTTCCACCCGAGCGGAATAGTCTGGCATGGTCAGCCTCTCCGCCAGCGACGGATCATCTGCTGCGTCGATGATCCGGATGCGTCCAAAAATTTTCAGGCGTTGCCGGTGTGCGTAGTCCATCAGGAACAGTGACACACGGTCATTTGCCGTCACATTACCTGTCGTAATGTATTGCCGGTTGCCGCGAAAATCTCCAAAGCCCAGGAGTGCCGGCTCGAGAACGGTGAGAAAACCGGCTGGTCCGCCCCTGTACTGGACGTAAGGCCAGCCCGTTTCCGAGACACTGGCAAGATAAAAACCGTCACGCTCCCCAATGAAGCCTGCCTCTGCGGGGCTAAGGCGCTGGCCCCGGGTCGTTTCATCCACGCCACCGCGCGCGGCAATCCGCGCCCATTGCTCCGCGCTTCCATACTTATCCTGCGCGGCCGCGACGGAAGGAGTCGTGGCAATATCGAGATATCTGCTCATTTTCCATCTGCCTTTCCAGAGGCCTGAACCGGCCTCAGTCTTGCAAAGCCCAGTCCGCAACCTGCCAGCGGATTTGTCCCCGATCGGCAACGACGTGGCCCAGCCCCGGGAACGGCATGTGCGTCGCCGCTATGAGTGTGCCTTCCGAAGCAGCGCGGGGAAAGAAGCGGTCGCGCATTGCCTTGGCCGCTGCCCGGTCCTGTTCGAACAGAAAGAACACGTCAGTCGCTGCCGGATGTACGACCGGGAAGATCATGTCTGAAACCATGATAAGGCTCTTTCCCTCATCTTCCACGCGAACACCGATATGGCCGGGTGTATGGCCGGTCAGGTCGACAATCGAGACGCCCCGCTCGATTTCGCGCTCCCCGTCGATCGCCTGAAGTCTGGGGTAGAGACGCACGACCTCTTCCGCCATCTGAAAGCTGGTCTGAAGGTAATCCGGTGCGCCACTACGCTTGGCCGGGTCGGTCCAATGCTTGACGTCGCGTCGATCGATATAGACTTCCGCGTGCGGATAGTTGTTCCTGCCGCCGGCGATCAGGCCGCCCATGTGGTCCTGATGCATATGCGTCACGATCACCGCGTCAATCTGATCAAGCCGCAGACCGAGCCTGGCGAGGGCCTGCGGCAGGTTGCCGGTTTGCCCGATGGAGCCCGCTGCGCCGGCATCAATCAGGATGCGGCGTTGGCCATCATCGACGAGATACTGATTGAACAGAAATCGCACTCCGCTTGGCCTGGCGGTGAACTGGGCGGCAGCCGCCTGTTCCACCTCGGCCGGATCCCGCCCCGGGAAGAAGTTGTAGGGCATATCCGCATAACCATCCGTCAGCGCCGTCACCGTAAAGCGGCCGATGCGGATCTGCGCCAGCGGGGTTACGCTGGCCAGCGTCGCGACCGGTTCCGGCGTTGCGGCGATGGCCTGCGCACTATGGATCAGTCCTCCCCCGAGGAGGCCAAAAGGAAGGGCGCTGGCAAAGGCACGACGCGAAAGATCGGGCATGATGTCTTTCTCCTTATTGTGGCAATGGGGGAAGATCCCCGACGTCATGAAAGCTAGGATATCCAAAACCGATAGGGTATCCTGCGATTTCAGGAGATTACCTCTCAATTTATGGAAGGATGGAATGGATCGGTTCGAAGCGATGTCAGTGCTGCTCGCGGTGGTCGATGCCGGCAGCCTCTCAGCCGGCGCACGGCGATTGCAGGCGCCGCTCGCCACGGTCAGCCGCAAGGTCGCCGACCTCGAAAAGCATCTTGGAGCCCGTCTGGTACTGCGTACCCGCCGCGGGCTGACCTTGACGGAGGAAGGGCGAAATTACGTCGCCGCTTCCCGGCGTATTCTGGGGGAACTGGACGCGGCTGAGCGGCAGGCAAGCGGCGATTACGGCGCGCTGCGCGGAGGGCTGCATATGACGGCTCCGATCGCGTTCGGGGAGCGCCACGTTCTGCCCATAGTGCTCGGATTCCTGAGGGAACAACCCGAAATCGACATGCGGCTGACGCTGACGGACCGTCAGATAAGTCTGGCGGATGAACCCGTTGACGTAGCGCTGCGTATCGGCCATCTGGCCGATAGCGCGCTGATCGCAACCCGTGTCGGTTCGGTCCGTCGGGTCGTCTGCGCCAGTCCTGACTATATCGCCCGGCGAGGCGTTCCGCTTGATCCCGATGACCTCGCCCGGCACGACGGTATAAGCTTCCAGGGCTTCGCGACCGCGCCCGAAGTTCGTTACCGCCGCGACGGGACGACCTTCAATGTCGAACCCCGCCCCAGGCTTGCGGTCAACACGACAGAGGCCGCAATTCAGGCAGCCATGTCCGGTATTGGCATCATCCGGGTGCTCTCCTACCAGGTCGCCGATCAACTGCGTTCCGGCGCCTTACAGGAAATTTTGACCGAGTTCGCACCTGAACCGCTGCCTGTTAATGTCATTCATGGGCCGGCCGAGCCCTTGTCGATGAAAGTGCGGTGCTTTCTCGACTGGCTCACACCCCGCCTGCGCGAACGGATGGCTCAATGAGTTCCGCTCCGGACCCACGGCCGATTTGCTTCATTTCTGTAGCCGACCGAGCGCAAGGTTGCCTGCCTCATGTCGTCGGAGGCGTCCGAGCGGTCAGTTTATTTCCATCGGGATCGCGAAGATATGCGACGAACGCGCCGTTCGGACGCGCCGTCGGCGGGCTCTCGATTGCCGTGCCGCCATGCGCGACGCCGGCGGCATGCCAGGCTAAAACATGATCGGGGGTCGCCGCCGCAATACCGATCGTTCCGCCGTTGGCGGCAGTCGCCGGCTTGCCATCGATCGGTTTCGTGATCATGAGCCGCCCACCCGCATGGGCGTAAATCAGTCGGCCTCTTGCATCCATTTCGCCGGGCTTGCCGCCCAGTGCGACAAAGACGGCATCGTAGAATTTCCTGGCCCGCTCCAGGTCGTTGCTGCCGATCATGATGTGGGTGAACATGTTTTATCTCCTCTCAGGTGTTGCGGTGTTTTCTGACATTCAGCGGTCGAAATTTCCCAGATATCGGGCAGGTGATGTGCCAAGCGCTTTCTTGAACATGGTTATGAACGCAGACACGGATTGATATCCAAGATCGCCCGAAACCTGCTGCACCGTTGCCCCCGCGGCAAGGCTTCGGATCGCGACAATCACCTGCAATTGTTGTCGCCAGCGGCCGAAGGTCAGGCCCGTCTCGTTTTGGACGAGGCGGGCAAGCGAATTCTCGCTCATCGCCATTCGTTTTGCCCATTGTGCCATCGTACTACGGTCGGATGGATCTTCCGCCAGTTCCGATGCAATGCGTGCAAGCCGGGGCTCATCCGTCAGCGGCAGATGAAGATGCTCAACCGGCATCCGCGACAAGGCCGACAGAAGCAGCGTTGCCATGACTTCCGAGTCAGCAGTCGCCACTGCGGACTGGTCGGCCATCTCGATGATCAACTCTCTGACGAGCGGGGACAGGGAAAGCGTGCAGCACCGGTTCGGCAGATCGGCGGCCCCCGGCTCGATGAACAGGAAGAACAAACGCGCGTTGGCGGTCGCCACGTTGCTGTGACGCATGCCTCCTGGAACCCAGACGCCACAATGAGGCGGAACCATCCACATGCCGCTTGGGACGCGGCATGTCACGCCTCCCCGCAGAGGCATGACAAGCTGGCCCTTGCGGTGCTGGTGTTCCGGAGCCTCGCGTTCGTTCTGCGACACGTCGATCCTCACAGCGCGAACGCGCGACGAGGAGCTTTCGAGATCATGGTCGGCGAGGGCGCCGGACAGGGATATCGACGTCTGGTGGTATTTAGTGATCATTAGAGAGAATATCTAAATTCTTCTTCCGGTTTTGTCGATAGGGTCATCCGGAAAGATGCTGGAGAAGAAGATTATGGCACTTCAAAAATACGACGACCGCTGGTGGTCGGATATTATCCGGACTGAAATTCGTCTTCCCCTGAAAGGACCTCGCAGGTTCTGCGTCCTTCTCCCGTTACGACCGGGAGCAAGGTTGGCCCGCGCTACGGTGCTGAAAAAGATGACAGACGGGCTCGTTTCGAAAGCCCGAGCGCTCGTTGCCCGCCATCTACCGGCCATGTCGCCCGGTGAGTCCGCCGACCCGGCCGAAGCCTATCTGCACGCCTGCCTCGCCGTACCCTTCTTTTGTTATGTGTCGCCAGCGACTTATGGCCTCGCAGACGAGATCACCAGCAATAAACAAGGCATCGAGCGCAGCGCCCCTGGGCCGGAGGATGCGGTGTGAGCAGCCGGCCAGTTGTCACCAGCGGGAATGTCATCTTTTCGCTGAAATCATTCCTTGCGGCCATGCTGGCATATCTTGTTGCCATCAGCTTCGATTTGAACCGACCGTCCTGGGCAGTTGCAACCGTCTATATTGTCGCTCATCCCCTCTCCGGTGCGATATCGTCGAAATCGGTATATCGGCTTCTGGGCACGGTCATCGGCGGCGGTGCGACGATCCTCATGGTCCCGAACCTTGTGAACGAACCGATATTGCTTTCCGGCGTGATCATCGTATGGGTCTCCGGGTGCACCTTTGTCAGTCGTCTTGATCGCACACCACGCAGTTATGTTTTCCTGTTAGCCGGCTATACCGTTCTTCTCGCAGGACTGCCGCTCGTCAACGCCCCGGCAAACACCTTCGATATTGTCGTTTCCCGCACCGAAGAGATCGGGCTCGCGATCATATGCGCGTCGATTGTCAGTCACGTTGTTTTTCCGGTTCACGTGGGGACAGCGCTTCTCAACCGGATCGATGGATGGATGGCCAGGGCGCAGAAGCTTTTCGAAGTCACCGCAACCGGCAAAATGGACGAAACCCAAAATCGGATGGAACGCCACGCCCTGGCGGGGGAGGCGGCCGATCTGCGGTCGTTCGCGGTGCATCTTCAGTATGACGGATCCAGATACCGAAGCAGAGTGGCGCTGGTGAAGTCGCTGCAGCACCGAATGGTTTCTTTCCTGCCCCTACTGAGCGAACTGGAGGATTTGCGACGATCGCTGGGGAGGTTGGACCCTGCCGGCCGGGACAAGGCATCGGCGATAGTCGCGGAGGCGGATTCGCGTCCGGGAGGCTCCTTCTCCACGATCGATGCGCTTGCCTTCCCCGCCTCGCTGCCGACATGGGAAAAACTCCTCCTTGTCAATTTTACCCGAGACTTGCGGACTTTTTCCCGGCTCTCTGACGAGTGCCTTACTCTTCGAAAATCCATTGAAGATGAAAACGGAGCAAGAGGCGCCCGCGCGCCCGACAGAGCGCCCGCACCGCATCGCGATATCGGAATGGCGTGGCTGTCGTCGGTAGCGGTTGCAGTATGCCTCGTAACATCGCTCTTCTTCTGGATCGTCACCGGCTGGTCCGACGGAGTTACCTTCGCCCAGATATCTGGCGTCCTTTGCTGTCTCCTTGCCACCATGGACGACCCGGTTCCTGCCATGCGCAAGTTTGTTAATGTGACGATCGGTGCAGCCATTGCAGCATTCGTCTACGGCTTTGCAGTCCTTCCGGTAATCGACGGGTTTGCATCGCTCTCTGCTGCTTTGGGGCTGTTTCTGATACCGGCGGGCATATGTCTTGCAGTGCCTTCACTCGCCATTGTCGGCATGGGGCTTTGCATAAACTTTCCCCTTCTTCTCACCCTTCACGCATATCCCGCGACAGACTTCGTCACATTCGTGAATGCCGCGGGGGCGACCATACTCGCAATGGTCTGGACGATCGCGGTTTGCGGCCTCTTTCGATCCGTGCGAGTTGAGACAAATGCGAGAAGGCTTCTTTCTGTTGTCCGGAAACATGTCGCGAACATCGCCGTTGGTAAACAAACCGACATTCTCGCCGCCCATTATCGCATGATTGACGTTGCCGGCCTGTTCGCCTCAAGACTGGCGAAACTGCCTCCGGTGTCGGAGGTCGGCGGCTATGACCCGTTAAGGGATATCCGGGCAGGGCTGCATCTGATTGCAATGCAGGAGCTTTTACCCAAGGTTTCGAACGGTATTCACCTTGCTGCACAACCGGTCTTTCAGGCGGTCACAATTCTATACCGCGGCCGTGCCGGTAAAGGTGGAAAAATCCTGGAAAGCGCCGTCCGGGCGCTGGATGATCTGATCCTTTCTCCTGCGGCCATCACCGTGATGGATAACGAACTTCTGCTGCGCGCCGCTGCTCTTCGCCTGTGCATTGCTCCGGACGCTGACGCGCCCGTTCCCCAGATACCCGGGTCTTGGAGGAAAGCCGCTTGAAGGAACAGCTCGATCTCCATGGCATTTTTCTGCCCTCGTTCGCAGCGCTCGCATTGTTTGCGTATGCAGGATTTCGTCTTCTCACATCACTTCTCGAAAAGATGGGATTTTACCGGATGGTATGGCACCGCTCCCTGTTCAACCTTGCGCTTTACATTACCCTTGTCGGCGGATTTTCTGCCGCTATCGACTGGTTTCCATGATCATGAAAAATCTGACGTTTACCGCGGGTCGAGTGCTTCTCACCCTCTCCATGGCGGGATGCGCTGCGGTGCTGGGTTGGCACCTATGGTCTTTCTACATGGAGGCACCATGGACGCGTGATGCCCATGTCCGGGCGGATATCATCCGATTGGCACCAGATGTTTCCGGGCCTGTCGCCGAGGTTCTGGTGTCGGACAATGCACAGGTGGAGAAAGGAACGCCGCTGTTTCGCATCGAAACAGATCGCTTCGAGCTCGCGCTGCGCGAGGCAGAAGCGCAGGTAACAGCGACAAGGGCGGCGGCGGAGCTGGCGAAAACCGATTTCGAACGGTATCAACTGCTTGCATCAAAGGAGGCGGCAAGCCTCAAGGAGCGTCAGTACGCGGAAAGCCGGATGTATCAGGCAGAGGCCGCCTATCAATCTGCGCTGGTTGCCCGGGATCTGGCAAGGCTCAACCTTGAGCGCACAACGGTCAGGGCACCGGCATCCGGTGCAATCACCAACTTTTCCCTGCGCAGGGGTAACTATGTCGTTTCCGGCAACGCCGTGGGAGCCCTGGTGGAAGAAGAATCCGTCTATGTCGCAGGATATTTTGAAGAAACGAAGCTCCCCCGGATCCACATTGGTGATCCGGTAACGATCAGTATCATGGGCGAAGCCCAGTCGGTTACCGGACGTGTTGCAGGCATTGCCGCGGGCATTGAGGATCGGGAGCGAAGCGATAATGCGGGTTCTCTGGCAAGCGTCGCCCCGACATTCTCATGGGTCCGACTTGCCCAGAGAATCCCGGTGCGGATCGAGATCGATGACGCCCCAAAGACGGTTCGGCTCGTTGCGGGAAGGACCGCAACCGTTTCGATCGAGCAGAGGAGTAACCGGGTGGCACGTCGTCATCCGTTACCCTCCGCGATCACACCCTGATCGCTACCGAAGCAGAGTTTTGAGCGGGCCCGCGGTTCCAAGCCACGGCAGGCCGAAATGGAACCGCTGGTGGCAGAGACCGTTCGTTCCGTGATCCAAGGGGAGCGCGATGTTTGAAAATTTCAGGCTGGAAATGATCAATGTCCCGGAAACGACACTACGGGTTCGCCATGGCGGCAAGGGCCCGCCGCTTCTTCTGCTTCACGGACATCCGAGAACACACACAACCTGGTACAAGGTGGCTCCCATTCTGGCCGACAAGTTCACGGTTGTTTGCCCCGATCTGCGAGGTTTTGGCAAGTCTGGCAAGCCGTCTGACCCCTATGATCATGAAGCGTCGTCAAAGCGGGCCAAGGCTCGTGACTGTGTTGCGCTCATGGAACATCTCGGTTTCGACCGGTTCTTTCTGGCCGGCCACGACCGTGGAAGTTACACGGCATTTCGCACCGCGATGGACCACCCGGCAAGAGTTGAGAAGCTCGCGATCCTCGACGGTGTTCCGATCCTCGAAGCGCTGGAGCGATGCAATCTTCGCTTTGCACAGCAATGGTGGCACTGGTTCTTTTTTGCTCAACACGACAAACCCGAGCGGGCCATCCTTGCCGATCCCTTGGCATGGTATGGCGGGAGCGAGGCTTCGATGGGAAAAGAAAACTTCGCGGACTTCCGCTCGTCCGTCGAAGACCCCAGGACTGTTCAGGGCATGCTGGGTGATTATCGCGCGGGTATCCACATAGACCATCTCCACGATCTTGATGATCGAAGTTGCGGAAGAAAGCTGACATGCCCACTTCATGTGCTTTGGTCGCTGCAGGACGATCTGGAAATGTTGTACGGAGATGTCCTGTCGGTATGGCAGCCCTGGTCAACCCTTCCCGTTTCGGGTCTGGGAATAGACAGCGGACATCACATGGCAGAAGAGGCTCCAGCGGAACTGGCGCATGAGCTCATCTCGTTTTTTACCGCATGAGGCTGTCGATTTCGTCCGCCCCTTGCTGTGTAGGCGATGGGCATTGTCGCCGGATTTTACCGCCCCGCAGTCGAACACCCGAGACCATAGAGTTGCACCTCTTCCATTCGATCAGGACCGCGACCTCAATCCGGAACGGAGCAGCAGCATAAAGGCGGGCGCACCTATAATTGCGGTGATGATGCCCGCCGGAAGTTCAAGTGGCGCGATAATGCTGCGACCGATCGTGTCGGCGAAAGCGAGCATCACAGCGCCGAGCGCCATTGCGACAGGAAGGCTTTTGGCATGGCGCGCTCCGGTAAGGAGCCGAGCCGCGTGGGGCGCGAGCAAGCCAACGAAACTGACGGCTCCGATGGAAGAAACGGCGATTGCCACCGCGACGGCGGCATAGAGCATCGCGTATTTGCTCGCATTTCCCGTCGCGAGGCCCATTGAGCGGGCTTTTTCGTCCCCAAGCAAAAACGCATCAAGATGACGGCTGAACAACAGGCCGGTGGCCGACAGGGCGAAGACCCATGGCATCAATACGACTGCGTCGGCGTAGCCACGGGCGTGCGTCGAGCCGATGAGCCACGAAAGTGCCTGAGCCGTTTGCAGGCGAGCCTCCACGACGATGATCGTTGCGGCCGCGCCCAGGCTTGCTGCGATTGCGACACCGGCCAGGACGAATTTCTCGGGAGAATATTTCGGTGCCAGCAACCGGAGCAGCAAGAGCACGGTAATGGCCCCGGACAGAGCGACCGTCTGGAAAGTTGGCGTTGCGGGTGCAAATCCCAACAGGAGCGCGACGAGGCTAAACAGCGCTGCTCCCTGTGTAAGGCCCAACGTCTCCGGCCCGCACAGCGGATTGCGCGTCACCGCCTGAAGGACGGTGCCGGCAGCAGCCAGCAATGCACCACAGCCAAGTGCCACAAGAAGGCGAGGCGCGCGCAGGTCGAGGTTTCCCGTCACCTCGGCAATCGTCAGTGACAGCCCGTCGCCTGTCGCGAGACTTGCCGCGATGACTATCAGGCCCAAGGCGGCAAGCGCTGCCGCGGCAAGGGGCAGGGGCGGGGGCGCTATCCCTACGGGCAGGCCGATTCGGCGCTCTCCCCCGATCTTCGCCTTCCGGAGCAGGAGCAGCATGGCCGGTCCACCAAGGCAGGCAACCGTAACGCCTGTGGGTATGCTCGTGCCATTGTGCGCGAGGGACTGCGTGACGACATCTGCGAGGAGCAGGGTGTTTGCTCCCCAAACTATCGAAAGCGGCAGATGGCGATGATGCCGAATTATACCCAATGCGCGCAAAACATTCGGGACTGCAAGGCCGATGAAGCCAATCGGCCCTGCGAGGGTAACGGCGGCGCCGCAGAGAAGAACGCCGACGAGCAGACCGAAAAGTGTGACGGCCCGCGTAACCCCGAGACTGGCCGAGGCCTGATCTCCCAGTCCCAGCAAGTCCAGGGCGCGCGCCATCACCATCAGCATCAGGAAAGAAAGTAACACCAAGGGGATCGCCGTGGTGACACTGGCCCATCCGGTCTGGTCCAGGATACCGGAGGACCAGAGCAACAGACCGGACGCCCGTTCGTCGGCGAGAAGCACGATGGCCGATGATATGGCGGAAAAACAAAGTGATACGGCGATACCCGAAAGAGCCAGCCGGCCGGGCGCGGCTTGAAAGCCGCCTGCCAGCGCGAGACATGCAGCTGCGCCGGCCAGACCGCCTGCGCTTGTTGCGATGATGGGTGGCAGAGCCAAGGGAAGCAACAAGGTCGATACGACGAGGAAAAGCTGCGCGCCGCTGGTAACGGACAGTATATCCGGAGCCGCCAAAGGGTTTCGCAAGACGGTCTGGAGAACCGAACCTGCCAGCGCGAGGGCGGCGCCAGTTGATATTGCTGCGACCATACGGGGCGCCCGGGTCGTTTCCAGAATTGCCTGCGCGAGTGTTTCCGGGGCTGTCGGAAAAAGAAACACGTCCCTCCAGCCGACCAGACTGCTCCCCACTCTGAGTTCCAGCGCCGCCAGGAGCAGCAAAAGGATCACGCCAACGGGCCAGACAAGGGATGGAGCCAATCGATGAAGGGCGAGGCGAGACAAAGTCATGGTTGAGCCGAAGCCGGGCGGTTTTGCCGATTGCCGGTGCCGACCCAGTCGACCATGCAATAGGTTCGCCCGCTTCCGTCGGGATGTGGGACGAGATCGACGTGGCACTCAAAGGCCTGCCGCAGCAGGTCAGCCCGAAGCACCTTGTGTGTCGGCCCAGCCGCCAGAACCTGACCCTTCTGCATCAGGACGACGTCATCGGCGACATCCATAACCTGATTGAGATCGTGAAGCACCGCGATGATCGTGAGCCCTTCCTCCGAGTTGAGTTTGCGCAGGAGTGTCAGCAGCTCGGCCTGATGTCTGATGTCGAGAAAGCTCGTGGGTTCATCAAGAAAGAGGACACGCGGTTCCTGCGCCAGAGCCATGGCCAGCCAGGCGCGCTGCCTTTCACCGCCTGAGAGGGTCGTGAGTTGACGCGCACGTAAGTCCTGGAGGCCGACGCGAAAGATGGCGCTTTCGATAATTCCGCGGTCCCGTGTCGACAGGCGTCCCAGCCAGGGGCGATGAGGATAACGGCCTTGTTCAACGAGTTCCTCGACGCTCAGACCGATCGGAACCTCCGGCGTCTGGCTCATGACGGCAACCTGACGGGCGATGGTGCGCCGTGACAAAGCGTTGAGTTGCTGCCCGGCCAGGTGCACCTCGCCCTCCGTCGGTTGTTCGAGCCCGGCGAGGCATTTGAGCAGCGTGCTTTTCCCGGAACCGTTCGCGCCGCATATGACGGTAATACGGCCTTCCAATGCGATTGAATCGACCTGCCGAAGCGCTTGAGCCTGATCATAGATGACGCTGAGACCAATCGCCTGAGCGGCGATTGTCTCCGTCTTCTGTTTGCTTGCGAGCCCCGTCATCCGGCAGCCTCGCGCATGGCTTTGCGCAGAGAGGACAGGCTGCGATAACCGACGTCTGCGGCCGCCTCTTCCAGGCGCGCTCCCTCCGCCTGCCGGCGCATGACATGCGCCATGCGCAAGCGACGCCGCCATTCGGCGAAACTCATGCCCGTCTGGATTCGGAATTTCCGGGTCATGGTGCGCCGGCTCATGCCGAGATTATCTGCCCAGCGGTCTATATCAAGATCGAGCGATGGCGTTTCGGAAAGATCCCGACACAGCCGCTGCAATCGCCTGTCACTTGGCATTGGAAGCGCAAACGGGCCTTCCTCCGCATTGGCAATTTCTTCGAGTATCAGAGCTGCCAGATGTCCGCCGCGGCCATTTTCGTCATAAAGAGTTGGTTCCTTCAGGAACGCTCCAACCGTGGCCGAAAGGAGCGTCGAGGTCGAGATGACACGTGGCGGCTCCCAGGGCATGGCGATCCCCGGGTCCGGCTCGATATAGACCGACTGCATGGAAACCCGCCCGTGTGAATGGACGGCATGTGGTATCTCGGGCGTTATCAGCAAACCGTAACCACAGGGGATGATGAACGAGGTGTCGGGGGTGCGGGCGGTCATGAAGCCGTCGATGATCTGGAGCAATTGCCCTCGGCGATGGCTGTGCCAGCCAAAATCGACGCTTTGCTCGTAGGTCCGCGCCATGGCAGCGACAGGCCGCGGCACATTTTGAAGATCGGCTGCCCTTTGCGGCTGTTTCATTGTGTTTCCAGGCAATGGGATTCCTCACGGGGGCCTTGCCGCCGCATCCAACGGGAAGAGCCATAGTCGCGTCCCGTCCGTATTTCAAAAGGAAAAATTGGCCCGATGGAGCAGAATAATATCATTTAACAGTATCGGGCCAAAAAATGGCCCGCAAGAGCTCGATTTTGACCTGACAATGCTGATAAAAAAAGTCTAGTTAAGCGGCCAAGCGTGCGGGAAAAGAAAATCACTGCGGACAGTCCGGAGTAGCCTTTACGCAGTATTCCTATCACAGGTCCTCGAATGCAGAACACCCACCTTCGCCTTCGCACATCAACCTGCCACGTCACCAGACAGCAGCTCCTGTTTCTCGTGTCAGGCGTTGCGTTGGGGGCGCTTGTCCTCCAGCCGGGAAGGGTTGAGGCGCAAGAGGCAAATGGGTCCACCGTGCTCGAGCCGATCGTCGTACAGGGAAAGACGGCGGCCAAAGGGGCGCGTGTCGAACAGCGTGGCTACGTTGCGACGCAATCGGCTTCGGCCACCAAGACTACGACGGCGATTGCCGAGACGCCGCAATCCGTCTCCGTGATTACCCGTGGCGCGATGACGGATCGAGCCGTGCAGACGGTGGCGGACAGCCTGCTCTATAGCGCGAACGTCAACGGCCAACGCTACGGTAACGACCCCCGTTCGGATTACTTCAGCATCCGCGGCTTTAGCGCCGATCTACATCTCGACGGCTTGCGCGTGCCGCAGATTGCAAACCAGACCGGTGGCTATGCCGGCTTTCGAGTGGAACCCTACTTCCTTAATCGCGTGGAAGTGCTGCGCGGACCAAGTTCGGCGCTTTTTGGACAAACGAGTGTCGGCGGCGTCGTCAACATGGTCAGCAAGGATCCGTCAGAGACCGCTGGCGGAGAAGTCTACGCGCGCTTCGGAAGTTATAATCAGAAGGAAGCAGGGTTTGACGTCACGGGCCCTGTCGGTGCGGATTCAAATCTTACCTATCGCCTGGAAGGCATTATCCGCGACAGCGAAACAATGAACGATTTCGGCAAGAACGACCGTTTCGCCATCAGCCCGACAGTCAGGTGGTCGCCGGATGAAGATACCAGTCTCACGGTTTATGGCGCCTATATGAAGGATGACGCCGGCCAGGTGCCCTCGCTTATTCCAGCACTCGGGAGCATCTATCCCAATAGTCTCGGTTTGACGATACCGCGCAGCTTTTCGGACGGCGATCCCTCGTTGGCGATTTACGACAAGGAAACGGCCTATATTGGATATCGGCTCGAACACGCAATTAACGACGATCTCGTTCTACGCCAGAATTTCCGGTACTCATATCTGGACGTCAATTATCAAAACCTTTTCGGCAACGGCCTTTCCGCCAACCAGCGCACGCTTTCACGCCTCGTTTACAATGCGCAGCCAACGCTCAACGCCGTGGCGCTGGATACCAATCTTGAGTACAAGTTCGACAGTGGGCCAATCAGCCATACGCTTCTCGGCGGTATCGACGTGCAGTGGCAAAACCTTGTGAACAGGACAGGATCACGCAGTGGCCCCCCACTCGACCTGTTCAATCCGGTCTACGGCATTGGCGTACAGCCGGCAGCACTGACGACACGTCTTGATCAGACGCAGCGTCAGATCGGTTTTTATCTCCAGGATCAAATGGAACTCGGCGGGCTTCGACTGACGGTTGGCGGCCGCCAGGACCATGTCAGCAACGATTCCGACAGCACCACGCTTGCCAGCGGTCTTACCACCCGATACCGGCAGGACGATAGAGCCTTCACCGGCAGGGTCGGTGCCGCTTATGTCCTTGATAACGGCCTTGTGCCCTACGCGCTTTATTCCACGTCCTTCTCCCCGGTGCTGACATTGGCGCCAACGCCGCTGAAGCCAACCAAGGGCGAGCTGAAGGAAATCGGCGTGAAATTTGCGCCACAGGGCGATGACTTCAGCCTTACTCTTTCCGGCTTCGAGGCGACGCAGCAGAATGTCGTCAACCGTGTTGCAGGCGTTTATTACCAGACTGACGAGGTGCGCGTCCGCGGGATCGAACTGGAGGCCAACGCCACCCTTTGGGACAGTCTCAATGTTACTGCGGCGGCGAGCTGGCAGGATCCTGTGGTAACCGAGAGCCAGACGCCCACCCAGATCGGGAAAATGCCGTATACCGTTCCAAAGCAGCAGCAGTCGCTGTTCGTGAGTTATGATCTGCCGATGCCGGACAGCTGGAACGGCAAGCTGACAGTCGGTGGTGGTGTCCGACGCATCGGCAAGACTGCCGGGGATACCGCGAACTCATTCTTCGTTCCCGGTTATACGCTGGTCGATGCCTTTGCCCGTTACGAACATGATCGCTATTCGTTCCAGCTCAACGGCTACAATCTCGGAGACAAGACCTACGTCGCCGGTTGCAACACCACCACGCAGTGCTATTACGGGCAGGGTTTGACCGTTGTCGGAACAGTGAGCGTGAAGTGGTAGCGGGTATAGGCAGACGATCGTTCTTGAGTGGCGCGGTGGCTTTGATCGCGGCGCCAGGGTCGCTTGCCGCCTCAGGACCCTCACGCCTGGTCACGCTGGATTGGACTGCTACCGAGATTGCGCTTTCCCTTGGAATATCGCCGGCTGGATGCGCGGAAATCTCCGGGTACAGAACATGGGTCGATGTCGCAAATGAAGGCCTCTCCGATGCCGTCGACGTCGGACGACGACAGCAGCCCAGCCTTGAGGCGGTCCGCAAACTGCAGCCTGACCTCATCTTGACGTCGCGGTATCGGCACGCGTCCATTGCTCATGCGCTCGGTGAGATCGCTCCGGTTCATCTGATCGATGATCAGGAAAATGGCGGTGACATGCTGGCGAGCGTCTGTCAGAGCGCCCGTCAGGCGGGCGCAGCGCTTTCGCGATCGGATGACGTCGCAAGGCTCCTCGGACGTTTTGATGATGAGATCGAAAACCTGAAATCGCGCCATGCCGGGCAGGTGGCAGGCCGCAAGCTGGTCGTGGCGCAACCGTTGCCTGGCGTCCCGCGGTTGCGCGTCTTTGCGCCCAACGCCGCAATTTCCGGCCTTCTCAGGAAGATCGGCTTTGCCGATGGCATTGAAATGTCAGCGCAACCTTTCGGTTTTACGACAATCGATCTTGAAGGACTTGCCTCCCTTGGGAGCGACAGCACCTTGTTCATCCTTGGCGAGACCGTTCCGGCTGATCTTCTCAATGCTTCGCTCTGGCCCATGTTGCCGGTCGTAGCGCAAGGAAATGTCCGTTTGACCGGCATGCCATCCTGGCCATTCGGCTCCACGGCCTCACTGCAGCATCTGGCTCGCCAGATTGTCACCCGGCTCGTTTAGGCTGCAGGAGCGTATGCGAAGGTCGGAGGTTCTTGGCGAATTGCTGCGGCAGTCGGCACATTCGCAGTGGCGGGATTGCTTCCGGCGCAGGCGGCCCACTGATCTGGCTTTCACTGAATTGCTGGAGCCCGATTGTCTTTTGGCTGTCCTCAACAGTTACGGTCGCCGCCACGGGGCGAACGCGCCCATTGCCGCTGTTGCCGGGGAGTGGTCAAAGCGGTACTTCGCGAGGGTGATGAGACCGATTGCCACCGCAGCCATGTTACTGGATTGGCGGGTAACTCTGACGCCGGCGGACTTGAGCATCGAAATAAGCGGTGAAGGGGAGGTCGTTTCGCTCGGCCTGACTGATTTCGGCCACCCGGTCCGAGCGAAGTCCGCAGAGGACCGTTTCGATTTTCTGATCAAGGGCAATATCGAAGCAGTTATCCGAGCTGTGTCCGAGGTGAGCGGGCTGTCTCGCAACGTCCTTTGGTCAAATGCGGGCAACCTGTTCGAAGGTATCGCCCGCGGTTACGCCGTGGTTAATGATTGCCCTGGTGCAGGCGTCGCGGATGCACTGGCATTGCTTGAACTGCCTCAGATGGCAGATGGCTCACGTAACCCGCTTTTCAGACCTATCCTTTACCCTGAAAACGACGGCCAGCCGGAGCGGCTCCGCCGCGTCTGTTGTATCCGATATCTGATCGACGGACTGGATTACTGCAAGACGTGCCCGTGCCCGGGGCGGCACTGTTCTTCGGGAAAAAATTAAGGGCCTGCCGAAAGCAGATAGCGTGCCCCCTTTCAGCAAATTTGCAGGACCTCAAACAACCGAAACGACGGGGCGCTGGCTCACGGCACCACGCAGCGGCCCTGTCGACCAAACTGGCGCGCCATGGTACGGTTGCGATCTGTCCGGTAGGTAACGGCAAGTTGAGGACCAATCCGGGACGCCGTCGCGGCCGATCTTCCTGCCTTCCTTCGGAGGTGTCGACCGAGGATGGCCCGGACGGGCAAGGGAACTATCAACTGCGCATCAGCCGGGCGCCGCGGCATGCCGACTTAGCTTAGGGGGATCTGAATGCTCATTCTTCTCGCAATGCTGATAGGGCTTGTCGCCGGTCTGCGCACCATGACTGCCCCGGCCGCAGTCTCCTGGGGCGCTTATCTCGGGTGGTTCGATATTTCTCCAAGCGTTCTCTCCTTCATGGGCTCGCTCTGGGCTGCGGCGATTTTGACTGTGCTTGCCATCGTGGAACTGATTGCCGACCAGCTTCCCGGCACGCCCTCACGCAAGGTACCCGTTCAGTTCGGAGCACGGGTTATAATGGGCGCTCTCAGCGGTGCGACGGTCGCCGCAACTGCAGGAATGGTGGTTCCCGGGCTTCTCGCGGGGGTCATCGGCGCCGTCGTCGGAACCTTCGGCGGTGCATCCGGCCGCGCTTATCTCGCCAGGCATTTCGGCCGCGACCTTCCCGCCGCCCTGATCGAGGATGCGGTCGCCATCCTGCTCGCACTGATCGTCGTGGTGTCCGTGTCATGAGGGAGTATGACGCGATCTTCATCGGGGCCGGTCAGGCCGGACCATTCCTTGCCGCCCGCATGGCGGCGATGGGCCGCAAGGTGGTCCTGATCGAACGCAAATATCTTGGCGGCACCTGTGTCAACGCCGGGTGCATGCCGACCAAGGCATTGGTCGCCAGCGCCAAGACCGCGGAGGTTGCGCGGCGCGCATCCGAATTCGGCGTCACCATCAGCGGTGAGCCGATAGTGAACATGCCGGCCGTAGCGGCCCGCGCCAGGAAGGTGACCCTTGATGCGAGAAACGGTTTGGCATCCTGGTTTGACAGTCTCGAGACGATGGATGTGATCCACGGCCAGGCCAAATTCGTCGGTGCGAAGGCCGTGTCCGTGGACGGGACAGACTATACTGCGCCGCAGATTTTTATAAATGTCGGCGCGCGGCCACACATCCCCGACATTCCTGGCCTTGAGGACGTGCCATACCTCACGAGCACGTCGGTGATCGCGCTCGAGAAATTGCCGAAACATCTGATTGTTCTTGGTGGCAGTTACATCGGACTGGAATTCGCCCAGATGTATCGGCGCTTCGGCGCCGAGGTGACGGTCATTGAGCGTGGGCAGCAACTGGCGCCCAGGGAGGATACCGATATCTCGCAAGCCATTGCGGAGATTCTGAGTGGGGATGGCATCGAGGTTCTTTTGAACCGCAGACTCCTGTCCTTCACCAAGGAAGATGTGGGCGTCGTCGTGCGGACCGATCGGGGCGAAGTCAGTGGGAGCCATGTCCTGGTCGCCCTCGGACGGCGGCCGAACACCGATGATCTCGGTCTCGATCTTGCTGGCATCGAGACTGATCAACGCGGCTTCATCACGGTGGATGAGCGCTTGCAGACCACCGCAGAAGGGATTTGGGCCCTTGGTGACTGCAACGGGCGAGGCGCATTCACCCATACGTCCTACAATGATTTCGAGATCGTCGCGGCAAACCTCCTTGATGGCGGCAACCGAAAAGTGTCAGACCGTACGCTCGGTTACGGCCTCTACATCGATCCGCCGCTCGGACGTGTTGGCATTACGGAGCGTCAGGCGAAAGAGGCCGGTCACCGGATCAAGGTCTCGACCCGACCGATGAGCCGCGTCGGCCGGGCCGTTGAGAAAGGTGAAACGCTTGGCCTCATGAAACTCGTCGCCGACGCCGAAACCGACCGGATACTCGGTGCCGCTTTCCTGGGGGTCGGAGGTGACGAGGCGGTCTATGGCGTGCTCGACGCCATCAACCTGGGGGCCACAACTGAAGAACTGCGCTGGGCGGTGCCAATCCATCCAACGGTCGGAGAGCTGGTGCCGACACTGATTGGCGACCTCAGGGAAACCTGACATCCAGCCGGCCCGGCGAGGAGCGCAAAGGCTTTTCCGGATCGATGAGGCGACTGTCGCTCGTTTCGTTGGTTCAACGTCGGCCTTACGCTCCACACGTGTCCGGCTGAGCTGCTCACTCGACTTCGGGAATGGCTTCTGCAGTATCCATAAACCGCAATCAGGAGCTGATATTTTCAGAAATAGCGATTTCTTTGCAACTTGCTAATCGGCGAGAAGTGAAGTTAGTGATTTGTTAAGCATAATCCTCCCACCATCGCAGTTGCTTGGTTCAATTTTTCAACTAGGTCTGCGATGCAGAACAGCCGTTTCCTCCATAACGTTCGTGCATCCCGGCAATGCCTCATGTCGACGGCACTGTTGGTCGTGGCGCAGGCGACGCTTTCGCCCGCCTGGGCACAGGTATCGATTGGCGGCGACAGCACACCATCGGATCCTGCGCTCGTCGATGGCAGTGTCGACCTGGACATCGGTTTTACCAATTTCGGCAGCTTGACCGTTTTCAATGGCAGCATACTGACGAACAACACAGGCTATGTCGGCGGCGATGCGGGAGGATTTGGCGTCGTAACGGTCTCGGGCCAGGATTCGCGATGGGACAATCTGGGGAATGTCGTCATCGGGCAATATGGCCGAGGAACCCTCGACATCCTGGCAGGTGGGCTCGTGACCGGGGAAACCGGCTACATCGGTGCCAGCACCGGCGGCATCGGCATCGTGACGGTTTCGGGCGATGACGGTTCCGGCACTTTATCCAGCTGGTCTCTCCGGCAGGACCTGAATATCGGAGAGGAGGGGGCCGGTACTCTGAACGTCACGCAGGGTGGTCATGTTTCTATCGCCGGGCGGGTCAGCGTCGGTTCCTGGGGGCAAGGCAATGTTGAGCTTTCCGATAGTGCCACAATCTCAAGCTATGACGCCATTATCGGTATCAGCGGATACGGAGAGGCCCTTCTAACGTCGGGCTCGTCCTGGATCGTCACGGATCAGTTCACGGTGGGGTTGTTCAGCCAAGGCGATCTGCGGATCGAAGACGGCGCCAGCCTGACCAGCAGCCAGGGCTATGTGGGCGCCAATTCCGGCGGCAATGGCAACGTCACCGTCACCGGCGCGGGATCGAACTGGGAAATGACCAGCTTCAACCTTAACCTGGGCAATTACGGAACCGGCGTCATGACCATCGACGATGGCGCGAGGGTCTACGCGAACAGCAGCGTCTATCTTGGCATATCGGACACCACGGCCAGCGGCACGCTGAATGTGCTGGGTGCGCCGGGCGCGCGCGGGGTTCTGGAAACCAGCGGTTTCCGAGGCGGGCTGGGCAGGGCGAACGTCACCGTTAATGGCGGCATTGTCCGCGCCATCCGAGACAATACGAATTTTTTCAGCAATTATGGCGCGCAGCAGGTCACCCTGGGTTCCGGCGGCGGTATCATTGATACCAACGGTCACAATATCCGCGTCGCTCCGGTAATGACCGGACCGGGTAGTCTTACGAAGGACGGCCCGGGCACGCTGACGCTCACGGGTGCCAATAGTTATGGCGGCGGTACGACGATTGCAGCCGGCGTCCTGCAGCTGGGCGATGGCGGGACGCGCGGCAGCATCCTCGGAAATGTCGACAACAGCGGCGTCCTGGCTTTCAATCGCTCCGACATAGTGACCTTCGGCGGGACGATTACCGGGACGGGTGGCGTTTGGCAGGTGGGTCCCGGGCAGACCATTCTCAGTGCCGATAGTTCAGGCCTCTCGGGTGTCTCCAGGGTGTATGGTGGCATCCTTTCGGTTAATGGTGTGCTTGGTGGGTCGATCGAAGTAATAGGCGGACGGTTGCAGGGCGTTGGTCAGGTAGGGACTACGACGAATTTTGCCGGCGGAACCATCGCGCCGGGCAATTCGATCGGCACCCTTACAGTCGCCGGCGATTATGCCGGCAATGGCGGCGTGCTGGAAATCGAAACGGTTCTGGGTGGCGACAATTCGGCCACGGATTTGCTGGTGGTAACCGGTGGTGCGTCGGGCAGCACAAATGTTCGCGTCATCAATCTCGGCGGCGTCGGTGCGCAGACCAGCGAAGGCATCAAAATCGTCGATGTCGGCGGCGTATCCACGGGCGATTTCCACCTGCTTGGGAACTATACCTTCGAGGGGGACGCTGCCGTCGTTGCCGGAGCCTATGCCTATCGTCTCTACCAGGGTGGCATAAGCTCACCCGCCGACGGTGACTGGTATCTGCGGTCGGCATTGCTCAATGGCAGCGTTCCGACTGGTCCGCTATACCAGGCGGGAGCCTCGGTCTACGAGGTCTACGCCGCGGCGCTGCAGGGGCTCAACGAGCCTGAAACATTGCAGCAGCGCGTCGGCAACCGTTCATGGATGACCGGCACGAGCGAGACAGGCGCGTTGACCGAAGCAGCTGAGGACAAAACCGGCATCTGGGGCCGGATTGTCGGCCGCCACGCCAGCATGGATTCCCGGTTCTCCACCACCGGCGCCAACCTCGACATCGACACATGGCAATTGCAGGCCGGCCTCGACCAGGAGCTGTTTTCGGGCGAGGCAGGCAATCTTTTCGGGGGGCTATCGGTACGATATGGCACCATTGCAGGTGACGTGACGTCGGTTTTCGGAAACGGTTCGATCAGCAGCGACGGCTATGGTGTGGGTGGATCGTTGACCTGGTACGGGTCTGGCGGCTTTTACCTTGATGCCCAGGCCAGCCTGACCTGGTATGACAGCAGACTTAATTCCTCAACCGCGGCAACCCGTCTGGCATCGGACAATGGCGGCTTTGGCTATGCGATTGGCGTCGAGGCCGGCCAGCAGATCGCACTTGCCGACAATTGGTCGATGACTCCGCAGGCGCAACTTACTTATTCCAACGTTACGTATGATCGTTTTACCGACGTCTATGGCGCCGCCGTTTCGCTGGACGAGGGTGACGATCTTACTATCCGGCTGGGCCTTTCGACCGACTACCAGAACAGCTGGAAGGATGAGGGCGGCGACACCAGCCGTATTCATGCTTATGGCATTGCCAATTTCTACTACAACGGTCTGCCGGATAGCAGGACCGAGGTCGCCGGCACGGCGCTTGTCAACACCCAGGACAACCTTTGGGGTGGTCTCGGGATCGGCGGGACATATGCCTGGGGTAACGAAAAATACGCCATCCACGGGCAAGTGGGCGTCAACACAAGTCTCGTCAGTTTCGGCAGCAGCTACAGTCTTGTCGGCACGGCAGGACTGACCGTCAGGTTTTAAGACGGGCCAGGGATTGCCGACACGCGGTTCAATTTTCCGGGAGTGACTTGGTCTTGCTCAGCGTGAAACCGTGTCTGAAGGTCCGTAGATCTTGAGAAAGAGGTCCACGCCCCTTGCAACCTTGTGCTGGATCTCGGCGTCCGTCAGAGGCTGGCGGGCTCCAAGCTTTATCTCCAGATTGACAAAACCCAGCCACAATCCGGTCAGGTCTTCCGCAGCGACGCCGGGATCAAGAGCACACAGTTCATCTTTGGACAAAGCCTTTGCGATAATCTCGGTGAGCATTTTTTGGCCGCGGCCGGGGCCAGCGTCGAAAAATTTGCGCGGTAGATCGGAATGGGCCGTTGATGCCGATGCGATCAATCTGTCCCATCCGTGCAGTTCACGTCCATTGATGAAATTAAGATAGCGCGTGCCGAAAGCGATCAAAGCTTCCTTGATCGACAGTGACTCGGACGCTCGAAACTGCCCGCCGGTGATCGTGAGGTCGGATTCTCGCTGGATTACCGCCTCGATGAGTTCTTCCTTGTTTGCAACGCGCGAATAGATTGTCGCCTTTGATACGTTTGCATGGCGGGCAATTTCTTCAAGCGTGAAGGATGGGGCCGGCCATTTAACTCAACAACGGAGGATGCTTACAAAAAGAGCGCCGGTAAAGCCGACGCTCTTTTTGTGCTTAGGCAAGGTGATGCGGCTTGCTCATTCCGTATATGGGTGTCTCGATGCCCACCTGGCGGGCTTTCAACTGCAGCGACAGATATTGGGAATAATGGCGTGACTGATGCAGGTTGCCGCCGTGAAACCACAGGGCTTCCTGCTGTGTCGGTTTCCACATGTTGCGCTGCTCGCCTTCCCAGGGGCCTGGATCCTTGGTGGTGTTGGAGCCGAGGCCCCAGCATTTTCCGACCTTGTCCGCCACGTCGCGCGAGATGAGATCGGCGGCCCAGCCGTTCATTGAACCGTAGCCGGTGGCGTAGACCACGAGGTCAGCCGGCAGCTCCGTCCCATCCTTCAGGACGACTGCGTTCTCTGTCAGATGCGAGACGTCGACGCCAGACTTCAGTTTGATCGAACCGTCGATGACCAGATCGCAGGCCCCCACGTCGATGTAATATCCTGATCCCCTCCGCAGGTATTTCATGAACAGGCCCGAATCGTCGTCGCCGAAGTCGAGCATGAAACCGGCCTTTTCGAGCGCTTGGTAGAACTCGGCATCCCTTTCCCGAATCCTGTTGTAGATCGGGATCTGGAACTCATGCATGATCCGGTAGGGCAGCGACGCAAAGATCAGATCGGCCTTGCGCGTCGTCATGCCGCCCTGAACCGCCCGCTCGGAATAAAGATCGCCAAGGCCGATCTCCATCAGCGAGTCCGACTTGACGATATGCGTCGACGAGCGCTGCAGCATGGTGACATCGGCGCCGGCTTCCCAGAGCGCTGCGCAGATATCGTGGGCCGAGTTGTTGGAGCCAATGACGACCACCTTCTTGCCGGCATAGGCATCCGGACCCGGATGCTGGGAAGAATGCTGCTGCTCGCCCTTGAAGATGTCCTGACCGGGGAATTTCGGCACATTGGCCTTGCCCGACATGCCCGTTGCCAGCACGAGCTGCTTCGGCTTGAGGACGACCTCTCTGCCGTCGCGATCGACGACGACGGTCCATTCGCCGGTCTTCTCGTCGTATTGGGCGGATTTGCAGGTCGTGGAGCCCCAGTAATTCAGTTCCATCACCTTGGTGTACATTTCCAGCCAGTCGCCCACCTTGTCCTTTGGGGTGAATACCGGCCAGTTTTCCGGGAAGGGAATGTAAGGAAGGTGATCGTACCACACAGGGTCGTGCAGGCAGAGTGACTTGTAGCGCTTGCGCCAGCTGTCACCGGGCCGCTCGTTCTTCTCTATGATGATCGTCGGAACGCCGAGCTGACGAAGGCGTGCGCCGAGCGCGATGCCGCCTTGGCCGCCACCGATGATGACGACATAGGGCTGGGACGTGTAACCGAGTTCCGCCGCCTCGCTTTCGCGCTTTTCCTTCCAGGTCGTGCGGTTTCTGTCATGGCCGTGCTCCGCCCCCATCGGGCGGCGGAAGCCCTTCGGCTCCTCATGGCCCTTCAGTTCGGTCATGGTGGTCAAGAGGGTCCAGATCAGACCATCCTTCAAACGGATATGGCCATAGCCGCGGGCAACCCCCGTTTCGAATTCGAACCAGCCTTCGGTAACGCCGCCCGCTTCGGAGGCGGCCTCCCTGGTGTCCTGCACAAAGTTGGACGGTTTGGTTGCGGCAAGCTGGCTGGAAAGCATGTCGCGGACCTGCTCGCGGCCTTCGAGGGTCTTTAGGTTCCAGGTAAAGGTCACCAGATCTCGCCAGTAGCAATCCGCCTGAAACAGGTTGGCGGCGGCGTCCACGTCGCCTTTCGCCAGCGCTCCTTCGAGCTTCGCAAGGGCCGTGTCGATCTTGGTTCCGGGGCTGATATCGAGCATTTATTCTCCTCCATGATTGCTTGGTGATGGTCACGGAACGCCGCTGTCGGGCGTTCCGTCAAAGCCTCCAAACCGCCGCCTTCAGGGCTCCTCTCCCTTCAGGCCTTGGCCGAGATGCTTATTTCGAGAGATCGATCAGGATCTTCAGGTGGGTGCCGGCCGGATCGAGGAGGGCGTCGAAGCCCTCTTTCACGGCCGTTTCAAGCGTGACGCGCTTGGTGACAATCTTCGTCGCCGGCAGGAGGCCGGATGAGATCAGGCTGATGACACGCGGCCAGTAATGGGTCGGATAGGCCCAGGAGCCTTTGACCTCGAGATCGCGGAACGTGACCTGGAACCAGTCGATCGGATTCTCATGCGGATGCAGGCCTGTCTGAACGACGACGCCCTGCTTGCGCACAGCATCCACGCATGCCTTCAGGGCGTGTTCGTTGCCGACGCATTCGATCGCAACGTCGCATCCCACCTGGCCCTCGGTCTGGGCGCGGACGACATCGCCAACCTTCTCGCGCTTCGGATTGATGGCGACAAGGTCGGGCAGGACTTTCTTGGCAAGCTCGAGGCGGGCATCGTTCAGGTCCGAGACGAACAGCTTGGTGGCACCGGCCGCTCGGGCCGCCAGCAGCGTCAGCATGCCGATCGGGCCGGCACCTGTAACGAGAACGCTGTTACCGGCGGTGACGCCGCCACGGTCGCAGGCATAGACGGCAACCGCCGTCGGCTCGACGAGTGCGGCCTCTTCATCGGTCATCTCGTCTGGGATCTTCTGGACATTATATTCGTGAACCAGCGCGGCTTCAGCCATGCCTCCGCCATTCCAGCTGAGACCCACGAGTGCGAGTTGCGGGCTGAGATGGAAAAGGCCGCGGTCGGCGAAGTAGTCGCCGGAGCGCGGCATGACGAGAGGCTGGATCGAGACGCGGTCGCCGATGGCGACCGAGGTCACGCCTTCACCGATGGCTTCGACAACGCCACCGAACTCGTGGCCGAGGACCTGCGGGCCGTGGGCGCCGGTAAACGGATGCGGCTCGGTCGGGATGAAGATCGGGCCATAGCTGTATTCGTGAAGATCCGTTCCGCAAATTCCGACGAAGCGGTTGCGGACGATGACCTGGCCCGGTCCCGCCTGTTTCGGCTCGGGAATGTCCTCGAGCCGCAAGTCCTTTGCGGCGTGAAATCTGAGGGCGCGCATGTTTCCTCCTTAAGGCTGCTTTTCATGCCATCAGGAGGAGCAACCGCCGTGCCAGCCGAGCCGACCGTCGAGAGGGCTGGAAATCACAGCGTTTTCAGGGAATGTGACGACGATTGCGCCACAGCTGTGGCGCGACAGGTGTGGTGGATGCCGCAATGAATGGCTTAGTGCGGACGCTCTATACCGAACCGTCTCATCCGGCGATGGAGCGTTGTGCGATCGATACCAAGACGGCGGGCGGCTTCGGAGACGTTGCCCTTGCAACTCGTGAGGACGGCACGCAGGTCTGCTTCGAAGCTGTCGCCGACGCGCACGCTGGCAGGCTGCGACAAATGATCCGGCAGGTCCGTGATCTCGATCACACCATCGTCGCACAGTGCTGCGGCAAAGGCGATGGCATTGTCGAGTTCGCGGATATTGCCTGGCCAGCGATGGTTGAGAAGCAGCAGCCTCGCTGCGCCCGATAACGTCAGGCGGCTGTCCTTCGTATTGTGTTTATCGAGCAGTTGCTCGAGGAGCCACGGCAGATCCTCGCGTTCATGGAGCGGCTGTAGCGACAGGACGGCGGCGTTGAGCCGATAATAGAGGTCTTCGCGGAACCCGCCTGCCGCGACCATGTTGGCCAGCGATCGATGCGAAGCGGAGACGACACGGAAACCCACCTTGCGCGCGACCGAGCCGCCGACGGGAAGCACCTCGCCCTCGGCGAGAACCCTGAGCAACCGGCTCTGGGCGGCATAGGACATGTCGCCGATCTCGTCGAGGAAGAGCGTTCCGCCCTCGGCCTCCTCGATCAACCCCTTTTTCCCCTTGGCCAGTGCCCCGGTAAAAGCCCCCGGGACGTAACCGAAAAGTTCACTCTCGATCAGCTGCTCCGGAATGGCGGCGCAATTGACTGCCACGAAGCGGCCAGAAAGCCCGCTCATCTCATGAATGATGCGGGCGAGATATTCCTTGCCCGTCCCGGTCTCTCCCTGCAGCAATATCGGCAGTCTGCTGGGTGCAAGTTTGACTACCTTGCGCCTGAGGTCGTCGATCGCCGGCACATTGCCGCCGAGCCTGTTGATCGCCGGCGATCGGCCGGAAGTGCGGGCAGAGGGCACGTTGCCTGTGCGTTGCTGCGGTTCTATGGCATGGGCAAAGAGCAGCGAGCCGTCTCGAACGGCGATCCGCCGTTCCTGGGGCAGGCTGGCCCGGGTCAGCGAGGCTAACTCGTCGAGCCCCGCATGGAAGAAGTCCGTAACGGGCTGGCCGATCAGAAGCTCGGGCGTGCGCCAGTCGAGACCGCGCGACGCGGCAAGAAGCCGGGCGCCGCCGTGGGTCATGCCGGTGATGCGCCCCGCACCGTCTACGGATATCGCCGCTTCCGGATCGACGTCGAGAAACTCCGGCGCTCCCGCAAAGCGCAGGACCAGATCGTGACGGCTGTTTGCCATGAGATTGGCAAGCTCAATCCGCCGCACCGTCGACGAGACGAGATGACGCGCCATGTTCTGGCTGGCTTTCAGGATTGGCGAACTGAGGAGTGAAATGTCGAGAACGGCCGCCAATGATCCTTGCGTATCATAGATAGGGGCTGCCGTGCAGGACAGGGGTGTGTGGGTGATGTCAAAATGGTCGGTCTGGTGGATCGTCAGGGCCTCGCCCGTGGCAATGCAGGCGCCCACCGCGCAGGTGCCGGCCCGGGGCTCGGACCACTCGGAACCGAGATAGAGCCCCGCTTTGCGCAGATTGTTGTTGAAGGAGGGGTCACCCAGGAATTCAACGGTGACACCAAGCCGATCCGACAACAGCAACACATAATTCTGTTCGGCAACCTGCCGGTAGAGCCGCTCCAGGCCGGAGCGGGCGATGTGTACCAGATCTTCCGCCTGCTGACGGTGTTCCCGCAGCCGTGTTTCCGAAACGATCACTGCCTCGCGCGCCTGCGCCGGATCGAGCTGGTAGGCGTCCAGACAGCGCCGCCAGGACTCCAGGACAACGGCGTCGCGGCCCGTGTTGGTTCCCTGTCCGACCCGCTCGATTTCCTTAACGTGGTCCGTAAAACCCATCAATCACCGGCCCTCGAAGGCCGCCTCCCGTGATCTGCCACAATAACATAGCCGCAATTGTTCAGTGTGACCAATGCTTCGGCGAATGCCGGACATCATTTGGAACCTCGATCTCCGCGCGGGACGGAATGAATGATTTCCGTGGCGCTCTCGTTGACTGTCCAGTCAACTTCAGCCAGCTTGCTGAACTCTGGGCCTGCCGGCGCCGGCAATGTCGAGCAGGCACCATGCAATCGCAACCGGCGTCTTAATCCTCCCGCAAGCAGCGGTGTGTAGTATTAGAGAATGAGAATAAGCGCGATCACCAACTCGGCTTACGGAGTGACAGTCGTCTTGACGGCTTTGTCTGGCGCGGCCTTCATCATGTCGTCTCGCAGCGCCGTCGAAGAGCGTGTCGCGGTGGAAGAGCATCTGACGCTGGATAGTCTGGCGGAAGACCTCGCACTTGGCGCAGAGGTCCGGTCCGACGAGGCTAGGCTGTTTGTTATGCGTGGCGAAGAACGTCATCTCAACGCGTTCCGGGCCGAAGATGGAAGCGAGCGAAGCCGGGAAGCCGCAGTTGACCAGCTCTTGTCGAAGGCGCTGCCGAAGGCCGAGGTCGATGCGCTGCGAAAGATCGAAACGGATGCGGACGCACTCGACAAGTTCGAGATCGCGGCGGTCGAAGCATTTCAGCGCGGTGAGAGGAGCGCTGCCCAGTCCACGTTGTTCGGCCCCGAGCATGAAAGACTGCAAGAGGATCTTCTGGCGACTGTCGCGCATTTTCGCGATTTGACAGCCGCAAGAACCGGATCGCAGTTGGCCGCGGCGCGAGCGCGTAGCGACTGGTGGAGCGTGATCGCCAAGATCATGCTGGGGCTGACGGGGGGGCTATTCTTGGCGGTGCTCTATTTCATCCTGAGACGCCGGATCGCCATGCCATTGGTGCGAATGAGCGGGATCATCGATCGGCTTGCAAAGCAGGATTATTCCGTCGAGGTGCTGCCCGACAGTCGCCGGGACGAGATCGGCGAGATGAACACCGCGATTGAAATCTTCCGGGCGAGCGGCATCGAGCGCGATCGGCTCGACGCGGAACGACGGGCAGACCAACAGACCAAGGACCTCATCCTGCAGATGATGCACCGCCTGCAGGCCTGCCAGAACCAGGGGGAGCTCGCCAGCATCGTCGCGCGCTTTGCGCCGCAAATCTTTCCCGGCATTGCCGGCGGCCTTTATATCCTGAACGAAAGCAAGAATATCCTCAACCGCAGTTCGGACTGGCTAGCGCCTGACAATGCCGGAGACAGTTTTCCTGCGTCTGCGTGCTGGGGGATGCGCCGCGGGCGGGCGCACGCCAACGGGTTCTCCGACACCGATGTGCCGTGTCAGCATCTGGATGATCCGGATGCTATCGCTCTTTGCGTCCCGTTGACCGCGCAAGGCGACATGATCGGGCTTTTTTACCTGGAAGAAAAAGAAGGGCAGGCGCTGCACCTCGATGCGTCACGGCTTTATCTCGAACTGATTGCCGAAAATGTCGGGCTTGCTATCGCCAATCTGCAGCTGCGTGAGAAGTTGACGCTGATGGCTATCGAAGACCCTTTGACCGGGTTGTTCAATCGCCGGCATCTGGATGAAAGGGTGCAACGTTTCGCGAGCGACGAATTAAAGACACCACTTGCCTGCCTGATGATCGATATCGACCACTTCAAGCGCTTTAATGACGACTATGGTCATGATGCCGGCGACAAGGTCATGCAGTATGTGGGCCGAACGCTTCGTGACACGCTGGGCGATCACGGTGAGGCTTACCGTTATGGGGGAGAGGAATTTACCGCGCTCTTGCCGGGGATGCTCAAGGGCGACGCTGCCGGTTTGGCCGAAAAAGTGAGAACGGCAGTAAGTGCTACAGCGATTTCCCATGCCGGGAAACTTCTTGGAACCGTAACAATTTCCGTGGGTGTGGCAACCTCGCCGGAGGCCGGGCCGCTGGACACGCTGCTGGCACGGGCGGATGCGGCCCTTCTGCTCGCCAAGGCACAAGGACGCAATAGAGTTGTGGCCTCGTGAATAACCGGCAACATCCGCGTCGGGCCAATTACGGCCATGACGGAAAGCGCTCACTTAGCTATGCCGTAACGATGACTGAGCCTGCCCAGCTGCTCGTGTAATCGATCCAGGACTGCGGTTCGCGTGCCAGCCCGCCGTTGCAGGAAGCCGATCTCTCTCAGGATCTGCGGATTGCCAAAGGCCCTCGGCTCCTGCCGGTCGGGATCACGGGCGGCTCCTCTGCTCCGTTAAAATCCGCTCTCGCAAAGCTCCCGCAGCTCGCTCGGACCGAGATGATCAAGTGAAAGCTCCGGCAGCAGGTCATTGTCTGCCTCCAGATTGTGTGCGACCGATGCGGTAAAGATGCGAACGCCTGCTTCGTGCAGGATCGCAGGCCGGTTGACTATGCGGCCGAGAAGCACGGTTGGCAGTAGACCGAACGGCACATCTTCGAAAATGTAGCGGCTTTCGATGGAGGAAGGGCCCATTCCGCCTCGTCCTTCACGATGCATCTGCTGGTTCATTTCGGAAACAGAGGCGAGGGGCACGTGGAAGGAGAGAGAAAAGTGTTCGCGAACTGTTTTAACCTCCAGCCCGAAGCTCTCGGCAATTGACAGTCGCTCGGCGTCGAGCGCCTCAATCAACTGACCGACCGCCGGTGTGACATGTTCGCCCTGTCCCCAGCTCTCCGCCTTTTCCATCCGTGTCAGGTTGAGCAATGCGATCCCGAGATGATTTTGAGGATTGAGGTTTGAGAGCGCGATGGCAAGCAAACCGTCACGTTCGACGAAGCGATCACCGAAGAGTTCAGTGCACAGGCCCCGACCCTCAGCGGCTGCCGACTTCGGCAGGGTGGCAAAGTCCACCTTCTGGCGGATGGTGTTGACGACGACGCTGCGCCCGTCGGTTTGGCGGCGGGCCGTCAGAAGCGTGGTCCCCCAAGCAATGATCGGCAGACGGAGCTGTCGTTCGGAAAGCCGCTTCGACAGATAGAGCGCTCCAAAGGAGCTATGGGAGCTGATGATGACGGGCAGTCCCGACCGCAAATGCGGCAGCGCCGCGTCGATGGCGGCACGATGACCGTTTGCGGGCATTGCAATGATGACCGCATCTGCATCCGCAATGGCGGTCTCGCAGGTTGCCGCGACCTCGACCGGACCGACGAAGTCCAACGCACCGGTAGCGACGAGCGGTTCGCCTTCCGACAACGGCTTGGCACTGCGGCCGGAGGGCGACCATAGGCACGGATGATGCCCCGCATTGGCGAGGAAAGCCGCCATGCCATAAGCAATCGAACCCGCACCGAGAATGGCTATCCGCATGTCATCTGTCCTTTCGGTTGTAGGAGTGGAGATGGCGCCACCCTCTGGTCTCTATCTTTCGCGTAGAACACAAACCGGTTCTGTACATTGCCCGCCGATCGTTGCGCAAATGCATCATTTTTTCTGGCGCGCCAGAGGCTGTGTTTGCGGTTCCCCTGCCTCATTTATCCGCGCGCCTGCCTACGCCCTCAGCAAATTCTGGCTCCTTCCAGTAAATGCATGTGCTGCACGAGCAAAAGCCACACCCCGAGGCTCAATTTTCTGCACAGTTCGAAGTCGGCAAGCCATCTTTTTCATCTTCCGCGTCCCAAACGAAAAATTCTCTTTTGTCACTAGCAGACATCATGCGTTTAATGCACATTAAATTTGTCATAATGCAAAGGATGCATGATAGCGATGGAGATACGCGAACTGGAGGCATTTCTTGCGGTTATGTCCGCAGGCAGCATCACCGGTGCTGCGCGCCTGCTTGACCGTTCGCAATCCCAGGTCACACGTCTTATCCAGGACCTTGAAACGTCGCTTGGATTTCCGCTGTTTGATCGCAATGGCCCGCGCATAACGCCGAGTGACAAGGGGATCGCTTTTCATTCTGAAGCGGAACGCTTCATCAGCGGCATCGAGCATCTGCGCAATCGAGCGCAAAGGATCAGTCTCAAGGAGCCCGAACCGGTCGAGATCGCCGCTACGCCTGCTTTTGCCACGGGTATGGTGCCGCTTGCTCTCGCCGAACTACCGGAAGCCCTTCTTCCGCATACGGTCTTTTTAAGAAGCATGCCTGCCGAAGCCGCCGTTCAGGCGGTGCTGGGGCGTACCGCCGATTTCTGTGTGACGTCGCTCCCGGCCGAACAGCCCGGCCTCGAAGCGCACGGATATTTTCAGGGCCGCTGTGCAGCCGTTCTGTCCGTTCACGATCCGCTGGCCGCCAAGGATGTCATTTCCGTGGCCGACCTGGCCGGCCAGACAGTCATTACGCTTGCTAATCCGTTCCGTCTGCGTCGCCGGGTGGACAAGGCTCTGCAGGAGGCAAATGTTCGCGCACGACGGATCATAGCGACGAGCGCGGCGATGAGTGCGGTGCAGATCGCTTCGACCGGGATGGGGATTGCGATTGTCGAACCGGCAACCGCTTACGGTCCCCTGACCGCGGGCGTGACTGTGCGACCGCTCGACGTCGACATCCCGTTCCTCTGGGGAATCTTCTCGGCAACAGCGCGCCCGCTGTCGGCCACTGCCCAGGAGCTGATCCAGCTGATCATCCGTGTTGCTTCCGCACGCATGCCCGATTTCACCGCTCACGATCCTGGCGCATCGGGACGTGTTGCGGATGTCACCTATGGGGGAACCGTCGAAGGAGACGTTCCCTAAAAATGCAAGTGCTCTGCCCATCAAACCGGTCAAACAAAAACAAGGAGATTGCCATGAAAGAGTTTAAAGCGACCCGTCGTTCCACCCTCAAGCTGCTCGCTGCCGGCTCTGGCATCCTGGCGGCGCCCAGCCTGATGCGCTCCGCCCACGCGCAGGGCAAGGTCGTCAATATCACGACATATGACAAGTTCGTGCCGCAGTCTTTCATCGACCAGTTTCAGAAGGACACGGGGATCGAGATCCGCATCCGTCTGACGGACGATCAGGGCAAGCAATATAACATTCTGACGGCCGAAGGCGCCACACCATCGACCGATATCGTGACGGTGACCGGCCACCGGCTCTCCCAGTTCATCGGTTCCAACCTCCTTTCGCCGCTTGATACCAGCCGGCTGAAAAACTGGGACAAGCTGGCGGCGGCTTACAAGGGTGCGCCGCAACTGACCATCAATGGCTCAACCTACGGCGTTCCCCTTCTCGCGGGCTTTGAAGGTCTGGCCCGTAACACGGAGTACACCAAGCCTTCCGATAGCTGGGGCATGATGTTCGACGATGAATACAAGGGCCTGACATCCTACATCATTTCGGACTTCCTTTCGCTGACCATGCTCTATCAGGGCAATGACGGCGATTATGTCACCTATGAAGGCAAGGAAGCCGTTGCCCAGGAAGCCACCAACAAGGCGCGCGACTTCCTGATCAGCCAAAAGGACAAGGTTCGCAAATACTACGATGCGGGCTCCGAGGTTCAGCAGATGTTCCTGAATGAAGACATCTACGTTGCGCAGGCCTGGTCCGGTCCGACGTCCAAGCTGATCATGGACGGTCACCCCATCGAGCTGTCCGTTCCGAAGGAAGGCACCTACGGGTTCCTCTACTCCTTCAACGTGGTGAAGAACGGTCCGAATGCGGACGCTGCCTATACCTTCCTGGACGCTATCCTCGCCTCGCCGGAAATCGGGGCTGCCATGGTTCGGCAGTCGGGCTTCGCCTCGGCCTTTGATGGCGTCGACAAGCTGCTCAACGACCGCGAACGGGCCGCCATGGCGCTTCCACAGGACCAGATGGAGCGCATCAAGTTCTTCAGCTCGGTCAACCGGGCCATGAAGAACGCGATGATCGACAAGGCAGCTGCCGAAATCAAGGCTGCCTGAGTTACGGCTGCGATGCGAACCCGACCTCGGCCGGGTTCGCAGGACCCCAATAAAAAGCTTGTCCAGAGCTGGGAACGATCATGGTGAACACGACAATGACTGAACTGCGAGAGGAAGGCGCGCCAGCCCCGGCGCATTATTCCGGATGGATTGGCAAGGTGACAGGCTCCGCCCTTTACCGAACCACCATAGGCCGGCTGGCAGACAGTCGCCATGCGCGCCTTGCACTCCTTGCCGGGATACCCGTGATATGGCTTTTCGTCCTGCATGTCGGGCCGATCCTGCAAATGGCCAATATCAGCTTCACGGACAACTATCCGCCTCAACCGAACGAGGCCACGCGCTATACGCTCGCCAACTATGCCCTGTTCTTCTCGGATTCGATTTACGTGCTGCCGTTCATACGCAGCCTCGTATTTGCCGCCGTCGTTACCGTGTCGACCCTGGTGATCGTTTATCCGGTTGCCTATTACGTGGCGAAGGTGCTCCAGCCGAAGCAGCGTATGCGGGCGCTGCTGCTCCTGCTCATCCCGTTCTGGGCCGGAGAACTGATCCGGACCTTCTCGGTCATCATGCTTCTGGCCAATCGGGGAGCCGTCAACGTCCTGTTGCGCGAGATCGGCGTCATCGATCGGCCCATCCCGATGCTCTACACGTCCTTCTCGCTGAGCTTCGGAGTTATCTACCTCCTGGCGCTCTACATGCTGCTCCCACTTTATTCAGCCATAGAAAAGATCCCGGTACAGCTGGTGCATGCCGCTGCCGATCTTGGCGCAAGCCCTTTCCAACGCTTCCGCCGCGTTATCCTGCCGCTGTCGAAAGACGGTATCGTGTCCGGATGCAGCCTGGTTTACCTCACCGCCGTCGGCGTCTTCGCCGCTCCGCTGCTGCTCGGCGGGCCGAACGCCGTCATCTTCCCGGAGGTGATCGCGACGCTTTTCCACTCTTCCAACGACAAATGGCCTGAAGGCGCTGCCTTCGCCATGCTGATGCTCGCCGTGTCGCTGACGACGGTTGGTCTCTTCATGCGCGTCGTTGGCGGTCGCTCTGTCCGGCTGATGTAGGAGATGATGATGCGGTCCCCCTTAAACGACCTTCCGAAGGCGGCACTTGGCGCCTGTTATGCCATTTTCGTTATCTATCTGCTTTTGCCGCTGGCCCTGATGATGGCGATGAGCTTTAAGGATGCAAACTTCATCGCCTTTCCGATCAGTAACTGGACCCTGGATTGGTATGGCAAGGTACTTCAGGACAAGCAGTTCATCGAAGCCTCGCTTTATTCGGTCGGGATAGCGTTTGCCACCACGATCGGAGCGACCGTCATCGGTGTGTGGATTGCCCTGCTGATTTCTACCGAGGGCATCCGCGGCAAGGCCATTCTCTTTGCGCTCGCCTGCCTGCCTGCCGTCGTTCCCGGTCTCATCAACGCCATCTCAATGCGGATATTCATCCGGATGGTCGATATCCCCACGGGCACCTTCGCCATCATTCTGTCCCACACCGTACACGCGGTGCCGTTTGTCGTGATCATGGTGCTGACGCGCCTTCGTTCCATGCCTGCCAATCTCGTCGATGCTGCAAGAGACCTCGGTGCGGACGCATTTATCGCCTTCATGCGCGTCACGGTTCCCTACATTCTGCCGGCGCTGATCGGCGGCATGATTTTCTGTGTCTTGACCAGCATCGACGATTTCGTGCGCACCTTCTTCCTGGGTGGATACAAGCCGACGCTACCGATGCTCATCTTCGCCAAAGTCCAGGGCGGCATGTCGCCAGAGATCAATGCGATGGCGACCATCGTCCTCATCGTCACCGCCGCCGTCGGCCTTTATGCCGAGCACTTTACCCGCCGTTCGAGGAGCTGAGTTATGCAGCCGGTTGTTCATTTTAAAAACGTCAACAAGTCTTACGGCGCTTCTCTTGCTGTCGATGATCTGGACCTGGCGGTCGCGCCGGGCCAATTCGTTACCCTGCTTGGCCCCTCCGGTTGCGGCAAATCCACGACGCTGAGAATGCTCGGAGGGTTCGAAACGCCATCTTCCGGCGAAATCTACCTCGACGGGCAGCCGATCTCGCATCTGCCGCCCAACAGGCGCAACGTCAATATCGTCTTTCAGGACTATGCGCTGTTTCCGCACCTGTCAGTCCAGCGCAACATTGCCTTCGGACTTGAACTGAAGGGGCTGGATTCGGCGTCCATCCACCGCCGGGTCATGGAACTCCTCGGTCTGGTCAAGCTGCAGGAT
Organism: Agrobacterium sp. CMT1; assembly: GCF_037203725.1. NCBI lineage: Bacteria > Pseudomonadati > Pseudomonadota > Alphaproteobacteria > Hyphomicrobiales > Rhizobiaceae > Agrobacterium > Agrobacterium sp. CMT1. Next base: position 95,401 of record NZ_JBBCAR010000007.1, read on the forward strand.
TTTGCCGGGCGTATGCCTGAGCAACTGTCGGGCGGTCAGCGCCAGCGCGTGGCCCTCATGCGGGCGCTGGCGCCGGACCCGAATGTCTTGCTGCTCGACGAGCCGCTATCGGCACTCGACGCCAAGCTGCGTCATGAGATGCAGATCGAGTTGAAGTCGATCCAGCAGACGACCGGCAAGACCTTCATCTTCGTCACCCATGATCAGGAAGAGGCCCTGACCATGTCTGACGTCGTGGTGGTGATGAACAAGGGGCGGATCGAGCAGATGGGAGCGCCTGATGATCTCTATGCCCGCCCCCGCAGCCGCTTCGTCGCCGACTTCATCGGTCAGAGCAACTTTCTCGAAGGCCGATTGGTGTCTGCCGAAGGCGATGTTGCAACAATTGAATGGCAGGGCAGTCTGATCCGGGCCGATCTTAACGGCCACCATCACGCGGTTGGCAGCCACGTCACGATCGCGCTGCGTCCGGAAGCCCTGTTCTGTCTTCCCGAGCAGCCGAGTGATCGTTTTGCCCTCAAGGGCCAGATCGAGCGGCGCGTGTTCAAGGGCGCACACACGACGTTGACGATCCGCCTCGATAACGGCGCACTCCTGTCGGCCCAGCTCGATCCGGTGGCGCTCTCGCATCTTGATGGCGAGACGGTCTGGGTGGGTTGGCGCGATCGCGACGCCGTGGTGCTCGCCGATTAATCCTCATGCCCGTCGGTGCCGATGGGCAACAGTGAATTTCAGGAGATCACCTGATGACTTTAGAACAGCAAGACCGGACCGAGCAGCAGAGACTAGCTGCGCTCAACGCCCGGGTGAGGCAGGATTTGTCCTACCTCAATTATCCCGCAGCAAACTGGTCGAAACCGGTCTCGACCTCAGACGGTCAGCTTGCCAGCGATGTCGTGATCATCGGTGGCGGCATGTGCGGCCTCGTCGCCTGGCATGCCCTGACAAGGGCAGGGATCGCCAATATCCGGATTGTGGACCGCGCCGCAAAAGGTGAAGAGGGGCCCTGGGTGACTTACGCGCGCATGGAAACCCTGCGCTCGCCCAAGAACCTGCTCGGGCCAGCGCTCGGTATGGCATCGCTCACCTTCAGGGCTTGGTACACCGCCCGCTTTGGCGAAGAGGCCTGGGAAGAACTCTTCCGCATCCCGCGACCGATGTGGATGGAATATCTGAGCTGGTACCGGCAGGTGATGGAAATCCCGGTTGAAAACAACATCCACGTCACCCGCGTCATACCACGGTCCGATGGGCTTCTGGAGCTTGAGATCGAGGGCGGGAAGGCTCACCCGATCATCACCCGGAAACTGGTGATGGCAACAGGGCGCGATGGCCTTGGAGAACCGACGATCCCGGATTTTGTGAGGGGCATGCAACGTCACGTCAGTTGGGCGCATTCCGCCGACATGATTGATTTTCAGCGTCTGAAGGGAAAACGCGTCGTTGTCATCGGGGTAGGGGCGTCCGCTGTGGACAATGCAGCGGAAGCGCTCGAGCAGGGGGCCGGTGAGGTGCGTCTTCTTGCCAGACGCAAGACAATGCCGACGATCAATAAGTTGATGGGCATCGGATCATACGGTGTCACCGCCGGCTTCGCGAAAATTGACCCTGAGTGGCGCTGGCGTCTCATGGATTATTCCGTCAAGCAGCAGACCCCCGCGCCACACAATTCAACGCTGAGGGTGAGCCGACATCCCAACGCCTATTTCCATTTCGACTGCGGTATCCAATCGATGAAGGAAGAGGCCGGCGAAGTCGTCATCACCACAATCAACGGCCGCGTTTTTCGGACCGATTTCGTGATTTTGGGAACGGGATTCTCAATCGACCCCGTCAGTCGTCCCGAACTCGAAATGTTCAACGGGCAGATCGCCTGCTGGGACGACCGCTACACGCCGCCACCAGGTGAGGAAAACCCTGGGCTCGGGCGATTCCCCTGGCTGCAAGACGACTTCTCTTTCACCGAGAAAGAGCCAGGTACCGCCCCTTGGCTGCAGCAGATACATTGTTTCAATTACGGTTCATCGGTCAGTCTGGGCAAAGTCAGCGGCGATATTCCGGCCATCAGCGAAGGTGCGCTCTGGCTCGCGCGAGGTATCGCCGCTTCGCTGTTCATCGCCGACATCGATCATCACTGGGAGGCGCTGAAGGCTTACGAAAAGCCCGAACTCGATGGGTCCGAATGGACCGATGCGGATGCCGACCCCACCATGCAGAAGACAGCCTGAGGTTAAGGCGATGAGCAGAAAAACCGTTTATTATTACCATGCGCTCAGTTCGCCCTGGGCCTATCTGGGCTGGCCACAGTTCAAGGCGCTGATTGAAAAGCACAATCTTGATATCGTCGTCCGCCCTACCCGCATCGTCACCGAAAACGGTGGTGTTCCACTTCGTTCCAGACCGCAGCCGCGGCAGGACTACCACGCCGTCGAACTGGAGCGCTGGCGCAAGCGTCTCAGTATGCCGTTGGTGCTGAAGCCCAGATATTATCCCACCAACAACGAGTTTGCCGCGCGCATGGTGATTGCGGCCGACAGGCAGGGTTTGCCTGCACTGGAACTCAGTCATGCGCTTCTGCGGGCACTGTGGGCGGAGGAGCAGGACGTGACCGATCCGGACGTTCGCATCGCCGTGGCAAACGGCCTGGGTCTTGATGGTCGTGCGCTGCGTGCGCTCGAAGACACGCCCGAGATCATGGCGGCCTGGCATGACAGCCACGCCGAAGCACAGGCGCGTGGTGTCTTTGGAACCCCCACCTGGATTTACCGCGACACGCTCTACTGGGGGCAGGACCGCCTGACCTTCCTGGATGACGCTCTTTCCGAGGATTGAAAAAACAATGACAGCTACACCTCCAGAAGACGTGATCGACCGCGTCCTCGGCCTTGATGAAAGCTCCGATCTGCTGAAACTCCGCGAGCGGCGCTCTAAGCTCAAACACCTGACGCAGACCAGCTATCTTGCAGCTTTGCGGCCGGCAGAGCCACGCAACTTTTCCTACGCCCTGCGGGCGGCACTTGCCGCGCGTATGTCCGCTTTGTGGAAGGCGAAAGAACTCCATGCGCACTACATCGAGCGGCTTGCCGAGGAGGAGGGAGGCTCCGACCACGCATCAGTCGCTGATCCGTCATCGGTCCTTCAGCACGCGGATTCCCGCCTGCAAGCCATCCTGAACCACGTCGATCTCGTGACCCTTACGCCGAAGAACGCGACCCGGGAAAACATTGAGAAACTCTATGCCGTTGGTCTCGACGACCGCGATATCGTCACGCTCGCCGGCCTGATTGCCTATGTGAATTATCAGGTGCTGGTCGTTGCCGGCCTCAAGATGATGAGGGACAATTGATATGTCACAGCCCGTCCATGAATTCACCCTCGATGCGCTTGACTGGCATCCTTACGTCCAGCCTGTGGACCTTGCAAACGCGACCCCCGAGCAATTGTCGGCCCTGAAGGTCACCCCTTCCAATACCAAGGTATCGGCCTATGTCCTCGTGCTCGCTAACGAGGCGGAGGCGCTGAACGAGCGCACCCCGCTCTTCAACGATATCATGTATAGTGAAGGCGGATTGTCACGCGGTGGGCGCGAGATCGGCGCGCTGGCGGCGTCCTTCGTCAATCACTGCATTTACTGCGCCGCTGTTCACGCCAACCGCTATATCCAGCTGGAGAAACGGCCCGAGGTCGTGGACGAAATATACAAGAACGGGCTGGATGCGGACCTTCCTGATTTCGAGCAGGCGCTGTTCAATTTCGGTGTCGATCTGACCGCCCATCCAGACAATGTGGGGGTCTACCAATTTTATCACTTGCGGGAAATCGGTCTGGATGATCTTGAAATTCTCGACCTCATCCATTCCATCGCCATCTTCGGCTGGGCGAACCGGCTGATGCATACGTTGGGTGAACCGCATCGGAAAGAATAAGTGAAGGCAACGGCAATCACGGGGACCGAGGCAGCTGTCCGCCCGTTCGGCGTCGCGCATCGCGATGTCCTCAAAATCGCGATACCAATGATGATCGCCTATCTGTCGACCCCGCTTGTGGGTCTTGTGGCGACGGGCGTCATCGCGCATATGCGAAACGAGGCGCTGGTGGGCGGGGTGGCGCTGGCCTCGGTTATCTTCGATGTCATCTTCGTGACATTCAATTTTCTGCGCGGTGCCACCACCGGCTTTACGGCACAGGCAATGGGTGCCGGCGACCGGGTAGGTGAACAGCGCATGTTGCTGAGCGGCCTTATCATCGCACTGGTGGCCGGTCTGTTGTTGCTGCTGCTCCAGGGCCCGATCGGTGCGCTTGGCATGAGCGTCATGGGCGCAGAAGGGATTGTCGCTGAAGCCGCCTCGACCTATTTCCACTGGCGAATCTGGTCGGCCCCCTTCGTTCTCTTCAATTTTGTCGCCTTCGGCTGGCTCATTGGCCGCGGTGAGGCCATGTGGAGCATGATCCTCCAGACGCTGCTGAATGGCCTGAATGCCGCCCTCAGCGTTCATTGGGTCATAGGGCTCGGCTGGGGAGTGGAAGGTGTTGCGATCGCCACTTTGGTTGCAGAAGCCGTGACCGCTGTGGCGGGCGCAGCTTTGATCCTGGCCAAGACCGATCGCTCCTCCTGGCGGCTTCCTGATATACCGGCTATCAGACGATCCTTTGCGGTCAACGGCGACATGATGATCCGCTCGTTCGCATTGCTGATCGGCCTGTCCTTCTTCACCCGCCAGAGCGGCTTCCTCGGGATCGACGTGCTTGCCGCCAACACCATTCTGCTGCGTTTTTATTTCTTCGGGGTCGCCTTCCTTGACGGTGTCGCTACGGCGGCGGAACAGCTTGCCGGCCGCGCTGTCGGTGCACGTTATCGGCCGGCCTTTGACCGCACGATCAAGCTGACGACATTCTGGGGCCTGATTTTTGCAGCGCTGGTTTCCTTGGCCTTCCTGGCTGCCGGGGATTGGGTGATTGCGCTGACGGCGCCCTCCGACGCCGTTGCGAGACTGGCCGATACCTACCTGATTTACGTGGTGGTTTTGCCGGTTGTCGGCATCATCGCGTTTCAGATGGACGGCGTCTATATCGGGTCCACCTGGTCTCGGCAAATGCGCAACCTCATGGTGGCATCCCTGATCATCTATTTCGCCGCCTGGGCGGTCCTGCAGCCCCTTTACGGCAATGACGGCCTGTGGATTTCGCTTCTCTTGTTTCAGGGCGCCCGCAGCATCGCCTTCCGGTTCATGCTTCCGAAACTTGCGGCGGCGACGTTCCGGTAAAGATGAGACAAAATGAGTTCCCCATCACGGCTGTTTCTTCCTTGCCAGATTGAGGAAGGCTTCCGACGCCCTCACCAGATGCTTATGTGAAACGTCGGCGCGGACAATCAAGCCCTGCTCAATTCCGCCTTTGTCAATATTTTCAGGGGTATGGCCGGCGTTTTCCTCCGATCCCTGATCGTAGGTTTTGACCTTAATGATGCGGCGATCCACGCCGATGTTCTCGAGATATTGGACGGCGCGCTTGGCGCCTTCTTCGTCTTCAAATAGTCCCGTAACGATTGGCATTGTTTCCTCCTTCCTCGCGTCCCGCCCTGATGGTGAACCACGGGCGTGCCTCATCGTTCCTTCGAATTGATCACGGGTTGTTGTCCCGATCGTGAGCAAAGAGGGGAACGCATCTCCGCAAGCGGAGTTGGGTGAGGGGTAGAATTGACATGGGGGCTCGAGACTTTGAGCGAAACAACTGTTCCGTACTGCGGACCAGCACCTGATTTCACCGACCTTGCATATGCATGGAACCTTGATCCGGTTCTCATCGCGATGATAGCGCTCGCAACCGTTCTGCTGTTTGGAATAGCGACCCGACAGGGGGCCTTCTTGCAGCGTGCCGCCATAATCTGCATTCTTGTCGTTGCGTTCGTATCGCCGCTTTGTGCGCTGACGACGGCCCTTTTCTCCGCACGGGTTTTCCATCATTTCATATTGATCGCCGTCCTTGCGCCATTGCTTGCGCTAAACCTTGAAGGACGCCTGCCGCGCTTACCCTGGCGGCTCCCAGCCCTGCCGGAAATTCCGTTTCTCGCGCATACCATCGTCTATTGGGCCTGGCATCTGCCGCCGGGTTATTCATTCGCGCTTTCAAACTCCCTTGCTTACTGGGGCATGCAGCTCGCCTTGATTGTAACCGCTGTCTGGCTATGGAGGACGATGCTCGTCTCTGCCGGACCGGGAAGGAGAATTGCGCTCGCACTTGCAACGATGGCGCAGATGGGCTTCCTCGCAGCCATCCTTACATTTGCTCCTTATCCGCTTTTTGCAGAGCATCTGCTCACGACCGAGTCTTATGGGATGACAGCGCTCGAAGATCAGCAGCTTTCGGGCCTCATCATGTGGACATTCGGTCTTGTCCCTTATCTCGTCGTCGCGCTTTCCTCCGTCCGGACCATGCTGCAGATGACTGCATCGCGGGGGGCGGAATGATCGCGCTCTTCAAGTTTGTCCATTTTTTAGCGATTTCTGTCTGGATCGCAGGCCTTGTCAGTCTCCCCGGTCTCTACGTGCAACGTGCGCATGTCCAAAACGATGACGATCGTTTCCGCCTGCAAAAGATCGTGCGGTTTTCCTATGTAAAGGTATTGTCGCCAGCCGCTTTTTTTGCGGTCGCGTCCGGAACCACGCTTATTTTCCTGCAATCCACATATTTATCATGGTTCAGCGCAAAGCTCGCCCTTGTGGCTATTCTTGTGTTTCTACACGTGCTTACGGGCTTGGTCATTCTCCGTCTCTTTAACGACGGCGAGATCTATCCTGTGTGGCGTTTCATTGTCGTCACGGCGTTCACCAGCATCATAGCCCTTGGCATCGTCTATCTGGCGCTCGCAAAACCGGAGATACCCGCACTGCTGCCTGACTGGTTCCATGAGCCTGGGGCACTAAAGCGTAACATCGCCCCCCTCATTCCTTGGGAGACACCATGAGGCCGATGCCGTGATCGAATATCAGCTTTCCGCCGTGCCAGCCCGCGAGCGCAGTAAGGACCGAAGCAAGGAGGGACAGGCCGAGCCCATGCGGCAAAATCTCGATCATGCCGAATGTCCTCCCTCCCCAATTGGCGCCTGCCACGGAGATCAGCGCTATTGCGGCCACACCATGCGCCCAGCTGGCAACCCGGGCGCGAATTCCCGCGACAAGAAGCAGTTCCGCCGTGCCGATGATGCCGGCTGCGACGCCGCTGAAAAAAGCGCCTCCCGATGCCCAGACACCGGCGCGAACCCAGAACTCTTCTGCGGACCACCAATAAAGGAGGTCGCAAGCCAATGTCGTTATGACAAGGGCAATAGGGAAATGAACGGTCATTGCGTGCAGTGGATGGCCGGCAACGGCGATTGCGGAGTCCGTCGTCTTCTCCTCCACCTTGGAGATGACCGGGTTGGGTGCATCGCTTTTTTCCATCTGAAGTTTCCTTTTCGAGCGCTAACCCGCGGGAGAAGCGCGGGGTTCCGTTTCATAGCGCTCATTCCTCTGCTTTTGCTGGTTTCCGCTTGCTCCGGTGACCTCTCGACACTGGCGCCGGCAGGCCCGGCCAGTCGCAAGGTCGCGCTGCTGTGGTGGGTAATGTTGGGCGGCGCCTGCGCAATCTTCATGCTGATTGCCGTTCTGTTGGCGTTGGTCTTTTTCAGCCCGGCCTCCCTTGCTCGGGTGAAAACGCACCATTGGCTGATCGGCGGCGGCATCGGGTTCCCCATACCGATCCTGACGGCCCTGGTGGCTTTTTCATTCATGCAAGGAGAATCCCTCCTGCCACAGTCCGGGAGCGATCCGCTTCGCATATATGCGGTTTCACGCATGTGGAAATGGGAGTTTGCTTACGAAACACCGACCGGAGAAGTCCGCATTTCCGACGTGATGCATATGCCGGTGGGCCGTGATGTCATTGTAGAGGTCACCAGTGACGATGTCATTCACAGCTTCTGGGTTCCAAGGCTTGGCGGAAAGATCGACGCCATTCCCGGACTTTCCAACAAGATTGCCCTCACGGCGGATCAGACCGGCACCTTCGGCGGCATCTGCGCGGAATATTGCGGTACCGGCCATGCCGGCATGAGTTTCCGCGTTGTTGCTCACACGGAGAGCGAGTTTTCAAAGGTGATCGGGGGTTTGGGACAACGCTGATGGATGATGTGCGCACACCGAAGAAACACTCGTCATTAAGGCTTCACCGGGAACTCAATGAGGTCTGGAGTTCGGGCACCGGATTTCGGCGTCTCGCAGCGGTCAACCACACCGTCATAGGCAAACGCTTCATGGTGACCGCGCTTGTTTTCTTTGCCATCGGCGGGTTCCTGGGCATGCTCATCCGGACACAACTGGCCACGTCATCAAACGCCTTCATGGATGCCGAGCAATATGCGCAGGTCTTCACGATGCACGGCACGATCATGATGTTTCTGTTCGCAATTCCTTTTTTTGAAGGACTTTCGATCTACGTCCTGCCGAAGCTCATCGGCGCCAGGGACCTCGCTTTTCCCCGCCTGTCCGCCTATGGCTACTGGTGTTACCTCTTCGGCGGCGGAATGCTGATTTTCGCCCTTATTGGCGGGGCTGCGCCTGCGGGGGGCTGGTTCATGTACACGCCGCTGTCGTCATCGCAATACAGTCCCGGGATCAATGCCGACATCTGGCTTCTTGGCATTACCTTCGTGGAGATTTCCGCTATCAGCGCGGCGATCGAAATCATCGTGACGATCCTGAGGTTGCGTGCACCCGGCATGTCCCTCGACAGGATGCCGGTCTTCGCCTGGTACATGCTCGTTGTCGCCGCGATGATGCTGATCGGTTTTCCGCCGCTGATCCTCGGTTCGATATTGCTGGAAGCTGAACGGGCCTTCGATATCCCGTTTTTCGACCCGCAACGCGGCGGTAGCCCGCTTCTGTGGCAACACCTCTTTTGGCTGTTCGGCCACCCCGAGGTCTACATCATCTTTCTGCCGGCGGCCGGAGCCTTGTCGACAATTATCCCCGTTCTGGCAGGAACGCGCCTGATTGGTTACAACATCATCGTTGCGGCGTTGATCGCCATGGCTTTCCTGTCCTTCGGACTGTGGGTGCACCACATGTACACGGTGGGCATCCCCCATGTGGCGCTGTCGTTTTTTTCTGCCGCGAGCGCGCTTGTCACCATCCCGACAGCGATCCAGATATTCGCCTGGCTTGGAACCATCGCAAGCGGCAAGCCGACGATGAGCGTTCCCATGCTCCACATCCTCGGGTTTTTCTGCGTGTTCGTCATCGGCGGCCTGACCGGCGTCATGCTGGCCATGGTACCCTTCGATCAGCAGGCGCATGATACACATTTTGTGGTGGCGCATCTTCATTATGTCCTGGTCGGGGGATTTCTCTTTCCCATGCTCGCCGGGCTTTATTACTGGGTGCCGCATATCAGCGGGCGCCAGCCCGTCCAGCACCTTTCCAGGGCCGCGTTCTGGATGATCTTCATCGGCTTCAATCTCACATTCTTCATGATGCACCTGACCGGGCTGCTGGGCATGCCGAGGCGTGTTTTTTCCTATCCAGAGGCTTCCCCCTGGGAGTGGCTCAATCTTCTCTCCTCAATTGGCAGCTTCATAATGGCCGCGGGCTTCATGCTGGTGGTGCTGGACTTCGCGCTGCTGTTTCGCTACGGGCGCGCTTTCAGGCGCAATCCGTGGGATGCCGGTACCCTTGAATGGGCCATGCCGACCCCGCCAGCGGCCTATGCCTTTGCGTCACAGCCGGAAGTGACTGCTAGAGCGGACAGCCTTCCGATCAACCGGATCGCGGCGACGCTCGCCGCGGGTAAAGGGTACCTCGGCTTTGTGAGATCCAGGAAAATGGAGACCATGGGGACGGATGCCGTAACCGGTGCGCCGCTGCAGATCGTCGTGTTGCCAGGGCCAAGCTTTCTTCCTTTGCTGACTGCCATGTCCACGGCCGCCTTTTTCATCGCATTGCTTCTCAAGGCGTATCCGGTGGCGGTTTTCGCTCTCGTCATTATTGCTTTGCTCTTCCTGGCGTGGACGCCGAACGATGATGCCAGACAGGAACGCGGACCCGTCGTCGCGCGTGGAGAAGAACGTTTTCCGCTTCATTACGAATGCGCCGATGCTCCGTCCGTCATGGCGGTGAAACTTGCCCTGATTGCGGACACGACGCTTTTTTCCTCATTGCTTTTCGGCGGGCTTTTCCTCTGGATTTCCGCTGGTGGCGAAAAGATCGTCTGGCCGCAGTCGATATCACTGCAGACGGTTTTCCCGTTGAGCGCCGCTGTAGCCGCCATCTTTGGCGCACTGGCGAGACATCTGAGAGCGGCTGTGACGATGTCGATCATCAGCACGATTGCCTACGTGGCGGCGATCGTCTGTGGTGCAATGGTGCTGCGGGCGGAATACACGGCGGTAAGCCATGCAATCCACGGCGTTTCGACTGCGGTCAACGTTTATCTCCTTTTGCACGGATTTGTCGGCCTGATCCTTGTGGCATTCGGGTGTTGGCGTCTGTCGAATGGCTACGTCTCGGACCGTCGCCGAAACGACCTTCGCATAGGCACCCTCTGGCATGTTCACTTGCTTTTCGCGACAGGCATATCGTTTCTTTTCCTGCAGACACTACGGTCATTATCGGAGGGAGGCTGAGATGCGCTACCGAACAGCCTTCAGTCTTGCCGGGCCCTTCATCACCTGGGCCCTGTGCTTTCTCACATTATATGCTGTGCAATTCGTCGGCTGTGCCTGGGGGTGGGATACGCGCTCCTGGGCCGGTGTTTCGATCCTTCGATCCGTACTGCTTGCTCTGTTCGGCTTATCGCTTTTCCTGCTTGTGCTGTGGATGAGGAAATTGCGGAGCAATCAAAAGTTGGGGAGCGATATCCTTTCGGTAATCTCTCATGCGGCAGCGCTCGCGGCGTTTGCTTCCACCGCTTTGGTTTTTCCCGGCGTGTTTTGTCTTAGCCTGTGTTAAGGCGATAACATCCGTCGCCGCATGTTCAAAGCTGCATCTGCGCTTCCAGCGGGCGGGACGGAAGCGGCGCGATGGGGTCAGCGGGGTGAACTCTGAGCCAGAAGTCTGGCAACCGCGTCGGCGTCTATTGCCTCGATGCGGTATCGATCGTGGGGTGTGCCACCCGTTGTTTCCGCGGCGACCATCGCATTGATCACCGCCTCTTCCACGCTCTGCACCACGGCCTGATAGACCGGATCAAGCACATCGTCATTGACCATGTCGATGCTCAACAACGGTCCGGCCTTATGGCGCATCGGGTGTGGATTGGCCGTCGAAAAAGCGAGAAAAATGTCGCCGGAACTATTGCCGCCGACTGTGCCGTTGCGGCCGATGCCTATCGCGCCGCGCCGCGCCAGCTTCCGCAGCTGGTGCGGCGCAAGTGGCAGGTCCGTGGCAATCACAACGATGATCGAGCCTCGTTCGGACAGACCCGGGTTTTCTTGTTGCAGCAGTTTTCCTACGGGTAGGCCGCCAATTGTCAGCCAGTCCCGCTGGCCGTGATTGGCCTGCACCAACGCCGCGACGGTGAACTCCTTGTCGTCAATTGCGATCAGGCGCGAGGCAGTGCCCGTGCCGCCCTTGAAACCGTAGGCAATCATGCCCGTGCCGCCGCCGACATTGCCCTCAGCGACCGGACCGCTTCTGGCAGCGTTCAACGCCTCCAGGACGTGCTCGACCGCGACGTGTTGGCCGTTGATGTCATTGAGCATGCCGTCATAGGTTTCTGCCACCACGGGCATGATCCACAGGTGGTCGTCTCCCTCGTAGGTCGATGCAAATCGGTCAATCATCCATCGCACGGCGCTTTGATGGGCGATACCTACGCTGTGCGTGTTGGTAATCAGGACAGGCCCGACAAAGTAGCCCCCGTCCTCGATCCAGTGAGATCCCGTCATCTCACCATTGCCATTGAAACGATGAATGCCAGCGAATACCGGTACTGGTTCGCCCGCTGCGGCGTGCGGCAGTATCGCCGTCACGCCGGTACGCACCGGCAACTTGCGACCGGGGCGGGGTATCTCTCCACGGATCGTCGAAAAGCCGACATGGATACCGGCGATGTCGGTGATGGCGTTGAGTGGGCCGGGCGTGCCGTCGAAGGCAATACCGAAGTCACGCGCGCGTTTTTTGCCTGCTGAGGTCGTCTCGCTGATCATTGGTCCCTCCGATTTTCAGGCAGCTTTCAACAAATGGTCAGTTTCACGTCGTTGTTGTCCAGGCTTTCTGTCAAATCTTCGCCCAGCGCCTTATCGGTAACGACGTGCGTGATGTCCCGCCAAGCGGCATAGCGCGCGGGGAAGAGGCGGTCGTGCTTGGAATGATCGGCGACCACGACGGTGCGCGCTGCGCGCGAGACCATCGCGCTGTAGACCGCGCCACACTCCAGGAGGGCGTCCGAAGGGCCGTCTGGACCCAGACCGCTTGCGCCAAGAATGGCGAAATCGGCGTAGAAGGAATTGAGGAATGACACCGCATAAGCACCGACCGTCGCGCCCTCGGTGGCGTGATAGTCGCCGGGGAGCATGACCACCTTGATTGTCGGGTTGATGGCAAGCACGGTCGCCACACCAAAGGAATGAGTGAGTACAGTGATGTTCTTCATCTCGACTGCTACGCGTCGCGCGGTGTGCACTGTCGTCGAGCCCGAGCCGATCATAAGCACCTGAGCGCCTTTAAGTATCTGGACGGCCGCCTTGGCGATCCTTTCGCGCTCGCCGACAAAGAGCGCATGGCGCTCGGTCACCGAAGGCTCGGTGGAAAGCGAGCGCACGGCTCCACCATAAGTGCGATTGAGCAGACCCTGTTCGGTCATCTCGTCCAGATCGCGCCGGATTGTCTCTGTCGAGACGTCTAGGCGCCGGGCAAGTTCAGCAACGCGCAGGCTCGGTGCCTGGTTAAGTTCAGTCAGGATGCGCGACTGGCGCACGCTTTTTGGTTTTTTCATCGCGCCTCACTCCCAATTGCTTTCCAGCGCAAAACTCGGCCGCGTGAGGAACAGCTCAGTGCGCCGTGTTCAACTGCAGCAGAGACGGAGGAATTCTTGTCGGCATAAAGGGCTTCGAGTGCTTTCATCGACCAAGTTGTGTCAGGAACACTCTGGGCGAACAAGCCCGGGGCGACTTTCGTCCCCGATTGTTTCATGCTTTGGCTGCGGCAGATAGCCGATCAACTCTTCCGTGGTCATCACGTTGGCATAGATCATGTGCAGTCTGGTCAGTTCACTGACGTGGAGTTCCATGGAGCCTGCTGCACACGCGTCATCGACGACGATGACGTCGAAGCTCTCGTCAGCGAGGCTGCGGACGGTGGAAGATACACACTGGTCGGTAAAAATCCCGGCGCAAACAACGTGGGTGATGCCCATATTGGTCAGCAAAAGCCTGAGATTCGTGCCCGTCAGCGCACTGTCTGTGGTCTTGGTGACAACGATCTCGCCGTCCTGCGGGGCAATTTTCGACAGGATCTGCGAAGCTTGCTCATCCTTCGGAAGCAAAAGATTGTTCCATCCCGGCTTCTTCTGACTGAGCGAACGATCCCGGCCATCGGTGCGCAGACAAGCAATTCGCGCGAAAAACACGTCGAGGCCGAGTGCGCGGAACCGTTCCATGAGACGCCGGGTATTGGGGATGACGGTGTCATGCATGCGCTCGTGAAACGGCGTCCAGGCGTGATAGCGGACAAGATCATCACCAGACAGCGTGTCGGGAGCTGGGCGATCGAGATACGTGTTCTGCATGTCGATGACGAGAAGCGCCACCTTGCCCTTTTCAAGCGTCGGATCGTCGGGTTCCGGAGCGCCCAGATAGTAGAAGGAACGGCGGTCGGTTTTCCAGTTCATCGAGGCGTCCTCATGTATCCGCCTGACGACGGCGGACCAGCATGATGGCGAGACCGCCAGCCAGCAACAATATGGCAGCCGATACAGTGCTCATCGTGCCGAGCGCCGGCACCATTGGCGAATACCCGGCGACCATCTTCGAATAGAGCCATTTCGGGATCGTAGAGTCGACGCCGGCTGTATAAAGCGACAACGGAAAATTGCCCCAGGAAAGCAGGAACGCGAAGAGCGCGCCGGACCAGATACCCGGCCACAGAATAGGCAGGGTCACCTCGCGCAGAATGAACCAGCGGCCCGCTCCGAGGTCACGCGCAGCCTCTTCCAGTGTTGGATCAAAGGAATAGACCTGGATGGCAATGACGAGCGTCACCACCGGAACGATCCAGACGAGATGCGCAATAACGGCCGTCTGCCAGCTCGGGTTGATGCCAAGCGCGTTGAACCACAGGAGGAGAGCGAGCCCCAGCACCGGCTGCGGAAAGAAGACTGGCAGAAGGATCGCCTTCTGGAAAAGCTTGCGCCCCTTCCAGTCGTAGCGGGCGAAGGCGAGCGCGCCGAAGAAGGCGAATATCACGGAGACAAGCGTGACGATGAAAGCGATCAGGAGGGAGTTCTGCACGAGAGCCTGAATCTCGAGTGAGCCAAGGGTCTTGCCCCACCATTCGGTCGAAAAGGCGTTAATCGGGAAGCCGAAATAGCGTCCCCTGGACAGGCCGGCCATCGCTCCGCAGAGGATAGGAAGGTAAACGGCAAGGACGACAAAGGATGTCCAGACCTTGACGAAGGCTCGGGCGCGGATTTGCGAGCGGGTTTCCATGTCTCACTTCTTTCCCAGAATGCGGTCGAGATCGAGCTTGGACAGAACGTAGAGGGCAAGCCCGCTGATGATCGCGACGAGCAGGAGGGCGAGCGCCGAGCCAAGCGGCCAGTTCTGTGCATACGTGAAAGCAACCTCGATATCCTGCGCGATGGTAATGACCGACTGGCCGCCGAGAATCTTGGATTCGGCGATCGCGCCGGCGCCGAGCACGAAGGTGAGCAACATGCCGATCAGGATACCGGGCATGGCGAGTGGCAGCTCGATCTCTCGCCAGATCGTCAGCCTGTTAGCCCCAAGGTCACGGGCCGCATCGACAAGGTCCCGGGGGATCATGGCAATGCCAAGCGACATCGGAAACAGCATGAAAGGCAGATAGACATATGTCATGCCGAAGAGGATGGCGCCGGGTGTGTAAAGTATCTCGGGTCCGCCCGAGAAGCCGAGCCACTTCAGGCCGCCGTCGAGCACCCCGTTCTTGATAAAGAACAGCACCCAACCGTAGAGGCGTACGTTTTCCGAGACGAACAGCGGAAAGACGAACAGCACGCCGACCAGGCCAGACCATTTGCCGAACATGCGATTGAGACCGTAGGCGATGGGATAGGCGATCATCGCAAGCAATATGACTGTCGCAAAGGCATAGGCGATCGACCAGGCAAACGACATCCAAACGGTATTGGAAGGATCAAGGATCACCGTGAAGTTGGCGAGGGTAAAAGAGCGAAACACGTCGAAGCTCTTGGGCGTGGCGAAGGCATAGGCAGCTACCGTAAGAAGCGGTGCCAGAAAGCCAAGCAGCAGCAGGATCGTGACAGGAGCGGCCGCGCGCAGTCCTGCAGGGATAGACGGAAAATGCCTTTGTTCACCGGCCGCTTCAGCATGGGTCCTGGTTACCATATCAGTCTCCCACCACGATCGCGTCGCGGGCATCCCAGCCGATAGTGACCGTGTCGCCCGACGTGATGCCGGTCGCGGCGGCGCGTGCGGCCTCGACCAGATAGATCCGGTCGCCGGAATGAATCTGATACTGCATGCGCGAGCCGAGAGAATATTCGTTGTAGATCGTGCCGGAGATCAGATTGTCAGCGCTCGAAGAGCCGGTGACGAAGCGCATGGTTTCGGGCCGAACGATGACAGTTGCCGTCTCGCCAATCGTTTGTGCTACCGGGGCTACAGTGATCGGCCTGCCGTCGGCGAGCGTCCACACGCCTTGGTGGCCGCGCCTGACTTCAAAACTGTTCACCTCACCAAAAAATTCCGCGACGAAGCGCGTTGCCGGCTTGGTGTAGATTTCCTCAGGTGTGCCAATCTGAACGAGGCGGCCGCGACTCATTACCCCGACGCGATCAGACATGACCATGGCTTCCTCGAGCGAATGGGTAATGTAGAGAAAGGTCTTCCCGCTTTCGCGGTGCAGGTCCTTGAGCTCCTTTTCCAGAACTTTCTTCAGTTTGTAGTCGAGCGCCGATAGCGGTTCGTCGAAAAACAAGACGTCGGGGTCATAAGCAAACGCGCGGGCGAGCGCCACGCGCTGTTTTTCACCACCCGAGCAGCGCATCACGTTCTTGGAATAGTAACTCTCAGGCAGGCGCACCATGCGCATGAGTTCGAGAGCGCGCGCTTTGCGTTCTGCGGCCGGCATTTTGCGAACTTTTAGCGGGAACTCGATGTTCTCGCCGACGCTCTTGTGCGGGAAAAGCGCAAGCGACTGGAAGACGAGACATGTCGGACGCCTGTCGGACGGCACGTTATTGATCGTTTCGCCGCGCAGCGTGATATAGCCTTCTGATGGTGACTCCATGCCGGCCAGCATGCGCAGAAGTGTGGTCTTGCCGGACCCGGAGGGTCCGACAATGGTGACGAATTCGCCTTCTCTGATATCGACACTTATGCCATCTACCGCGGCAAAATCGCCGAAAATCTTTCGAACGTCGACAAGTTGCAGCACCGGTTTCGGCGTTGGATGGATCGGATCCTCGATTTTCGGCAAGACGTCGGATAGGGTGGGCGAGATCATCGCAAGGCTCATGTTCTGTTCTCCGTCGGGACAGGCTTTGCTCAGCCGCGCAGGCGCCTGGCGGCGGTCATCAGTTCCAGTGCCTTGTCATAGTCAGGCACGATGTCGTATTGCGCCGAACGCGCCATATCCTCCTCGAGGCTGTCCCATTGGATGGCTTCCATCTCGTCCTTGGTGAAGAGTTCGTAGCACTTCGGGTTGCCCATCTGGCTGACCGGGTTGAATGTGCCTTCAGCAAAGGCGACGGTGTGGGCGACGTGCGGATCCTGGACGTATTTCAGAAATTCCAGGGCGAGTGGCGAAAGTTCGGGATTGTTGACCGTCGAGGTGATCTCGATCCAGGAAATACCGCCCTTGCCATCCATCGGGCCCTTGAGTGGCGTAATGGCGCGCAAGTTCGCATAGCCGTCGGCACGCGCCGGAGAGACGGAATAAGTGCCACCGGTCATATAAAGGTCGATCTCGCCGGACACGAGAGCCTGATTGAGTGACGCCATGTCCCCGACCATCTTGGCGCCCTTGAAAACTTTTTCTGCGGTTTCGGCAAAGGCCTTGAACTCCTCCTCCGTATGCTCCCTGAAGGGGTCAATTCCGGCGATGAGGAAGATGTTGAAGACGTTCCAGTCGTCGGATTCCTGTATGCCGTACTTGCCGGCGATCGAGGCGTCGTTGAACAGGTCCCAGCCCTGTTCCTCCGCTGTTGCTTTGCTGACCTTGTCGGTGTTGACAACAAAGCTGTAGGGCCCGAAGCGCTGCGCCATGCCGAGCAGGTCCTTGCCGTCGTCGCTCATTGCCCAGCGATAAGGCGCCTTGAAGTTGGGGAGCATGGTCTCGAAATAGGGCTCGAACTCGGCGCGCGGCAGCGGCTTTATCAGCCCGGCCGGCCCCATCACCTTTCGGGCCCAGGGATTGTTGACGTTGATCAGGTCCCAGATTTTGGTCTCGCCCGCGCGCAGGCGGTTGATCATGGTCGGGTCGTTGGTCAGGCTTTCAGCCTTGACGGTCGCTGACTGGCTGGATCGGAAGGGATCCAGGACCTGTGCGGAATTGTAGCCTTCCCAGCACAGGATATTGAGCTCTTTTTCGCGACCCGCAAAAGCGCGGGTCGCGCTTGCCATTGGGCCGGTAAAAGCGGCCGCACCCATCATCTGCATCATGTTGCGTCTGGAGATTTTCATCATAATTGTTCCCCTTTTTCTTGGCCGCTTCCGTGGCTCGTGGATCGCTTATGTTGGAACCTTGTCGTAAAAATGTGTGATTTACAACATCTATTTTCTGCTTCATGGTGCGGAGCGTGATTGGAGCGGTAGCACCCGGAGGCGAACGTGACTTCTGCAAAAACGGAGTGCTAAACGACTAATATTACTGTGCATTTGTTTTGTGCAGGTGGCGCCGGTAGTGTGCCGATGTTTTAATCTGACGCCTCAAATTAAAGCAGTAGCGGCACGTGAATTTGTGGAAATTGCAACAAAAAAGTGAGTGGAACATGTTGAAGTCACTGCAAGGGAAAACGGTCATTGTCACCGGCGCAAGCCGGGGGATTGGCAAGGGCATAGCATTGCGTTTCGGGGAGGCCGGCCTGAACGTCCTCGTTGTCTCGCGCAGCCAGGTCGATGCCGACAGGGTGGCGTCCGAAATCGGAGCCAATGGCTCGGGATTTGCCGCGGATGTGAGTACAGAG
Source organism: Agrobacterium sp. CMT1 (assembly GCF_037203725.1). Taxonomy (NCBI): domain Bacteria; kingdom Pseudomonadati; phylum Pseudomonadota; class Alphaproteobacteria; order Hyphomicrobiales; family Rhizobiaceae; genus Agrobacterium; species Agrobacterium sp. CMT1. Next base: position 113,782 of record NZ_JBBCAR010000007.1, read on the forward strand.
GAGGGCTGCAGGGCGATGGTCGATGCAGCCATAACCCGCTATGGCGGCGTCGCGATCCTCTGCGCCAATGCCGGCATCTTTCCGGCGGCTAAGCTGGGCGAAATGACGGCAGCCGACTTCGACCAGGTGATTTCGACCAATCTTAAAAGCACCTTTCTCAGCGTTTCCGCCGTATTGCCAGCCATGACGAAGGCCGGTTCAGGCCGTATCATCATAACCTCATCGATCACCGGCCCGATTACTGGATACCCGGGCTGGTCGCATTATGGGGCAAGCAAGGCAGGCCAACTCGGCTTCATGCGCACGGCTGCGATTGAACTGGCCCCAAAGAACATTACGGTCAATGCTGTCATGCCGGGCAATATCATGACCGAGGGGCTTGAGGACAACGGCCCAGACTATATCGCCGCGATGGCGGCCTCTGTTCCGTTGCGTCGTCTTGGCGCGCCGGCGGATATTGCGAACGCCGCTCTGTTCTTCGCATCTGAAGAGGCTGCCTACATCACCGGTCAGTCAATTGTTGTCGATGGCGGCCAAACCCTTCCGGAATCGCTCGGAGCGCTCGACGCGATGGGCTGAAACCGGAAGAAGTCCGGGCGACATCGTCGCCCGGTGTACCTGAAAGATTTCAGGCGGCTCAACGCGCGTTCAGGATGCTGTCCAGCGTAGCCGAAAAAAGATCGGCATCCTCATTCGAAAAACACAGTGGCGGGCGGATCTTCAGCGTTGCGCCATACTTGCCTGCTGCCCCGATCAGGATACCGTTTTGTTTCAATTTATTGATCACTGTCGTTGCGAACGCCGTGTCCGGCTCCCCCGTGGCGGGGTCGACAAAGTCGAGGCCGATAAAGAGGCCGGCCCCCCGCACGCCGCCGATGACCGGATGTCGGGTTTGTAATGCCTGGAGCGATTGCTGGAAATGACCACCGACAGCGGCCGAACGTTCGATCAGATTTTCTTCCTCGATCACCCTGAGCACGGCATGGCCAGCGGCGGCCGCCACGGGATTGCCGCCGAAAGTATTGAAGTATCCGGTTTCCTCGCAAAATCTCTGGAGTAAGTCAGGTCGCGTTACGACACCACCCATCGGGAAACCGTTCCCCATTGGCTTGCCCATCGTGACGATATCGGGTGTGACGCCGTGGCGCTCGAAGCCCCAAAGACTGCCTCCCGTCCGGCCAAAACCCGGCTGGACCTCATCGGCGATCAACAGGCCGCCAGCACGGTGCACCACATCTGTCGCCTCCCTGAGAAAGCCGGCAGGATCGGCGTAGATACCGTCGCTTGAGAAGATTGTATCAACGATCAAGGCGGCGAACTTGATGCCGCGCGATTTGAGTTCGTTAATCGCCTGTTCCACAGATGCGGCAAAGCTTGCAGCAACGCTCATGCCGTCACGGGGCGCCGGCGCCGGAATGACCGCCACAAAGGGTGCGGGCTTGCGCTTGCGCAGGGACGAGGGGGAAATCTCGGTCACAAGCGCAGTATTTCCGTGATAGGCTGCTTCGGTGACGACGAAACCTTCGGCGCCAGTTCCGATGCGGGCGATGCGCATGGCAAGATCATTGCTTTCGCTGCCGGTGCAGGTCAGAACCACATTGCTGAGCGCCGCCGGGAATTTTGACAGAAGCTCTTCGCTATAGGACTCGACGACGCGGCTGAGGTAGCGCGTGTGGATGTTGAGTTCGCCAATCTGGCGCGCAACGGCCTCGACCACCCGCGGATGGCAGTGGCCGACCGACGGTACATTGTTGTAGACGTCGAGATATCTGCGTCCGCCGGCGTCATACAGGTAGGCGCCCTGTGCACGCACCATCTCAATCGGCTGCTCGTAAAAGAGCACGGATGACGCTCCAAACGTTGCCTGGCGCTTGGCGACGCGCTGCGCAAGTTCAGCCGGGAAGCCCTCGGCACGGCTTGCATCAAAACGGTTGAGATCTAGAATTTCCTTGGTGGCGACGCTCATCGGGCTCTCCTCAACGGTGTTCGGCCAGATAGCGCTCCGCGAGCGCCACGGTACCATCGGTATAGCCTGTTCCCATGGACTGGGCCGTCGGCGTTTCAGCATGGGAAGCGATCCACGCGGTGAGTTGCATGCGGCGAAGCATGATGAACATCGGCAGGGCCGCCTCATGTTGCTCATCAAGAGCGGTGACGCGCCGATAGCCTTCGAGCCAGGCGGCTTTGAGGTCGGGGATGAAAGGCTCATGTTCCATGAAGCTGATCGAGGCTGCAAAATCGTAGGCGTACCAGGACAGACCGCAATCATCGAAATCGATCACTCCCAGTCTGCCATTATCGACCAGAAGGTTGGCGGCGCGCATGTCGCAATGAACGAGGCCGAAGCGGTCCTCACCATAGCCGTAAGCGGAGGTCTGGGCTTCGAGCAGCTTGTGCGTTCTCTCTAAAACGGACTTGCCGCCGAGCGTCAGTCCGAGGGCGTCACGCCAGTCACCCCAATAGGCACCGTCCCCCAGAATCCGGTTGAAGCTCCATGTCTTGCGGACGAAGTTCTCCGGTCGCGTCCATCTGCGGCTGTGGGCGTGCAGTTTCGCATTGATTTCACCGAGTGTCCTGTACCAGTGGACGAGGTCTGACTCAGCATCTGGCTCCTTGCCCGCCATATATTCGAAGGCGACGGCATGGCGCATGGTTTCGCCGTCCGAGAAGACTTGAAGGAGGCTGCCGTCGTTTGCCGTGACTGGCCGCGGCGTAACAACGACCCCATCTTGCCGTAGCGCATCAATCCATGCGAGCTCGGACAGTATCTCCGCTTCAGTATGGTAGTCAGGGCGATGCACACGCACGATCAGATCGCTTCCAGTGGTCTCGTCAGCGATACGGAAGGTCGCGTTCTCGGAGATCGTCAGGAGCGTCAGGGTTGCGTCCGGCGAGACGCCCCATACTGGCGAGAGGTCCTTGAGGCCTTGTCCCAACCTGGAAAGAAAATCTGTATGATACAACATTTATCGCGCCTGTTTTGATCATGATTGGCAAATCCAACAATATTAATGTTGTAATTGCAACATTTAATCCAAACCCATTGATGTTTTTTGGATGTTCAAAGCGGCTGCTCGTGGCGACGTTCGCGACATCATCGGAAGGCTGATGAACATCATTGGGGTGGTGACGACCGCCCGGCGTCCGGTCGCCATCAGCGGCCGCCTCGGCGCTCCGGGGGCGATCGATCAGGGTGGCCGCTCCGAGGACTCTCGGATACTGCTCTTTCCTCGCTTTGCCTGCGGAGGCAGCGACGCGATCAAGCCAACCCAGCTGACGCGCACGTCGCCTAAATCAACTCAGGCCCCGAAGCACATTCTTCTGATCAAAAACCCAGGCCCAGCTGCGATTGGTCCTCGTATTCAGCCTCTTTGTCATTGGTGAGCGACGACAGCGTTACCCCAAGGAGCCGGACCGGCCGTTTGAATGGATAGACACCGGCCAGCAGGGTATTGGCCGCGTCTAGAATGTCTTCGGCGTTCGAATAGGGGATGGCAGTTGTCCTGCTCCGCGTCGCCTGGGTGAAGTCGGAATATTTGATTTTCACGGTCACCGTCTTGCCGCTGAAACCCTTGGCCTCGCAATAGGACCAAACCTTTTCCGCAAGTGGCCGGAGTTCCCTGGTTGCGAGCTCGAGGTCATCGATGTCCGCGGTAAATGTATCTTCCGCGCCGACCGACTTACGCACGCGGTCTGGCCTGACCTGCCGCTCATCGATGCCCCGGGCAATGCCATAGAAGTACGGACCGGACTTCCCGAAATGCTCAACCAGAAACGGCAAGGATTTTGCTTTCAGATCCGCTCCGGTCTCAATACCAAGCCGGTGCATCTTTTCCGCCGTAGCCGGGCCGACGCCATGGAATTTCTTGACTGCGAGCTGTTCGACAAAGGCCGGACCGTTCTTCGGCGTAATCACCGCCTGACCGTTCGGCTTGTTCAGATCGGACGCCATTTTTGCCAGGAACTTGTTATAGGAGATGCCGGCCGAAGCGTTCAGCCCGGTCACCGCCTTGATCCGGGCGCGGATTTCCAGAGCGATTTCAGTGGCAATTGGCATATCCTTGAGATTTTCGGTGACGTCGAGATAGGCCTCGTCGAGCGACAGAGGTTCGATGAGCGGCGTATATTCCGTAAAAATCTCGCGTATCTGCTGGGAGACGGCGCGGTAGACTTCAAATCGTGGTTTCACGAAGATCAAATCAGGGCATTTTCGAGCCGCCGTGACCGACGGCATTGCCGAGCGCACCCCAAATTCCCGTGCCTCGTAACTTGCTGCTGCAACGACGCCACGGGCAGCCGCTCCGCCAACAGCGAGGGGTTTGCCGCGCAGTTCAGGATTGTCGCGCTGCTCAACCGAAGCGTAGAAGGCATCCATGTCGACATGGATGATTTTTCTGGCGGCTGAGGCGGTGGTGAGGTCCATTGCAACCAAGTTCGCGGAGAGAAACGAAACAAGAACATAACAGCTTGCGACGTGACATCCAAGTCACCATTCGCAGTTAGGGTCATAATGGTGTTGCCGGAACGGAAGCGACGTCGTCTGATTACAATGGGTTTCAGAACCCATACATTGCCGAAATCGGTCAGGGCGGCATCCCAGGAGGCGCGGACAAATTTGCGAGGATCGTGTGCCGTGCAATTCACTCTCCTTATGGCGTGTCCATGCTGTGAGGTTAAGATTCAGTTTGGCGGCGTGCCGATGAACCTGTTCATGATCACGATTGGCACGACATAGCCGTTGTCCACCATGAGGATCCGCGAGAGCACTCTTACACTCTCTTGATCATCAGGGTGGTCGGCGACAGAGGCGTCCCGCCATCTGGACGATGGCAGGAAGCGCGTTATCGATGCGTTTGCTGGAATTTCGCGTAGTACTCGTCAGCCATCTTACGGAGCGATCGGCCAATCGCCGCGTACTCGTACTCGTTGAGATTGGCAAGCGACGCCCGACCAGAAGGGTGCTGGGTTCCAAAGCCGCGTCCCGGCAGCAAAACGATTCCGGTCTCATCGGCAATTCTGAACAGCAGCTCGTTCGGCGAAAATTCGTGTCTGACCCATGCTGCAAACTCGTCGCCAAAAAGCCGGCGGGAAATCTTCTCAAGATCCAGCAAGGTATAATAATCGACCGAATTTTCGTCGTCGGGAGTGTCCAGGCCGAGCTCAGCGTAGAGGGCTGCCTGTCTGCGCCGGATAAGTCGCTTCAGTGTTTTCTTGTAGTTGTCGTTTTCGTCCATAAGCGCGAATAACGAAAACAGCACCGTTTGGACCTGCTGAGGCGTTGAGAGCCCTGCGGTGTGATTGAGCGCCACGGTACGGCTGTCAGCAACCAAGCGGTCGATAAACCTCAATGCCGAAACGTCTGTGACAATCGATGAATACCGCTTGTCGAGCGACGCTTTGTCTTCCTCCGGCAAGTTCCTGATCGCTTGATCGATCACGTTGTCCCGTCTTAATGCGATGGTTCCCAGCCGCCAACCCGTAGCTCCGAAGTATTTCGAGTAAGAGTAGACCAGGATCGTGTTTTTTGGGCAGACGGAGAACAGCGATTTGAAGTCGTCCGCGAAAGTCCCGTAGACGTCGTCGGTTAGTATCATCAAGTCCGGCCGATGATTGTCGACGATGTCGGCGATCTTTTCCAGGCTCCGTTGATCGAGCTTTACCGATGGAGGGTTGCTTGGGTTGATACAGAAAAAGATCTTGATCGAGGGGTCTTTAAGCTTTTCGAGTTCGGAGTCCGGATACTGCCAGCCAGCTTCTGGGTCCGCACTGATCGAAACCTCTTCAAGCCCGTATGCGTCCAGTTGTGGAATCTCGATATACGGCGTGAACACAGGCATACCGATAGCCACCTTGTCCGATTTTTTGATCAGACGGTTTTTCTGCAGCGTGTCAAAAACATACGTCATTGCTGCCGTTCCGCCCTCAGTGGCAAAAACGTCTATGTCCTGGGGCGATATTTGTCCGCCGATCATCTCTTTCGCTAAATACTGACGGACAATCTGTTCACTGACACGCAGCATGCGCGGCGGAACAGGATAGTTGCAGCCCAATATGCCTTCCACCATCTCGTGGAGGAAATCGGAAGCGGAAAGTCCGAGCTGGTCACGCACGTAACTTATGGCGCGACCAAGAAACACGACGCCTTCCTGGTCTCGATTGTCTGAGACGAAGCGTTCGAATCGCGCTTCGATGCCTTCTATGCGCGGTAAGCCACCTAGGTGCTGCTCCATGTAGGAGTATGAGAGCTCTGATTCCGCAACAGCGAATAGGCCGAGCCTGAAAAAGCCTCGCCGGGGCAGGGTTGCCAGAAAATTCGGGTTGCCGCGTCCCGCGTTCAGCATTTGTTTTTCTTTTTTCGTGGACGCCAGTTTGATGAGCTCGTCTTTGAGTTCGAAGGGGCTGAGTTTTGCGAACTGACTGTAATCGTTCATACTTCTCTCTCCTGTCTGTTAAACGAGTGCCACCGCGAGTGGGCCCAGCAACGTCAGGAAAACGTTGGCAAGTGCATACGTTATGGCAAAAGGGGTCGTGGGAATGGAGTTTCCCGCTTTATCGAGGATTTCTCCGAAGGCGGGATTGGCGCTTCGAGATCCACTCAGAGCACCAGCGAAAACCGCGACGTTGTCGTACTTTAGAAGGTAGCGACCAACGAGCATTGTTATCAACAGCGGGAGCACCGTGACGACGACGCCTATTGCAAATATCGAAAGACCACTTTCGGCGACGGTGTGTACCGCTTGTTGACCTGACTGTAAGCCGACCACGGCCACGAACCCTGCCAAACCGAGATCTCTCAGGAGAGTTGATGCGGGTGTTGGCATGTTGCCAAGCGTCATATTGCGGCTGCGATACCAGCCAAATACGAGACCGGCGAGCAAAGCCCCGCCGCCCGCGCCAAGCGTCAGCGGGACTGAACCGATCCTCAACACGAGAAGACCAACCAGCAGGCCGATGGCCACACCAAACCCGTGGTATACGAAGTCTGTCTTGTCACTGGGAGTTATGACGCTGCCAACTCTGTTCGAGAGGCGCTGTAAATCCTCCTGTACTCCGTGCACGGTCACTATGTCGCCGGCACGTATAACAGTATCGTTGGTCAACTCCAGTTTCACACCGGCCCGAGTTACCTGGATCACGTAGATCCCGTGGCGCAGGTCTTTGCTTCGCTCCAATATCCGGGCAACGGTTTGGCCAGCGAAGTCCCTGTCTTTTACGACGATGTCGCGCGTTGTGACCACGAGTTCCAGGCCTTCCGCCGCGGCCACCTCCCTGCCGATCAGGTTTTCAAGACCGACGACGCCCGCACGACGTCCGACTATCAGCACAAGATCACCGTTCTGCAGACGAAGCTCGGGTTCAACGCCAACCAGAGCGCTGCCGCGTTTCACGCGTTCGATCGTGATGGGCCCTTTTGTCGACAGTGCTTCCAATTCGGCAATGCTTTTCCCAGCCGCACCCTCGACCCTGAATATCCGTCCGACCAGGTCCGGAAGGGCAGGTGCTTCACCGACGCCATATACTCGGGCGCCCTTGAGCATCTCTGCTTCCGCTTTCACGGCGTCATCCCGTATCCCCCGTTTCATGAACCAGGGAAGAATATTCACGCAGACGATGATCGCTCCAAAAGAACCAAATATGTAGGTGACCGCGTAACCGATCGCGACGTTCGCCTGGAGCCTCTGCGTCTCATCGGCGGCAAGGCCAAGTTTTTCAATAGCGGAGCTCGCCGTTCCGATAATGGCGGATTGTGTCAGTCCCCCGGCGGCAATCCCCGCGGCGATGCCCTTATCAAGGCCTGTCAATTTTGCGAGCACGACCACGGTGGCAAGACCGCTGATCGCAAGAACCGCAGCCAAGACGATCTCTCGTATAGATTGTTTTCCCAAGGAGCGGAAAAACTGTGGCCCGCTTTCAAAACCGACCGCGTATATGAAGAGCGCAAAGAGAACGGATTTGATCCCATTGTCGATTTGAACTCCCATCTGGCTTATCACGACCGCTACAAGAAGGGAGCCCGCGACGCCTCCGAGCTGAAACCTGCCGAACTGGACCTTTCCGATCCAATAGCCAAAAGCCAGGGATAAAAAGAGCGCGATTTCAGGGGATTGGCGGAAAATTTCGGCAACGAACGACATTCGACATCCTCTCAAGATGTGCAAATCAAGCGTACAAACCGGCCGGGCTAGAGCTACGCGCATGACGAGCAAATTGTCTAGGGAATGCCCTGCAAAAATCCCCTTCAGGAAGATCGTGGTTACCAAAATATGACGGCTAAGCGGTCTGTGCGACCAAATGCAGCGATCGAGGCACAGGAAAACGTATCAGTAAGTATTTTAGCAACCAAAAGTTCCATAGCCTGTTCGTTTCGCGAAGCGATTAAACAACATCATCGACTGATGGCGAGCGAAAAGTCTGACCTGAAATCGCGTAAGCCTCTTGGAGCGGCAGTCATTTTTTGAGATGCGGAACGAAGCAACCGGGACCTTTAAAAGTAAGCGGAGACGGGTCGGCACCCCGTCGGAACCACGCAACTGGCCCAGTGGCCAAAATCGCGGCTTTGAAAGCGCTCTTTTTGCACGATTGAAGCTTAAAGGCGGCCGGCTTTCACATTGCCGGTGGAATTTTGAGTGAAGGTTTGTATCACGCGCAGTCCATAGAATATTTGCGCCGACAGCTCTAATTAAAGATCGGACAGCGCGAATGTTATTGTTCCATCCGAGACATCAGATTTCTCGGAGACACCGTAGATAATTGTTGTGACAGATAATTAAGAATAACGGGGTATTATTTTCCAAGGCCGAACTTGGGAACAGTGTCATGGCATCCATTCAGCAGAAGATCATCTTTGCGGGCGTGGCAATATTTGCAATAGCCGGGGGCACCGCCGGGGTGGGGATATGGTCGGCATCGACGCTGACCCACAACTCTGAAAACGTAACCCGATCGGCTCAGATCCTTCGCAACCATATGCAGGCGGACATGATGCATGACGCCCTGCGCGCAGATGTGTTTGCGTCTCTCCTTGCTTCCAATCCAGCGGCCGGCGTCGCATTCGACAGCGTCAAGGCCGATCTTTCAGAACACGTTGAGTCATTTCTCAAAATGATTGCCGCCAACAAAGCGCTTGCAACGGATGCGGCCACCCAGACGGTACTGGCCGGGGTCGAGAAACCCTTGCTCGCCTACATTGATAGTGCGAACAAGATCGTCGGTACGGCAGAAAAGGATCCGATCGTCGCCCTGGCGGCATTGCCCGATTTTATGAAGCAGTTCTCAGCCTTGGAAACCGCCATGGAGGAGACGGGCGACCAGATAGAGCAAGTGTCGGAATCTATCTCCGCCGAAAGCGCCCAGACAGCCGCTGCCATGCAGGATGTGCTGCAAGCTCTTCTCGGTCTGGCAGGATTGTTTTCGATCTTGCTCTTTGTCCTGTTCCGCCGCACCGTGAGCAAACCCATCCTCGCGCTCTCTGCCGACATGACAAGGCTGGCTGAGGGTGAGACCAACATCACCTGCGCGGGTACCGGACGGAAAGACGAGATCGGGACGATGGCGGCGGCTGTCGAGGTCTTCCGCAAGGCGGCAATCGTCAACAGGCAGCTGGAGGAGGATGCGGAGCGTGCACGCGGGCAAGCCGAAGCTGACAGGCTCGAGGCGCAGCAGCAGGCTGAGGCCGATGCCGCAGAACGGCTGCAGGTGGCGGTATCCGGTCTTGCCAACGGTCTCAAAAGACTGTCCTCCGGTGACCTTTCCTTCCAGCTCGATGAGCCTTTCGCTCCGGATTTCGAAGCCCTCAGGCATGACTTCAACACGTCACTGAAGCAACTGGGTAGGACGCTGAGCGCGATTTCCGAGAGCATTACGGTCATCGACAACGGCACGCGGGAGATCGCATCCGGTGCCAACGACCTCTCGCGTCGAACGGAGCAGCAGGCTGCCTCGCTGGAGGAAACTGCTGCTGCCCTAGATGAGATCACCGCCAATGTGACCAATGCCAGCAGACGGACAGAGGAGGCACGCGGGGCGGCGACGGAGGCCGATCGGAGCGCTTCCCGCTCGGCTGCAGTGGTCAGCCAGGCTGAGGAAGCCATGCAGCGGATCGAGAATTCCGCGCAGCAGATTTCCAATATTATCGGCGTGATCGATGAGATCGCCTTCCAGACGAATCTCCTTGCGCTCAATGCCGGCGTGGAAGCTGCCCGGGCCGGCGACGCCGGCAAGGGTTTTGCGGTCGTTGCACAGGAGGTGCGCGAGCTGGCGCAACGTTCCGCGACGGCGGCAAAGGAGATCAAGACATTGATCAATACCTCCACCGCCGAGGTCGACGGCGGCGTGAAGCTTGTGCGCGAAACTGGTGTGGCACTCAAGGAAATAGGTGAGCGTATCTCCGGCATCAACCGGCATATGGAAGCCATCGCGACGGCGGCCCGGGAACAGTCGACCGGTCTTTCCGAAGTCAATGGGGCGGTCAATACGATGGACCAGACGACGCAGCAGAACGCGGCGATGGTCGAGCAGTCAACGGCGGCATCCGCTGCTCTCGTGACCGAGGCGAGAAAGCTGCGGGAGCTCGTCTCGCAGTTCCACCTGGAGGCGGCCGGCTCCGTTACTTCTGCGGCGCTTAGACAAACCGCCCGCACCATGGCAGAGCCAGCAGCTCGCGTTGTGCCCGTCGTAGCAGCCGTTAGGTGACTCTTTTACGGTCTTTTGGGGCATCCTGACTCAAGCGCAAGCGATATATCGGCAGGCTGGTCGAAACCATCCGGCCCGCCGAATGCCAAAAACTATCTCGAGAATACAGGGTGAGGCGAAATGCTCTAAGGCGAGCTGGCCGCGTATTTTACCGCAGGCGCTGCGCCGCATTGGCCTGCGCCTCGCGGATGAGGCCGGAATACATATTCTCCTTGCCCGGGTACCATGGCATCGCGCCGATGGAGCCGAACCCGGAAATTGTTTCCATATGCGCGACCATCCGGGCACGCATGCGCTCGTCCGGAAGCGGGCCTGTCATCGCCTGGACATTGTCACTCATATGGTCAGGGTTTGACGTACCGCAGAGCACGCTCGTAACGGCGGGGTGTGCCATGACCCATTTCAGAAAGAACTGCGCCCAGCTGGTCGCTCCAAACTCGGTTGCGAATCCGGGAAGCGGTTGCCCCTCGACGACCTTCATCAAACGTGCCTTTTCCAGCGGTAGATTAATGAGGACGCCAACGCCCTTGTCGGCGGCGGCTGGAAGGAGGCGTCGTTCCGCATCGCGATTGAAGATCGAGTAGTTCGTCTGAATGAAATCGACATCGTCGCGTTGAACAATCGCCAGCAGCTGGTCCTGTGCCGCCGACTCGTGATGGGTCACGCCGACATGCCGTATAAGACCTTCCTTCTTCCATGCCTTCATCAGCGGAATAACGACCGGCGCATTGGTGATGCTGTGGCATTGCATCAGGTTGATCGTGTCACGCCATGTCCGCATGCGTGACTGCCGAAAGCTTTCAACGGCATGGCTTTCGTCTCCGAGATATTCTCCTGTCGACCAGACCTTGTTGGCGAGGAACATCTCATCCGATCCCTCAAATTCGCCCATGAACTGACCGACGCTGACCTCCGCTGAGCCGTAGAGAGGCGATGTGTCGACCACGCGACCGCCTGCAGCGACGTATCGCTCAAAGACCTGTCGCAGGGCATCGCGGCGATCCCCGGGCTTTAGATCAAATGTCAGAAAGGTGCCGAGACCGAGGGCTGTGACCCGTTCCCCGGTGCGAGGCAAGGTCCGGGTCAGTACCTCCGGGTTCGAGGCAGATGCGGCCGGCGACACGTTCGTGCCTTGAGCCTGCGCGGTAGTGCTGCTGGCGAGTGCAAGTCCGGTTGCCGCCGCACCCACCGTGCCGAGAAAGCCGCGACGATTGATCTTTGACTGATCCATGGGAGATTTCCTGCTCGATTGTTGTTGACGTCAAAACTGCCAGTTGGCGGGGACCCAGGCATAGCCGCCATCGGTCTTCAGCATCCGGCCAAGACCGGGGAAAGGATAGTGAAAGCCAAGAACCGGCATACGCTCGGCGGCCGCCCTGTCAAATATGCGACGACGGGAGGAAAGGGCTGTTTCCTTATCGCGGTCGGGGCCTGGCACCCAAGGCCTGTCGACGTTGACGACAGGGTGATAGGCAAGGTCTGCCGTCAGCAGCAGCTGGTCATTTCCGGAATGAACTAGGAAGGTCGCCATGCCGGGTGTGTGGCCAGACGCGACGATCGTCGCCAGACCCGGCGCAATCTCGGTGCCGGCCTCATATAGTTCAACATCGTTCCTGAAGGGTTCGAGGCTATTCTTGATGTTTGCCGCAAATCGTGTCCGGAAATCCTCCGGGACAGGCATGTAGGATAGGTCCGGATCGGTGCGGACAAAGAAGTCCCAATCCGCCCTCGGGACAAAGACTGTGGCACGAGGGAAGGCCTTGCCACCGTCTGCAGTTCTTAAGTTGCCGACATGATCCGGGTGGGTATGCGAGATGACGATCACATCAATGTCAGCGGCATCGAGACCGATTGCCGCGAGGTTATCGAAGATGCGGCCACCGTTCGGACCCATGGTCTTGCCAGCGCCGGCTTCGATCAGAATCCGCCGGCCACCGGTTTCGATCAGCAGCGTGTTGAGATTGAGTGTCATGTGGTCGGTCGGCAGAAATGCCTGTCGCAGCACATCCTGAAGCTCGGCCTCCGGGGCATCACTGGCGTAAATGCGTGGCGGACCACCAATCACTCCATCGCTCAAGACGGTTGCGCTGATCTCTCCCACCCGAAAGCGATAATAACCGGCATTGCCGGCCGCCGCTGAAGCTGGCTGGGCGCGGGCGTTGCCCGGGCCGCCCAGGCTTGGGAGGATCATGCTTGACGCGCCTGCAACCGCGGACAGCATGATGGCACGTCTGTTCAGAGTGAAGGCGTTCATCTTTCTTTCCTCTTTCATTGAGCGCACTGCCTCGGCCCTCAATGGGGCAGAGGTGCACCAGAGCGCAGGCCTTAACTCAGGGAACCATGACATGGCGCCATTGATCTGATAACCTGCATTAACTTTATCAACTTGATTAGAAAAACTTAGCAATGGACCCTGTTCGGCTAGACAGCTTCGACGTGTTTGTCGCCATCGTGCGCTGCGGCGGCTTCCGAGCCGCGGCATTTGAACGGGGGGTTTCTTCATCGGCCTTGAGCCAAACGATGAATGCTCTGGAGGAAGCTCTGGGCATCCGGCTTCTTAATCGAACAACGAGGAGCGTGTCTCCGACCGAGGCAGGGCAGCGTCTTCTCGAGCGTCTTGCGCCTGCGTTGAGCGACATCAGGCTCGCCATCGCAGAGGTCGATGAATTACGCGATAGCCCGTCGGGGACCCTCAGGATCAACGCGCCTGCGCCTGCAGTCGATCACTTCCTCTGCCCACTGGTCTTCGATTTTATGGAGGTATACCGCGAGGTGAAGATCGAAATTATCAGCGACGCGGCCGTCATAGACATCGTGGAACAGGGTTTCGATGCCGGTGTCAGGTTCGGCAAGCAACTGGCGCAGGATATGATCGCTCTGCCGCTTGGTCCTGCACTTCGTTATGCAATCGTTGCTTCTCCTGATTACATCGAGAGGTGCGGGCAACCACAGACGCCGCACGAACTTGTCAGTCATGACTGTGTCAAACGCCGCTTTCCCGGCGGCACGCTGGTCACCTGGCGATTTGCTGAGGGCGACGAGGAAATTGAAGTCACCCCAACCGGCCGCCTGACGGTCAGTTCGGCGCACAATGAACTACAGGCAGCACTTGCGGGAAGAGGTATCGCCCATGTCTTTGATGACTACGCCAAGCCCTACCTTCAGGATGGTCGACTGGTGGAGTTACTCCCCGACTGGAGCCCGACCCTGCCGCACTGGTTCCTGTATTATCCCAGCCGCCGCCTTCCGAGCGCGGCGATGCGTGCGTTCCTCGACTATATGAAGAACTATAAATGGGAGAAGGCGAGATCTTCAATCTAGAGGGCTTTGTAAAGGTCCCTGACATTGCACTGCTGAACAACGAGCGACGGGTCTTGTTACGCTGACCGACGATGGCGCTGGGACTAACCTTTCAGCGTTCCGCCCGCGGCGTGTATCGCATCGGGCGTGTCTACGTCGAGCAACGCACCTTCTCCGATCTCCACATAAATGATGGGTAGGCCGGATGTTTCTATGATCCGACGAGCCCCAACATCGCCTTCGAGGTGGGTGACGGCCTCAAACAGCGATTTAGGAAGTATTACGGGATTCCCCGGCTTCCCGTTTCCCGTCGCACGTACAACCGCTTCACCATCGGTCGTTCGAAAAGCCGCAATAAGCCGATCGAGATCGCCGCTTGCCATGCCCGGCATGTCGGCAAGCTGGACCAGAACTGCATCCGCTCCCCGAGCATGGCAGTATGAGACCCCCGCCGCAATCGACGTCGCCATGCCGCGGCCGTATAGCGGGTTTTCGAGACACTCGACTCCCAGGCCATCAAGCGCAGCTTCGATTTCAAGCCGGCGGTGCCCCGTTACCACGACCACACCGTCGGCAGTCGAACCGAGCGCGACCTGCGCAGAACGTCGTACGAGAGCAACGCCGTCAAATTCCGCAAGCAACTTGGATGTACCTGTCTCTCCCATGCGACTGGAACGCCCTGCGGCAAGCAGGATAACGAAAACACGGGCCCCGACAGGGCGTTCTTTGGGCGGCGGCTCATTGTCGTCTCTGTTAGACACAGTTTTCCTCCCATGGTTTGCGGGCTTTCCATGAGCCTCTGTGACGAGGCGCTGCTGGAACCTGCAATATCCTATGGACGTGATCAATGGCTGGATTCCGCGGGGAGCGGAAGTCGTGCATCTCGTCGCTCAGCAACCGTTCGGTCTGTCGGTTTAACCTCGCGGGTTTGGCGGCCCCGTTACGGCGTTCAAGTTGTTGACCGGCGGTGGCGATGCGGATTGTACAGGGGTGGACGGATCAGCGCGACAAGCCGAATTCAGCCTCATGCGGGATTGACTGCAACTGAATTGCGGAGGCTTGATTGTCTGGCATGCAAACGCGCAGTCGATGCGCTAAACGAGGTGATGACCAGAATCCGGGCTGGCTTAAAAATAAGTGCTGGGCGGGCACCCGAGTGATCGGCGAAACACGGCAGAAAAGGCGCTTGGGCTATTGTAGCCACACTCAAGGGCGACATCGAGGACGCTTCTGCCTTCTGCCAGCATCGTCAAGGCATCGAGCATCCGGGCCTGTTGGCGCCATTGCCCGAAACTCATGCCGGTTTCACGCCTGAATGTCCGCATAAAGGTGGCTCTGCTCATGTGAAGCCTGGTCGCTGCATCTTCGATGGAGAGATTTTCCGCCGAATTGGTACGGAACTGCTCGCACATTTGCGCCAAGCCGGAATGCTTCGGTATCGGCAGGTTGAGCGGCTGCGCTGGCTGAAAGGAAAGTTCCATCAGAAGCAGCCTGACGACGGCGTCCGCTTGCTCCCGACTTTGTGGCTTCTCAGCAAGCTCGGCAAGTTTCAGAATCAATTCCCGCAAAAGAGGGGTGATCGTCACCACAAGGCATTCGTCGGGAAGCCCCCCTATTTCGCTTGTGTCAATCAGAAGTGACCTGAACTGCACGCCTGCATGGCTCGACGTTTCGTGCGCCAGCTTGGGCGGTAGCCAGACCGCCCGGCTTGGCGGAACGACCCAGGTGCCCCGATCCGTCCTGATCGATACAACCCCGCTGACGGCATATAGAAGCTGAGCCTCTTCGTGACTGTGCCTCGGCCCCGAAAAGCGGTTTTCGTCGTGGGTGATGACGGCGATCTCGTTGGTAATGTTTATGCCGCTTTTCAAAACTGATCCTTTTGCGACGATCGATGATCACCCGGCGTTAGAATATCAGCTTCGCGCTAACTACGGTAGGCCATCTAACAGCAGAGAGTTTTCGCCAGGTGACCGACCGCAACCGCCTCATTGACTGCATCGAAGAGCCATATCCTGCGGTGCTCGGCGTGGCCGTTGGACACGCGGCCCCAGCGCTTGCCAGTTTGATGGTTTGCGTTGTGCTGCGACTTACCGGCGATCGCCGGGCCTGACGGCTTCCCGGCGATCGTAATGGCCGTGTCGAATCCTTCACAAAACGCATCGCAACGGATCGCGCCATGTTGACCAATCCTGAAATCAAATACCGCCCTTTCGTCTCTCCCATCGAGCTGCAAGACCGCAGGTGGCCGTCCAACCGGCTCACGAAAGCGCCTCGCTGGTTGTCCACCGACCTGCGCGACGGCAATCAAGCGCTTGCCGATCCGATGGATGTGGAACGCAAGCTACGCTTTTACGACATGCTGCTCGCCGTAGGCTTCAAGGAAATTGAGATCGCCTTTCCATCGGCGTCACAGACCGAATTCGACTTTGTCCGTGCGCTGATCGAAGAAGATCGGATTCCCGACGACGTAACGATTCAGGTGCTTACCCAATCCCGTAAAGATCTTATTGTCCGCACCTTCGAAGCGCTCGAGGGCACGCGCCGGGCGATCGTTCACCTCTATAACGCAACGGCTCCGCTGTTCCGCCGCGTGGTCTTCGGGATGGAGCGGCATCAGATCATCGATCTGGCCGTCACCGGCGTCACGGCGATGCTGGAGGAAAGCCTGAAGCGACCCGACACCCACTGGACCTTTCAGTATTCGCCCGAAACCTTCTGCTTCACCGAGCCTGATTTTGCGCTTGAGATTTGTGAACGGGTGTTGGACGTTTGGCAACCGACCTCCGAACGTCCAGCGATCCTCAACCTGCCGGCAACGGTCGAAGTCGCGACACCCAACGTTTATGCAGACCAGATCGAGTGGTTCGGCCGCAACATCTCGCGCCGTGATGCGGTGGTTATCAGCGTGCATCCCCACAATGATAGGGGAACGGCCGTGGCGGCGGCCGAGCAGGCGTTACTTGCCGGGGCCGACCGTGTTGAGGGATGCCTGTTCGGGAATGGCGAGCGGACCGGCAATGTGGACCTGGTGACGCTGGCAATGAATTTCTACACCCAAGGGATCGATCCGAAACTGTATTTTCCCGCGATCCGCGATGTCGTGAATACCGTCGAGCATTGCAACGGACTGCCGGTGCACCCGCGCCATCCCTATGCCGGCGAACTGGTGCACACGGCCTTCTCGGGTTCGCACCAGGACGCGATCCGGAAAGGGTTCACGGCCCACAGAAAACGCAATGACGGTATCTGGGAAATGCCGTATCTGCCAGTTGATCCGGCGGACATAGGCGAGACATACGAGGCAGTCATCCGCGTCAACAGCCAGTCCGGCAAAGGAGGTATTGCCTGGGTGATTGAACAGGACAAGGGTTTGAAACTGCCGCGCTCCCTTCAGATCGATCTCAGCCGCCGTGTGCAGGAGTTCGCTGAGAGCACCGGCAGGGAAATCACGGCCGCTATGATCTGGTCGATCTTCGAAGATGCTTACCATCTAACCGGGCCGCAGACGTTTGAACTGGTTGATTATCAGGATGAAAGCCGTCGGAGCGCCGGGAAGGAACGCGTTTTTGTCGGGCGCATCCGTCACAGAGGTCGTGTGATCGCGATCACAGGTCGTGGGAATGGCCTGATCTCCAGTGCGGTCTCGGCGCTGGAGGAGGGCTGTGGGGTGACGTTGGAAGTCCTCGACTATCACGAACATTCTCTGAAACGCGGCGCGAATTCCCAAGCGGTCGCCTACCTGGAATGCCGCACTCGTGATGGCGTCACGGTTTTCGGGATCGGCATCGACGATGACATCGCCACGGCTTCGGTCAAGGCCGTCCTCAGCGCAGCCAACAACGGCTAACCTCTCGCTATGACTGCCGCGTGATCCGCCCAGGAACAAACGAATGCCGTAGGTCATGCCCGTAGCGGTAAGGAGGCCGCCAGAGCGGCCAACTCGACGGTATGCAAACCGCAAAAACCATAGGCGAAGGGTAATGCCGGTGGTCTCTGCGCTCTTTGCCGATGGGCAGGGCTTACTGCCCATCCAGGCAGACAGATTTTGTGAACCGTTTACCGACATTGCTGTCGCTTGCAGGCGGGGTCGAGGTCCAAGCTGGACCTCGAATTTTGGCGCTCCGTGTCGGCGGCGAGCGGTTTGGACCGGGGCGGAAATGCTGAGGGCGTTGATGTTGTCGAACGCGTCAGTCGAGACGGGCCATCAGCTTGTCCAGGGTGACGGGCAGATCGCGAACACGAATACCCGTTGCGTTATAGACTGCATTTGCAACGGCTGCGCCAACCCCTGTTATACCGATTTCACCGATGCCGCGAGCGCCCATCGGCGCCTGCGGGTCGGGCTTGTTGGTGTAGAGGATTTCAATAGGCGGTACGTCCATCTGCACCGGCACATGATAATCCGCCAGGGAGGCGTTCACGATGCGTCCAGTCCGCTCATCGAAATAGGTTTCTTCGGTCAGGGCAAGTCCGATGCCCATTATGATGCCGCCTTTGAACTGGCTGGTCGCCATTTTGGGATTGAGGATCTGCCCGGCGTCGAAGGAACCCAGGAAGCGGGAGACGCGCGTCTCGCCGGTGAGTGCGCTGACGCGCACCTCGCAGAACTGCGCACCATAGGAATGCATTGAAAAAGCTTCCATTTCGGCTGGGGCTGGTGCCTCTGCCTCGCAGACGAGCTCTTCTCGACCCGCCCTCTGGAGGATCGATTGGTAGCTCTCAAACCGGCTGCTATCGCTCACATGCGATAGCCCACCATCTCTCGCCTCGACTTCAGGAAGCGACAGCCCCGCAAGGGGCGAGTCATTCCCGGCAAGCTTGATCAGCTCTTCCATGAAGACCTCGGTTGCGGCAATGATCGCCCCGCCTATGGAGGCGGTCTGAGTGGAGCCTCCGGCGATCACGCCTCTCGGCAGTCTGCTGTCGCCATACTCGAACGTGACATGCTCAAGCGGCAGCCCCAGTCGTGCCGCCAGGTGCTGCACCTGAGCCGTGGCGGTGCCCATACCCATGTCATGGACGGCCGTCGACACGGTAACATGGCCGTCTGCTGTCAGCTTGATCCGGGCCGCGCCGCCGGGAAAGCGATGGTAAGGATAGGTCGCGGTGGCGCATCCCATGCCGATAAGCCACTCGCCTTCACGTCTTTGACGTGGTGTCCGGCTCCTTTTATCCCAGCCGAATTGCCCTGCGCCCTTGTCGTAAGCCTCGATGAGATAGCGCGACGAGAACGGCTTGCCGGTCGTCGGGTCCTTTTCCGGCTCGATCCGCCGGCGCAGCTCGATGGGATCCAGTTCCAATTTCTCCGCGAGTTCATCCAGTGCACATTCAAGTGCGAAAGTCCCGACGGACTCGCCCGGCGCACGCATGAAAGTATTTGCCAGCATGTCCAGATCGGCGACATCCTGACCGATGCGGAACGTTCTGGCGCCATAGAGATGGCGGGCCGGAAAGGTGAATTGTTCCGGACAGGAATTGTGCGTCGTCATCGCCGCGGTTCCGGTGTGGATCAACGCATTAAGTGTTCCATCGGTCCTGGCACCCAAGGCCACGCGCTGTTCGGTTACGGTGCGACCGCCGATGATCCTGAAGACACCTTCCCGCGACAGCATGATGCGCACGGGGCGCCCCGCAAGTTTGGCTGCCGCGCAAGCCAGGATCTGATGATCCCAGAAACATTTCCCACCGAAGCCACCGCCGACATAGGGCGAGGTTACATGGACCTTGCTGATATCGAGCCCGAATATATCCGCGAGCTGGCCTGTGGTAAGGTCTAGCAGCTGGCTCGCATCATGAACGCGCAGCTCATCATCGTTCCAGACGATCGTTGCTGCATGCAGTTCTATGGCATTGTGATTGTGTCGTGGTGTTCTGTAGATGAGATCGACCTTCACCTGCGAATTGGCAAGCGCGGCTTCCGCGTCGCCGATTTCAACAAATGGAGGCTGACCAAGCAGGTTTTCGAGCTGCCTGGGCGATTTCTTGGCTTCATCGAAGGACGTGACCGCCGGCAGCAGTTCATACTTTGCCGTGACCAACGATGCAGCGTAATCCGCCTGTTCCTGCGTTTCGGCCAGAACCAGAGCGATCGGCTGACCGTTCCAGTGGATTTCGTCGTTTTGCATGACGGGAAGATTGCTCGCCCCGGCAGCTGTCGGAGACGACATCATAAGCGACGGCGCCTTCATCCTCGGTGCGTTTGTGTAGGTCATGACGAGAATGACGCCGGGCGCGGCCTCCGCTGCACTCACATTCAGCTCGGAGATGCGACCGCGGGCAATGGTGCTGAAAGCGAGCGCCGCATAGCTGATGTTGTCATAGGGAAATTCCGCCGCAAATCGCGTCCTGCCCCGAACCTTCATGGGACCTTCGATGCGCGATATGGATTGCCCGAGGGCGCCATGTTTGCGCAGCAGCGGATCTTTCGTAACGGCAGGTTGCCAGCGACCTTGTCTGCCCGCTTCCGGCAGCGTGTGGGTATCAGCGCTCATGCGTTTTCTCCCTTCAGTTCTTCCAGAACGGCGACAATAGTGCGTTTTGCCAGTTCGATCTTGAAAGCATTGTCTCGTAAACCGACAGCGTCCGCGAGTTCGGCCTCCGCCGCAGCGCGGAAACTCTTCGCGTTTGCCGGCTGGCCTTTAAGATGCGATTCAGCCGTGAGAGCGCGCCACGGCTTGTGCGCGACGCCGCCGAGCGCCAGCCTCACGTCGTTCACGTTACCTGCGCTATCGACATCAAGCGCCGCGGCGACGGAAACGAGAGCGAAGGCGTAACTCGCACGGTCCCTGACCTTTCGGTAAGCGGATCTTTTTGCAAAAGGCAGCGCTGGGATTTCGACGGCCGTGATGAGCTCGTCCGGATGAAGTGCCGTTTCTATCTGGGGTGTGTCGCCCGGCAGACGGTGAAGATCGCGCAGCGGCAGGCTGCGCGTGCCGGATGGCCCCTCAAGGTGCACCATTGCATCCAGTGCGACGAGCGCAACGCACATGTCGGAAGGATGGGTCGCGATGCAGCTTTGAGATGCCCCAAGGATTGCGTGGTAGCGGTTGAAACCTTCCAGCGCGTCGCAGCCCGAACTCGGTTCACGCTTGTTGCAATGGGCGGCATTGTCATAGAAATACCGACACCGGGTGCGTTGGAGGATATTGCCTCCGACCGTCGCGACGTTTCGAATCTGCGCGCTTGCTCCTGCCAGGATGGCCCGGGAGAGAACCGGGAATTGGGTCCGCACCGCGCCATGGGCCGCGAGCGCCGTGTTCTTCACCCCCGCACCGATCAGCAGGCTGCCATCGGTGCGCTGTTCGATGCTGCTCGATAGCCGCGTGACATCGATCAGCGTTTCCGGTCTTTCGACCGTCTCGCGCATGAGATCGACAAGATTGGTGCCGCCGCCCAGATATTTCGCCGCCGGTCCGGCCTGTTTGAGCGCGATCGCCGACCCAGCATCAGATGCCTGGTGATAGGAGAAGATATTCATGCCCGTGCCCTCTCATCGGTTTGGACCGCCGTCTGCTGCACCAGCGTTTCAGATATGGCTTCAACGATGCCGTTATAGGCTCCACAGCGACAGAGATTGCCGCTCATGCGTTCGCGAATCTCGGTGTCGTCGACGGCGATGCTGTCGCTCGAAAGATCGGCGGTGACGACGCTCGGAATGTTTCGTTCAATTTCTGCCGCCATGCCGACGGCGGAACAGAGTTGGCCGGGTGTGCAATAGCCGCATTGAAAGCCGTCATGCTCTATGAAGGCTTTTTGCAGGGGATGAAGGTTGCCGTTTGCGGCGAGGCCCTCGACCGTCGTGATGTTACGCCCCTGATACTGGACCGCGAGCGCGAGACAGGAATTGATGCGCTCGCCATCCACCAGAACGGTGCATGCGCCGCATGCGCCTTGATCACACCCTTTCTTGGTGCCGGTAAATCCCAGATAGTTGCGCATGAGATCAAGCAGCGAAGTGCGGATGTCTGCCTCAACCTCCACTGCCGTTCCGTTGATGTTAAATCGCATTGGACATCTCCCTCCTCTGAAGGCCCGCGCTGGAGGATCTGTCGCGGCACCCATGGAACTCACGGTAATGGTTTGCCTGTGACCAGCCGTCGGCTTGTTGATGCGACGGTCTTCTGTTCTAGCTGTTTGTTACGTCGAGCTGTCGCGACGCTGCGATGTCGGCGATGACCGACAGCGCCAGTGACTGAGCGTCTCTTGCCCGCCCGAAAACGCCAATCGGGGCCTTGATCCGGGCGATTGACTCATCCGAATGACCCCTCTGGCGCAATCGCTCGACGCGTTTCTCATGGGTGCGGGAACTGCCGAGTGCGCCTATGTAAAAAGGCGATGCGCGCAGAGCGGCCTCAAGTAACGGGATTTCCCGATCCAGGTCATGCTGGAGAACTGCAACGGCCGTGTCGGGATCAATCAACGATGCATCGATGTTGGTTCCCGGCGAATCCTCAAGGAGAACAACGTCGTATCCTGCAGCTCTCGCGACGCTGACGGCGTTTTCCACTTCGAGCGAGCGCCCGGAAAAAACCGTCCGTACTTTTGGCCGATAGTGGGTGACGAAGACATCGCCATCCCAGCCGGTCGGCTTGCTCTGGAGGCCGGGCGAAAGTTGCTCGAGACCCGGTGCATAACAAAGCGATGCGCATTGCCGGTGATCGACCTGCATGTTGGTGGAACAGAGCGGTTCAACGTTCCTGACAAGATGAACCGCAACCGTAATACCGCCTCCGCAGGGCAGCACGATATCGAAGAACGGCGAGCCTTCGCCCAGCATGACGAAGCGATCATGGCCGCTCTTCATGGCTTGCAAGGCTTCGGCTGCGATAGCCGCTTCCGTGCATCCGCCAGAAACATATCCGCAGTACCTGCCATCCTCCGCTACCGCCATATGCGCGCCAAGCGGCCGGGACGAGCCTCCGCGTATTTCCACCAAGGTGCACAGCGCCACCTCAAGCCCCGCCTTCATGGTCTCGATGGCAAAGTTCAGGACGTCGTAGGCCCTGTCAGTGGAAAAAGCTTGCTGCGGTGTTGCCAAGATTGAGGCATCGGCACTGCGACGCAACCAATCTGCGGGATTATCGTTATGTCTGATGCTATCGGCCGATCGTGTCATAAGTGCCTCCTGCATTGTGACATCAGAATGAGCGACAGAAGGTTAAGTTCCTCAGGAACTCTGGAGTTGTCGGGAGCTCATCAGCGCCAATCGTTGATTTCAGCATGACATCCGCCTCATATCTGATTTAAAGAAGCGAATGGCGCACCCATAAACGGAGGCGCCTCCGTTTAACTTAGTGGCTTGCAGTCGTCCGTCAAGCTATTTTTTAATGGAGCGGCCTTTCACGTGCCCAAGGAGCAAACGCCTCCGGTTGAACCGGCCCCTTTGCGTGCAGACGCCCGGCGAAATCGGGAAAAGCTGATTGAAGTCGCGGCGCTGGCATTTTCAGAGCAGGGCGCGGCGGCTTCGCTGGAAGATATTGCCAGGCGTGCAGGCGTTGGCATAGGGACGCTGTACCGGCACTTCCCGACGCGCGAACATCTGGTGGAGGGCGTCTATCGGCGCGAGCTGGAAATTCTTGCGACGGCCGCGCGCGACCTGATCCGGGAAGAAGAGCCCGCGAAAGCCGTTGAAGAATGGATGAACCGGTTTGTTAGCTACATGGCGGCAAAAAGGGGCATGGCCAACAGTCTGAAACTCCTGTTCACCTCCAACTCCGCCCTTTTTGCGGAGGGCTCGAAGCTGTTGCATACGGCGTTCGAGGAGCTACTCGACAATGCCGTCAAGGCTGACGCCGTAAAGGGAGACATCGCAGGTGCGGATGTCCTGAACGCGCTCTTCGGCATCTATTCCATACCGGAAGGGCCGGATTGGCGTGACCGCGCGCACAGGATCGTCCGGCTGGTCATGGATGGGCTGCGGCGTTAGTCAGGTATCCAGATCATATGGGAGGTGTCGGCTCGTGCCTGTAATCTTGGCGGATAGACACCCTCCACGCTGTTCTGGTGCTCGTGGCCGTGACGCATTCACTCTCCGACAACGGCTCCCTCGCGCCGGGGATCGGCGCTGCCGGCCAACCCCTTGGGGGTCATCTCAATGGCATGCAAACCGGAATTCATTTCACCCGGTTTTACCTCGTAACCCAGCGCCTTGAGCGATCCCACCAGATCTTCTGCGCTGGTGCCGGCCTCGACATCGTATGTGCCGAACCGGTTGATGAGATGTGGCTGGGCGACGATCGCCTCAACGGGCATGCCCCAGTCAATGTAGGCGATCAGCGCCTGTGCCACATAGCCGATGATCTGGCTGCCGCCGGGTGAACCAATGGCGAGCAAGGGTCTTCCATCCTTCATCACGATAGTCGGGGCCATCGACGAGCGCGGCCGTTTACCGGGCTCAACGCGGTTGGCGACCGGCAGGCCGCCGTCGTGAGTCTTGAACGAGAAGTCTGTCAACTCGTTATTGAGCAGGAAACCATTCGTCATCAGACGCGAGCCGAAGCCGTTTTCGATTGTCGTCGTCATAGAGACCACATTGCCGTCCTTGTCGGCAATGACAAAATGGCTCGTAGAGGGCAACTCGAGCGCGGCATCCCGGCCCAAAAGGAGCGCGTGGTCCCATTCAGGCTCGCCGGCCTTGACGGCATCCTTGGCCAACGCCTTGTCGCCATCGAGCAGCTTTGCCCTTTCGCTTAGGTAGCTCTTGTCCAGCAGGCCCTTGATCGGCAGGGGGACGAAATCGGCGTCAGCGACATAACGCTCGCGGTCGGCAAAGGCGAGGCGTTGCGCATCGCCGATAATGCGCCAGCTTTCGACATTCTTCGGCCCCAGGCTCTTCAGGTCGAAATTCTCCGACAGGCCGAGTATTTGACCGATGGCGACGGCACCCGAAGACGGCGGTCCCATCCCGCACACATTAAGAGCGCGATAATTGAAGCAGACCGGTGCGCGCTCGATCACACGATAGTTGGACAGGTCGGTCAGCGACAAGACGCCCGGATTGTCGGCGGCTTCGCGCACGGTCTTGACGATCGCCTCGGCGATTGTCCCCTTGTAAAAAGCGTCGGCGCCGCCTTTGGCAAGCACGGCAAGCGTTTCGGCATAGGCCGGGTTCTTCAACACGGCACCGGTTTGCAGGGCGGCCCCTGAGGCGTCGAAGAAATATGACCGGGCTTCTGCATATTTCTTCAGCCGGTCGTCCTCCGAAGCGATGAGGGAGGCAAGACGCGGTGATACTTTGAACCCCTCGGTCGCCAGCTTTTCGGCGGGCTTCAGAAGGCTCGCCCATTCCGCTTTTCCATACCGTTTATGGGCTTCCTCCAGAAGTCGCACCGTTCCCGGTGTGCCAACGGAACGGCCGCCAATGACTGCGTCCAGGAATTTAAGCGGCTGACCTTTATCATCCAGGAAGAGCTTCGGCGTAACTTCCCGCGGCGCCGTCTCGCGGCCGTCCAACGTCGTCAACTTGCCGCTTTTTGCATGGTAATAAACCAGGAAGGCACCGCCTCCGAGACCGGAACTCTGCGGTTCGACAAGGCCCAGCACGGTCTGCACCGCCACCATCGCATCTATGGCGTTTCCGCCCGCTGCGATCACGTCGCGTCCCGCCTCAGCCGCGAGCGGATTGGCCGCGGCGACCATGAAGCTCTTTGACTCGACACGTCTGGCAGTTGCAGCTCCCGTCGCTTTTTCGGGCGCGACAGTGTCAGAGGCCTGCTGAGCGGAGGCAATTGCGGTGGAGAGCACCAAGGCGAGGACAGTCCCACCGAGAAATCTCGTTTTCATTCGCCTTTTCCTCCAGAGCGGCGCACCGCGTTAACATGAGAAGAGCATCCAGCTGAGCCGGCAGGCCGGTGAATCCCATAATGGCCGAGGCAGGGATGGTTGCCCGAACTTTCTCTTCGCTCTCGGAAAGAGTCGGCCTCTGCCCGTGACGCCATTCAGTGACGGACCGTGGCGTCGCTCTATTCCTGCACTATGATGACTGTTTCGGCCTGTGTCCATCATGCCGGAAGGTGACACATGCGTTGAGGGCGCGTCATGGAGCCTTCGCCGCCAGCATTATCGCGGTGGTGATTTGCCTGGGTGTCAGTTGTGTTGCGTGATCGGTCCGCTGCCGGGCAATCTCATTTTTATCTCGGCCCCAGGTCAATCCTCAAGAAGAATGGCGTCGCTCAGGAGCTCCCGCTTAAGCAGTGCCTCCAACCAGTCTATGAAGACCTGCAAACGATGGGAGAGGTGCTGCCTGTGTGGATAGAGCAGCGCCATGGGCAGGGATTGGGCCCTGTAATCCGGCATCACCTCGATCAGGGCGCCGTTTTGCAAGTGATCTCGGACGTCGTAGGCAGGTATCTGAATAAGACCCATTCCTGCTAGACAACATGCAATATAGGCCTCTGCACTGTTGACCGTCACGCGGGCACGCATAGACATCGAGCGAACGGTGTCGTTTTCCAGCCATTCCCAGCTTTCAATTCTCCCCGTGGAAGGAGATGCGTAGTTAATTGCCCAATGTTGCGACAGATCGTCCGGGGCGAAAGGTGTGCCATGCGCGGCAAAATAGGCTGGGCTGCCGACGTTGATGAGTGGCAGCCTGCCTATCTGTCGCGCGATCAAACCGGAGTCGGTCAATGCGCCGACCCGCAAAACACAATCCACACTCTCTTCAATGAGATTGACTGCGCGGTCGGTGACCCCCAGCTCGATATCGATCAAAGGGAATCGATGAAGGAAATCCGGCAAGGCGGGCGCGATTATCAACCGGCCGATCCGGCCCGGAACGTCGATCCTCAGCCTGCCCGATGGCCGTGAGATGGTTTGTCGGAAGATGTTCTCGGTGTCCTCGACATCCGAGATAATGCGCTGGCACCTCTCGTAAAAAGCCAACCCATCCTGCGTCGCTGAAACCTTGCGGGTGGTCCGGTGAAGCAGGCGGGCGCCGACCCGCGCCTCCAGTTCCAGAACGGCAGCCGAAACCGTAGACCGTGGCAGGCCGAGTGTGTCTGCTGCACGTGTAAAGCTTGAGCACTCCACAACGCGGGTGAACACACGAAAGAGGTCGATGCGATCCACAAGAGCCTCAGATTGTGCGGGGTTTCAAACAAGTGAAACCAGAATGGATGACTTTATCACGAAAATCCAGACGATACTCTGGCTGGCGACGGCGGGCGCAGATGCGGCTGCCCATCTGCAAAGGAGGCCATCCATGACCGATCACAGCATCAAGGGTAAAACCGTCATCATCGCCGGGGGCGCCAAGAATTTGGGCGGGCTGATAGCACGCGATCTCGCCTCACACGGCGCAAAAGCAATCGCGATCCATTATAACAGCGCTGCCACCAAAGGGGAGGCGGATGCAACAGTGGCCGCAGTCAAGGCGGCCGGTGCCGAGGCAGTGGCATTGCAAGCGGACCTGACAACGGCGGGCGCCGTCGAAAAGCTGTTCGCCGAGGCTGTGGCTGCCATCGGCCGGCCTGACATTGCAATCAACACGGTGGGTAAGGTCCTCAAAAAGCCAATCCTGGAGATATCTGAAGCCGAATATGATGAAATGAGTGCCGTCAACGCGAAAACCGCATTCTTCTTCATCAAGGAAGCCGGCAGGCACCTTAATGACAACGGCAAGCTGGTAACGCTGGTGACCTCATTGCTCGGCGCTTTCACACCTTTCTATGCGAGCTATGCCGGCACCAAGGCGCCGGTCGAGCATTTCACCCGCGCAGCCTCGAAGGAGTTCGGTGAGCGCGGCATCTCGGTCACGGCGATCGGGCCCGGCCCGATGGACACCCCGTTTTTCTATCCCGCCGAAGGAGCGGATGCCGTCGCCTACCATAAGACCGCGGCGGCGCTCTCCGGTTTCTCCAAGACGGGACTTACCGACATCGAGGACATCGTCCCCTACATCCGTTTTATGGTCTCCGATGGTTGGTGGATGACGGGCCAAACCATTCTCGTCAACGGCGGCTATACGACCAAGTAACGACTGGGGGAACGGGCTTCAGCGCCCGTTCTCGCCTGCGAGGCATGAAAGGTTGGCATCATGCATATGATGTTGGTGATTCTGGGCGGCATTGCCCTGTTCGGTGTATTCTGCCTGTTCGGTTGGCTGTGGGGCGAGGATTCGGCAAGTGTGGCTGTCGCCGCGAAAGCTTTCATTCCCCTCTGGCTTGCGATGGCGCTGGTTAACATGTGGGTGGGCGTGACCAAAGCGGGTTACACGGTGATGCAGGAACTGCCCATCTTCTTGATTGTCGCCGCAATACCGGCTGCAATAGCTGCGATCGCTGTATGGCAAATCGCAAGGGCCTGATACGTAGCGGCACGTGGCTGCCGGTTCGGCGCACGATTCCTTGTTTTGCGTATGGTTGGCGCGGGCGACAACAACGCCATTCCATTCGGTCGGCGGAACCTGATCGATAGCTGCAAGCGGCATCCAGGCAGCAGTCCAAAGGTGAGGATCGGGAGAAACTGATACTGGATTGGGCCGTCTGTCATTTACCGTTGACTGCGCAACGTGCGCAGAAACCAGCGTGCACGTTCAACGCTCACCTGTGCGGGGTTCACGGTAAAATTTGCTGTCTCTCGAAAGCCGAAAGTCTTGCATATTCATCCGCCAGAAAGTCCAGAAGCGCGCGTACGGATGGCAGCAGCCCGCGCCGTGAAGGGAAGGCGGCATGGATCATGCCGCTTCGTAGCGCCC
Organism: Agrobacterium sp. CMT1; assembly: GCF_037203725.1. Classification (NCBI taxonomy): domain Bacteria; kingdom Pseudomonadati; phylum Pseudomonadota; class Alphaproteobacteria; order Hyphomicrobiales; family Rhizobiaceae; genus Agrobacterium; species Agrobacterium sp. CMT1. The sequence goes on from NZ_JBBCAR010000007.1 coordinate 142,472, forward strand.
ACAGGCGCGGCGCGATGATAAATCTGCCGAGAGTGCCGAAGCAAGATTCAACAGCAACTTCCAATGACTGCAAAGATAAATGATGCGATAATTCTTCTTGGGCGCCTTTCGATCAGCGCGCTCTTCCTGCAGGCCGGTGTCGGCAAGCTCTTCGAAATTTCCGGCTTTGCGGTTTCTTTTGCCGCAAAGGGCGTGGAAGAGCGCGCTCTGCCCAGCAGGGGCAATTCTTCAAGAATCTGGCGATCGTTGGGGCCCTGTTTTTGTATTTCGTGACGGGGCCCGGCAGGTATCGTCCGCGGTTCGGGGCGAAGTAGCCAATCCTAATACGGTTTGGCAGCACTCCGGTGCCGCACGGAGGTTTATTTAAAAGGCAGCGCGGTTATCGCTGACGTGATGTGTATCGTTCTTAAGCCGGGCCAAATAGCTTGCAAGCAGTCATCTCGTTCCTTCATGCGTGTATTCATGCAGGGCAGGGAGACGGTCCAGTGACACACCAAAAAGGACTCTGGATTGCAAGAGTCAGGCGGAGGTGATCGGGGGTGGGCCGCTCGGATTGAGATATATGGGGCTTTGATTGAGATACGATCGGCCATTATGACTTTCGGCTGATATCGACGGTCGGACACAGGAAACATGCCGCAACCGTGACAGACACTTTGCTCGCACCCGAAAGTTCTATAGGCTAACTTCTATAAATCCTCAGGTGGAGATCATCGTCCTGGACAAGGTTAACACGCTCGCAGTTCCCGTATCCAGCCTCCTCGACACAGTGGACTGGGCATCAGGGCCACTTGGCCCGAAATCGGAATGGCCTGCCTGTCTGCATGCCGCCATCGGCATCATGCTTCCCTCACAGGCGCAGATCGTGATGTTCTGGGGACCGGAGTTTGTCGCATTCTACAACGACGCCTACGCGCCAACCATAGGCAACAAGCACCCACACGCATTCGGCAGACCCGCCCGAGAATACTGGAACGAACTCTGGGATGACCTCGAGCCGCTGCTGAAGCGCGTCCTTGCGAAGGGAGAAACGGTCGCCGCAAAAGACAGGCCATTTTATATCGAAAGACACGGTTACCCCGAAACGGTGTACTTCGACATTTCGTATTCTCCGGTCGCGGATCAGGATGGCATCGTGCGTGGTGTGTTCTGTATCGTCAACGAAACGACCGAGCGGGTGAAGGCGGATGCGGCTTTGCGAGAGAGCGAGGAGCGTCTAAGGGCCATCTTCGCGCAGTCGGCCGCTGGCATAGCCCTCGGCGATCTGACCGGAAAACTCCTCAGCGTGAACGATCATTTCTGTCGGATCGTCGGTCGGCCGAGGGACGAGCTGATCGGCATCCGCATGCAGGAGATTACGTTTGCCGACGATCTTCCCGAAAACCAGCGCCTGTTCCAGCACATGGTTCAGACCGGTGAAAGCTTCGAGATAGAAAAGCGCTACGTCCGTGGTGACGGAAGTCTGGTGTGGGTCGCGAACTCGGTCTCCGCAATCCGCGATGACGGGGGAAACATGTCGCAAGCTGTCGCCATTTCGGTCGATATCGGCGAGAGACGACACGCGCAGGAGATCGAGAAACACCTCGCGTCGATGATCGCCTCTTCCAATGACGCGATTATGGGCATCGATCTCGATATGAAGATCACCAGCTGGAACGCAGCTGCGGAAAAGCTCTATGGTTATTCGCAAGATGAAGTCGTCGGCCGGTCGGTGCTAATGTTGGTTCCGGATGGGAGGCAGGAAGAGGAGCCGAGGATCCTCACGGAGGTCAGGGCAGGCCGTTTCGTTGAACCCTACGAGACGCAGCGTCGTCGAAAGGACGGGCGGCTTGTCGAGGTGCTTCTCAGCGTGTCGCCGATCCGCGACGCCAACGGACGTGTTATAGGCGCCTCCAAGACGGCGCATGACATCACCGCCCGCAAGGATGCAGAGCGGCTGAAATCCATTCTCGTCAATGAACTCCATCATCGCGTCAAGAACGTCCTTGCGACTGTGACGGCAATTGCGAGACAAACGCTTGGTCGCGACAAGGCAAACCACGAGGAGGTGGAAGCCTTCACCAGCAGATTGGCGTCGCTGAGCAGAGCGCAGGACCTGCTGGTGCACGCCGATTGGCAGCACGCAGATCTCAAGGCCGTCATGCAGCAGGCCTTGTCACCTTATCCCGTCGACGCCTTTCAGATTGGCGGGCCTAGCGTTCCCTTGCCCCCGAGAGCGGTCGTGTCACTTTCCCTTGCTCTCCACGAACTGGCGACCAACGCGGCAAAATACGGTGCACTGTCCGCGCCTGGCGGCCAGGTATCCATCTCGTGGCAATTCGAGCCTCTTGCAGACAACCGCCTGCGGATTGTGTGGGAGGAGCGAGGGGGGCCGGAGGTTGCTCCGCCCCGGCGCAGGGGTTTCGGTTCGACTCTCATCGAGCGGCTTCTGTCCGCCGAATTGAAGGGCGAGACGAAATTCGTCTACGAGAAGAGCGGTGTGATCTGCGTCATTGAGGCGGAAATGTCGAAGGATGATGATGGCGCGGCGTAATGAGGCCGAAGAGCGCGGAATGGCTTATGATCGGGGCCCCGCCCGAGACGGGCGGGACTCCTTTGCAGATATGAAGGGCTATCTCCTGTAGGCGAGTCCGCCCCAGATTCTTCCTTCATCCCTATGTCGACCACCGTGAACAGCGCCGATGTAAGCTGCTGCAGAGGACACGATTGCTGAAGCTGCCAATAAAAATGCGGTCAGAATGCCGGTGATTCGTGCTTTCTCCGCAACGTCAGCCGCCTGCCTCTTGGCATCCTCCAGCGCTTTCTCTGCCTGCGCCTTCATTTCGTCGACGCGCTTTTGGGCCTCATCGACTTTTTGCTGCGCTTCCGTCCGTACGGCCTGCACCCGCTCCACCGTCTGATTGACCCTGTTCTGGGCATCGGTCTGGCTGATGCCGGTACGCGTAGCAATCTGTGTCGTGAGCCAGTTTCTGTCAGCGTCGGAAATTTCGCCTGTCGACAGCAGATTTCCCAGGATGCCGCTTATTTGCCGCTGGTAGTCACCGACGGTTTGATCGGCCTGCGGCGACGCTGCCTGTCCATCCGTTCGCAACAGCGTATCAGTAAAATAATCGAGCGGATTGGCCCTGAGGCCCTGCGGAAGCATCTGCTCGATGCTGGGCGCTGCTGCCTGCCCGGCCCCTTGCGCGATACCGCCAGCGGCACTGCCGGCTCCTGAAACGATTCCCCCGGCGACCTGTCCGACGCCTTGCGCCGCTCCACCAACCGCCGTTCCGGTTGCCTCAATTGCTGTCTGGGCGGCGCTTCCAACTGCTCTTGCACCACCTGAAAGAACGCCCAGGGCCAGGAATGCCGAGACGACCGTTCCAATCCCCCAAACCACCAGCCCATTCAGGCCGTCACGAACGGTCAATTCGTTTCGGTCCGCCTGCCCTGCGGGTCTGCGCATCCGGCCGGTGATGTAACCGCCCAGCATGTAAGAGCCGACCATGGAAATGACTACGAAGAGGCCGGTTATGATCAGCCAGACTGAACTGATCTCACCGCCATTGTCCGCCGAGATTGAACTCAGTCCCAATCCGCTGGCAAACGCGGTGAGAACCGCCATTGCCCCGGAGGCAATAAACGCTCCGGCAAAAATGGCAGGCCAGTCGACGTAGCTCCGATTGGCGTCAGTAACGATTGGATCAACCATTAGCGTAACCCCAACAGTGAGAGAATGAACAGGACGACCACGACCAGCCCGACTAGGTAAATGATAGAGTTCACGGTATCTCCTCCGAAAGGGGGCAGATTCTCCGCATGGCGGATGACTGCATGCTGTGGGAAATGCGAGCTTTATTGCTCGTGAACCAAACTCGTCGCGCTCAAAAAAGTTTCACCCCCGATCGCCGTCGCTGGCAAATCCGGATTCAAGACCGATTCCCTGTCTGCGATGTGTCTTATCTCGCGTCGCCGGCCTCTAAAGAACCTTCGACAGTTTGACCCATTGACGGCGACGTCTGACGAGGCGCGGTCCCGGTGTTGTGCGATAGCTGAAGCAAGTGTTCGCAAGACCCACCGGCCAGGGCTTTACGCGACGCAAAGCAATCATTCTTGCTGGAACATCCGAGAGAGGCGCGGGTTAGATGCTGATCAAGGAGGCTTCGATGAACCAAAATACCTTTCAACAACATGGCAGTTCTGTTCCCGCGCCATCAGAGGGCGACGGACAGCCGAACCACGCGGGTGTCCAGCCGCAAATCTCCGACGCTCCCCTCGCTGACGCGGCGCTTGCAGAGGTAGCGGAGCGCGATGACAGCCTTGCAGCGCAATTGAGCGATGAGATAAACGCACTGCGCGCCGAGATCGACAGTTTGAAAGTCCGTGCTGGCGAAACCGCTTCACGGGCTTTGGTGTCTGTAAATGCGGTTGCCCGGATCAATCGCCGCGCCGCACGCCGCGCGATCGGCAGAAGTCCTTGGGCTTCACTTTGCCTGGCCGCGGGTGTGGGTTACGTGTTGGGCTGCAGCACGTTGCGAAAAGACGGATGGCGGTGGCGGTAAAATTGAGAACGGCCGCAGCAGCGCGGCGTTTCGCTTCAGATACGGCGGATCACCCTTGCCAGTCCTGGATTCTGCAGCCATGCTGGACACGGAATTGCGTCTTTCTTTTCCGGCGGCAGCATGACAATACCATGGCTGGAGACGGCCCACTGGGGCATCAACCCCACCGGGCGGTGCCGACAGCAATGACCGGACCGGTTGCCTGACCGGTCGGTGAACCACCGAATGGTTCGACACTGATCGCGAAAGTCGTACCTTCCTTTATATTGCCACGCATGTCGGCGGGAATGACGAGGTCGCCATTCGTGCCGGGCTGGAAAACGCCGAGCGAGCGGGTCTTGCCGCCGTCCATGACGAGCCACAGTTCCAGTGACTTTTCGTCCGTCTTTCCGGTCGCCACGGGAACGATACGCATTCGGCCCGATTCCGCGTCGTAGGACGCGAGGAGATTGACTTGGCTGTCGGTTGTCGCAAGCTCGGCCACAAGCGGGCTTGTGCCGTCCCGTTGTTCCGGGAACGCGGCATAAACGACGGCAGCCACGGCGGTTGCGCTGGTGGCCACAGATATCCAGCGCCAGAAAGATGCGGAGTTCCACAAGGTGCCATTCGTGTTGACCGCTCTGCTGCCGAACAGACGCTCTTGAATACGGGCAAGAATAGCGGCGCTGGGCGTCTCTTCCTGGTAATCGGCGTTAAAGTCCGAAAACTCGGTCTCCCAGCGCTGCACCAGTTGCGCGAAGACCCTGTCCTCCTGGATACGCTGTTCCACTTCGCGGCGCTTTTCAAGCGGCAGGACACCGAGCACATATTCGCCTGCGAGTATTTCATCGCGCGAGTGCATTCCGCCGCTGTGGTCGCCCGTCGTCATCGCTGCATGCACTCTCTGAGTTTGAGAAGACTGCGCCGCAGCCAGGTTCTAACCGTATTCAGTGGCACGCGTAATTCGTCGGCGAGTTCGAGATAGCTCAGACCCTCGACATACGCCCGGCGTATTGCCTGTGCGTGCACAGTCTCAAGTTCCCGCATGCAGTCGTCGATCCTGCGGCCTTCATCCGCCAGAACAACATTCTGTTCAGGATCGCGAACGCTTTCGTCGACGAGGTCATATGCCTCGTCAATGTCATCGCCAGCAGGTCTGCGGGCGCGAATCGTGTCTATGGCGTGGTTGCGCGCGATGGTGGCGAGCCATGTCGCCGGTTTGCCGGCACTAGCGGCAAATGTGCGGGCGCGCTGCCACACCTTGATATAAATTTCCTGCAGCGCCTCCTCGGCGTCCGTTCTGTCCCGCAGGATTTTCAGGCAGATCGCAAAAAGCTTCGGGCTTGTTGCCTGGTAAAGCGAGACGAATGCTGAACGATCACCCATGCCGACGCGGTGGATAAGGCTTGCGATCTCTGTGCCCTGCATTCGAACCTTCCTTGCTATTCTTCCTTTATAGGATCGTCTTTCGAAGGAAGACAAGAGATGCTTGGGAAGTTCGTTCCGGACACGCCCTGTGATCATCGGGCGCAGACCGCAGGAGGCGACGGTCATCATGGCCAGCCTGCCGAGTTTTCCAACGGGCCAATGATGCGTACCGTGACAAGAAAGCCGATGACGGCCGCTGCCGCGGAGACGAAAGTGCCCCACAGCAGATCGGCAACGGTCAGGGTCGTCGACCAGCTTTTCAGCGTCGCCTGATTGGTCAGATCATATGTGGCATAAGCCATGAAGCCCACGGCAGCGCCGTAAAGCAGCGCCGTGCTCCATTGTCCCGAAATAAGTGCCGGACGCACGGCGAGAAAAGTAAGGCCGGCGGCGTAGATGAGATAAAAGATGAACGCCGGAGCGAGACGGAAATTTTCCGCCAGAAGATCGCCGATGGCCGGTCGATAAAGTCGTGACGCCATGGTGCTCAACCAGATGAAATCGATCACCAGAAAGGCAACCAGGGTGAAGAAATAGGCGGCAAGATATGTCTTCATCGATTTTTTCCTTTGCCATTGATCAGGCGACTTTTTGGTCTGGTTGACGAGAGAGGGAGGATCTGGGACGTGGCTAGTCGATCCTGGTCCAGCTTATGCCCTTGCACAGCAGACCGGCGATGATGCAGCCTTTCGTAGTCATGTTGTTGCCTGCCACCGTCACCGTTATCTTGTAGGATTTATCCCGCTGTGGGTCGAAGGCCGTGCCGGTGTAATTGCCCGTCTCGCCCGGCCTTATGTCCATGATCAGGCGATCGCCGGTCTTTTCTTTCTGGGTGCCGGGTTTGATCCATGTGTTTGTCGCACATATTTTCTCGCCGCAGGGTGCGATCAGCACTTTCGCCTTGCCGTCGCCCCGCGCCCAGTTGCCGTTGATATCGGCCGCGGTCGCACTTGTCCCTGCCAGCAACGGAGACAGGGCGGATGCAATTGCCAATCCAAGGATCTTCATCGTGGTTCTCCGTTTTTTAGTCCCGCCTCATCCGTGTTCTATTGTGTACAGCCCGACATTAATGGTTCCCTCGGCAAAACCTGCTTCGCAATAGCAGAGGTAATAGTCCCACATCCGACGAAAGCGCTCGTCGAAGCCGAGCAGGGAAATAGTCTGCCACCGGGCATGGAAACGCTGGCGCCATTCCGCCAGTGTGAGCGCATAGGACTGGCCGAAAAGCTCCTTTTCCGTGAGTTTGAGGCCGGCTTGCCCCACGGCTTTTTCCAGAGCTGAATCGGAGGGCAGGAAGCCGCCAGGAAACACGTATTTCTGAATGAAATCGGCCTTGCGCCGATACCTATCGAAGCGGTTTTCTTCAATGGATATGATTTGCAGCACCGCCCGACCGCCGGGTTTCAGGCAGCGCTTCAGCGTCCCGAAATAGCTTGGCCAATAGGCTTCGCCGACGGCTTCAAACATTTCCACGGAGACGATGTTGTCGAATTGACCTTTGACGTCGCGGTAGTCCTGCAGCTTCAGTTTGATCCGGTCAGCCTTGTCTGCTTTTTCCGCAGCATTTTCCGCCCAGCGCAACTGGGAGGGCGACAGGGTTATGCCGGTCACGTTGGCATTGTGCTGCGTGGCGAGGTGAATGGCGAGCGCGCCCCAGCCGCAGCCGATTTCCAGCACATCCTTGTTGCCGGTCAACTGCAACTTTTCCGCAATACGCTCGAGTTTCCTCTGCTGCGCTGCCTCAAGGGTTGGTGTCATCAGGTCGAAAATCGCCGAGGAGTAAAGCATCGAGGGATCGAGCCACTGCCGGTAAAACTCGTTGCCGAGATCGTAATGCGCCTCGATGTTGCGTCGGCTGCCACGTCTGGTATTGGCGTTCAGCCCGTGCGCAAGCCGGTTGATGAGGCGCATGGGCAGGCTGCCGCGCATTGATTTCGTGAAAGCATCACGATTTTGCGCGGCGAAACGGATAAGCGCGGTCAGGTCCGGTGTGGACCAGTCGTTCTCAATGAAGCCTTCCGCAAAGCCAATATCACCATTGACGAACAGACGGCGGATTGCCCGCCAGTTATGCAGAACGAGAATGGCGTCGATGCCTTCCGATGTCCCCGATTTTTCGATGGTTCCGCCGCCGGGGAGGGTGATGCGAAGCCGGCCGCGGTGAATATTGTTCAGCAGCCGGGTGATGAGCCAAGTGCCGAGGCCCATACGGCCGCTGACGCGGGTGTTCTGCACCGGTAATTCCGAGAGATTGTCAAACGGGGTCATGAATTCTGGCCTCGATTTGCGACGATGAAGGGTGAACGAAGGATATTGGCTGTGCGGGTGGCGGCGGGCGCTTTCTCAGCGCCACCCCCTTCAGCCAGATTTTCAGCGCTTCCCAGTGAATGCCGAGAACGACTTTCAGGGTCAGGAAAGGAATGGTGACAAAGGCTCTCAGCAAGGCTCGATCGGTCAGTTCGACCCTTCGGGCAAGATGCCGGGCGGTCAGGACGGCGCCATCATCGTCGAATGTTTCAATGACGATCTTCAGCCTCTCCCCAGGCGGGATGACGCGGAAAACATAGTGAAGGTTCATGTCCATGAAGGGCGAGACATAAAAAGCCTTGTCACAGCGCTGTACGATCTCCGCGCCCATGCCGGCCTCTACGGGGATCAGATAGGAATGCCGTTGGCCGAAAGTGTTGTCCACTTCCCAGAGGATGGCTTTGAGTTCCATGTCGCGGCCATGGCAGAAGAACACGCTGAGCGGATTAAAGGCCCAGCCAAGCAAACGCGGCATGGTAAGCAGGCGCACCGGCCCTCCATCCGCTGTCATGCCTGCCGCCGTCATTGCCGCATCTATCTGCTGGCGCAGCCCGAGCCCGCTGCCGTTGCCTCGGTCCTTGCGATGAAATGAAAACAGGTTGAACCGGTCCACCGAGAAAAACCGCAATTTCCGGTCCAGCGTCTCCAACTCATCGAGATCGAGAAACAGCGAATAGATCCGATAGTCCAGTTTGTGGGTTTTCGGCTTGAACCGGGCGTGGGTAACATGGCCAGGGAAAAGCGCAGAGACGAGGGGAGGCTTCATGCCGTCGCCTCCATGGATCGCGTGTCCGTGGCGATCGTCTCCAAATCGAGGCGGATGATCCGGCCGCTGTCGTCCGCCACCTTCCATGGGCGGGACAGGCCACCGAGATCTTCAGCGACGGCAAGCCCAGCCTGGAGGCCGTCTTCATGAAAACCGGAACCGAAATAGGCGCCGCAGAACCAGGTGTTTCGCAAGCCCTGCAAGGCCCATAGTTCCTGGCGCATCTGTTCGGTTCCGGCGTCAAAGACGGGGTGGTGATAGGTCTCTTCGGCGATGATCTTTCCTTGATGCGGTTCCCGCGCCGGGTTCAAGGTCACGAAAATATCCTCGGCTTCGCCGAGCGGCTGGAGCCGGTTCATCCAGTATGTGATGCTGGGCTGGCCCGCTTCGGTGCGCGTGTCGGCCACATAATTCCAGCTTGACCAAGCCGCGCGGCGGCGCGGCATGAAGGTGTTGTCAGTGTGAAGCACGGCCCGGTTTCGAGTATAACCAAAGGCACCGAGAATGCGTTTTTCGACACGTGTCGCATCGGCCAGCAAGTCCAGCGCCTGATCCGCATGCGTCGCGATGACCACATCATCGAAGCGGGCAATTTCGCCCTGCGCAGTTGTAATTTCGACGCCGTGCGGCAGGCGGCGAATACGCGTCACTGGCGTTGACAGGCGAATTCTGTCTGCAAACGGTGCCGTGAGGCGTTTTACATATTCGCGCGAGCCACCAACGACGGTGCGCCAGACCGGCCGGTTGCGCAGCAACAGCAAACCGTGATTGCGGCAGAACTTGATGAAATGCGCCGCCGGATAACGGCCTACTTCCATGGCCGGTGTGGACCATATCGCCGCAGCCATCGGGTAGAGATGATCGTCGCGGAACGCTGCGCCGTAGCGATTACGCGTCAGATAATCGTCGAGGGACATGTCAGCCATCGAGTGCAGGTCACGCGGGGCGTTGCGATAAAATCGCAGGAGGTCCGCAAGCATCGACCAGAAGCGGGGTTTTAGAGCATTTCTCTTCTGTGCGAGCAGGCCAAACCCGTTTCCGCCGGAATATTCAAAGCCGCCATTATCAAGGGAAACAGCGAACGACATGTTCGAGGCTGCGGTCGGCACGTTCAGCTTTCGAAAAAGCGCGGTCAGATTGGGGTATGTCCAGTCGTTATAGACAATGAAACCCGTATCGACATGGATCGGGCCATTCTTCGTATCGAATGTCACCGTGTTGCTGTGGCCTCCGACGCGGTCTGCCGCCTCGAAGACCGTGACATCGTGCCTTTGCGACAAGAGCCAGGCTGCTGACAGACCGGAAATTCCCGTTCCCACTATCGCGATGCGGCGCCGGTTGTCTCGTCGCATTGTTTCGGTGTCGGTCATCGATCCTCGCTATCGCATTGTAGAAATTGTCTTTGGACAGCGCAGATACGAGGCAGCCGTCTGATAAGTTTCAGCGGCAGGTGGTTTTTCGAATTTTTTTCGAACCCTGAAACTCTTTTGCTGGTTAGGCCGTATTTGCCATCACGAAATCCGGCCTCGATCGATTAAAAGTGGTGAGCGAAGTAGTGATGTTTTCCGTGATCCTGACGCTTGCCATTCTGATGTCGCTGCTGATGGCAGGAGCCTGGGCATTACAAAGAGCGACCGGCTCGAGCGGCTGGATCGACACCGTCTGGTCGGCAAGCGTCGGGCTCGGCGGCATCTTGGCTGTGTTGCTGGCGGAGGGCGATGGCGGGCGGCGCAGTGTCGTATTCTGTCTCGTTGTCGTATGGTCCCTGCGGCTTGCTGGACACATAGGCCTGCGCACGCGGGGTGGCGGGGAAGATCCGCGTTATGCAAAACTCATGGAGCAATGGGGCGAAACCGGTCCCCGGCGGCTTTTCTTCTTCCTGCAAATACAGGCGGTTGCCGCCTTTGTGCTTGTTTTGGCTGTTTATCTAGCCGCCAGCAACGACCGGATTTTCCCGCGTACCATAGATCTTCTCGCCACCATGGTTGCGCTTGTTGCACTGGCAGGTGAAGCGCTCTCGGACGCCCAGCTGTCGAAATTCAGGAAAACCTCCGAAGCGAAAACCGGTATATGTGAAACCGGTCTCTGGCGTTATTCACGCCATCCCAATTATTTCTTCGAATGGCTTTTCTGGTGCAGCTTGCCGCTGCTGGCCTTTCAGGCGCACGGCTTGTCCTGGGCGTCGCTTGCCGCGCCCGTCATGATGTACTGGCTGCTCGTCCATGTATCCGGCATTCCGCCGCTTGAAGAGCACATGCTGAAATCGCGCGGAGAAAAATTCCGTGCCTTGCAACGCCGCGTCAACGCCTTCTTTCCGGGGCCGCGCAAAAACGAGGAAACGCCATGAATATGCTCGCCTTTGCCATCAATGCCGCAGAACGCGCGGCGCTCAACGACAGCGTTACACTCGCCGGGATAGATATGCTCTGCGCAAGAACGAAACGGCGGCTCGCAAAAATACCGCCGGATGCCGAGGCGGCTTTTGCGGCGGATATGGCGAAATTCCCCGTCGCCAGCCATACCGACGAGGCGAACAGGCAACACTATGAAGTCCCCGCTGAATTTTTCGCACTGGTTCTCGGAGCCCAGCGGAAATATTCCTGCTGCTATTATCCCCATAACAAGACAAGCCTCGGTGAAGCGGAGACAGCTGCTCTCGCCGAGACGGTAGACCATGCCGAGTTGGAGGACGGCATGGACATTCTCGAACTCGGCTGCGGCTGGGGTTCGCTGTCGCTTTATATGGCAGCGCGTTTTCCCAATGCGCGGATCACGTCTGTCTCCAATTCCGCATCGCAACGGGAATCCATCCTTGGCCGCGCGCGTGAGCGCGGGCTGTCCAATCTTTCCGTGGTGACCGCAGACATGAACGATTTTGCGACCGGCGATCACTTTGATCGCGTCGTATCGGTCGAAATGTTCGAACATATGTCGAATTGGCAGGTGCTCTTCGAACGCGTTCGTACCTGGCTGAAACCTGATGGCAAGTTTTTCCTCCATGTCTTCAACCACCGCAGCCGATCCTATCGTTTCGACCACAACAACCCCGCCGACTGGATTGCCCGGCATTTTTTCACCGGCGGCATCATGCCCGCTTTTGATCTTCCCCATCGTTTCAGCAGGGTTCTCACCGTCGAAAGGGAATGGAACTGGCCGGGATCGCATTATCGGCGCACGGCTCTCGCCTGGCTTGAGAATTTCGATCGGGAAATCGGCCACATAAGGCCGATCCTGCAGCGTGTTTATGGCGCTGACGCGCGGTTATGGGAACGCCGCTGGCGTCTGTTTTTTCTCGCAACGGCCGGGCTGTTTGGTCACGAGGACGGTAACGTCTGGGGTGTGGGTCATTATCTCATGAAGCCCGCTGTTGTTGCCGAAACCTGAGAGGGACGTGGCCGACGGCGAAACAATTTCGCGTAAGCAAACGTTTACATCCGTAGAATAATGGCTAGGCTGGCCGCGTTTTGAGCAGGCCGTCGATCACAGAGCGGCTGGAGAAAGTCATGAGTTCAGTCACGCCGAAGCTGGATAGTTGCGGCGCCGAGCCCATCCACATTCCCGGCGCTATCCAGCAACATGGCGCACTCTTCGTGCTGTCCGCGCGTCAGTTGGCCGTCGTGCAGGCGAGCGATAACCTGCAGGATTTTCTAGATGCACCTCTATCGATCGGGGTGATTCCAGACCCGGGAACATTGCCTTTTATCGAGGCATTACCGGCTTGGTATTCCGGTGACGACAGCAGCTTCAGATATGTCTGGACCGAAAAAAAACTCGATGTCTCGGCGCATCGGTCGGGAAGCGTGATCATCGTCGAGCTTGAGAGAACAGGCCCGGGCGACGCCGCCGAAGCGCTGATGAGCGAATTGACAGGCCTCGCCCAATATCTCAACAGCACGCCGTCGCTGAGCGACGCACTGTCTCGAGTTGCACAGCTTGTTTCCTCGATCAGCGGTTATGACCGGACCCTCATTTATGACTTCGGTCCCGACTGGAGCGGTCATGTCGTGGCGGAGGCCGGCAGCGGCGCGTTGCCTTCATATATCGGGCTTCGCTTCCCGGCTGGCGACATCCCGCCGCAGGCGCGCAAGCTTTATACGGTCAACCGTCTGCGTATGATCCCGGACGTCGATTACAGGCCCGTGCCTGTCATGCCGCAGGTCAACGCGGAAACGGGCGCAGTGCTCGATATGAGCCTTTCACAGCTTCGCAGCGTTTCGCCCGTTCATCTGGAATACATGCGTAACATGGCGACGGCGGCCTCGATGTCGGTGTCAATCATCGTCAATGGCAAATTGTGGGGGCTGATTGCATGCCATCACGCCGCCCCGCACTCCGTCTCGCTGGCCGTGCGCGAAGCCTGCGATTTCGCCGCCCAGCTCCTTTCGATGCGGATCGCAATGGAGCAAAGTTCTCAGGATGCTTCGCGCCGGCTGGAACTTGGTCATGTCCAGGCTCGCCTGCTCAAGCGGATGGCGGCGGCACAAAGATGGGTTGATGGCCTCTTGGGCGGGGAGAGCGAAAAGGACGATCTGCTGGAGCAGGTGGGGGCTGAGGGAGCGGCACTCCTTTTTGGCGATGAATATCATCTCGTGGGCAAGACCCCCTCGCAGGAGCAGGTCGAAGGATTGATCCGCTGGCTCGGCGAACGCGAGGTTGCAGACCTGTTTGCCACAGACAGTCTTGCCGGCGATTATCCCGCTGCTGCGGCATTTGCGTCCGTGGCGAGCGGGATCATCGCGATGCGGGTTTCGGAATTGCACGGAAGCTGGCTGATCTGGTTTCGGCCGGAAGTCGTAAAGACGGTGCGCTGGGGCGGGGATCCGCACAAGACAGTGCATGAGAGCGGGCGCATTCATCCGCGCAAATCGTTCGAAACCTGGAAAGAGCAGGTGCGCAACACGGCCTCACCGTGGTCAGCCCCCGAGCTTGCAGCGGCGCGGGAGTTGCGTGGCGCGATCATCGGCATCGTCCTGCGCAAGGCGGAGGAAATGGCGGATCTGACGAAAGAATTGCAGAGGACCAACAAGGAGCTGGAGGCATTTTCCTACTCGGTTTCGCATGATCTCCGCGCGCCCTTCCGTCATATTGTCGGTTTCGCCCAGCTCTTGCGCGAACGCAGCAACGCCCTGGATGAAAAATCGCTCCACTATCTGCAGATGATCTCCGAAGCGGCACTCGGCGCAGGCAGGCTCGTGGATGATCTTCTGAATTTCTCGCAGCTCGGCCGCACCCAAATCACAATGGTGCCGGTAGACATGGAGAAAGTCGTGAACGAGGTTCGCCGGTCCCTCGCTCATTCCATCGCTGATCGGCAGATCGAATGGCATATCGGCAATCTGCCCGTATCGCTCGGAGATCCGACCCTGCTTCGGCAGGTGTGGTACAATCTCGTTGACAACGCGATCAAATATTCCCGCCAGAAACCCGTTTCGATTATCACCATTTCCGCGGCAGAAACCGAAGGTGGCGTGACCTACTCGGTCGAGGATAACGGTGTCGGCTTTGACATGGCCTATTACAGCAAGCTTTTTGGTGTGTTCCAGAGATTGCAGCGGGTAGAGGATTTTGAGGGAACGGGAATTGGACTTGCGCTGGTAAGACGAATTGTTGAACGCCACCACGGTTCGGTCAGCGCTAAGGGAACTGTCGGAGAGGGAGCCACGTTCTCCTTCACATTGCCGGTTACGAAAGTTGAAGAGGAAAAAATTGCCTGAACTCAGACCTATTCTTCTCGTGGAGGATAATCCACGCGATCTGGAATTGACGCTAACTGCGCTGGAAAAATGTCAACTGGCGAACGAGGTCGTCATTGCGCGTGATGGTGCCGAAGCGCTTGATTATCTCAATGCCTCGGGTAGCTTCCACAACCGGCCTGCCGGCGATCCGACCGTGGTTCTTCTTGATCTCAAGCTGCCGAAAGTTGACGGGCTCGAGGTCCTCCAGACCGTTAAGGGCAGCGATCACCTCAAGCATATTCCGGTCGTCATGCTGACCTCCTCCCGTGAAGAACAGGATCTCGTAAAGAGCTACGAACTCGGCGTGAACGCCTTTGTGGTGAAGCCAGTGGAGTTCAATCAGTTTTTTAAGGCGATACAGGATCTTGGCGTGTTCTGGGCCCTGCTGAACGAACCGCCGCCGGGCGCGCGCCGCAATGGTGCGTGAGGCGATGCCGCAGATGGAGCAAAGCAAGCTTCTTCTTCTCGAAGACAGCTCGGTCGATGCCGAACTGATCGAGGATCAGCTTTCACGGATCTCTCCGCCCCCTGTCGTAACCAGGGCGGTGGGTAAAACTTCCTTCATCGAGGCTCTGGAAAATCAGCAGTTTGATATCATTCTCGCAGATTTTTCCCTGCCGGACTTTGACGGCATGGCTGCGCTTGATGTCGTCATGCAAACGAGACCCGACACGCCCTTCATTTTCGTTTCCGGTGTTCTCGGCGAAGACGCGGCGATCGATGCCTTCAGGCGCGGCGCAACTGATTATGTCCTGAAGCAGCGACTGGCGAGGCTGCCCTCCGCAGTGGGTCGCGCTCTCGCGGAAGCACGGGAAAAGGAGGAGCGGAGACGGGCGGAAATGCACAAGGAGCTGCTCGTCCGCGAACTCAGCCATCGTGTCAAGAACACGATGGCGATGGTCATTTCCATCATTCGTCGCACTGCAAAAGGCAGTTCATCCGTAGAGGATTATCAAGAGAGGCTCGTGGCCCGCGTGAGTGCGCTCGCCGAAAGTCATGCCCTGCTTTTCCAGAGCAACTGGGGACAAACCGATCTCAAGGATGTCGTGAAGCGGGCAATTGAACCCCATAACACTTTTGCCAGCCGCGTCGAGCTCGAAGGTCCGGACGGGGTTAGCGTATCGCCTAAATCCGCATTGGCGCTCGGCATGATTTTACATGAACTGGTGACGAATGCGCAGAAATACGGTTCGCTTTCAGAAGCAACCGGGAAGGTGCAGGTCTTCTGGAAAAGGCTTCGTAACGATGAAGGCCGGGACCTTATCGAGCTGCGCTGGCATGAAAGCGGTGGCCCGCCCATTTCCGCTCCGCTGGAGACCGGTTTCGGAACGACCCTTGTTACGCGGGGAGCCCAGTACGAGCTGCAGGGCGACAGTGAAATCCGCTATGATCGCGACGGCCTGAAATATCGGGTGATTTTCCCTCTGGACTGAAGTTTCGCCTATCAGCGTTACCGGACGTTGCGGTATTTTCCCGCTACCCGGTATGCGCGAATTCGGTCGCCAGAACATTCGGGAGATTATCAAAATCGCACGGCTTGGAAATGATCGTCAGCCCTGTCAATTGCGTGCGAATACCGGGTATCTCGGCATATCCGCTGCAGATGACGAAAGGTATGCTCTCGGCCCTCAGTCGTTCGATCACGGGAAAGGATAACTCGCCCTTGAGATTGAGGTCGATAACCGCTCCATCCAGATCGGTTGCGCTTATTTTCTCCAGCGCTGCGGCTATATCGGAAACCGGCCCGATGACGTCGACACCGAGGTCGGACAGAAAGTCCTCCATATCCATCGCCAGAAGGGCGTCGTCTTCCAGAACGAGGATATGCTTTCCCTGAAAATCATATTGCATAGCTTACCGCATTCACATGGTCGCAGGCGCGCCCGGACATTTTACCAACAGCGCTGAACGCCTGAAGATCGAGGTGGTTCCACCCTTGTGTAAAAAGAAATCATTCGCATCCGTCGCTTGCGTACTCTAGTTTGTGCCGCGAACTAACTGCCTACCGGGAATGTTACTGCTGTGACTGGTTTTTCACCGTTTGCCCAGCGAAGCCTTTTGATGCTTGCTGTTGGCGTTGCAATTTTGATTGGCATGGTCTCCACATCTTTGTGGCTGGTGCAGGTGAATAATCGCTATTCCCAGGAGACGGCGGAACTGCGCCGTGTCCGTGCCGCAATTCTGGATGTGCTGACGACGATGCAGGACGTCGAAACCGGCCAGCGGGGATATCTGCTTACCAACAATCGCGAATATCTGGGGCCTTACGAAGAGGCCCTTCAGGGCTTGCCCGAACGCCAGGCGCGACTTCTCGATCTTCTGAAAGGGGAAGAGCGATATAAGCAACCTCTCGCTGGCTTGAAGCAGGCGATCGACGCAAAGCTCTCCGAGACACGCGAAACCATCGATTTGCAGCGCGCGGGTCGCATTACCGAGGCAGCCGAGGTCGTTCGAAATAACGACGGCAAACGCTTCATGAATGAGATCAGGAGTGTTCTGTCGGACCTTCAGTCGGATACCGACGATCGCCTGCGCGTCATCGTTGCGGATCAACTGGGCGCCGCCAATACACTTCGTTGGGTAACGATTGGCGGTGCCGTTGCAATTCTCATCGTGGTCGGCGGGTCGATACTGCTCGTCTTTACTTATATTCGCGCGCTAAACAGGTCGCGGGAGGATGTGGACGAACTCAATCGCCATCTTGAGGAGCGTGTCGAGGAAAGAACACGCGATCTTCGCCGGGCCAACCAGGAAATTCAGCGCTTCGCTTATATCGTTACTCATGATCTGAGGGCGCCGCTTGTCAACATCATGGGCTTCCTTTCCGAATTCGATACGTCGCTGAAGCCGGTCACCAACTATGTCCTGGCAGATGGAAAAACGCTGACGCAGGACGTGATCCGAGAGGCGCGGCTGGCGGTTGAGGAAGACATACCCGAAGCCATCGGGTTTATCCGTTCATCGACCCGCAAGATGGACCAGCTGATCAACGCCATTCTGAAGATATCCCGTGACGGCCAGCGCAAGCTTCAGCCTGAGAAAGTCGATATCGAAACTTTGCTCTCCTCGCTTTCAGAGACCGTGCGCCATCAGATCACGGCCAATGGAGGAGAGATTCATGTCGACACGCCCAAGCTGACAGTCGTGACGGACCGCATATCTCTCGACCAGATTCTAGGTAATCTTCTCGATAACGCGGTGAAATATCAGATGCCTGGGCGCCCTCTGAGGTTAACGGCACGCGCCTATCCGGCCGGGCGCGGCGCGATCGCCATTGAAATTGGCGACAACGGGCGCGGTATCGGTGAGCAGGATCTTGAGCGTGTCTTCGAACTGTTTCGTCGGGCGGGCGAACAGGACCAGCCCGGTGAAGGAATAGGTCTCGCACATGTCCGTTCGCTAATCAGAAATTTAGGAGGTGACATTAGGGTGGAGTCGCGACTCGGGGAAGGCAGCAAATTTATCTTGCTGCTTCCGAGTGACCTCAGAAGAGTAACGAAGGAAGGCGACAAATGAAAGCGACCGGTCAGGAAGTAACGATCGTGATGATCGAAGACGACGAGGGACATGCCCGTCTGATCGAGAAGAATGTGCGCAGAGCAGGTGTCAACAACGAGATCGTGCCGTTCACACTCGGTGCAAAGGCGCTGGATTATATCCTGGGCCAAAGCCGGGACGGGCTCGTCAGCAAGGATCGCTATCTGCTCGTTTTGCTCGACCTCAATCTCCCCGATATGTCCGGCATCAGCATTCTCGAGCAGATCAAAAGCAATGAATACACCCGCCGTCTGCCTGTCGTGGTTTTGACGACCACTGATGACGAAACCGAAATTCAGAAATGCTATGATCTCGGTGCGAATGTTTATATAACAAAGCCGGTCGACTATGAGGGCTTCGCGAATGCCATCAAAAATCTTGGCCTTTTCTTTTCCGTAATACAGATACCCTGAAGGCATGATGGCTCTGCGCGTTTTGTATGTCGATGACGACCCGGCTCTGGCGCGGCTTGCGAGCCGCGTCCTTGGTCGCCACGGAATGGAGGTGGTCCATGCCGCGTCCGTTGCTTCCGGGCTTGAGCTTTTCCAAAACGGGCAGTTCGATGTCGTCGTTCTCGATCACTATTTTCAGACGGCGACGGGAATGGAGTTTCTGGCGGCTATCGAGACGGTGCCGGCCCGGGTTCCCGTTCTTTACGTAACGGGGTCCAACGAGGCCCAGATCGCCATAGACGCGCTCAAGGCTGGTGCCGCCGATTACGTCATCAAGAATGTTGGAGACGACTTTTTTCCGCTGTTGCTGGCAGCCATCAACCAGGCGCTTGAAAACCATCGCCTGCGCCAGACAAAAGAGGAAGCTGACCGTCTGCTGATAAAGGCCAAAGAGCATGCGGAAATGATGGTGAAAGAGATGAACCATCGCATCGCGAATAGTCTCTCACTGGTTTCCGCCATGATCCGGCTGCAGATCAATACGCTGAAGTCCCAGGAAGCAGAAACGGCGTTGCTGGAGACGCAGAGCCGGATTTCTGCGATCGCCGGCGTTCATCGCAGTCTCTACAATACCGCGAATGTGGGGCTCGTATCCCTGAATTCCTATCTCACCTCGATCATAAGCGACCTGTTCCAAGCTGTTCCGGGCTCTTCCTCCATCACGGTCGAAACGTCGCTCTGTGAGGTTGATCTGAACGCCGACCATGCCGTTGCGCTCGGTGTCATCGTCACTGAGCTTCTGACAAACGCGCTCAAATATGCCTATCCGGATCAAGAAGGCACAGTGCGCATCAACCTGTCCGCCCAGGACGGCCGGTTCATTCTTGTTGTGGAGGATGACGGCGTCGGTGTGAAACCGGATTCAGCCCCTCGCGGCACCGGTCTCGGCACCAAGCTGATCATGGCGATGGCGCAGAATATTGGCGCCCGGGTCGAGCAGACGCACACGCACCCGGAACTCAAAAAAGGCACCCGTTTCTCGATGATATGGAATGAACGGTGACGGCATGGCCGCCGTGCCTCGCGATTATATCTCGATATAACGGCTGTCTAGCGGGGAGCGATTGGACCTCCTGGCCGTCCCCATAGCCTTCAGCGCGAGCGAATGGTAAAAATATTTTGCGCGAAGCACGGAAGAGTGAAGCCGCTTTCGGCGCTCTGAGCAGAGCGACCTGCCGTAAAAGCGATTCTTTAAAATTTTTCTCTCTGCCATAGTGGAAACGCGGTACATTCTCAGGTTGTGCGCCCCGGTCGAGCAAACTGCACAAGGCGGGTGCCGGCTGCCGCTATAAAGGCACAGCTAATATGGAACGACTGAAATTTGACCCAGGAAGTTTTCATGGGTGAAATTTTGCGTCCATAAAGCCGGCAGATGCATAGTATTTCGGCAATCTCGGAAAATGTCTTAATGCAATCTTAACGATGTTGCGCTGCAAAAAAACTTGATGGACTATTTTAATACTGCGGGAGGAAATGCTGTTCAACAAAACAGGAGTTCGTGCCATGCTGTTCCGCAATAGAGATAAAGAAAAACCTCAAGGCGCCTCGGTCAGGCTGGCCTCATATACTGTTCTCGGTGTTGTCGCCACAGTGTTTTCCTCCTCCGTGTTTCCACCTGTCTTCACTTCGCAGACAAACCGCGCCTTGATCAATGCTCCCGTCATTCCGCTGACGACCCCAATCAGTGGCGTGGTGAAAATATCCGGTAACGGCAGGGCGGCTGTTGAAAACGACAAGGTCGACAACACCACTCTGATCGGCCTGAAAGTGCAACTGGCGGCGCTCGACAATGAACTTCGCCAGAAAAACGCGATTATCGGCGATTATGCTAGCCGGGTCGACAATCTGAACAATGATCTTCTCAGCCAGCAAGCGGCTTTACTGCAGAGAACAGAATCCGACCTTGAAGCGGCAAAGGCTGCTTTGCAGATGGTGACCTATTCGACCCGCATCGCGAAAGCAGAAGCGGTGCGCAAACAGAAGCTGGTTGCCAAGGGTGTTTATTTCGGAATTGGCGACGACATCGCCGATACGATACAACTTGAAGATACAAAACTGCAGGCCGCGAAAGTTGCCGTCGACAAGCTTAACAAGGAAATGAGCTTCGCGCGCCAGGGCATCTATATCGGTTCCGACCTGCAATCCCTGCAAAATCTTCAGCAGGAAATCCGCACAAGGTCCGCCGATCTGCTGCAAATCCAGATGCAGATGACGACCATGCAGACGCGGAAAAGCGAACTCGAAGCGCTTGCCTCCGCGGAGGCCGCGCGTATCGACAGACTGACCCGCGCCGATCTCGCCATTCCGCCGGGCACGACGCTTTATAAGCCGGTTGCCGTGACGGGACGTGAAGTGGTGGCCGGCGACACCTTGGCGGAGGCGCTCGACTGTCGCAACGCTTTCGTCGTGGCAATTTTTTCCGAACGTCAGGCGCAGGCCCTTTCCGTGGGTTCAAGGGTAAAGGTAAATGCCGATGCCTGGGCGCAGGAAGCGGACGGGGTGGTAGAGCGGCTGGTGCCCCGAACCACCGAACGCGTCGACCTCGATTATGCCGTACCGTTTCCCCCCACGGAGCGGCGGGAGCTTTACGCTTATATCCGCATGGCCGGGACATCCGAGAGCCAGTTTATGAACAACGGCGTCTGTTCGGTCGGCACCTGGGTGAGTGTAAGTCTGCCGCGCGAATGGCTCGGCAAGACCCGGGAATATGTGCACGAGGCATCGGCAAGCCTTTTCCAGTTTGCGCAGGCATCCGCCAGCGAAATGCCCGATGTGAGGCAGGCCGCCTGGACGCTCATCGAGACATCACGAGAGAAAATATTCGAGCAGATGGGCATGGGCGGGCAGCCGCAACAGCCGCCGGGAATAGCGGCGCCCACTACAAAGCCGGATATCATCACGCAGCATGCGATCAGCGGTGCAGATGCCACCGCGAAAGCACCGCGCACCCAATCCTGACACCCGCATGGATTGGGCAAGCCCCTGCGGGCGCGTCCACGACGCCCGCAGGGCGACCCACCTGTTTCACACAGTCGAAGCAGCCTCATTCGCGCACGCTATCGGGCGCGGCTTTTGGGACGTATCCGGTCAACCATGAGGACAAGCGATGTATTTCACTTCAGAGGGCGATGTTCAGTCCGTCCTTTATGTCAATCTCATCATCGCCCTCTGCGCGATCCTGTTCACCATGCTTGCCGACCCGCGGCGAACGCTGGACCGGCTGGCGTTCAGCACCATCATGCTGCTCTCGCTCAGCGTCTATATTTTGTGGCGCGCCACCGATACGCTGCCTCCCTTCGAGCTTTCGCTGGAAACCACCTGGAATTACATCTATTTCACTTTCGAACTGATCTCCGTGCTTTATGCGATGGGATCGATCCTGATCCTGACAAGACGAACGGACTGGTCTTCCATTGCAGACGAAGCCGAAGCCGGGATTACGGACGATCCCAATGCGCCGCTGGTCGATGTGTTCATCTGCACCTACAATGAACCTTTGAACGTGCTTGAAAAATCGATTGTCGCGGCTCAGGCAATGCAATATCCGCGGTTGCGCGTTTTCGTCTGCGACGATACGCGCAGGTCCGAGGTTCGGGACTATTGCGAAACAGTCGGCGTCAATTACGTGACGCGGCCGGACAATAAGCACGCAAAGGCGGGGAACCTGAACAATGCGCTTGTCCACACCAATGCGCTGTCGGAAATTTCAGATTTCATCATGGTTCTTGATGCTGATTTTGCGCCGCAGGCCAATTTCCTGTCACGCGTGACCGGACTTTTTGCCGATCCCAAAGTGGCCGTGGTGCAGACACCGCAATTTTATTTCAACAGCGACCCCATCCAGCATAATCTCGGTATCCGCAATTCCTTCGTGGATGATCAACGGGTATTCTTCGACGTATTCCAGCCTGCAAAGGACGCGGTCGGTTGTGCGTTCTGCGTCGGAACGAGTTTCGTTCTGCGGCGGGCAGCGGTGAACGAACTCGGAGGTTTCCCGCATGATGCACTTTCGGAAGACATGCTGCTGACCTACCGGTTGATGGAACGGGGGTATGTGACACGCTGGCTCAATGAAAAGCTCAGCGTCGGATTATCGGCAGAAGGCCTGCCGGAGTATATCACGCAGCGCACGCGCTGGTGTCTCGGCACCATCCAGATTGGACTTTTGCGGACCGGGCCGCTGTGGCGCGGCAATTTCACCCTGACGCAGCGGCTGCATTATCTGCACGGCCTGTTCTGCTGGCTTTCGAAACCCTTCATCCTTTGCCTGCTGCTCGCGCCTTCAATCTATTGGCTGACCGGCGTTTCCGCGCTCCAGGCCGATGAGTTGATGTTCATGCAACTCGGTCTGTCATCGCTTGCGCTGTTCTGGGCCTATTCCACCTGGATATCGGGAAAGCGCACACTGCCGCTTTTCACCGAGGTGACACACGCACTGACCGCCGTTCCGATCACGATCACGCTTTTTCAGGCCGTGCGAAAACCTTTCGGACGCCCCTTCAAGGTCACGGAAAAGGGCGGAGACAGGTCACAGGTGCGCGTTCACGGCCCGACGGCGCTATTCTTTGCCCTTGTAACCCTCACTTCGGCCATCTCCGTGCTGATTGCCGTTTATGGATGGGACGCACCCGTGGAATTTTCGGCGCGCGATTGTCTCAACCTTATCTGGTCGGCCGTCGCCATGGTGATTGCCTTCATTAGCCTTATCTGCTGCATCGAGTTGCCGCGTTTCGACAGGGAGGAGCCGATCAGCGTAAACCTTGGCGGACAATTACGGCAGGGCAATGCGGTGACAGGGGTGAAGATCGTGGCACTGTCGACTGAAACCGTGACGCTTGCGGGTTTCACTTCTTCTACAGAAGCGCAGGCCATATTCGTGCCGGAGGTGGGCTGGTTGCAGATCGATGCAACAAAAGACCAGTTAATACCCGGAAAATTCTGCCTTGCTGCAACCGCCGAGCAGCATCGGGCTATCCTGCGGCTGCTTTTCCGCACTGCACCGGAAAATGTGGCGGAACAGGGCGACCTGATAAAATCCATGCAGATGTTGCTCGCAAGGGCCTTCAGCTAATCAGGGGGCGATTGAACAGGACTTTGCCGGACACAACACGGTCCCGATGGCCGGCTGCCGCCTTGAAAGGTTTCGATCAAACGGGAATTCCGCTCATGCCTCTCAGATCGATCATCCCTGCGATCCTGATGTCCTGTGTCATGACAGTGTTGGCTGGAGGTGACGGGCGCGCTGCATCCGGATCCGTCCGCGATATGCTCGCTTCGCGCTTATGCGCGGGCCTTGCCGGGAAGATGGATGGTTCTCCCGCGCCCTTCGTGTTCCGCAGCTTCGAGCCTGCGCCCGGTGGCAAGGCGCTCGATCCGGCGCTTTCGAATACGGGTTTCACCTATGACAATGCGCTGGCATCCATCGCTCTTTTTGCATGTGGGAAAGACGCAGAAGCAACAAGGGTTGCCGATGCGCTGCTGCTGGCCGTGAACCGTGACCGCCGTTACAGTGATGGCCGCCTGCGCAACGCCTATCGCTCCGGCCCGGTCGTCAGCAAAACGGAGCTTATGCTCCTGCCCGGTTTCTGGAATGCCGCCAGCAATGCCTGGGTCGAAGACGGCTATCAGGTCGGCAGTGCGACAGGCAATCTCGCCTGGGCAGCCCTTGCCCTGCTTACCGCCTCTGAGCACTCCGACAATCCAGCCTATTTGCAGGCCGCGGAAAAAATCATGCGCTGGATCGATGCATATACCAAGGGTGAAAGCGACATCGGTTACACGGGCGGCACATTCGGCCACGAACCGTCTCCGATGAAACTCGACTGGAAATCGACAGAGCACAATCTCGATGTTTACGCTGTTGCCAGCTGGCTCACCGAGAGTGGGGACGATAAAACCTGGCAGACGATGCAGGACAGGGCAGGCAAGTTCCTCGACGCCATGTGGAATGAGCAGCAGGGTCGTTTTTATGTTGGTAGCCTGCCCGGCAGCGATCGGCCCAATTTAACCCAGTCGGGAATAGATTCCGAACTCTGGCCCATCCTCGCCGTTCCGGAATTCCGCGGCCGCGCCGAGCGCGTGCTGGAATGGATCGACCGGCACTATGCGGTCGGGGAAGGCTTCGATTTCAACGATGACCGGGACGGCATCTGGCTGGAAGGCACGGCGCAGGCAGCGCTTGCGTTTCAGCATGCAGGCCACGCCGGGCGCGCCGAAGCCCTGCTTGCCACCGTTGATGTTGAGGTGTCGCCCGATGGTCTGGTCTATGCCACTGTCGGGCCGGAGTTGACGACAGGGCTGATGATCGGGCCTGCCTCGACCTCTGCCGATTTCAAATATTTCAGACTGCCGCATGTCGGCGCTACTGCCTGGGCAATCCTAGCGGCGAAAGACTGGAACCCGTTTTTGAGAGAAAGCAGTTGCACGCGTCCCTGTCGGAATTATGCCCGTCCCGGCAGGGGGTAAGGAGGATGTTGTTGTCGTGGGATCGCGAGAAGACCGGATGGCGGCGGGCCTGGCGGTTTAAGATGCCGGGCAGCCTTCAAAACGCTATCCCTTTATTCCGCTTGCTGCGATGCTGGAGATGAAAAGTCTCTGCAGACACAGGTAAAATATCAGCACGGGCAGGGTAATAATGGTGAGATAGGCCATGACTTCACCCCAGGGCGTGTTGAGCTGGAAGAAATACTGCAGCCCCACCATAACCGGCCGGTAAGCCTCGGACTGCGTGACGAGAAGCGGCCATAGATACTGCTGGCTGTACATGACGAGAAACTTCAAGATCGCAGCTGTTGCGATCACCGGCCCGCTGAGCGGCATTACCACCTGTGCGTAAATACGCAGCCAGCTGGCTCCGTCGATGCGTGCCGCCTCCAGCAATTCCCTCGGCAGATCCTTGAAATATTGGACGAAGAGAAAAATCGTCAGTCCGTCCGCGATCCATGGAATGATCTGCACATGCCAGGAATTGAGCCAACCCCAGGTAAACCCGCCGCTGCCGATCCATGGCAGATTGTTGACCTCCAGCAGCAGCGGCACGGCAATCGTCTCAAACGGAATAATGAGCGTGGCGAGAATGATAGAGAAGAGAACGTCCTTGCCGCGCCAGTTCAAAAACGTAAAAGCGAAGGCGGCAAGCGAGCCGAGCAGCAGGGCGAGAAATACGGTGACGCCAGTCACCATAACGGAATTGAATATGAAGGTTGCAATCGGCGCCCGGGCGAAAGCCGCAGTATAGTTTTCGAGCGAAAGATCTCCGACCGGCAGGAAGGCTCGTATCGAAGTAGCATCGCTCAACAGCTGGTCGTTCGGTTTTAGCGATGAGAACCCCATGAACAACAGGGGCAGGATGAAGATCCCCGCGAAGGCGAGCATGAGCGCGTAATTGCCGATGAGAAAAACGGGACTTTTGCGGCGTCCGGCCTGCATCATTGCTTCTCCCTTGTCAGGTAGCGCTGGGTCAGCGAAATGCACAGGACAAGCAGGAAAAGGACGACAGAAATTGCGGAGCCCGCGGCTATGTCCTGCTGGCGGTATCCTCGCTCAACCGCCTGATAGACGATGCTCTGCGTAGAGTCGCGAGGCCCGCCTTTGGTCATCACATCGATCTGCGCAAAAAGCGCAAAAGCCTGCATGGTGATGACGATGATAACGAGCACCGCCGTGTTGCGCAGCAGCGGCCAGGTTATCATGCAGAACTTCTGCCAGCGGCTCGCGCCTTCAATGTCCGCTGCCTCGTAGAGATCGGGCGAGATAGTCTGCAGGCCGGAAAGCCAGATGACCATATGGAAACCGACGCCCTGCCAGACTGACATCACCAGAATGGCCCATAAGGCGGTATCGGTTCTGCCCAGCCAGTCGACGGGCTGGAAGAGCCCAAAACTCATATAGCTCAGAAGGCTGTTCAAGAGCCCATTATCGGCGGCATAAATAAACCGCCAGAGAAGCGCCACCACCACCACCGACAAGACCACAGGCATGAAATAGATCGCACGAAAAATCGTGACGCCGGGGATTTTCTGGTTCACCAGCAGGGCAAGAAACAGCGCCAGCGCCGCCTGAACCGGCGCGACCACGACCACGAAGGAAAGGGTGTTTACGACGGAGGTCAGGAATACGACGTCGCGTGCGAGAATGACGATCCGGTTCTCGCCCCAGCTGAAGTTCTTATATTCCCGCATTCCGTCCAGATGAGGATAGTCGGGGTTGTTGCGGGTGAAATTACGAATTCTCGGATAGGCGATGGAGCCATCCGCATCCCGGCTGATGCTTCCATCGGCCTGCCTTTCCGGCTTGAGCGTTAGCACACCGACGCCCAGCAGCCGGCTGTAGTTTTCAAAGCCGACGAACTCCGTCGGGTTGGGAGATGTGAGCCGCTGGTTGGTGAAGGAAAAACCCAGCCCCAGCAGAAATGGTGTGATCAGGAAGAGCCCGATCAGCACCACCGCCGGTGCGGCCATGAACCAGCCCGTGAAGCTGTCCCGGGCCGGTTTTCCCTGTGAAGAAAAGAGCGCCATCGATCACGCCCCTATTTGGGTTGGTAACCGGAATTGCGTTCCAGATTGTTGTTTATCTCGTCCGTTGCATTATCGAGGGTATCGGCCACATCCGCACCGTTGGCAATGTCGGAAAGAGCCTTGGAGAAGACCGGCGAGATGAAGGCGTAGGCCGGAGTGACAGGACGCAACGTACCCTGGCGTCTGGATAGTTCGAAGAAAACTTCGAGCGGGCCGCCCTTCTTGTAATTCTTCGTCATCTGGGCTGCCGAGGACGTGGCCGGGATAAGACCGATCGCATCCGAGAACTGCGCGAGATATTTGTCCTGGATGGCGAATTCGATGAAGGCGGAAGCGCCTTCGGGATGCTTGCTGGTGGCCGAAACGCCAAACTGCCATGACCCCGCGCCGATCTTCGGAGCCTGCCCGAAATCAGGCGCGGGCAGGAAAAGCAGATCGTCTCCATATTTTTCCAGAGCCTTCACCGCAACCCAGTTGCCCATCCATTGCAAGGCGTGGCGACCTTCCAGAAATCCGGTTTCGTGGTCGGCGGGTGATTGCGATGTCCCGGGTGCAAGCTTCTTGGCGAACAGGGATTGCCACCACTCCCCGAACTTGACGGCATTGTCTCCATTGAGGAAGTCCTCGGCGGTTCGATAATTCTCCTTGTCGATCAGGCTGCCGCCGAAACTTTCCAGAAAGGGACTGAAGGCATAGCTGTACCATTCGGTTTTATCGGCCATGCCGAGGTCGATGGCATATTCGAACTTGCCGCTGGCAGCGAGCTTCTCAAGGGCTGCGTTGAATTCCTCGCCGGTCCACGGCTGTTCAAGAGTTGGAATGCGGATACCGTTTTCATCGAGCACCGATTTGCGGGCGAAAACCGCCACGGCAGCGTCCCACAGACCGACCGAATAGAGCTTGTCTCCCCACCGGCCCACGGCGCCGGGCAGGAAATTCGCAAGCTTTGCCTCGTCGATCTTCAGTGGTTGCAAATATCCGGACCACGCCCAGTTGGGCATGTTCGGACCGTCGACATCCAAAATGTCTGGCAGCTTGTTGGAAAGCGCAGCAGCGGTGACGGATTCATTATATGCATTCTGGGGGAATTCCTGAAGCGAGACCCGCCAGTCCGACTGGGACGAGTTGAAGTCCTCGATGATGCCGGCCAGAATCTTGCGTTCTTCAACATTGCCTGCGCCGTGATACCACATCGTCAGGTCGGTCTGGGCCAGTGCGGCGGTGGAAAAAAGCATCGACAGGGCAGTTGCTGCCCCCGCAAAAATGGCTCTGCTGGTCATAGATGGTCCTCCTCCTCACGAAGGGTAACTTCAACATCTACAGATTGTTCCGCAGAAATTTGCGTCCAGACGCTATGCGCAGAACCGCGTTTTAAAAAATGCAGACAGGATCGCGGATTTGCCCCGCCCGAACCGCATCAGCAGCCAGGCGCTCAGGTCCCGCCATTTGACGGCTCTGTCGCCGGTGCATTGTTGCTGAAGGAGAGAGCCTCTTTTACCGCCAGTTCTGCCATGGCCAACGCGGCGTCGCGGGTCTTTGCAGCTGCGACAAACCGGCCGTTATGGCAGAAGCTCGCGCCTTCCACGCCACAAACCGCTTCCAGATCCTTGTCAGTCAGGCCTGCCCAGGCCGCCGGCAGATCCGCCCGCAACGCGAAGCCCTCGTCGGCGCGCCGGATACCGGTCAGGCACCAGTCGTTGTTACGCGGATGAACGACGAAGAGCAGATGATCGGCGCCTGCCTTCACGATGGCGGGCCGGAACGGCATTCCCATCGGCAACTCGAGAATATGCCCTTCGCCAGCATCCACGATAGCCTGCTTCACAAGCGCTTCGGCGCGCAACTTTGCGGCACTGTTGGTTATTTTTGCCTCAACGAAGCTGCGGGCAATGCCCAGCGCCGCGTGGAAATTGCGATTGTCCGCTTCGGGATCGGTGTCATCAAAAACGGGTTTCAGAGTTTCGAGCAGGACGGGCAGGGTCAGCCCGGCGAGCGGTCCGGCGGTCGAGGGGCTGAGCGCCCCATTGTCAACAAGGTCAACAGGCAACACAAAACCGGCATCGAAAGAAGCGTGAATGGTTTCGATGTGGTGTTCTGGAACGCCGAAGGCAGCAAGATAATCGCGGCCGAAATGCTTCCAGATCAGCCCGAACGAACTGTAGGGCTGTCCGTCATCGCGTAACGGCGCGCCGCGCTGGTGGTGGTCGAACATTCCTCTTGCTGCGTCGTAGGCGCCGCCTACGTCGTAGATGATGCGGTCCGCACCGGCAGCGAGCCATTCCGGTGCCCTGCTGCGGATGAGGCGGGCCTGCGGGAAAAGCCGCGTCAGCACAACGCTCGACAGAAGTTCATCGGCATGGAAGCCACCGGAATGGGTGACGAGGAAGTCCGGGTTCATGTCAGGATGTGCCTTGTTGCTTGCGGAAGAGCCGCCCGAGAATGGGGCACCTGATACCCTTTGCCGTACATCATCTCAACCCGCCACGACCCTAATTCGGATCAAAATTTCCCCCGGAAGGTGCGGACAGCATGCCGCCAGCGCGACATTGTCCGCGCGTTACGACGACCAGATGCGCCGCGTCTTGATCGTGTTCATGACGAAGCTGGTCTCGATGGTGTCCACGCATTTCAGCTTCGCGATCTTGTCCTTGATGAAACGCTCGTAATCCTCCAGTCCGCCGCACATGACCTTCAGCATGTAGTCCTTCGTGCCCGTGACAAGATGACATTCGAGAACCTCGTCCCACTCAAGAACCGCCGCTTCGAACATCCGGATTTCATCATCGTGCTGGCGGCTGAGGCGAATGGATGCGAGAGCGGTCATGGTCCATCCCTCGATCGCCGGATCGATGATGGCGGAATATCCCTTGATGGCGGAATATCCCTTGATGGCACCCATTTCTTCCAGGCGTCGAAGCCGGCGTAGACATGCGGATGCCGACAGCCCCACGCGCTCGGCGAGTTCGTTATTCGTGATCCGTGCATCGGCGGACAATTCCCGAAGTATCCGCCGGTCGATCGGGTCTGCAATTTTCTGCGACATAAATTACAATTCTCCGCAATATATTGCTTCATGGGGCATGTAAACGCTCCAAAATGCAAGGCATTTCGACTTCATTGCGTGTAACCTGCAGGAAGTTCAACGCCAGCTGAGGGATCATCGGAAATGACTGCGCCGCATCCGTCCAAAACCCATATCGGCAACCATGCTCTTCATCCCGAAACCCAGATGCTCAATTACGGGTATGATCCGGAGTTGTCGGAGGGAGCCGTGAAGCCTCCGGTGTTCTTGACATCCACCTTCGTTTTCAAGTCGGCAGAAGATGGTCGCGACTTCTTCGATTATGTCTCCGGGCGCAAGGAGCCGCCGGAGGGCAGAGGCGCCGGTCTCGTTTATTCGCGTTTCAACCATCCAAACAGCGAGATCGTCGAGGATCGTCTTGCAGTTTATGAACGGACGGAGAGCTGTGCGCTCTTCTCCTCGGGCATGTCCGCGATTTCGACGACGCTTTTCGCCTTCGTCCGGCCCGGCGATACGGTGCTCCATTCCCAGCCCCTTTACGGCGGCACGGAAACGCTTCTCGCGAAGACCTTTCATAATTTCGGCGTGTCCGCAGTGGGTTTCGCCGATGGTGTAAGCGAAACCTCGGTCATGGCGGCGGCAGAGGAGGCGATGGCGAAAGGCAGGGTGTCCGTTATCCTGATCGAGACCCCCGCCAATCCGACGAACAGCATTGTCGACATCGCCATGATAGGCCGGGTCGCCGAGGTGATTGGCAAAAGGCAGGGGCACAGGCCGATCATCGCCTGCGATAACACGCTTCTTGGTCCTGTATTCCAGCGGCCCATAGAACATGGCGCCGATATTTCGCTCTATTCGCTGACAAAATATGTTGGCGGGCATTCCGATCTTATCGCCGGGGCGGCACTGGGGCGCAAGGATGTGATGAAGCAGGTGAAGGCCCTACGTGGGGCGATCGGCACGCAGCTCGATCCGCACTCGTGCTGGATGCTCGGACGTTCCCTGGAGACGCTGCAAATCAGGATGGAACGGGCGGACAGCAACGCCAGGCTTGTGGCTGAATTCCTGAATGCCCATCCCAAGGTCGAAAAAATCCACTACCTGCCATTCAGCGATCCGGCATCCGCGGTTGGCAAGGTGTTTGCCGCCCAATGTTCGGGGGCAGGATCCACCTTCTCATTCGACATTGTCGGCGGGCAGGCCGCATCTTTCAAATTTCTCAATGCGCTCAACATATTCAAACTTGCGGTAAGCCTTGGCGGCACGGAATCCCTTGCTTCTCATCCCGCAACGATGACGCATTCAGGCGTTCCTGCCGATGTCCGTCAGCGTATCGGTGTGCTTGATTCCACGATCCGGCTGTCAATCGGCATCGAACACCCCGACGATCTTATCGCCGACCTGACCCTTTCACTGGATCAGGTCTGACGCTTCACGTGCCAACCAAGAGGTTGTCCTGTGCAGGCGGATCGATATATCTGGGGGTAGTATAGTCACGTGAACCTTCAGGCATATGGAAACTTCGCTTTATCTGCCCGTCAAAGATTTCCTCGAAGAGGCGGGTTATACCGTCAAGGGCGAAGTGGGTGGCTGTGATCTTGTTGGCTTGAGCGATAACGATCCCCCCGTCGTCGTCATCTGCGAGCTAAAGCTGAGCTTCAATCTGGAGCTCATTTTGCAGGCTGTCGATCGCGCAGCTATCGCAGATGAGGTGTGGATCGCCGCCCGGGTCTCTGCCAGGGGTAAGGGCCGCGAGGCTGACAGGCGTTACCGCGATCTTTGCCGCAGGCTCGGGATCGGTATGCTGGGAATCTCCGATGCCGGTGACGTCAGCATCATCGTCGGCGCCGTTTCGCCGATGCCGCGAACCAATCCGAAACGGCGGTCGCGGCTCATGCGGGAACATCAGAGGCGGCGGGGCGATCCCACGGCGGGTGGGAGCACGCGCATGCCAATAATGACAGCGTATCGCCAGCAGGCGCTTGGCTGCGCCGTGGCGCTGGCGTCGGGTCCGATGCGCGTGCGTGAGGTCAGGTCCAATATACCCGATGCCGGGAAGATACTGCTTTCGAATGTTTATGGCTGGTTCGAACGACTCGACCGGGGAGTCTACGGTCTGACAGAGGCCGGACACGAAGCTTTGCAGCGGTGGCCACAGCAGGACGTGCCGGCAAAGGCTGTCGACGGGATTGTGCGAGGCACGGTCGGCTTCGAAGAAACCTGACGGCGAAAAACCTTTCCAAGACTTCAGGAGATCAGGATTGCGGGGTCAGGGGCCCTCCCGGGCATCCCCGACCCATCAGGTGACTACTGTGTCTTCCAGGTCTCCAGCAGCAGCCGGACGAATTTTTCCGCGGCGGGCGAAAGGGCACTGCTTCGCCTTTGTACAATGCCAATCGTACGGGAGACGACGGGATTGACGATCGGCCTGGTGATGAGAAATGGATGTTCGTCCTGCGGCGTGGCCAGCCGCGGCAGAACGGAAATGCCCAGTCCGGCTTCGACCAGCCCGAGCGACGTATTGAGATGAGTCACCTCATAAAACCAGTTCAGCTTTAGATTGTGTCTCGCAAGCGCGCCGTCTAGAAGGGTCCTGTTTCCGCTCGAACGGTCCACGACGACGAGCGGATAGGCTTCCAGCTGATTCCATTCAATCGTTTCGAAATTTGCCAACGGGTGATCTTTCCTCATCGCCAGCACGAACGGGTCATCGATGAGCGGTTCGAATGACAGTTCGGGATCGGAATTGCCCATCAGGTTGATGCCGAATTCCACCTCGCCTCTCGCAACCGCCTGCAGCCCCTCATTTGCCGTGAGATCCCTGATGCGCAGCCTGATGTTTGGATATTGCTGACTGAAGGTCTTGATAACCGTGGGAAGAAAGTAGAAAGCGGCGGTGGGAACGCAGGCCATCGTGATGAGGCCGCGCCGTTGCGCGCCATCTTTCATGGCGAACAGCGACCCATCGAATTCTTCCAGCATACGCCGGACAAGCGGCATCACCTCCTGGCCCATGGCGGTGGGAGCGACATGTCGAGTCGTTCTCTCCAGAAGCGGTGCGCCGATGGCCTGCTCCAGCTTCTGGATGCGGCGGGTGAGTGCCGGCTGGGAGATATGCAGCGCCTCCGCTGCCCTGTGAAAGCTCTCAAGCTCAACTACGGATTGAAATGCGCGCAAATCCAGTATTTCGCAATTGATGCTCATTTCGCAATAAACCTCCAAAACATTGCATTTAACAGATTAGACTCTTTTGCCCATATTGCAACAACGCGGCGCATTGATCCGCAAAATGCAAGATTGAGGCTAATCATGAACGATCTGATGAAGATACCCTGTGTGCTGATGCGCGGCGGAACGTCTCGCGGACCGTTCTTTCTGGCTTCCGATTTGCCCCGAGATCCGGCGGCAAGGGATGCGGCTCTGCTGTCCATCATGGGCTCAGGCCATCCGCTGCAGATCGACGGTATCGGCGGGGGCAATCCGGTTACGTCGAAGGTGGCGATCATCGGACCTTCCACGGTCGCCGGCGCCGATATTGATTATCTGTTCGCACAGGTGCGCACCGACAGGCAGCATGTCGATTATTCCCCCAATTGCGGGAATATGCTGGCCGCCGTCGGTCCCTTCGCGATTGAGGCGGGGCTCGTGCCGGCGCAGGGTAACGATACGCTTGTCAGGATTCACAACGTGAATACCGGCAAACTGATCGAGGCGAAGGTGCCGACGCGGGGCCGCGAGGTAATTTATCTTGGTGACGCATCGATCGACGGTGTTCCGGGTCTTGCGGCACCCATCGCATTGACATTCATGGATGCAGCCGGCGCGAAAACCGGCAGGCTGCTGCCGACCGGAAAACCCGTCGATGTGATCGACGGGGTGGATGTAACGGCGATAGATTGCGCCATTCCGATGGTTCTCATGCGGGCAGCTGATCTCGGCGTCACCGGCTACGAAGATCCGCAATCGCTCTCCGCCAATCGAGACCTGATTGAACGGATGACCCGCATACGCATCGAGGCTGGAACGATGATGGGGATGGGAGACGTTCGGGATATGGTCATCCCAAAGCCGGTGCTCATTGCGCCGGCGCGGCGGGGTGGAACGTTTTCGGTCAGGTATTTCATGCCGAACGAGTGCCATCCTGCCCTCGCGACAACCGGCGCTGTCGGCATCGCGACGGCGGCCGTAACGGAAGGCACCGTCGCCTATAGTGCGGCAGGAGGGCTTTCCGTGCCGACCCAGATCCGAATCGAACATCCCGCAGGCCGTCTGGATGTACAGCTGGAAATGCGAAACGGAGCCATAACAGCCGGACTTGTAAGGACGGCGCGCAGGCTGTTCGAAGGCTTTGCCTTCGCCAAGCCGATGGCTGCGATTGAAGACGCAGCATAGACAAGGCCATAGTGGCTAAAATATCGCGAAACGGGAGGAGACCCTCATGCGTAAATACCTGCTTGCAACGGCTGCGCTCTGTGCGCTGGCGGCAACCGCCAATGCCGAATCTGTCAGAATGAGCGTCGGCTCATACAACCTCAACAACCTGCCTTTCCCCGTTGCGGCCAGCCTCGGCTTTTATAAGGAAGAGGGGCTTGATGTGACGACCGAGAACTTTGCCCAGGGAGGCTCGAAGGTGCTACAGGCGCTCGTCGCCGGCTCCACGGACGTCGCCGTCGGTTTTTATGACCACACCATCCAGATGCAGTCCCAGAACAAGCACGTCGTGGGCTTCGTTCAGCTCGCCCGCAACTCGGGTCTGGTTCTTGCAGGAAAGAACGATACTGACTTCGATCCCGCAAAGCCTGAGACGATCAAGGGCAAGAAGGTCGGTATCACCTCGCCGGGCTCTTCCTCGGACTTCTTCATTCGCTACTATATGAAGCAGCACAATTTAAGCGACAACGATATCTCCATCATCGGCGTCGGCTCGGGTGCTGCCGCCGTTGCGGCCCTGCAGCAGGGCAAGATCGATCTGCTCGTCAATTATGACCCGGCGGCCACGATTGTCGTCGAACGCGGGCTGGGCAAAATCCTCATCGATGCACGCAGCGATCAGGGCGCAAAAGATGTTTATGGCGGCATCTATCCGACCTCCGTGCTTTATGCGACCCAGGAGTATATCGACGCGAATCCCGAAGTGATCCAGAAGGTCACCAATGCCACGGTACGGGCGCTGCACTGGATGAAGCAGCATTCGGCGGAAGAAATCGTCGAGAAGCTTCCTGACGACTTCGTGTCCGGGGACAAGAAAACCTACATCAAGGCCGTCGAAGCCGCGAAGGCTATCTTCTCCGAAGACGGCAAATTCGAGCCCGGCGATCTCGAAACGCCGCTTGCCGTTCTCAAGACCTTCAACGAGGCAGTGGCAAAGGCGTCGATCGACCTCAACACCACCTATACCAACAAGTTCGTCGAAGCCGCGGCTTCGAAGGCTGCAAACTGAGAGGCCGCCATGTCATCCCCAGTCAGAAAGCTAGAGCCAGTGGCGGACTTCAAACCACAGCCCATGGTCGCGATCGAGAACGTCACCATGGCATTCGGTGCGTTTGTTGCAGTCCAGGACGTTAACCTCAAGGTCGGCGATGGCGAGTTTCTTTCCATTGTCGGGCCCACCGGGTGCGGAAAGTCGACCATCCTCAATGCCATTGCTGGCTTGCTGAAGCCCGCGCAGGGCACGGTTTCCATCGACGGTTCAGCGGTCCAGGGTGTGCAGAACAATATCGGATATCTGTTTCAGCAGGACGCCCTCCTTCCCTGGAAGACCGCATTTCAAAACGTCGAGCTTGGTCTGATGTTCCGGGGCGTTGCCGAGGACGAGCGGCGTGCCAAGGTCACGGCATGGCTTGAAAAAGTCGGCCTCAAGGGTTTTGGCGACCGTTTTCCGCATCAGCTTTCCGGCGGGCAGCGTAAACGCGTACAGATGGCGCAGGCGCTGATTACCGAGCCGAAGGTCATCCTGATGGACGAGCCCTTCTCGGCACTCGATATCCACACCCGCCATCTCATGCAGAACGAATTGCTGCGCCTGTGGCAGGAGGATCGCCGGGCGGTGGTCATGATTACCCATGATCTGGAGGAGGCTATTGCGCTCGGAGATCGGGTCGTCGTTCTGGCTGCGGGTCCGAAGAGCCGTGTCATCGAGAGCTTTCCCGTCGATCTCGAACGACCCCGCAACGTCGCTGAAATCAAACTCGATCCGAAATTCATGACGCTCTATCGCGATATCTGGGCGTCCCTGCGCGGCGAAGTGGAGAAAAGCTATGCAAGCCGTTAATGTTCGTATCATCCAGGTCGTTCTTCTGGTCGTGCTTCTTGGCGGATGGCAACTCGGTGTGTCCTCCGGCGCCATTGATCGCTTCTTCTTTCCCGCACCCTACGATATCGTCAGGCAGGTGATCGACTGGGTTGCGGATGCCGGCTTCTACAAGCATGTCGGCATTACCCTCAGCGAAACCGTGCTCGGTTATCTCATCGGCACCGGTCTCGGGGTGGGCGCTGGCGTCTGGCTGGGCCTCAGCCCCTTCGTCGCCCGCGTGCTCGATCCGTTCATCAAGGCGGTAAACGCCATTCCCCGCGTCGTCCTGGCTCCGATATTCGTTCTCTGGCTTGGCCTCGGTCTGTGGTCGAAAGTTGCCCTTGCGGTTACGCTCGTCTTTTTCGTCACCTTTTTCAACGCCATGCAGGGTGTGCGCGAAGTAAATCCGGTCGTGCTGTCAAATACCCGCATCCTCGGGGCGCGGCGCACGGATCTGCTGCGTCATGTCTATTTTCCCGCTGCGGCGAGCTGGATTTTGTCGTCGCTGCGCACCTCCGTCGGCTTTGCGGTGGTTGGCGCGATCATCGGAGAGTATCTTGGGGCTTCTGCAGGCCTCGGCTACCTCATTGCCCGGTCGGAAGGCAATTTCGATGCGGTCGGCGTTTTCGCAGGCATCATCATCCTTGCGGTCTTCGTCCTCATCATCGACCTCATTCTCGATGTCGCAGAGAAAAGGCTGATCACGTGGAGGCCCAACGCAGGTGAAGAGCGGCCTGCATGAGGTCGGGGTAGCTGAAATACAGCGGGGCAGCCATTTGGCTGCCCCTTTTTTTTGAACCGTCCCGGCGACATGGACCATGGCCTTTCCACATTGCATAGCAGAGCTTCGAGTCCGGGGCTGGACGATAGGGGATCGTCAAACCGAAGACGACCGGCGTCCCGCTTCGCTGCGGTTCACCGGTTTACAAGCCAGCGCCTGTCTCTTCATCGAAGAGATGCATATCGGACGGGTCAACGTCGAGGCCGATGACCTCGCCGGCCTTGACCAGACTGCGGCCCTGTATCGCAATCACCAGTTCCGTGGATGTGCCAAGTGTCAGGAAAGTTGCCGAGCCCGTTGTCTCCACAGCGGAGACGGGCAGTGTCAACACCGCTCCCGTTGCAGTAGCGGGGCTGATATGTTCGGGCCTGATGCCGACGATGAGATGTTTGCCCGGCTGCAGGGGGGCGGGGCTCCTGATCGACTGCCGGGGTTCACCGTCGCCGAACCGCAGCTGGAGCGATGCGCCATCCGGACTCACGGTCGCCGGGATGAAGTTCATGGCTGGGGAGCCGATAAAGCCTGCGACGAAGCGGTTGACGGGATGGTCATAGAGCTCCAGCGGTGTCCCCTGCTGCTCGATTACCCCGTCACGCATCACGACGACATGATCGGCCATGGTCATCGCCTCGATCTGGTCATGGGTGACATAGACCGAGGTGGCGTGCAGGCGGTCGTGGAGGGCGCGGATTTCCTTGCGCATGTGAACCCGCAAGGCCGCATCGAGGTTGGAGAGCGGCTCATCGAACAGGAACGCCTGCGGATTACGGATGATCGCCCGGCTCATGGCGACACGCTGGCGCTGCCCGCCAGAGAGTTCTCGGGGATAACGCTTCATGAGCTTGGAAAGCCCCGTCGTGGCGGCAACCTCTTCCGCGGCCTTGCGGGCTTCTGCCTTGGCGACACCACGCATGCGCAGCGAATAGGTGAGGTTTTCCTCGACCGTCATATGCGGGTAGAGCGCATAGGACTGGAATACCATCGCCACATCGCGCTTGCGCGGCGGCACACCGTTCATCAGCGTGCCGGCAATGCGCATGTCACCGGCCGAGATGCTCTCCAGCCCGGCAAGCGAGCGCAGAAGCGTGGACTTGCCGCAGCCGGATGGTCCCACAAGGGCGACAAAGGTGCCCTTCTTGATGGAAAGGTTGATGTTCTTCAGGGCATGGAAAGCGCCGTAATATTTATTGACGCCTGATAGTTCGATCTGAAGGGTCATTTTAGCGCTCCTGATGTCAGGCCGGATACGATGCGGCGCTGCAAGAGAATGAAGAGGGCGAGAATGGGCGTCACATACATGGTCGCATAGGCCATGATGTTGTTCCATTCGCTGGTGTTGGGCCCCATGAAGGAATTGAGGCCGACGCTGGCGGGCTGCAGTTCCGCCGCCTGGATCATCGATTTGGAGTAAACGAACTCACCGAAGGCCTGCATGAAGATGAGAATGGCGCTGACGAGGATGCCGTTTCTGGCAAGTGGCAGCACGATATTGAAAAACGCGCCGACCCTCGAATTGCCGTCTACGAGCGCTGCCTCCTCCAGTTCCTGCGGCACGGCCATGAAGGTGGCGCGCACCAGCACAACGAAGAAGGGCATGCTTTTCGCCGCAATGGCGAGGATGACCGACAGGCGTGGATAATCCAGAAGCCCGAATTGCGAGAAACCGACGAAGATCGGCGTGATCATCAATGAAGCTGGAAGGACTTGCAGCATCAGGATGAGGAACAGGCCGATATCCACCCAGACATTGCGATAACGGGCCAGCACATAGGCGCAGCCGACGCCGAGGATGGTGATCAAAAACACCGCACTCGAAGCGATCAGCACCGAATTCCACAGGTAACGGCCCATGTTGCGGCTGTTCCAGACATAGGCATAGGTCTGCCATTGTGGTTCACCAGGCCAGAAGGAGGGCGGGTTGGCGAACATCTCCGAGCCGCTTTTGAGCGAGGTCAGATACATCCAGTAGAGCGGGAAGAGGTAGATGATGGCAAGAATGATGGCGATTGCCAGCATCAGGCGGTTACGGTTGTTAATGCTCATCCGCGTACCTCATGCCGTGTGGAGCGCACATAAACGATGGAGGCCAGCATGACGAAAACGATCATGATTACTGAAATCGTCGCGCCCTTGCCGAAGTCATATTGCCGGAAGGACAGGTCCCAGGCCCAATATTGCGCCACGTTGGAACTGTTATTGGGTCCGCCATCGGTAATGGCGGCAAATAGATCGAATTGCTGCAAGGTGAAGATCAGCCCGAGCGAGATGATCGCGCCGATGGTGGAGCGCATCATGGGCAGCGTGATGGTGTAGAAGCGCTGCCAGGCGTTGGCGCCATCAAGCTCGGCGGCTTCGTAAAGATCGCCGGGAATGGAGGCGAGGCCGACGGAAAGGAGGATCATGTTGAAGGAGGTGCCGAGCCAGATATTGGCGATCACAACCGCCCAGAGCGAAAAATTCGCATCCGAACGCCAGAAAATATTGCCTGATATCAGTCCGCTTTCGCGCAGGAAGAAGTTCAGAACCCCGAAGTCGCCGGACAAAATCCAGTTCCAGATAGCACCGACAACGAGGCCGGGCATGACCCATGAAACGAGGAACAGGCCCCGCAGCCAGGTGGCGCCGGGGAAATTGACCCAGAAAAACAGAGCCAGACCGAAGCCGATGACAAATTGCCCCGCTATGGAAGCGACGACAAAGGTTACCGTATTCATCAGAATGGGCCAGGTTTCCGGCTGCCGGAACAGATCGACATAGTTCTTGAAACCGACGAACGGGCGCACGAAGGTGCCCAGGCTGAACATGTCGACTTCCTGAAAGCTCATGACGATGTTGTAAAGCAGGGGTAACCCCGCCATCACGAAGAGGAAAGCCAAAGGAAAGGCGACAAGGGCGATATCGAAACCGCGACCATCGCTGATGCTGGAAAGCAGCTTTTTCATAAGAAATCCTCGCAAGCTCCGCTCGGGGCCGCCGCCGCTTATCACGGCAAGCGACCCCACCGGGAGGAACCCTGCGGATGGGGCCGGACATGCCGGCCGCCTCCCTGATCAGCCATCGACGAGCTTGATTTTCTGTGCAGCCTGGTCGAGTGCGTCCTTCGGAGACATCTGTCCCGTCAGCGCGGCCTGAATGGCATCCTGAATGGCCTTCGAGATTTTCGGCCATTCGGGCGAGGGGCCACGCGGCTGTGCATATTTGAGCTGCTCGACGAAGGTCTTGAGCGCTTCATCCTTCAGCGCATTGCCGGTGGGCGGTACGGGAATGTCCGAACGCGCCGGCAATTGGCCAAAATTCTTGAACATGTCCTTGTCCTGCGAGACAAAGAACTCGATCGCCTTGAAGGCCTCTTCAGGATGTTTGGTCTTCGAGAAGATCGCCCAGTTATAGTCGCCCATGGCCGATGAGCGCGGCGCATCGGGCGCCGGAACCGGCAGCAGCGTGACGCCCCAGTCGAACTTCGCGTCCTTCAGCATGCGGTCGATTTCCCATGGGCCCGAAATGACCATGGCGGCGTTGCCGGCGTTGAAGGTCGCGGTAGAATCCCACTGGCTGCGTGTCAGCGTATCGGGCGAAGCCAGTTTTTCGTCCAGCATCAGCTTCCACGTCTCGAGCGCTTTCACGGCTCCCTCGGTGTTGATGTTCTTGTAGGTGGCGCCAGCCATCTGCGCCCAGGGCAGGAACTGGAATGTGCCCTCCTCATTCGCCTTGGCGCTGAAGCTGATGCCATAGACGTTCTTGGAAGGGTTGGTCAGTTTGCGTGCCGCGTCAACCAGCTCATCCCAGGTTTGCGGCGGCTTTGCCGCATCCAGCCCGGCGGCCTTGAACAGATCCTTGTTGTAATAAAGAGCGATCGTGTTGGTCGCCTTCGGGACGCCGAAATATTTTCCATCCCACATTACCGATTTCAGCGGGCCGGGGAAATAATTCTCCGTCTTGATGACATCGGACTTGGCTATCATGTCGGTCACATCGAGGAAGGCTCCGCGTGCGGCGAACATAGCGTGGTTGGGGTTGTCGATGGCGATGATGTCGGGCGCATTGCCGGTCGAATAGGCGCGCATGGATTCGCTCACCACGTCATCGAACTGCAGTTGCCGGTATTCGATTTTGATGCCGTTATTGAGCGCGTTGAACTCCTTGATGAGATTTGGAGCCGGCTGGATATCCCGGTCCAGCGACCACAAGGTCAAAGTCACGTCCTCTGCCTGTGCCGCAATCGCGCCGGCGGACACGCCCGCCAACAGAAACACGCCGGCCATCATGCATTTTGCGATACCCATAATCTCCTCCTCTTGGTTATCGTCTCTGCAATCTCGGGAACCTTCTCCCAAAAGGTTTCCGTTATGTCGGATCGACGACGAAATCGCCGCCTCGGCATTTTTTCAGATAGTTCAGGCCATGCACCTGTCCGGTCATTTCCAGCGCATCGCGATAGACCGGGTCATGCCAGCCTTCGATATCGATCGAGCCGGACCAGCCGGCGAGGCGCAGTTCGGAAATAATGTCGGTCCAGTTGCTGTCGCCGAAACCCGGCGTGCGCATGAAGACGAACTTCTCCTTGCCGAAAATGCCATGCTCGCGGATGACGTCCCAGCGGATGGTCGCGTCCTTGCCATGCACGTGGAAAATCTTCTTCGCCCATTTGCGGATCTGCGGTAG
Source organism: Agrobacterium sp. CMT1 (assembly GCF_037203725.1). Classification (NCBI taxonomy): domain Bacteria; kingdom Pseudomonadati; phylum Pseudomonadota; class Alphaproteobacteria; order Hyphomicrobiales; family Rhizobiaceae; genus Agrobacterium; species Agrobacterium sp. CMT1. The sequence goes on from NZ_JBBCAR010000007.1 coordinate 184,493, forward strand.
CGGATCGATCAGATAAACCATCTGGTGGCAGGGTTCCCACTCGATGCCGATATTCTCGTCCGGCGTTTCGTTGAAGATCAGTTCCCAGGCATCGGGATTATGCGCAATGTTCCAGTCGCCCGTCTGCCAGTTGCCGTCCATGGCGCAGTTTTCAAAAGCGATCTTTATGCCCTTGTCGGCGGCACGCCTGGCAAGCTCGCTCCAGATTTCCTTATATCTGTGCAGGCTCTCCGGCAGCGGCCTGCCGCGCAGGCGGCCGGTGAAACCTGCCACGCAATTCGCACCGAAATGATGGGCGTTGTCGATGCAATCCTTCCAGCCCTGCAATGTCTGAAGGTCGATATCGGTTTCTTCCAGCGGATTGCCGAACATGCCGAGCGTACTGATGGTGATATCGCGGTCGCCAATTGCGTCAAGGCAGCGCTTGCCGAGTTCGGCAAGCTCCTGACCGTTGGTCGTCTGCCAGAAGAAGGGCTCGAAGCTTTCAAAGCCGAGATCGGCGATCTGCCCGATACGTTCGGCCGCCTGACCCTTGGTGGCGCTGATCATGGTGCCGATGCGGATGGATGTTGCCGGATTGCTCACGTCTGTCGGTCCTTATGCTGCAATGGAAACGCGCTGGCCAAGGCGCGCGCTTTCGATCGCGCCCATCACCATTGCGAGGCTGTTGATATTGTCGAAGGAGGCTGTTTCCGGCATCTCGCCGGTACGCATGGATTCGAGAAATGATAAAATGACGCTGGCATGGCCGCGCGCGACCCTGTCTGACACAGCATCGGAAACGTTTACGGTCTTGAAGCCACGCAGAAGACCCTGTTCGTTGCCAGCCACCGAGGCGGAAAAACCGTCTTCGCCATCCCAGAGAATCATGCCTTTGGAGCCGATCAGCCGCCAGCGTGCTTCCCAACTCGTCCGCTCGCCTTCAGCGCACCACGAGCCGCGATAGGTGAAGACGACATCGTTGGAGAACTCGAAAATCGCGTTGGCGCTGGCCCCATGCGCATACCATGAGCCCGCCGGGTTCTTCTCCACACAGAAGACGGAGAGCGGCTTTTCATTGGCGACGAAACGGGCCGCGTCGAAGGTGTGAATTGCCATATCGAGAAGCAGGACGTTTTTCATCTCCTCGCGAAACCCCCCGAAATGCGGCCCCAGGAAGAAATCGCAATGGATGGCGGTCAGATCACCGATGACGCCTTCCTCCAATGCGCGGCGTAGACGTCTGATGCCGGCCACGAACCGACGGTTTTGCACCACGGCGTGAATTTTGCCGGCTTTTTTCGCCAGTTCCACCAGCGTCGCGGCTTCCTCCATCGAGGCTGCAAGCGGCTTTTCACTCAGCACATGGCATCCAGCTGCGAGACCGGCTTCGACTACGGCGAAACGCGCCTGCGGGATGACGATGTCAAAAAGAATGTCGGCTTTCGTTTCGGCGAGAACCGCGCGAAGATCGGTGCCGATGACCGCGCCGGTGAGGGCGAATTCCTCGGCAAGCGCGCGGGCCGTGCCCTCGTTCAGGTCCACCAGACCTGCGATCCTGATTTCGCCGGCGATTTCCGGCGAGGACTGGATGGCGCGCAGCCAGCCTTTGGCCATGGCTCCGCACCCGCATAAAACGGCATTAAAAGTCATCTCATCTCCCCGGACTCTTTCGCAAACTCCTCTTTGCGCAGAGCGTCGTAAACGTTTACGAGACTATGCCGATGATGTTAGATATGTCAAGACCATCAAGTGGCGCGCAGATTGCGGGCCGGGATTTGGAGGGGAGCGCATGAAAGGAATTCGCCAGCTTGCCGATTACCTCGAGATATCGATCGGCACTGTTTCCCGTGCGCTGAACGGCAAGCCCGACGTGAACGAAGAGACACGGCGCCGCGTTCTCGAGGCTGCGGAAAAACTGGGTTACGTCGCCAACCAGTCAGGCCGCAGCCTGCGGCAGGGAACGACCAATGTCATTGGTCTGATGACGGGCAGTGACGCGCAGACGGTGGAGAACGCCGACAACTTCTTTCTCGGCTTGACGGATGGCCTGCAAAGCGTGTTTTCCGGTCACAACCTCGATCTCATCGTTCTGCCTTGCCCGGGAGAAGAGGACCCCGACGAATATCTCAAGCGTATGGTGGCGCGCCGCATGGTCGATGCGATGATCATTTCCGCCACCCGGCGAATCGACAGGCGTGTCGATTTTCTCAAGCAGAATCGGCTTCCTTTCGTAGCGCTCGGGCGGACCGCCTCCAGCACGGATCATGCCTGGGTGGATCTCGATTTCGAGGGCGTCGCGAAAAGCGCGATCGATCGCCTCGTGGCCTCCGGGCATCGTGCGATCGCGGTAGCCGCGCCCGACAGCGATATCAATCTCGGGCATGTGTTCCTTGATGGGTACAGGCGTGCGCTGGACGATAATGGCATCGCTTATGATTCCTCTTTGGTCATCCGGGCGAAATCGAGCGAGCAGGGCGGTTATCACGCCGCCAGCGAATGGCTGCAGATGCGGCCTCGGCCGACGGCGATTGTGCTGATCTATGAGTTGATGGCCGTCGGTCTTTATCGTCGTCTTGCGGAAGCGGGGCTCGAACCGGGGCGGGATCTCGCCGTCATCGGATTCCGTGACGGCCCGCGCGGACAGTTTCTCGAACCGCGCCTGACAAGCTTCCGCATGTCGCTGCATGATCTCGGTGTTACGGTGGCGCAGACTCTTTTGTCGACAATGCCGGCCTATGCGCCATTTTATCCCGCCCAGGCCCGCCATTGCATATGGCCGATGGTGCTCGTGGCGGGGGAGAGCGATCCAGGTCCGGTATCGTAGGTCAGCCAGGTGGGGTTCCATCCAGCCCGCGGCGGGCAGGATGTTTTGGCTGCTCAGGGGAGCAGGCCGTTCATGAGCACGTCGAGGTGAACCTTGATGACGGCCTCCTTGTCCAGACTGCGCCGGTCGTCGAAAATCAGCCTGAAAACCAATGTTCCGACCATTGGTGACATGACGACATGCGCAAGTTCGGGCGCGTTGGCCCTGAATCTCTTTTTCGCGACACCTTTGTCCAGGATAGCATTGATGCGGGCGAGCACCGGCGCCATCAGAATATCATGGTGGTGGTCTATCAGATCCGGAAACTTGGCTCCCTCGGCCACGACGAAACGAAAGAGTTCCCGCATACGCCGGTCATCCACCAGCGTTTCGAACAGGAATTCGAGAAGCAGGCGAAGCTCCTCGACCGGATCGTCGGAGGTGCGTTCGTAGGCTTCGAATGCCTCTTGGAACGGTCTGCCGACGTGCTCGATCATCGCGGCAAAAAGGGTTTCCTTGGTTTCGAAATAGACATAGACCGTGCCTTTCGTCACTCCCACCCGGTCGGCAATGTCTTCGACCCGCGTTGCCGTAAATCCCCTTTTGGTGAATTCCTCAAATGCGGCGTCGAGAATTTGCAGCGGACGTTGTATCTTCTGTTCTGCACGTGAGAGTTTCGTTTTCGCCATTACCCCGGATCCTTACATATTGTCGGCGCGTGCCCTTCTACCCGTCGTGATCGGCGGAAATAACAGGTGGTCTGCCTATCGCACCAGTGCAAAAACCGGAACCGATTTCTGCAGGTGGTTTGATGCTCCGTATGTCAACATATGCCGTTACTTGCCAGCGAATGCGTCGGGCAGTCTGCAATGATCCTTCTCTAGGGGAGGGATACCCCGAACAGCTCCCAGAGCGACGGCATAAGAATTTCATTGACTATACAGTCAGTCAAATATTATGGATGAGGGCGAAGATCAAGAGGTCAGCATGAGAACCATTCTTATCGCATGGGCGGTGGGCGGCGTTTTTGCCCTGTCATCCTGCAGCAATGAAGAGCCGCCGGCCGAAAAGCCGCTGCGAACTGTCGATGTGGTCAAGGCGGAGAAGCAGCCGATCGACCGTGGCAGCATCATCACCGGCGAAGTGAGGGCGAGGGTTCAGACGGACCTGTCGTTTCGCGTCAGTGGCAAAATCACCGAAAGGCTGGTGGATGTGGGCGCGCGGGTGACGACAGGGCAACTGCTCGCCCGCATCGATCCGGAGGAGCAGAAGGCCGACATCGATGTTGCCCTTGCCAACCTGCAATCGGCAGAAGCACAACAGACGCAGGCACAATTGGCATTCGATCGCCAGCAAAGTCTTTTCCGGACGCAGGTCACCTCGCGCTCGGCCGTCGACAAGGCCCAGGAGACGCTGCTTACCACGCAGGGCGCGGTCAGATCGGCCCAGGCGCAGCTCGATACGGCGCGCGACGCGCTGTCGTATACGGAACTCAGGGCCGATGCGGATGGCGTGATCACGGCGCGAAATGTCGAAGTAGGCCAGGTGGCGCAGGCTGCCCAGCTCGTGTTCACGCTGGCGCATGACGGGCCGCGTGACGCCGTGTTTGATGTCTACGAATCTCTTTTCCTGGAGCGCGACATCGACAATCTCGTCAATGTCAGCCTCCTTTCGGATCCCGCCCGCGCCGTGGCGGCCCCCGTGCGGGAAATCTCTCCGACGATCGATCCGGACAATGGTACGATAAGGGTGAAGGTCGGTCTTAACGGCGATCTGACCATGCCGCTTGGTGCGCCGGTATCCGGCCATTTCCGCTTCAGGCAGGTGGATGCCATCGAGCTTCCATGGTCGGCAATGACGTCGCAAAAAGGCCGACCCGCCGTCTGGGTGGTGGATCCGCAATCCTCCGAAGTCTCCATGCGGCCGATCGAGGTTGCGGATTATGAGACCAGTCAATTCGTCGTCTCGGCGGGGCTGAACCCCGGCGATCTCGTGGTCACGGGCGGGACAAAATTCCTCCGGACCGGTGAAAAGATCGCCTATCAAAAGGGGCAGGCACAATAATGTTCAGGATAAACAGAAGCTTGTTTTTGCTGCTGTCCGCGATGGCGCTCTCGTCCTGTCAGGAAAAGCAGGAGGCCGCCGCCGAGGCGCCGCGACCGGTGCTCTCGGTGGTGGTCGAGGAAAAGTCGGCGGATGCGCTGCAGCTCACCGGAACGGTGGAATCGCGCATTCAGACGGATCTCGGTTTTCGCGTCCTCGGGCGGATCATAGCGCGGAACGTCGATGTCGCCGATCTGGTCAAGAAGGGCGATGTGGTGGCCTCGATCGATCCGCTCGCGCTTGAACTGTCGGTGAAGAGCGCGCAGTCGGATCTTTCCAATGCCGAAGCGCAGCTCGCCAATGCCGTGACCACCGAACAGCGCCAGCGTGTGCTGGCGGAGGCGCGTAGCGGCACCGAGGCGGCGCTGGAGGAAGCCCAACAGGCGACGCGCACCGCCAACGCCTCCGTCGCCAAGGCCCGTGCAAACCTGGACAAGGCGGAAGAACAGCTAGGTTACGCGCAGCTCCATGCGGAATTCGACGGTGTTGTCACGGCCACATCGGGTGAAATCGGCCAGGTTGTTTCCGCCGGCCAGACGGTCGTCACCATCGCCCGCCCGGAAGTGCGCGATGTAGTGGTGGATGTTCCGCAATTTGCGGCGCAGCGTCTGGATATCGGCTCGACCTTCGAGATCGCCCTGCAGCTCGATCCAAAAATCCGAACCACCGGCGTGGTGCGGGAAATCGCCCCGGCAGCCGAAACGGCAACGCGCACACGACGGACGAAGATCAGTCTGCAGGATGCGCCGGCGGCATTCCGCCTCGGTTCCGTCGTCACGGCTTCCGTGCTTGCTGCTTCCGAACCGCGGATCATGCTGCCGGCATCGGCCCTGCTGAAAACGGAGGGCGGCTGGTCCGTCTGGATCGTTAATGCCGACACGGCGACCGTCACGGCGCGCCGGGTCATGATAGAGGGTGAACCTGCCGAAGGCGGCAGCGTGCGCATCACCGGCGGCGTCAAACCCGGCGAGCGCGTCGCCAGCGCCGGCGTTCACAAGCTTAAGGATGGACAGGCCATCAGGATCGATCAGGAGGTCCGTCAGTGAAGAAATTCAATCTTTCAGACTGGGCGCTCGAACACCGTTCGCTTGTCTGGTATTTCATGCTGGTTTTCGTTCTCGCCGGCGTTTTTTCCTATCTCAACCTCGGTCGCGAGGAAGACCCGAACTTCACCATCAAGACCATGGTGATCAGTGCCCAGTGGCCCGGCGCCTCGGCGGAGGAAGTGGCGCGGCAGGTGACCGACAGGATCGAGAAGAAGCTCGAGGAACTCGACAATCTTGATCATCTGCGCAGCCAGACGGTGGCGGGCCGCACGACGATCTTTGTGGAACTGGTGCCGGAAACCAAGGCGCGCAATGTCGAACCGACCTGGGTGCGGGTGCGCAACATGATCGGCGACATCAAGGGCGAGTTTCCATCCGGCGTGGTCGGCCCCTTCTTCAATGACCGTTTCGGCGACGTTTATGGCAATATCTACGCCTTCACCAGCGACGGTCTCAGCCAGCGGCAATTGCGTGACCTGGTGGAAGATGCCCGCGCCAAGGTCTTGACCGTCGACAATATCGGCAAGGTCGATGTCATCGGCGCACAGGACGAGACGATCTATCTGGAATTTTCCACGCGACAGATCGCGGCGCTCGGCATTGATCAGCAGTCCATCATCAAGACATTGCAATCGCAGAATGCCGTCACCCAGTCCGGCTTCGTCAATGCAGGACCTGAGCGCGTGGCGCTGCGCGTCAGCGGCCAGTTTACGTCTGAAGACAGTCTGCGGGCGATCAACCTGCGCGTCAACAACCGCTTTTTCCCGTTGACGGAAGTAGCGACGATCCGGCGCGGTTATGTCGATCCGCCGTCCTCGCTGTTCCGTTTCAACGGCCAGCCGGCCATCGGCCTTGCAATCGGCATGAAAACCGGCGCGAACCTGCTGCATTTCGGCGAGGCGCTGGATGCGCAGATGAAACGCGTGGTGGCGGATCTGCCAGTTGGTGTCGATGTGCACCGGGTGTCCGATCAGCCTGCCGTCGTCGATGAGGCGGTGTCGGGCTTCACCTCGGCGCTGTTCGAAGCCATCGCCATCGTCCTTGTCATCAGCTTCATCAGCCTTGGCCTCAGGGCCGGCATGGTGGTGGCGGTTTCCATTCCGCTCGTGCTGGCGATAACCTTCGTCTACATGGAATACACAGGCATTTCGCTGCAACGCATTTCGCTCGGTGCTCTCATCATCGCGCTCGGGCTTCTCGTGGATGATGCGATGATCGCCGTCGAAATGATGGTCGCGCGGCTTGAGGTCGGAGACGATCTCAGAAAAGCGGCGACCTATGTCTACACCTCCACCGCCTTCCCGATGCTGACCGGTACGCTGGTCACCGTTGCCGGCTTTATTCCTGTCGGCCTCAACAACAGCGCAGCGGGTGAGTTTACGTTCACACTCTTCGTGGTGATTGCGGTTTCGCTTATCGTGTCATGGATCGTCGCGGTTTTGTTCACGCCCCTGCTCGGCGTGACGATTCTGCCGAAGACAATGAAATCTCACCACGAGAAGAAGGGCCGGTTCGCCTCGGCCTTTTCCTGGCTTCTCGGCCGGGCGCTGCGCTGGCGCTGGGTGACGATCATCCTCACCATAACCCTGTTCGGCCTGTCCGTGGGTGGCATGAGCCTCGTGCAGCAGCAGTTCTTCCCGTCCTCGGACCGTGTGGAGCTCATCGTTGACTGGAACCTGCCGCAGAACAGCTCGATTGCCGAAACCAACCGGCAGATGGCGCAGTTCGAGCAGGAAATGCTCGCCAAGAATCCGGATATCGACCACTGGACGACCTATGTCGGTGAAGGCGCGCCGCGCTTCATCCTCTCTTTCGACGTGCAGACTCCTGATGTCACCTTCGGCCAGACCGTCATCGTCACCAAGGGGCTGGACGTGCGGGACAAGGTGCGCGCCGAATTGCAGGAATATTTGGACCGGACATTCGTCGGCACTGACGCCTTCGTGAAACTGCTCGATATCGGCCCGCCGGTCGGTAAGCCGGTGCAATATCGCCTCAGCGGCCCGGATATCCAGAAGGTCCGTGAGCTCGGGCAGCAATTGTCGGGCATTGTCGGCGAACACCAGCTGTTGTCCAACATGGTCATGGACTGGAACGAACCGACACGTGTAGTGAAGGTGGATGTGCTGCAGGACAAGGCCCGCCAGCTCGGCGTCTCCTCGGAAGATATCGCCAACGCCATGAACAGCATTGTCGAGGGATCTACGGTCACACAGGTCAGGGACGACATCTACCTCGTGAACGTGGTGGCGCGGGCGCAGTTGTCGGAGCGCGGGTCCATCGAAACCTTGCAGAATCTGCAATTGCCGGCGACCAACGGCAAGGCCGTGCCGCTTTCGGCCATTGCCAATTTCCGCTACGAGCTGGAGCAACCGACCATCTGGCGTCGCGACCGGATACCGACGGTCACCGTCAAGGCTGCCATCATCGGCCCGACGCAGCCCGCAACGATCGTGACGCAGCTGAAGCCGAAAATAGAGGCTTTCGAGAAAACGCTTCCTGTGGGTTACAAGGTGGAGACGGGCGGTTCGGTGGAATCCAGCGCGGATTCGCAAGCGCCGATCGTCGCCGTGGTGCCGCTGATGTTGTTTGCAATGGCGACGATCCTGATGGTTCAGCTGCAAAGCTTCAGCCGGTTGTTCCTGGTCTTCGCCGTGGCGCCCACGGCCCTGATCGGCGTGGTGGTGGCGCTGCTCTTCTCCAATGCGCCAATGGGCTTCGTCGCCATTCTCGGCGTGCTGGCGCTGATCGGCATCCTGATCCGGAACTCGGTCATCCTCGTCGTGCAGATCGAGCATCTGCGAAGCGAAGGTGTCTCGGCCTGGCGTGCCGTCATTGAGGCGACCGAACACCGCATGCGGCCGATCATGCTGACGGCGGCGGCGGCAACGCTTGCTCTCATCCCCATATCCCGGGAAATCTTCTGGGGGCCGATGGCCTATGCGATGATGGGTGGCATTGTGGTCGGCACGGCGCTTACCCTGCTTTTTCTGCCGGCGCTCTACGTTGCCTGGTTTCGTATTCCGCGCGAGGATGAGAAGCCGGAGGGCGCAGAAATCGAGGCGTGATATCGGATGCCGGGCGAGGTGGTGGCTGCACTGCCTCCTCACTCCAATAAAAATATCCACCGTCGTTGTTCCCGCGTGCAGGATGATGTTAGGAAGGTCGGCTTAGCCGCGAGAGCGGCAGCCGTCCTTTTGTGTTTGGGCGGTTGCGTCGATATCGCGGATATATTGAGAGTGCGGAGGATTTAAAGATGGGCGGTTTGTCGGACTGGCTTGCGGATGGACAGCCGATCAATCGCAAGAATGCCGCGGAAGCGGTGTTCGATGATATCCGTTCCGCCATCACGACAGGCCAGCTTGCGGTCGGTACCCGGCTCCCTTCGGAAGCACATCTCGCAACGCGTTACGGCGTCAGCCGGCCGATTATTCGCGAGGCCCTGCGGTCTCTCCAGACGCTCGGCCTGACGCAGACCCGCACAGGCAGCGGCACGTATGTGATGACCCCGACGCCGCCATCGGAACTGAATTACGGTGCCTATTCCGCACGCGACCTGATCGAGGCCCGCCCCTTCATCGAAGTGCCGGCTGCAGGGTGGGCCGCCTTGCGTCGCACGGACGCCCAACTGCAGGTTTTGCTCGATCTCTGTAGCCGCATGGAAACCGAGGAAAGGCCGCATCCCTGGGTATTGCTGGACGGCCAGTTTCATTGCGCCATCGCGGAGGCCTCCGCCAACCGCCTCTTTGCCAAGGTGGTGGCGGACGCCCGCGAGGCCGTCGCCCAGCAATCAGAGATGGTTAACCTTATGGCCGGTCGCCGCGTCGCTTCCAATTTCGAGCATCGCCGGATCGTCGAGGCGATCCGGCGCGGTTCAGCGCCTGAGGCGCGTGAGGCGATGGAGCTTCACCTCGGGCAGGTGAAGCAGGTAGTGACGACGATCATTGGCGAAGATCGGCTTCGCCAGCCGTGACCGCTGGCAGATTGGCAAGGTGCCGTGGACTAAGCGCTTGCTGCAGTTCGGCCTCTGTCATGTAACCACGTTCAAGAACCACCTGCGGCACGGTACGCCCGCTGGCAAGCGCTTCCTTGGCGACTTCCGTCGCCGCATAATAACCGATCAGCGGGTTAAGCGCCGTGGCGAGACCGATTGATTCTTCCACGCGCTGCGCCATGATGGCCGGATTGGCGACGATGCCGTCCACGCATCGCTCTGCCAGTGTGCGGCATGCGGCGCTTAGCTGGCTGATGCTCTGGGACAGCGCACGCACGATGATCGGCTCGAAGGCGTTCAACTGCAGCTGCCCGGCTTCGGCGGCCATGGTGATGGTGATGTCGTTGCCGATCACCGCATAGGCCACCTGGTTGACCACTTCGGGAATGACCGGATTGATCTTGCCCGGCATGATGCTGGAGCCCGCCTGAACGGAGGGAAGGGTGATTTCGCCAATACCGGCGCGCGGGCCTGACGACAGCAGGCGAAGGTCGTTGCAAGTCTTCGACAGCTTTACGGCGACGCGTTTCAGCACGCCGGAGAGGTGCACGAAGGCGCCGGGGTCCTGTGTGGCTTCGATAAGGTCCGCGGCCGTCACCAGCGGCCGGCCGGTCAGTTCCGCCAGATGCCGGCAGGCAAGCTCGGCATAACCGCGCGGTGCGTTGAGCCCGGTGCCGATGGCGGTGGCGCCCAGATTGATCTCATGCAGCAGAGCGGCGGATTCGATCAGACGCGCCTGGTCTTCGCCCAGCATCACCACGAACGTGCGGAACTCCTGGCCGAGCGTCATCGGTACCGCATCCTGCAACTGAGTGCGCCCGATCTTGATGAAGCCGGCGAATTCCTGCGACTTGCGGTCGAAGGCGTCCTTCAGAACGCCCATCGAGGCTGCCAGGTCGTCAATCGCCTCGATCAGGCCAACGTTCACCGCGGTCGGATAAGCATCGTTGGTCGACTGGCTGAGATTGACGTGATCGTTCGGGTGAAGCCGGGCATACTCGCCCTTTTCGTGCCCAAGCAGTTCCAGCGCGCGGTTGGCGATGACCTCATTGGCGTTCATGTTGGTGGATGTGCCGGCTCCGCCCTGGATTTCATCCACAACGAATTGCTCATGAAGAGCGCCGGCGCGGATTTCGCGGCAGGCTTCCGCAATCGCCTCCATCCGATCCCTGTCGAGCAGGCCAAGTTCGTGATTTGCACGTGCGGCCGCCTCTTTCACATAGGCCAAACCCCTTAACAGGTAAGGGTTATGGCCAATGGTCACCCCGGTGATCTTGAAGTTTTCCACCGCGCGCGCGGTGTGCACGCCCCAATAAACATTCGCCGGAATTTCCTTCGACCCGAGCAAATCATGCTCACTGCGCGTCACGCTCACTTCTTCCTCCACTGGCTTCAAGCGTTGCAAAATCTGTAAAGCTGTCTTACAGATTTAATGACCATATGCCTGCGGGGGAGGAAGGTCAATATTGGCGAACAGCTCTTGACGAAAGCCATTGTCTCGACTTATGACGGCGAAAATCTGTCATGCAGCTTTACAGCATGAGTGCATTCGCTGGCCATATTTCCAGCCTTGGGGACGACGCCAGTTCCACTTTGATTTCCGGCTAATTGCCGACTACAAGCGTTTTATCGGGAGGATAAATCCATGCATTCTGGAAAAACGGCACCCGCCGAACGTGAGGTCTTCGCCGAAGAGGATCTCGGTTACCATAAAGCCCTTAAGCCGCGCCAGATTCAGATGATTGCCATCGGCGGCGCCATCGGCACGGGTCTCTTTCTGGGTGCCGGCGGGCGTCTCGCACAGGCCGGTCCGGCTCTGGTTTTCGTTTATGCACTCTGCGGCTTCTTCGCGTTTCTCGTGCTGCGTGCGCTCGGCGAGTTGATCATGCATCGCCCCAGCTCTGGTTCCTTCGTGTCCTATGCCCGTGAGTTCTACGGTGAGAAGATGGCCTTTGCGGCCGGCTGGATGTATTGGCTCAACTGGGCCATGACCTCGGTGGCCGATGTCACCGCCGTTGCGCTTTATATGAATTTCTTCAAGCAATACGTACCGTGGCTTGCGGGCATCGATCAGTGGGTATTCGCGATGACGGCGCTGGTGGTCGTACTGGCGATGAACATGCTGTCGGTGAGGGTGTTCGGGGAACTGGAGTTCTGGTTCAGCCTGATCAAGGTGCTGGCGCTCGCGATCTTCCTCGTCGTCGGCGTTTATTTCGTCATTTTCGGTACGCCCATCGAAGGCCACGTTACCGGCTTCAGCCTCATTACTGACAATGGCGGCTTCTTCCCGAATGGCATTCTTCCAGCCTTCGTCATCATCCAGGGCGTGGTATTCGCCTATGCCTCGATCGAGTTGATCGGTACGGCGGCAGGCGAAACCGAGGACCCGCGCAAAGTCATGCCGCGCGCCATCCGCGCCGTCGTCCTGCGTCTCGTCGTGTTTTACGTCGGCTCGGTGCTGTTGTTCACGCTGCTTCTGCCCTACACGGCCTACAAGGCCGGTGAGAGCCCTTTCGTTACCTTCTTCGGCTCGATCGGCGTGCAGGGTGCCGATGTCATTATGAACCTTGTTGTTCTGACCGCCGTCCTGTCCTCGCTCAATGCCGGGCTCTATTCCACCGGCCGCATCCTTCACTCCATGGCTGTCTCCGGCTCGGCCCCGGCAGCGCTGGCGAAGATGAACAAGAATGGCGTGCCTTATGGTGGCATCGCGGTTACTGCCGTCGTTACCGTGTTCGGCGTCGCACTCAACGCCGTCGTCCCCGCCGCCGCGTTCGAAATCGCGCTCAACCTGTCAGCGCTCGGCATCATCTGCGCCTGGGCCGTCATCGTGCTCTGCCAGCTCAAACTCTGGCAGCTTTCGCAGCGCGGTGAACTGGTGCGTCCGGATTTCCGCATGTTCGGCGCGCCCTATACCGGCATCCTCACGCTCGTCTTTCTGTTCGGCGTGCTGGTGCTGATGGCCTTCGACTATCCCGTCGGCTCCTGGACCATCGCTTCGCTGCTGATTATCATCCCGGCGCTCGTCATCGGCTGGTATCTGCTGCGTGACCGCATCTATCGCCTTGCGGCTGAACGCGCGGGAGCATCGCATTGAGCGGGCAGGGCGCGATACCTCTGGTGGCGGTCATCGCCACCGGCGGCACCATCGCCAGTCGGCGCGGTGCCGATGGTGCCAGCACGCCCAGCCTTTCCGGTGAAGATCTGCTTGCGCTGGTACCGGAAATCAGCGCCCGGCTGAAGCCGGTGGACCTCATGGCGAAGGATTCGTCCAGCCTGACGCTTGCCGACATGCAGAGCATCAGCGATGCCGTTCGTATCGAACTCGACGATCCCGAAGTGGCGGGTATCGTGGTTCTGCACGGAACCGATGCAATGGAGGAGTCCTCGCTACTCGTGCATTTGCAGCACGCCATCACGAAGCCGGTGGTCTTCACCGGCGCACAGTTTACGGCAGACCATAAGGACGCAGACGGACCGGCAAATCTGGCTCGAGCCATAGAAACAGCGCTCGATCAGGCGAATGCTGCTAAGGGTGTGCTTCTCTCCTTCGGCGGTCGCTGTCTCTCGGCCTGGGGGCTCTACAAGCTGAGCGCGGACGAGGCAGACGCATTCCGCTCGACCCGGCCACTGGCTGCCGCCCGAACACTGTTGCTTGCCGCCCCGGTGGCCGATCAGCGCGTCGATATCGTTGCCATTCATCCCGGCTGTGATGCCACCCATATCGATGCAAGCCTTCAGGCGGGCGCGAAAGGCATCGTTCTTGCTGGACTTGGTTCCGGGAATGCCAATCCGCGTATCGCCGAAGCGGTGAAGCGCTGCGCCGAACGCGGCGTTCCGGTCGTCGTCTCCAGCCGTGTGCCGGAAGGGCGGCTCGTGGCGAGTTACGGCGGCGGCGGCGGTGGACATGATCTCGTCGCAGCGGGCGCCGTGCATTCAGCCACACTTCGTCCGGGCCAGGCGCGCATTTTGCTGGCCGCGCTGCTGGCGGACAAAAGTCCGGCGGAAACCATCGTTTCCGCTTTCGGTGACAACAGCTGACTTGATTGGCGGAAGCGATGTCCGGTCAGCGGGCATAGAAATTCCTATAGGATTCCTATTTTATTGCCCCTGTGGCCGTCTCGAACCTTTATGCGGTTCGGGTGCATTCTTCTGTGCGGGAAGGGATGGTGTTTCTTCCCAGCCAGAAAGAATGAAAAGCGACGTCCCACATGACGGCGCTTTTCTTCCTGTCCGGCTCCTCGATTAAAAAGGAGTCCCATCAATGATGGATATTGTTCTGATCGGCGCAGCCACGGTGTTCTTCGCCCTCTGCTTTGCCTACACGCGCGCCTGCGACCGGCTTTAGACGGAGGCTGCGATGACGTTTGATTATATCCTGAGCGGCGCCGTCACGGTCTTTATCGCTGCCTATCTCACCTATGCTCTCATTCGCCCCGAACGTTTCTGATCGGGAAGCGGCGGCTGTTGAAAGTTTGATACCATGACCCTCAATGGATGGTTCCAGGTCCTGCTTTTCTGCGGGATCATTTTTGCGCTGGTGAAGCCGCTTGGCTTCTATATGGCGCGTGTCTTCAATGGCGAGCGCACGCTGCTGTCGCCGGTTCTTGTGCCGGTCGAGCGCGGACTTTACGCCCTTGCCGGGACAAGTGACCGGGAGGAGCAGCACTGGACGACCTATGCGGTCTCGATGCTTCTCTTCAATCTTCTCGGTTTCGCCCTGCTCTATGCCCTGATGCGCTTTCAGGCCGTGCTACCCTATAATCCGCAGGGAATGGCGGCCGTCGGACCAGAATTGTCCTTCAATACGGCCGTCAGCTTCGTCACCAACACCAACTGGCAGAATTATGGCGGCGAAAGCACGCTTTCCTATCTGACCCAGATGGCCGGTCTCACCGTGCAGAACTTCGTTTCCGCCGCAACCGGCATGGCAATCGCCATCGGCCTGATCCGCGCATTCTCGCGCGCTTCCGGCAAGGCGATCGGCAACTTCTGGGTGGATATGGTCCGCTCCACGCTCTACGTGCTATTACCCCTCTGCATCGTGCTGACGCTCGTCTACGTCTGGCTTGGCGTGCCGCAGACGCTCGGCGCCTATGTGAACGCGCAGACGCTGGAAGGCGCGCAGCAGACCATTGCCGTCGGCCCCGTCGCATCGCAGCTCGCGATCAAGATGCTGGGCACCAATGGCGGCGGCTTCTTCAACGCCAATTCGGCGCATCCCTTCGAAAACCCCGATGCCATTTCCAACATGATCCAGATGGTATCGATCTTCGCCATCGGCGCAGCTTTCACCAATGTCTTCGGTCGCATGGTTGGCAACCAGCGCCAGGGCTGGGCTATCCTTGCGGCCATGGGCGTGCTGTTCATCGCCGGCGTTGCCGTCACCTACTGGGCGGAAGCAGCCGGAAACCCGCTGATGCACAGTTTCGGTCTTGCAGGCGGTAATATGGAAGGCAAGGAAGTCCGTTTCGGATTGGCGCTCTCGTCGCTCTTCGCGGTCATCACCACGGCTGCGTCCTGCGGCGCGGTCAATGCCATGCACGGCAGCTTCACGGCCTTGGGTGGTCTCATCCCGCTCATCAACATGCAGCTGGGCGAGGTGATCGTCGGCGGGGTCGGCGCGGGCTTTTACGGCATTCTGCTCTTCATCGTCATCGCCATCTTCGTGGCAGGGCTGATGGTCGGGCGCACGCCGGAATATCTCGGCAAGAAGATCGAGGCCAAGGAAATGAAGATGGCGGTTCTGGCCATTCTCTGCCTGCCGCTCGCCATGCTGGTCTTCACCGCCACGGCCACCATCCTGCCCTCGGCTGTGGCATCGATTGGGACCGCGGGCCCGCACGGCTTTTCCGAAATCCTCTATGCCTACACCTCGGCGGCCGCCAATAACGGTTCGGCCTTCGGCGGCCTGACGGGGAACACGACCTGGTACAACATCACGCTTGGTCTCGGCATGTTGATGGGCCGCTTTCTGGTCATCATTCCCGCACTCGCCATTGCGGGTTCGCTGGTCACCAAGAAGACCGTTCCGGCCTCTGCAGGCACCTTCCCGACGGATGGCCCGCTTTTCGTTGGCCTGCTGGTCGGCACGATCCTGATCGTCGGCGGCCTTACCTTCCTGCCTGCGCTGGCGCTCGGACCGGTTGCCGAACATCTTGTCATGGCGGCAGGTCAGCTTTTTTGAGGTGATGTCATGAACGAAGGCAAATCCGCACGTCGCCGCATCGTTCCCGCCCGCAACGGCGCTCCCGTCAGAGGCAGCGCCACGCCCGGCGGCTGGTGCGCCTCCAATCTCATTCTCGCGATGATGGCGGCTCTGTTCGCCGCCGTTGTCGCTCTCGAAGTTATCACGGGCTGATCGACCCTCATCGGTCGCCCTGTTCAAACGCTGGAGCCTCTTCATGAGCCAGTCCAAACAAGTGAGCATCCTCGATTCTCGCATTCTCGTGCCGGCCATCGCCGCCGCATTCAAAAAGCTCAACCCGCGCACGCTTGCGCGCAATCCTGTCATGTTCGTTGTTGCGACGGTGTCAGTGCTGACCACGGTGCTGTTCATCCGCGATCTCATCACGGGCGGTGCCAATCTGGGCTTCTCCTTCCAGATCAATCTCTGGCTTTGGTTCACCGTGCTGTTCGCCAATTTCGCCGAAGCCGTCGCCGAAGGGCGCGGCAAGGCGCAGGCGGATTCGCTGCGCCGGACCCGCACAGAAACCCAGGCGAAACTGCTCACCGGCGATGACCGTAGCCAATACAGTATGGTGGCGGGCACCAGCCTGAAGGTGAACGATGTCGTTCTTGTAGAGGCAGGCGATATCATCCCGTCCGATGGTGAGGTCATCGAAGGTGTTGCTTCGGTAAACGAGGCGGCGATAACAGGCGAATCCGCCCCGGTCATCCGCGAATCCGGTGGCGACCGCTCTGCCGTCACCGGCGGCACGCAGGTGCTGTCGGACTGGATAAGGGTCCGCATCACCGCTGCTGCCGGCTCCACCTTCCTCGACCGGATGATTTCCCTGGTCGAAGGTGCTGAGCGCCAGAAAACGCCGAACGAGATCGCGCTCAACATTCTGCTCGCAGGCATGACACTGATTTTCGTTCTGGCCGCCGCGACCATACCGAGTTTCGCGGCCTATGCCGGCGGTTCGATCCCGATCATCGTGCTGGTGGCGCTGTTCGTCACGCTCATCCCCACCACCATCGGCGCGCTTCTGTCGGCCATCGGCATCGCCGGCATGGACAGGCTGGTGCGTTTCAACGTGCTTGCCATGTCCGGCCGCGCCGTCGAGGCTGCTGGCGACGTGGACACGCTGTTGCTCGACAAGACCGGCACGATCACGCTCGGGAACCGGCAGGCGACCGAGTTCCGCCCCGTCGCCGGCGTTTCCGAGCAGGAACTGGCCGATGCGGCCCAGCTTGCGTCCCTTGCTGACGAAACACCTGAAGGTCGCTCCATTGTGGTTCTGGCGAAGGAGAAATATGGCATCCGTGCCCGTGACATGCAGAAGCTGCATGCCAATTTCGTCCCCTTCACCGCCCAGACCCGCATGAGCGGTGTCGATTTCGAAGGCTCCTCCATTCGCAAGGGGGCGGTCGACGCCGTTCTTTCCTATGTTGACGGCGGCGCTTCGCAACAGGGCAATGTGGCGCTTGCCGTCAAAACCGAAACGGATGCCATGCGCGGCATAAGGACAATTGCCGAAGAAATTGCCAAAACCGGGGGCACGCCGCTCGCCGTTGTTCGGGATGGCAAGCTTCTCGGCGTCGTGCAGCTGAAGGATATCGTCAAGGGCGGCATTCGCGAGCGTTTTGCGGAGCTTCGCCGCATGGGCATCCGCACTGTCATGATCACTGGCGACAATCCGATGACCGCCGCCGCAATTGCTGCGGAAGCGGGTGTCGATGATTTCCTCGCCCAGGCGACACCGGAAAACAAGCTGGAGCTTATCCGTGAGGAGCAGGCGAAGGGCAAGCTCGTCGCCATGTGCGGTGACGGCACCAATGATGCTCCCGCGCTGGCGCAGGCCGATGTCGGCGTTGCCATGAACACCGGTACCGTGGCCGCCCGCGAGGCGGGCAACATGGTCGATCTCGACAGCGATCCGACCAAGCTCATCGAGATCGTCGAAATCGGCAAGCAGTTGCTGATGACGCGCGGTGCACTGACCACCTTCTCGATTGCCAACGACATCGCCAAATATTTTGCCATCATTCCGGCAATGTTCCTGGCGCTCTATCCGCAGCTTGGCGTCCTGAATGTCATGGGACTTTCGACGCCGCAGAGCGCCATCCTCTCGGCCATCATATTCAACGCGCTTATCATCATCGCGCTGATCCCGCTCTCGCTGAAGGGCGTCAAATATCGCCCGATCGGTGCAGGTGCGCTGCTATCGCGCAATCTGGTCATCTATGGCTTCGGCGGCATCATCGTTCCCTTTATCGGCATCAAGGCCATCGACCTCGCCATCACGGCGCTTGGTCTCGCCTGAGGAGTAAAGACAATGTTTAGACAGCTTCGTCCCGCACTGGTGCTGATCCTCGCTACCACGGCCATCACCGGCCTTGCCTATCCGCTCGGCATGACGGGCCTGGCGCAGGCGCTTTTTCCCGCGCAGGCCAATGGCAGCCTGATCGAAAAAAATGGCACGGTGGTCGGATCGCAATTGATCGGGCAGGCCTTTACTGGCGAGACTTATTTTCATGGCCGTCCTTCCGCCGCCGGCGATGGCTATAATGCGGCCTCGTCCTCCGGCTCCAATCTCGGGCCGACGAGCGCCAAGCTTATCGACCGGGTGAAACAGGATTACGAGGCCGCGAAAGCTGAAAATCCGGCCTCGTCGGTGCCGGCCGATCTGGTGACGGCCTCGGGCAGCGGCCTCGATCCGCATGTTTCGCCGGAAGCCGCCTATTTCCAAGTTCCGCGTGTCGCCAAAGCGAGGGGCATGGATGAAGCGGCATTGCGCGCCATCGTTGAGCGTCACGTCGAAGCTCCGGAACTCGGCTTCATGGGCGAGCCCGTTGTAAACGTTCTTGCGCTCAACATGGCTCTTGACGCGGCCGGCTCATGAATTGAAATGGCTATGGCTTGTTCGCAAGCCATAGCCTCGACCACTGGTGGTTAAATGCCTGACGATATCAGCAACATGCCCGGCCGGCCGTCGCCCGATGCGCTTCTGGAAAACGCCAGGCGCGAGGCGCGGGGCCGGTTGAAGATTTTTTTGGGCGCCGCACCCGGTGTCGGCAAGACCTATGAAATGTTGATGTCAGGCCGGGCGAAGCTTGCGGATGGCGTCGACACCATTATCGGCGTCGTGGAAACGCATGGCCGCAGGGAGACCGAGGCATTGGTCGAGGGGCTGGAGGTCGTCCCTCGCAAACGTATCGATTATCGCGGCCAGATGCTGGAGGAGATGGATATCGACGCGATCCTCGCGCGTCGTCCCGCTCTGGTTCTGGTCGATGAACTTGCTCACACCAATGCTGCAGGCAGCCGCCACCCCAAGCGTTATATGGATGTTCAGGAAATCCTCGCGCAGGGCATCGACGTCTATACAACGCTGAACATCCAGCATGTCGAAAGCCTGAATGATGTGGTGGCGCAGATCACCCGTATCCGCGTCCGTGAAACCGTGCCCGACAGCATCATCGACCGGGCCGATGATGTCGAAATCATCGATATTACGCCTGACGACCTCATCAAGCGACTGCAGGATGGCAAGGTTTACCTGCCCCGTACGGCCAGGCGCGCCATCGAGAATTATTTTTCGCGCGGTAACCTGACGGCATTGCGCGAGCTGGCGCTCCGGCGCACCGCGCAGCGGGTGGATGAGCAATTGCTCAATCACATGCAATCCCATGCCATCTCTGGCCCCTGGGCGGCCGGAGACAGGGTTCTGGTCTGTCTTGATCATGGCGGCAACGGCCCCGGTCTTGTGCGTTATGCCCGAAGGCAGGCGGACCGGCTGCGCGCACCATGGACCGCACTGCATCTCGACACGCCGCGGTCGCAGCAATTGTCGGAGGCGGAGAAGGACCGGCTGGCCGGCACCATGCGGCTTGCCCAGCAGCTTGGCGGCGAGACGGTAACCCTGCCGGCGCTTGACCTGACGCGGGAGATCATCTCCTACGCCAATACAAACAATTTCACCCACATCATCATCGGTCGCCCGCGAAAATCCTGGTGGCAGCGAATTTTTCAGCGCTCGTTGACGCATGATCTGATCGACCATGCCGGCGATATCAGTGTGCACGTCATTTCCGGCGACAAGAATGAAGAGAAGCCGGCGCAATCGGTGAAGGCCGCACCGTCCCGCTCGCGCTGGTCGATAGGCTCCTATCTCAACAGCACGCTGTTCGTAGCGCTCGCCATCGTTGTCGGCATCGTGCTTGACCGGACGCTCGACGTTCAGAATCTGGCGCTCGTTTTTCTCATGGCCGTGCTGGCGGCCGCTGTTCGCGGAGGACTTGGACCTGCGTTGTATGCCTCGCTGCTTGGCGCCGTCGCATTCAATTTTTTCTTTCTGGAACCACGATACACGCTGACGGTCAGCGCGCCGGACAGCGTTCTGGCGTTGCTTTTTTATCTCGGAGTGGCGCTTGTTGCCTCCAACCTTACGGTTGCGGTGCAACGGCAGGCGGCCTCGGCGCGGGTAAGGGCGCGCACGACGGAAGATCTCTATCTGTTTTCCAAAAAGCTTGCCGGAACGGCCACGCTGGATGATGTGTTGTGGGCTACCGCTTACCAGATGGCTTCGATGTTGAAGGTGAGGGTGGTGCTGCTTCTGCCGGAGAATAACGCCATTGCCGTCAAGGCCGGTTATCCGCCCGATGACACGCTGGTGGATGCCGATATCGCGGCCGCGCAATGGGCATGGGAACACGACAAGGCGGCTGGTCGCGGCGCAGACACATTGCCGGGCGCCCGGCGGCTTTATCTGCCGCTCCGCACCGGCAGCGGTGCCGTCGGCGTCGTCGGGTTGGATGATGACCGAAGCGGGCCGCTTTTGACACCTGAACAACAGCGCCTGTTTGATGCGCTGGCCGACCAGGCTGCACTCGCGATCGAACGTATCCAGCTTGCCTCGGATGTCGACAAGGCAAGGCTGGCCGCGGAAACCGACCGACTGCGCACGGCACTCCTCACCTCCATTTCCCACGACCTCAAAACCCCGCTCGCGGCTATTCTGGGTTCGGCCGGAACGCTGAAGGACTTTGCCGAGGACATCCCGCCCGATGCGCGCGCCGATCTGCTTTCGACGATCGTTGAGGAATCCGAACGGCTGAACCGCTTCATCTCCAATCTTCTCGATATGACGCGGATCGGATCGGGTGCAATGGAGCCGAATTACGGGCTGCATTTCCTCGGCGACATGGTCGGGACAGCGCTTTCGCGTGCCGAGAAAATCATTGTGCGGCATGAGGTTGTCCTGGATATTCCGCCTGATCTGCCGATGCTTAGGGTCGATCCCGTGCTATTCGAACAGGTCCTGTTCAACCTCATAGACAACGCGGCCAAATATGCTCCCGAACACACGGTCATCGAACTCCGGGGCTGGCAGCAGGGAAGGCACGTCTTCCTGTCCGTGGCCGATGAGGGGCCGGGCTTTCCTCCCGAAGATGCGGAGCGGGTGTTCGACAGCTTCTACCGGGTGCGCAAGACCGATCAGGTGCAGGCGGGAACCGGACTGGGGCTATCCATCTGCAAGGGTTTCATCGAGGCCATGGGTGGCTCGATTCGTGCGGAGAACAGAAAGGGTCGGGGAGGTGCGCAATTCACGGTAACTTTGCCCGTTCCCGCCAACGCGCCTGTGCTAGATCATGAAAAGGGCGCCGCCTGAGCCGAAATGGCGACCCCGCTCCCACTACGCCG
The DNA here is from genome assembly GCF_037203725.1 of Agrobacterium sp. CMT1. Lineage (NCBI taxonomy): Bacteria > Pseudomonadati > Pseudomonadota > Alphaproteobacteria > Hyphomicrobiales > Rhizobiaceae > Agrobacterium > Agrobacterium sp. CMT1. Next base: position 206,290 of record NZ_JBBCAR010000007.1, read on the forward strand.
CCAAAGGAGACCCTGGAATGACCAATTCCGCCGTTAACATTCTGATCGTTGACGATGAACCGCCGATCCGCAAGCTTTTGCGGGTGGGGTTGTCGACGCAGGATTATACGGTAAGCGAGGCGATGAATGCGAAGGTGGCGATGGAGCTGGTCGAGCAGGACAAGCCCGATCTCGTCATTCTCGATCTCGGCCTGCCGGATATGTCGGGACACGATCTTCTGGCGAAATGGCGCAGCGAGGGGGTGGCGTTGCCGGTCATCATCCTGTCCAGCCGAACCGATGAAGCAGGTATCGTCAAGGCACTCGAACTGGGAGCCGACGACTACATTACAAAGCCCTTCGGCATGAACGAACTCGTCGCCCGCATCCGTGTCGCGCTGCGCCACCGGCTCCAGAGCCAGGGTGAAAGGCCTGTCTTTCAGACCGGCGATCTTTCGGTCGATCTTGTCCGGCGTATCGTCAGGGTGGAGGACCGGGAGGTGAAGCTCTCCCCGAAGGAATACGATATTCTGCGGGTGCTGGTTCAGCACGCAGGCAAGGTGCTGACGCACCGCTTCCTGCTGGAGCACGTATGGGATGAAATGACCGACGTGCAATATTTGCGGGTCTATGTGCGCCAATTGCGCCAGAAGATCGAAAAAATCCCCGATCAGCCCCGTTACATCCTGACAGAAACCGGGGTGGGTTACCGGTTGCAGGAGGTTTGAGGGCGCCGCAAGGCAACGCCCTCCGATATCTCACACGGCAGCGCAGATGGACAGGAATTCATCTACATCGGCCTCGGTCGTCGCAAAGCTGGTGACCATGCGGATCAGTACTTCGTCCTTGCCAACTTTTTCCGGCATGTCGCGCGGTTCCAGCCAGTCATAGAACCTCGCGCCTTTTTCCGTCGCTGCTTGCGCGGCTGCCTTTGGCAAAATGGCGAAAACTTCGTTGGCCTGGGTCGGCCAGGCGAGGCGCGCGCTGTTCAGCGAGCCGAAGCCCGCGCGCAGCCGGTTAGCCATGGCATTGGCATGGCTGGCGAGACCGAGCCAAAGATCATCCTGCAGATAGGCTTCAAACTGCGCTGCGATGAAACGTGACTTCGAAAACAGTTGCGCTGTGCGTTTGCGCAGGAACGAGAAGTCCCGAGCGAGCGAAGGATCGAAGAAAACGATCGCTTCCGCGCACCAGCAGCCATTTTTCGTGCCGCCGAAAGACAGCACGTCAACGCCGCGTTTCCAGGTCATTTCAGCCGGCGTGGTGTCAAGGGCGGCCAGCGCATTGGCAAAACGCGCGCCGTCCATATGCAGCGGCAGGCCGTTTTCCTTGGCGATTTTGGAGATGGCTTCAATTTCGTCGAGGGTGTAGACGGTGCCGGCTTCGGTCGCCTGCGTCATGGTGATGGCGGCGGCACGGCCGTGGTGAACGGCATCCTGCGGATAGCGGGCAATGCGCTCGATCAGGTTTTCGGGCAGCATCTTGCCGTTCGGCCCTTCGACTGCGACCATGCGCATGCCGGAAAAGAAATCCGGCGCGCCGCATTCGTCCTCGATCACATGGGCTTCCGAATGGCAGAAGGTCAGGCCGCCGGCGCGAGCGATGCTGGCCAGCGAAAGCGAATTGGCTGCCGTGCCGGTGGCGACGAAAAACACCGCAACTTCGCGCTCGAATATCTCGTTGAAGCGCTTTTCGATGGAGAGATCGAGTTCGCTGGTGCCATAAGCGGAGGCAAACCGGGTGGATTCCCGCGAAAGCCGTTCATTGACGGCCGGATGGGCGCCAGCCCAATTGTCTGAAGCAAAAAACATCTCTGAAGGCTTTCCGATAGCTGGGGGTCTGATTGGGAAATGCATGGAGCGACGACTGGCAAAGTTCTAGGACCTAACTACGCGATTGGCAAATCCGGCAATGAAAGCAATGGGGAGGCGGGATTTGCGACAGAAAGTTTCGCGCAATAGGTCAGTATCGAAACTTCGCTATAAAACGACGGTCTCACTAATTGGATTCGCGCCCTTGCCAATTCCGCCGGTTTCTGCCAAAATCCTCGGGAATTGAGACAGTCTTGCTGTCCTAAATTTGATCCAGCCGGCGAGAATGCGGATTTTGCCAAAGGGCGAAATTTGCGTCGCGCCGGACCTTCGCATGAAACCGTGCAAGTAATTTGCAGGAGGGACAAAAATGACAAACAAGCCGCAGGCGGATATCGCCGCCGCAACCCTGACCACTGACTGTCCCACCGCGGCTGCGGCTGCACCCGTTTCTGCGAAAGCGCGTTTCGCGGGCGGCTTGCCGGAAAGGCAGGGTCTTTACGATCCCGCCAATGAACATGATGCCTGCGGCGTCGGCTTTGTCGCCCATATGAAAGGCGTCAAGTCGCACCAGATCGTCAAGGACGGCCTGTTCATCCTTGAAAACCTGACCCATCGTGGCGCCGTCGGCGCAGATCCGCTGATGGGCGATGGTGCGGGCATTCTCGTGCAGATTCCCGACCGCTTCTTCCGCGAGGAAATGGCCGCGCAGGGCGTGACATTGCCGAAGGCTGGCGAATACGCCGTCGGTCATATCTTCATGCCGCGCGATCCCTCCCGCATCGAGCACTACAAGAAGGTCATCGTCGACGTTATCGGCGAAGAGGGCCAGCAGTTCCTTGGCTTCCGTGATGTCCCGGTCGACAACTCCTCGCTTTCCAAGGCGCCGGATATCGCAGCGACCGAGCCGCACCATGTGCAGGTCTTCATCGGCGCCGGCCGCGATGCCGCGAGCAATGCCGATTTCGAGCGCAAGCTGTTCCTCATCCGCAAGGTTCTCTCCAACCGCATCTATGACGAAGGCGGCGGCAAGGAAACACAGGATTTCTATCCCGTTTCCCTTTCTTCCTCGACCATCGTCTATAAGGGCATGTTCCTCGCCTATCAGGTGGGCGCATATTACAAGGACCTTTCGGACCCGCGTTTCGAATCGGCTGTCGCGCTCGTGCATCAGCGTTTTTCCACCAACACCTTCCCGTCGTGGAAGCTGGCGCACCCCTATCGCATGGTCGCCCATAACGGCGAAATCAACACGCTGCGCGGTAACGTCAACTGGATGGCGGCGCGTCAGGCATCGGTTTCGTCCGCGCTGTTCGGTGACGACATCTCCAAGCTCTGGCCGATTTCCTATGAAGGCCAGTCGGACACGGCCTGCTTCGACAACGCGCTCGAGTTCCTCGTCCGCGGCGGCTATTCCATGGCCCACGCGGTGATGATGCTGATCCCGGAAGCCTGGGCCGGTAACCAGTCCATGTCTGCCGAACGCAAGGCATTCTACGAATATCACGCAGCCCTGATGGAGCCGTGGGACGGTCCCGCCGCCGTTGCCTTCACCGACGGCAAGCAAATTGGCGCGACGCTCGACCGCAACGGCCTGCGCCCGGCCCGTTACCTCGTCACTGATGATGACCGCATCATCATGGCTTCCGAGGCCGGCACGCTGCCGGTGCCGGAAGAGCGCATCGTCAAGAAGTGGCGTCTGCAGCCTGGCAAGATGCTGCTGATCGACATGGAAAAGGGCGCGATCATTTCCGACGAGGAAGTGAAGCACGAGCTTGCCGCCAAGCATCCCTATCGCAGCTGGCTTGATCGCACGCAGCTCATCCTCGAAGAGCTGAAGCCTGTCGAACCACGCGCGCTGCGCCGCGACGTGTCGCTGCTCGACCGCCAGCAGGCCTTCGGTTACACCAGCGAAGACACCAAGCTCCTGATGTCGCCGATGGCGACGACGGGCCAGGAAGCCATCGGCTCCATGGGCACGGATACGCCGATTTCGGCCATGTCCGACAAGTCGAAGCTGCTCTACACCTATTTCAAGCAGAATTTCGCGCAGGTCACGAACCCGCCGATCGATCCGATCCGCGAAGAGCTCGTCATGAGCCTCGTGTCGTTCATCGGCCCGCGTCCGAATATTCTCGACCACGAAGGTGCCGCCCGCGCCAAGCGTCTGGAAGTGCGCCAGCCGATCCTGACCAATGGCGATCTGGAGAAGATTCGTTCCATCGGTCACACGGAAGACCGTTTCGACACCAAGACGCTCGACTTCACCTATGATGTGGAGCGCGGTGCCGAAGGCATGCCCGAAATGCTCGACCGCCTCTGCGAGCGAGCCGAATCCGCCGTCCGCGGCGGTTACAACATCATCGTTCTGTCCGACCGCCAGCTTGGCCCGGATCGCATCGCGATCCCCGCACTTCTGGCGACAGCCGCCGTGCACCACCACCTGATCCGCAAGGGTCTGCGTACTTCGGTCGGTCTCGTCGTCGAAACCGGTGAGCCGCGCGAAATCCACCATTTCTGCCTTCTGGCCGGTTATGGTGCGGAGGCGATCAACCCCTATCTCGCTTTCGATACCCTGCTTGACATGCACAAGCACGGCGCCTTCCCGAAGGAAGTGTCTGACGATGAAGTCGTTTATCGCTACATCAAGGCGGTGGGTAAGGGCATCCTCAAGGTCATGTCCAAGATGGGCATCTCCACCTACCAGTCCTATTGCGGCGCGCAGATTTTCGACGCCATCGGTCTGTCTTCGGAATTCGTCGAGAAATATTTCTTCGGCACCGCCACCTCCATCGAAGGTGTCGGCCTGACGGAAATCGCTGAAGAAACCGTGGCGCGCCACACAGCGGCCTTTGGCAAGGACCCGATCCTTGCCAACACGCTCGATATCGGCGGCGAATACGCCTATCGCATGCGCGGCGAAAGCCATGCCTGGACGCCGGACGCCGTCGCCTCGCTGCAACACGCCGTGCGTGGCAACAGCCAGGATCGCTACCGCGAATTCGCCGGCATGGTGAACGAAACGGCGCTGCGCATGAACACCATTCGCGGCCTGTTCAAGGTCAAGTCGGCGGAAGCACTCGGTCGCAAGCCAGTCTCCATCGATGAGGTCGAGCCGGCAGCCGATATCGTCAAGCGTTTCTCGACCGGGGCGATGTCCTTCGGCTCAATCAGCCGCGAGGCGCATACGACGCTCGCGATTGCCATGAACCGCATCGGCGGCAAGTCCAACACGGGTGAGGGCGGGGAAGAATCCGACCGCTACATGCCGCTGTTGAACGGCCAGCCGAACCCGGAACGCTCCGCCATCAAGCAGATCGCATCCGGTCGCTTCGGTGTGACGACGGAATACCTTGTCAATGCCGACATGCTGCAGATCAAGGTGGCGCAGGGCGCAAAGCCTGGCGAGGGCGGCCAGTTGCCCGGCCACAAGGTGGATGCGACGGTTGCAAAGACCCGTCACTCCACCCCGGGCGTCGGCCTCATCTCGCCGCCGCCGCATCATGATATCTATTCCATCGAAGATCTGGCGCAGCTGATCTACGACCTGAAAAACGTCAATCCGGAAGCCGATGTGTCGGTGAAGCTGGTGTCGGAAGTCGGCGTCGGAACGGTTGCGGCCGGTGTCGCCAAGGCGCGTGCAGACCATATCACCGTCGCCGGTTTTGATGGCGGCACGGGCGCGTCACCACTGACGTCGCTCAAGCACGCGGGTTCGCCCTGGGAAATCGGCCTTGCCGAAACCCAGCAGACGCTTGTGCTGAACGGTCTCCGCTCGCGCGTTGCCCTGCAGGTGGATGGCGGTCTGAAGACCGGCCGCGACGTCATCATCGGCGCGCTGCTCGGTGCGGATGAATTCGGCTTCGCCACCGCGCCGCTGATTGCGGCGGGATGCATCATGATGCGCAAGTGCCATCTCAACACCTGCCCTGTCGGCGTTGCCACGCAGGACCCGGTTCTGCGCAAGCGCTTCAAGGGTACGCCGGAACACGTCATCAACTACTTCTTCTTCGTGGCCGAAGAAGTGCGCGAAATCCTTGCCTCGCTTGGCGTGACCAGGCTGGACGAGATCATCGGCGCTTCCGAACTGCTCGAGAAGGATGAGATGCTGGCGCATTGGAAGGCGAAGGGTCTGGATTTCAGCCGCATCTTCCATAAGGTCGAGGCACCCAAGGAAGCGACGTTCTGGACCGAACGCCAGAAGCATCCGATCGATGACATTCTCGACCGCAAGCTGATCGAAAAGTCCCTGCCGTCGCTGGAAAACCGCGAACCCGTGGTCTTCGAAGTGCCGATCAGAAACGTTGACCGCTCCGCCGGTGCGATGCTCTCCGGCGCGCTCGCCAAGCGCTGGGGCCACAAGGGTCTGAAGGATGACACGATCCATGTGACGCTGCGCGGCACGGCGGGCCAGTCCTTCGGTGCGTTCCTCGCTCGAGGCATCACCTTCGATCTGGTGGGTGACGGTAACGACTATGTCGGCAAGGGTCTTTCGGGTGGCCGCATCATCGTGCGCCCGCCGGAAAACGCCCGTATCGTCGCGGAAAACTCGATCATCGTCGGCAACACCGTGCTGTACGGCGCCATAACCGGCGAGTGCTATTTCCGTGGCGTGGCTGGCGAGCGTTTCGCGGTGCGTAACTCCGGCGCGGTTGCGGTTGTCGAAGGTGTCGGCGACCACGGCTGCGAATATATGACCGGCGGCATTGTGGTCGTTCTTGGCGAGACCGGCCGCAACTTCGCGGCCGGCATGTCCGGCGGCGTGGCTTATGTTCTCGACGAGAAGGGCGATTTCGCCACGCGTTGCAACATGGCCATGGTTGAGCTGGAGCCGGTTCCGGAAGAAGACGACATGCTGGAAAAGCTGCACCATCACGGCGGCGACCTCATGCACAAGGGACGTGTCGACGTTTCCGAAGACATGACTCGCCACGACGAGGAGCGCCTTTACCAGCTGATCTCCAACCACTTCCATTACACGAACTCGTCGCGTGCCAAGGATATACTCGATCGCTGGAGCGAGTTCCGTCCGAAGTTCCGCAAGGTCATGCCGGTTGAATACCGTCGTGCGCTTGAGGAAATGGAGCGCATGCGCATGGGCGTGGCGGCGGAGTAATCCGCCGCGTGAGGACACTACACCACCTGATCTCGCTGATAACAGCGGTCGCCATTCGTGGCGACCACTTGGACGGGCGGCGAGACCGGATTTGAGTTCATCGTGCTGGGGCGGCTTTGGGTTTCGCCACCTGGTACTGGGGCCCGACAGGCGCTCCGCTTTGATGTGAGGACATAAACGTGGGCAAGGTTACAGGTTTTCTGGAGATCGACCGGCAGGTGGGCAAGTATCAGCCCGCATCGGATCGTATCCGCCACTTCCGCGAATTCACCATTCCGATGTCGGATGCCGAGGTGCAGAAGCAGGCGGCGCGCTGCATGGATTGCGGCATTCCCTATTGCCATGGCCCGACAGGCTGTCCCGTGCACAACCAGATCCCCGACTGGAACGATCTGGTCTACAATAACAACTGGGAGGAGGCGATCCGCAACCTCCATTCCACCAACAACTTCCCGGAATTCACCGGTCGCGTCTGTCCCGCCCCCTGCGAGGAGGCCTGCACGCTGAATCTTGAGGATGCGCCGGTCGCGATCAAGACCGTCGAACAGGCTATTGCCGACAAGGCCTATGAGCTGGGCTTCATCGTGCCGAAGCCGGCGACGATCCACACCGGCAAGAAGGTCGCCATCATCGGTTCCGGTCCCTCGGGCATGGCGGCGGCGCAACAGCTTGGCCGCGCCGGCCACGAGGTTCACGTCTATGAGCGTGAATCCAAGCCCGGCGGCCTGCTGCGTTACGGCATCCCCGATTTCAAGATGGAGAAGAACTTCATCGACCGCCGTGTCGAGCAGATCAAGGGCGAAGGTGTTACCTTCCATTGCGGCGTCAATGTCGGAGTCGATGTGACGGTGGAGGCGCTCCTCGCCGACCACGATGCCGTGCTTTATTGCGGCGGCTCGGAAACCCCGCGCCCGGCCGGCATCGGCGGTGCGGATCTGCATGGCGTTTATGATGCCATGCCCTATCTAGTGCAGCAGAACCGGCGCGTCGGTCGTGAAAACATTGACAGCGTTGGCTGGCCGGCCGATCCGATCCTCGCGGGCGGCAAGCATGTCGTCGTTGTGGGTGGTGGCGATACTGCATCTGACTGCGTTGGCACGGCGTTCCGTCAGGGTGCTGTTAAAGTCACCCAGCTCGACATACGCCCGATGCCGCCGGAAAAGGAAGACAAGCTGGCGGTTTGGCCTTTCTGGGCAACCAAAATGCGCACCTCGTCTTCGCAGGCCGAAGGCGCCATCCGCGAGTTCCAGGTGGCGACCCTCGAATTCGTTGGCGAAGACGGCGTGCTGACAGGTGTGAAGTGCTGCCAGGTGGATGACCGACGCAAGCCCATTGCCGGCACGGAGTTCATCATCAAGGCCGATCTCGCCTTCATCGCCATCGGCTTTTCCGGTCCCTTCACGGACAGCGTTCTGAAGGAAATGGACGGCAAGCTGACACTCAACACGGACCGCCGTGGCTCCACAAATGTCGTCGCCAACGAGACGGATTACAGGACCTCTGTCGACAAGCTCTGGGCGGCGGGCGATGTGCGCCGTGGCCAGTCGCTGGTGGTCTGGGCGATCCGCGAAGGCCGTCAGGCGGCGCGTGCGATTGACGAAGCGCTGATGGGCGCGACCGTTCTTCCGCGCTAAGCCGGCAAATGGATAAAAATGGAAAGGCCTGTCGCACCCGCAACAGGCCTTTTTTTGATGTCAGAGAACGAGCGCTCCTTTTTCAGCAATAAGGAAGCGTAATCCGGAAGCAGGCCCCACCGCTGGATGAATCGCCGATAGTAATATCTCCGCCGTGATACCGCACGATTTCCTGCACGAGATTAAGCCCGAGGCCCGTGCCCCGGTCTCTAGGTTGCAGGCGATGAAAGGCATCAAAGACGAGTTCCCGCTCCTTTTCAGGAATGCCGTTGCCTTCGTCGGCGATCTCTATCACCCGATTGGCTGCCACTGTCATCGTTATGGTTCCGCGGTTGCCGCCGTGTTCTATGGCGTTTTGCACGATATTCATCAGGGCTCGCCGGAGGGAAGGGTCGTCCGCAAGTGCAAGGATCGGTTCTTCCTCCGGTTCAAATGAGAGCTCATAACCCTGCGAGATGGCAAGCGGTGCCATATCGGCAACAACCGATCTGCAGAGATTGACCAGATCGAGCGGCACCAATGGCGCCTTCTGGCCGCCGAGACGCTGCAGATCGAGCAATTGTTCGGCCAGCACGCCGATACGGTTGGCATCCGCCAAAATCCGGCTGCGTGCGGGCCCTTCCAGCAGAGTTTCGACACGCGTCTGTAGAATGGCGACCGGCGTGCGCAATTCGTGCGCGGCGTCGAGAATGAAGCGCTTGTGCCGTTCATAGCCATCGTCCAGGCGCTTGAGTGCACCATTGACGGCATGCACCAGCGGCTGCACTTCCCGTGGAATATCATTGTCGGGCAAGCGATATCCGCGTCTGTCGATATCGATCGCTTCCGCGGTTTTGGCAATCGTCGAGAGTGCCCGAAATTCCCTGCGGATGATCAAGGGAATTGCTATCGTGGTCGCAATGGAGATGAGGACGAGGACCGGGAAAATCATGATGTTGGAAAACAGCAGAACAGGGAGCGTCATGCTGAAAAGATCGCCTTTTCCGACCATCACGAACTCTCCGGCTGGCCCGGATGCACGGCGAACAACCGCAAGGTAAAGAACGGCAAAATAGGAGTAGGACATCCCGGCTTCGCGAATGTTCGAAATCTTGATGTCGTTTAACTCCTTCTCCATGTTGCTGTAGGCCTCGGGCACAGGGCCACCCTGGATGAGCTCATCCTTGTCGCTCAGCGCAACAAACCAGAAATCGGGCATTTTTTTCCGGAGTTTCGCATATTCGGCCGTCTCTTTCAGCGTAAGCTTCCCATCCGTATCGCGGATCAAAGCGTTTGCAGTTATCTGCGCCGCCTCCGAGCTAAGAAGAGCGCTGCCGACACCGTCGCTCAACAGATAGGCAAAGAATGCGACGCTGACGATCAACAGACTGCCGATCTGGAAGAGGAGCAGTTGAATGGTCAATCGCCGCTTCAGTGACTTTCTCTTTGACAATCTCATCCCGTCGCCCTCAAAAGATATCCCACGCCGCGAATGCCATGCACCTCCACGGCGGCGTCCGCGGCCTGCAATTTGCGCCGCAAGCGGGAAATGTGGGAATCGAGCGCATTGGACTGGATTTCATCGTCAAAGTTATAGACGGCCTCTTCGAGCAGCGAGCGCAGCACTGTTCTGCCCTGTCGTCGCAGCAAGGCTTCGAGAATCAGCAACTCCCGTCTCGTCAGCGGAAGAAACGCGCCGTTGATACGCACTTCGCGCGTCTCGAAACAAAACTCCAGCCTGCCGAGTTTCGCCGTCATCGCCACGGTTCCGGCGGGTCGGCGCATCAGGGCGCGAATGCGGGCAAGTAGCTCCTCGACAGCGAAAGGCTTGGCCATATAGTCATCTGCACCGAGGTTCAGGCCCTTCACCCGATCCACGAGCCCGCCCTGGGCCGTCAACACTATGACGGGTGGGGTGACTGGCAGCAGACGCAGATTTTCTATCAGTTCGATGCCGTCACCATCTGGCAGTTGCCGGTCCAGTACAACGAGATCGTGGACGCCATCCATGATGGCGTGTCGAGCGAGATCCAGTGTTCCGACCGTATCCACGATAATATCGAACCGATGGAGCGCGGCAGACAGGGCCGCTGCCATCTCACGTTCGTCTTCAACAAGCAGCAGGCGCATGAATTCGTCTCGGCATTGTCGGCACGCTTAGGGTGAAGCGCGCACATGAAGTAAAAAACGACGGTGCCGGTGACGCTCATGGCAAGCGACGCGTCGCCGTCGAATACATTCGCCGTGCGAAATCGGTGGAGCGGCGGAGGTTTGTGACCGATCTCCGCATTCCTGCAAAGCTGCAGCTATCCTGTCATCGTGGGATTGCCTGAACATTACGCCGACCGACTGGGCGGCAGACGGCGGGCAAGCTTCTATTGCTTTGCCTGTGTGGTATCGGGCGTCATCCGATAGTCATCGATGCGGCCTGCCGGCGCATCGGCCATTTCGCCACGCTTGGTCAGCCTTTCGCGCGGGGATTCCACGACGGAGACGCGTGTCGGCGCGGCCGAAAGAGGGACATCCCCGAGCAGTTTGTCGCCGCCATCGAGAGCGGGATCGGTAAGGCTGATTGGCTGGGTGCGCACCTGTCCCGCATCGATGCCAAGTGCCGGCAGGGAGGTGAGTGCCGGCAGATTGCTGCCGTCCAGTTTCACAAGGTCCGGTCCGGCCCCGTCGAGGTGCCGGCGGACGAATTTCTCGACGTAAAAGGCAAGCTTGCGCTTTCCGGCCTGCGTCATGCCGATACCGTCGGCCTCACGCAGGCGGGCCTGCTGACCGTTCATGTCGTAACCGGTGATGACGAATTTGCCGGCTTCGTCGACAAAACCGTCCCAGACATCCACGAACTCGCCGCCGAATTTTTCCACATGGCTGCGGTAAAGCCGGTTGAACCCAACGAGATCCGCAGAAAGCGAGGGAGACTGGAAGGCGGGAAGACCCACCCATAATAGCGGCACTTTCGGGCGGCCGGCGAGGGTGAGAAGCTCATCGATCCGCCTCTCATATTCCTTGAGCCAGACCTCCGTGCCGAATTTTTCCTTGATATCGCCGATCTGCATCTGCTGGCGATCGTTCGAGCCCATCATGATGACGATGGTGGCGGGGTTGGTCTCGCTTATGAACTGCGGCAGGTTTTTGAACCAGTCGTAATAATCGGTGCGCACCAGGCCGGAAGAGCCATTGGCACGCACATCGACCGCAATTGCCGGCGAGCTGGCAAAGGCATTGACCAGCTCTTCCCCCATTCCGCCGGCGAGGAAATCACCGATAACAAGGACGCGCCTGGCATTTTCAAGCTTGGCGGCAGGCTCCGGCTTAGCGGTTCGCATCTGCACCACCGAAGGCGCTTTCCTTGCTGGTTGCGGGCGGGTAACCGATCTTTCACGCGGCGCGGATGGGAAATCGCGCCGGTTGCGGGGCTGGTATTCGCGGCCTGATCCGCCATCGCGTCCCACCGGCCTGCCGAAGAGCATTTCAAACAGGGTGCGCCGCTGTTCCTGTGCCAAGCTCTCGGAGGGAACGAGCGGCATGGCAAGAACAGCGGAAAGAAGGACGGCGCAGACACGCCAGCCGGTTCTTCCAGTTTTTTCCGCAGGTTTCGTACTCATGACATCGGCCCTTCCGGATATTTCGGCGGCGTTTCGTAACTGCCGCCGAACTCGCCGGCACATTATCAGTTGCGAAGGGCTCTCAGCAACCGCTGCGACGGCTGGCCGTCCGCGTCCATCCCCATGCGTGACTGGATGGCACTGATGGCGGCCTTGGAACCGGAGCCGAAGTTGCCGTCGACTTCACCGTCATAATAGCCGAGTTCCTTCATGCGGGTCTGAAGTTCGAATTTTTCGCGAATATCCAGCGTACCGTCCGGACGCGGCCACTTCTGCTGCATGCCGCCGTAACCGGCGATTTCATCCGCGAGCAGTCCGACGGCGAGCGCATAGCTGTCGGAGGCGTTGTATTTCTTGATGGTGAAGAAGTTCTTCATCATCAGGAAGCCCGGGCCGTTTGCCCCACCCTGCAGTTTCAGCATCGCGCGGTCGGAACCACGGGTGAAATTCTTGCCGTTGGGGCGGGTGAAGCCAAGCTTTGCCCATTCCGCGATGGTCTTCGTCTGGCCTTCATACCGCGCGCCGCCACGCGGAACGGCGGTTTCGTAACCCCATGTCCGGCCGGGCTCCCAGCCGTTTTTCGCGAGAAGATTGGCGGCAGTTGCGAGAGCGTCCGGGACGGAATGCCAGATGTCCCGTTTGCCATTGCCATCCGCATCTACCGCGTAAAGCAGGTAGCTTGTCGGGATGAACTGGGTATGGCCCATCGCGCCGGCCCAGGAGCCCGTCAGCTGTTTGGGGGTGACGTCACCCGCCTGAAGGATCTTGAGCGCGGCAATCAATTGCGTACGCGCGAATTTGGCGCGCTTGGGATCGGAATAGGCGAGCGTTGCCAGCGCCTGCGGGATGTTGTGCAGCCGCTCCGGCTTTTCGAGAACCGCGCCGTAATTCGATTCCATCGACCAGATGGCGAGAATGATGTGCTTGTCGACGTTGAAGTTGCGCTCGATCCAGTTGAGGGTCGTCGCGTGTTTCATCTTCATTTCGCGGCCAATCCGCACCGTGTACGGATTGACGCGGGAGTCGAGATAATCCCAGATTTGCGTTGTGAATTCCGGTTGGAAAGTGGCCTTGCGCAACGCGTCGGGATCCGGCTCGCTAATGCCGGCAAAGGCTTTCTGATAGGTCGCCTTGCTAATGCCTTCTTTCGCGGCTGTTGCATAGAACTGGTTGATCCACTGACGGAATCCGGCATCGGCGCGGGCCGAAACCGGCGCCAGCGAGATTACCAGGCCAGCAGCCACCATGCAGCCGAATTTGCGGACATCTGAAAGGATCATCTTTGTCATCGTCTGTCTTTCGTTCTCTCGAATGTCATTTCGATTGCGAAAACGCATCGGGCGTCATCATGGATAACAAAAGAACGTCAACAAATTCTTTACCATTAATAGATGGTAGCGTCACCCTTTACAAAACGTTGTTGTTTTTGAAATAACAACAGCGTGCGGGGATTGTGATCAAGTGTTATCTCTCAGGAGGAATATGTGGTAGAACATAAGAAAATTCGGAAGGCCGTATTTCCCGTCGCAGGTCTCGGCACGCGCTTTCTGCCCGCAACCAAGGCAGTTCCGAAGGAAATGCTCACCGTCGTAGATAAGCCGGTTATTCAGTACGTCGTCGATGAAGCGGCAGAAGCCGGTATCGAGCATTTTGTATTTGTCACCGGCCGCGGCAAGGCGGTGATCGAAGATTATTTTGATATTCAATTTGAACTTGAACAGATGCTGCGCGAGCGCAACAAGAATGCCGAGCTGACACTGCTGGCCGGCCTTCTGCCCAAGGCAGGTACCGCAAGCTTCACGCGCCAGCAGGTGCCGCTCGGCCTGGGCCATGCGGTCTGGTGCGCCCGTGATATCGTCGGTGACGAGCCTTTCGCCGTGCTTTTGCCTGACATGATCATGCATTCACAGAAAAGCTGCCTGAAGGGCATGGTCGAACTTTACGACCAGACCCAGGGCAACGTCATCGCTGTGCAGGAATGCGCTCCCGACCAGACGCATAAATATGGTATCGTCGGCGTGGGCGAGACCGTGGGTGAGGGTTTCAAGATCACGGAAATGGTTGAAAAGCCTGCAAAGGGTACAGCGCCTTCGAATTTCTACATTAACGGCCGCTATATTCTTCAGCCCGAGATTTTCGATATTCTCGAAAATCAGGAGCGTGGCGCCGGTAATGAAATCCAGTTGACAGACGGCATGCTGACGCTTGCCAAGTCGCAGGAGTTTGCAGGCTATCATTTCCGCGGTCAGACCTTCGATTGCGGTGCCAAGGATGGCTTCATTCTGGCCAATGTCGCTTTCGCTCTCGAGCGCGGCGATATCCGTCCGGCAATCGAAGAGCCGATCAAGGCCCTGATCGACGGGCTGAAGTGAGAGACCAGAGAATAGATGACAAAATCCCGGCCTTCGCGCCGGGATTTTTATTTGGCGCTTATCGCTTCAGGACAAGCCCTGCACCGACGCGAAGTTCGCTGCTGTCATAAACCGGTGTCCACTGGTAGCTGACATCGGCAGTCAGATCGAGATAACGGTTGAGACCCCAGGTCAGGCCGGCTCCCGCCGTATATTCCACGGCGTCCTCCGTGTCGGAGGAGGGGAATGTGCGATGCACGATTTGGCCGGTCAGTCGCGCTACCAGATTGCTGCGCAATTCGTGGGTCAGCCCGGCATCCAGGCGATAGGAAACCCATCCGCCCTGCGGGCCGCCGGCGAAATCCTCTATTGTCGTGCGCAGGCCAAGATTGACATTCGTGCCGCGCTGGGGTGACCAGTTAAGGTCGCCGTCCAGCGTCAACGCGCCGATCGACGCAAGGCGATCATCGTCATATTGTTTGCGCAGATAACCGATGGCGGCTTCGCCACGGGTCTTTTCGCCAAGGTCGACCTCTGCCCCAATCTTCGCCCCATAGGCATTGGAGGAGCGGGCATAACCGGAATTGTCGAGGCGGCTGTCATATTTCGTTGTGCCGGCGTTCAGTTCGAGGAAGGGGATCAGCGCTGGTGACAGCTCATAGCCGAGGCGTCCGCGCAGATTCGCACCATTCTGGTCACGGTCACTGAGGCTTATCGGCCGGCCATCGATAACCTTCGCGTCGGTATACACCGTACGGGACAGGTCAAGTGCAGCCAGACCTCGCAGCTTGCCGAAATCCCGCTCTATCGATGCCCCGGCGCTGAAACGGTGTTCGCCACCCTGCACGGCGGCGCCGGTCAAGGCATTGGGATCGGTCGTGTCTTCACGGCTGAATTCGTAACCGGCCTTGAGGTTGGCGGTTGTTTCTGATCCGAGGTCAAGACGCAGATCGGCCTCTATCCGCGCCCTTGGTTCTTCTCCGTCCTTATCACCGAAGTTTTTCTCCCACGCGCCGTCTCCGGTGACGGTCAAAGCATGGCGGGACCAGTCGCTGGTGAGCGTTCCGCGTATGCCCGTCGTCAGATAGTTTCGTCGCGAGGGACCACCCGTATTCCTCTGTTTTTCCGTGTTGATGGTCTGACTGATCGAAGGCCGGAGCAGAAGGGTGCCCAGCCGAATTCCCGGAGTCTGTCCGGGTTCGGTAACAACGCGTGGGTTTTCGCCCCCGTCCACGGTCGGCTCATAGGGGTTGTCTGCGTCGGCATAGGGCTGCCCCGCTTCGTCCTGCTGCTCGGAAATCGCGTCACCGGGATTATTTGAGGGGCGCCAGAGTTGGGGCGTGGGGACAGGTGCCGTTGTGGCCTGGGCCGTGCCCGCCATTGTCCCGGGGGTCGGCGCGGGAGCGGCGGAGCCAATGCCATCGGCCGTGGCAGCGGCGCCAGGCATTGCCGGGGCGGCAGTCGCCGTCTGTGCGGAAGCATCTTCGTGGTGGTAAAAAAGCGTGCAGGCGAGCAGCAGGGTTGCTGCTTTCCGCGACGTCGGCAGACGTGTGGCGGTGCCCTTCACAGTCATTCCTTTTCACCCGGCGAATGGGCCGAATGCCGGACCGACAGTCTGCCAATACATTGCCGCAGGCCCCAGTCAGAAAGGCCGACGAAACGACATGGACAAACCAGGGACCAAACAGTCGACGCAAGTTTTAACATCGTTTTAACAATAGGTTTTTTATGGTTAACAGTTGATAAAGATCGCGGGAATTTCCTGATGTCACGGGGAGGCGTCCTGGAGTGCCGTCCACTCCCGTTACCTGCGCGCACCGGTCAGAGCTGGCGGCAGCGGGGCTGTTCGCAAATGCAAAATATTCCTAATATGAAAAGATTAAAACGTTTCAATTTGGCACGGAATCGCCCTATGATTAACGAAAGTTGACCTTCCATTGCCCGGCAAATCGTATTGAATTTTATTTTGTGTGACAGTGTCGTTTCATGAAAGCCGTTTTGAATATCAAACAGGTCGGTTTCTATTGTTGGGATATTACCAATGACCGCTTCTATTTGGATGAAGTGTGCGCTGAACTACTCGGAATTCCACTAAGACAGGCAATGCAGGGCATCAGTATTTTCCAGATACTCGAAAAAGTGGATCTGGATCATCGGAATCGGGTTATAGAGACCGCCTTGAACACCCTGAAGGATGCGAGCTTCTACAATCAGGAATATGCCGTGCGCCGCACCGACGGTTCGGTTTCCTGGGTGAGGACCGCTGGCCGATATCTCGTCGATGAAGAAAACATTCCCTTTAAGCGGCTGGGAACCATGGAGGAAATTTCTCCGCCGGATCTGCGCCACTGAAGCAGGCGGTTTCCGGCAGGGAGTGGACTTATTCCGGCTGAAAGAGTAACAGTCGGCCATGATTACGCGCGCCGTCAACTTGGTCGAAGACAATGCCATCGAATCCGCCGTACGGACGATTTCGATGGAGCGGGCGGGCCTTGCCGCCCTCGAGACGGCTCTGCGAGACGGTCTCTCGGTCCCCTTCTGCAAGGCGATCGAAACAATCGGCCAGTCGAACGGCCGTCTCATCATAACCGGTGTGGGCAAAAGCGGGCATATAGGTGCGAAGCTGGCGGCCACCTTTGCGTCCACTGGAACGCCGGCATTTTTTGTCCATGCGGCGGAGGCCAATCACGGCGATCTGGGCATGATCGGCGGCGACGACGTGGTTCTCGCCATCTCCAAGGGTGGGGAAAGTGCCGAATTGCGCAGCATTATCAATTATTCGCGCCGCTTTTCCATTCCGCTGATCGCGCTCACCTGTTCCGAGACATCATCTCTGGCGAAGGCTTCCGATATCGTATTGCTGGTTCCCAATGAGCAGGAAGCCTGCCCGCTTGGCCTTGCGCCCACAACCTCCACATTGATGCAGCTTGCACTTGGTGATGCCCTTGCTGTTGCGCTGCTGGAAGCGCGCAATTTTACGGCCGGCGATTTCAAGGTATTTCACCCCGGCGGCAAGCTGGGCGCCAGTCTCACGCTGGTCAGCGACATAATGCATACCGGCGATCGTGTGCCGCTGGTCAAAAGGGGAACGGCCATGCCGGAAGCCGTGGGTGTTCTCTCCCGCAAGCATTTCGGCTGCGTCGGCGTTCTCGATGAGGACGGGCGTCTGTGCGGCATCGTCACCGAGGGGGACATGGCGCGCAACCTGTCGCGCAATCTTGCCGAATTGACCGTGGACGATATCATGACCCGGACGCCCAAGACGGTCAAAAAATCGGTCCTGGCAACGGGTGCGCTGGCAACGCTCGAAAAATTCCACATCGGCGCATTGATCGTGGTCGATGACGACAACCGGCCGATAGGGCTGGTGCATTTCCACGATCTGCTGAGAATCGGCGTGGCCTGAGGCCAGCCGATCCTGAGAAGGCTGATCCTGAAAACCTATCGCTCTAACGGCTCGACTGTCAGCGTTCGTCCCCGGGCGGAAGCGATCTTCACCCGGGTTCCCGCCGGCAGGTCTTCACCGTTGACCGGCCACCAGGTATCGTCCAGCCTGATACGGCCCCGCCCTTCGACAATCGGTTCCTGAAGCGTCGCCGTGCGGCCGACAAGGCTTGCCTCTCGCTGGTTGAGGAAGGGCTCGTCGCTTGTCGCCCGGTTTCTGCCGAAGTATTTCCGGCCGAGCAGAGCGAAAACGACGGAGAGCGCGGCAAACATCACTAACTGCAATTGCCACGCCCAAAACGCTGTTTGCCAAAGGAGCAGGGAGAGCGCACCGATGACAAGTGCGGCAAGGCCGATCCAGATCAGAAAAACGCCGGGGGCGATGAGTTCGGCAGCGAGCAGCACGAAAGCGACGATCCACCAGCTCCATGGTCCAAGTTCCGTGGCAAGCCCTTGCAGCATCGTCACTTCTCCGAGGAAGAACCGAAGGGATTGCCGGGAGCCGTGACGTTAATCGTCTGGCCCGAAGCCCGTGTCGGCGGCACGGAGCGGGAGGATGCGGGCGCGGCGGGAGCAGTGGGCGCGTCTCCGTTGTTGCCGAAGACCTCTTTCGCAATCGTGCCGATACCGCCGAGAGAGCCGATCAGCGCCGAGGCCTCCATCGGCATCAGCACGATCTTGGCATTCTTGGCTGTGCCGATCTCGGCAAGTGCTTCGGTGTATTTTTGGGCAACGAAATAGTTGATGGCATGGACATTGCCGGCAGCAATGGCTTCCGACACCATCCGGGTGGCGTTGGCTTCGGCCTCGGCGAGACGTTCGCGCGCTTCGGCGTCGCGGAACGCTGCTTCGCGCTGGCCTTCCGCTTCCAGAATAGCGGATTGTTTTGCGCCCTCCGCGCGCAAAATCTGTGCATTGCGGGCGCCTTCCGCCTCCAGCACCTGCGCGCGTTTTTCGCGCTCCGCCTTCATCTGCCGCGCCATGGAATCGACGAGATCCTTCGGCGGCGCGATATCCTTGATTTCAATGCGGGTGACCTTGATGCCCCAAGGTCCCACGGCCTCATCCACCACGCGCAGAAGGCGGTCGTTGATGGCGTCGCGGTTCGACAGCAATTCATCGAGGTCCATCGAACCCATGACCGAGCGGATATTGGTCATGGTAAGGTTCTGGATGGCGTTTTCCAGATTGGCGATCTGGTAGGCAGCCTGCGCCGCATTCAGAACCTGATAAAACGCCACCGCATCGGCGGAAACGCTGGCATTGTCGCGGGTGATGACTTCCTGGGTGGCGATGTCGAGCACCTGCTCCATCACGTTCATGCGGGCGCCGATGCGCTCGAAGAAGGGTACGATGAGGTTCAGGCCAGGCTCGAGCGTGCGCGTATAGCGCCCGAAACGTTCCACCGTATAGCGGTATCCCTGCGGCACGGTCTTGATGCCGGCAAACAGCACCAGAATGACCAGAACCACGGCTGCCAAGACGACGATGTCGAAACCGCCCAATGCGATCATCACTTTACCCTCCAGCACATCATGATCAGGGTTTTACCCCCGTATCGTTATGGCAAGATTACACCCAGCCTTGCAACTCCCGCCGCACAACCTTTTCGAGAACGGTCATGCCCTCGGCACTGTCATTCAGGCATGGGATGTGGGTGAATTTCTCGCCGCCATTATGCAGGAAGATTTCTCCGGCTTCACCGGCAATTTCCTCCAGGGTCTCAAGACAATCCGATACGAAGCCGGGATTCATCACGGCTATACGTTTGATGCCTTCCGAGGCGAGTTTTTCCACGGTCTTGTCGGTATAGGGCTGGAGCCACTCTTCCGGTCCGAAACGGGACTGGAACGTGATCATGAAGTTCTTTTCGGTCAAGCCCAGAGCCTCCCGCAGCAGACGGGCGGTTTTCTGGCAATGGCAATAATAGGGGTCGCCCTTTTTGAAATAGGATTGCGGAATGCCGTGGAAGGAAGTGATCAGCATCTCCGGCTCCCAGTCCAGCGTCGCCAGATGGTTTTTGACGGAGGCGGCGAGCGCCTCGATATAGGCGGGATCGTCATGATAGGGCGGCACGGTGCGGATCGCCGGCTGCCAGCGCAGTTTCATCAGATGTTCAAACGCCTTGTCGTTCACGGTCGCCGTGGTGGACGCGGCATATTGCGGATAAAGCGGAAAAAGCAGGATTTTTTCGCAGCCCTGTTCTTTAAGCGCGTCGATCTTCGAGGCGATGGAAGGCTGCCCGTAACGCATTGCCCAGTCCACAACCACGTTGGGCAAATCCTTCAATGCCTGCGCCATCAACTCGCCCTGGCTGCGCGTATATGTTCGCAGGTAGCTTTCGTTGCGCTCGTGGTTCCAGATTTCCTCGTAGGCCTTGCCAACCTTCTGCGGGCGCTTGTTGAGGACGATGCCGTAAAGGATCGGGTACCAGTAGAGGCGCGACCATTCGATCACGCGCTTGTCGCTCAGGAACTCCGCCAGATAACGGCGCATCGGCCAATAATCCGTACCATCGGGCGTGCCGAGATTGACGAGCAGCACGCCCACCTTGCCAAATGCGACACGGGGATGGTTCGCGGGGAGTGCGGATAGTTCTGTCACCATGAATGATACCCTGAAACTCGAACTGGTTGTGCGAAGGACGCTCCGCCTCGGATAATGGCTGGACACGCTCCATCGTCTGTTTATTGACCCCAACGCAAACCGCAATGAAGTTTGGCCGGACGTGCCCGAGCTATACGCCCGTGGCGTTACTTTGTTCATCGTGTTCTAGACGAAATTCTTCAGGATTAAACCACCGCCACCGGCTATTTCCGCCATTCCGGCAGGCACATGCCTTCAGGCGGCAAAATTGTTACCGTAAGTATCTGTTTTTAATTAGAAAAAATAAGCCGGCCCAGAAATTCGAGGGCCGGCTTCGTGTCTGCGGCATATTGCCCTGTCTGCTGTAGCCCCGCTTATTGAGCCGGCAGTTCCAGCTCCTCGCCGATTTCGATGTGGTTCGGATGCTTCAGCGTGTTTGCCTTGGCAATTCTCTGCCAGAGCGCGCCGTCGCCATATTTCTCTGCAGCAATTTTCCAGAGCGAATCGCCTTTTTCCACCACATATTTGCTAGCGGCTGCAGCAGCTGCAGCAGGCGTCGTTGTGGGCGGTGCGGGGGTGGCAGGGGCTGCAGGCGCGGGTGCCGGTGTGGCGGCCGGAGCGGCTGTCGTCGCTGCCGGCGCGGGTGCTGCGGGCTTCGCCAGGGCGACGTAACCTGCGGGCGTCACTTCGGCGATGCGGCCATCCGTATAGGGCTTATAGGGGCTGTTGGCGGTAATATAGGCCGCGACGGCCTCCTCGAGATTGGGGCCGAAATCATAAGCGTTGATGGCTTTGGTCGCAAAAACCTTGAAGCCGTCACCCCCGGTCCGCACGTAGTTATTGGCCGCAACGATATAGGTCTTGGCGGGATCGAGAGGCACGAAGGCATCGCCTTCCTTGACTTCGACGGAAACGACACGGCTGCCGGCCGGCTTCGAGCGGTCGAAGGAATATTTCATGCCGGAAACCTGCATGAAGCGGCCCGCACCGTCATCAATCTGGCTGACGCCGTTTTCGAGGGCGGCACGAATATCCTCGCCCTTGAGCTGGAAGGTTGCGACGGTGTTCTGGAACGGCAGAACCGTCAACACTTCACCCATGGAGACATCGCCGCCATCGATGGAGGAACGCAGGCCGCCGCTATTTGCAAAAGCGATGGTGACGCCTTGATCCTTGACGCGGGCCAGCGTTGCGTCGGCCACCAGATTGCCCATCGAGCATTCCTTCACGCGGCAAATCTTGCGGTCGCCCTCGATCGGGCCCTCAGAAGTGCCGACCACCTTGGCTTTCAGGGCTTCGATCGGCGCCTTCAGTTCATCGATACGCTTCAGCGTGGCTTCATCGGGCTTGAAGGAGGAATCGACGAGGATCGGGTCTCCCTTGCTTTCCTTCACCACGCCGTTGTCGTCGAAGACGACTTTGAGGTCGCCAAGATATTTGCTGTACTGGCCGGCCTGCACGACAGGAACCTTGTAGCCGCCGGGATTGTCAACGAGCGTCGGATAAGGGCCTTCGGCTTTCTGGTCGGTGTTCGACAGCAGCGTATGCGAATGGCCGCCAACCACAACATCGACATCGGGAATTTTGGCGATGAATTCCAGATCGCGCGGGTAGCCGACATGGGTGAGCGCGATGATCTTATCGACGCCGTCCTGCTTCAGCTTCTGTACCTGTTCGCTAATTTTCGCGACATCTTCGGCAATGGTGATGTTGGGACCAGGTGTTGCCAGTTCGGCCGTATCGTTGGCAACGGCGCCGACGATACCGATTTTCTGTCCGCCGACCTCGAGCACGATGGACGGCTTTACCCGGTCGCCGATTTTAGAGGCGGCGGTGGCCACCACGTTGGCGGTCACGACGGGGAATTGAACCTTGTCGAGGAAGCCGGCGAGCCCGTCCTCGCTATCGTCGAATTCATGGTTGCCGACGGTCATCGCGTCGAACTTCATGGCATTCAGCATTTCCGCTTCCACCGTGCCCTTGTAGGTGGTGTAGAACAGTGAGCCCTGGAAATTATCGCCGGCATTGAGCAGCAGGACGTTTTTCCCCCCGGCCTTCAGGGCATCCCTTGTCTGGTTGATCGCTGTCAGCAGGCGCGCGGCACCGCCGAAGCATTCATTCTTGCCTTCCTCTTCCGCAGAGCAGGTCGAGTCGAATTTGTTGATCGATTCGATACGGGAGTGAAAATCGTTGATGTGAAGAATGTTGAGCTCATAATCGGCCAGAGCCGCGCCGGCGGAAAGCGTTATCGCCGAAACGCTCAGCATGCCCAGTCCCAAAATTTTCTTCATGGTCCCTCTCTCCTGTTCAAAGCGGAAGCCCTGGCCGGTTGATCATTCTCCGACCGCGCTCATTCTTTAGTCCGAAAACATGTCAGTCTTTCGAAAACCGGATGTTTCCATTTAGCGGCAGTCGCCGCAAGCGAAATTATGACAGGTAGGCAATAAAGAAAAACGCACGCCAAAGGCGTGCGTCTGAGGGGTTTATCTTATTGAATAGGTGATATTATCAGCCCTGACGCGTGAGCGAGAACTGGCTGTTTGTGTCCGTCGTGCAGTTCAATTGTGACGGGGAGACGAGGGCGCAGTTGACGCGCGACTGCGTGTTGCGCACCAGCGACGTCATATTGATTTCGTAAAGTGTCGGCGAAATGGTGACATAGGTGCCGGAGGCCAGCAGCGTGTTGGTGTCGGTTGACCGGGTGGAGAAGGCGCCGTTCTGGAAGGTCGATACGATGCCGTTGCGGTCGATCCAGCGGCCGTCGACAGCCGGCCCGCGGGACAGGGACGGCGCCATCGAGGTTTGCTGCGATGGACCCGGCGCGACGCATGAAGACACCGCGATGGCGGCTGAAAGCAAAGCCGCGCTTGTCTTGAAGTTCATGAGCCTGTTCTCCTGCGATTCGATAAAAGCTTCTTGCTTCGACCATGCCGTGAAGCGTTCTTTATTTCAAGGCAACGTTGTTCGCTCTCCCCGGTTCCTGAGGTCATTCAGGAAAGTCCCGGCGTGGCAAATATGAGACTCTTCCATCAGCGCACGAGGATGTTGCGGAACTGCCAGGGATCGGACTTGTCGAGATTTTCGGGGAACAGGCCGGGACGACCATCAAGCGGTGTCCAGTCGGTATAATGACCCTCGACCGGGCCGAGATAGGGGCGCTGCACTTCAAGGCAGCGGCGATAGTCCATCTCGTCGGCTTCGACGATGCCGACCTGAGGATTTTCGAGCGCCCAGACCATGCCGGCCAGCACCGCCGAACTGACCTGCAGTCCGGTCGCGTTCTGGTTCGGGGCAAGCGACCGCGCCTCTTGCAGGCCGAGCCGGGAGCCATACCAATAGGCGTTTTTTTCGTGACCATAGAGCAGGACGCCCAGCTCGTCGGCGCCATCGACAAGCTCGTCTTCGCCCAGCACATGCTGAACCGGCTGGGGAATGCCGCCATTGCCGAAGAGTTCATGCAGGGAGAGAATCGCGTCGTTGCAGGGATGGTAGGCATAATGACAGGTGGGTCGGTATGTCACGTCGCCACCATCGTTGCGGACGGTGAAATAATCCGAAATCGAAATCGCCTCATTGTGCGTGACGAGAAATCCATATTGCGGCCCAAGGCCCGGGCACCATGTGCGAACTCTTGTGTTGGCGCCCGGCTGATCGAGATAGATGGCTGCCTTGCTGCCCTTCTTCTGTTTTTTTGCGTTTTTCGGCATCCAGTTCTCATGCGTTCCCCAGCCGAGCTCTGCCGGCTGAAAACCTTCCGCGATAAAACCTTCGACGGACCACGTGTTCCAGAAAGCGCCGAAGGGCTTGGGTTCTTTCGCCCGCTGGGTGTCGCGTTCAGCCACGTGAACACCCTTGACGCCAAGCCGCTCCATCAGTTTCGCCCAGCCCTCCCGGTCATGGGACTGCGGCTCCTCGATGTCGACGCCGATATCCTTTGCGAGATTGACGAGCGCCTGTTTCACGAACCACGAGACCATGCCCGGATTGGCGCCGCAGGTCGAAACGGCCGTCGTGCCGCCGGGTCTGCGCGCCTTTTCCTTGAGCATGGTCTCGCGCAGCGAATAATTCGTTCTCGCGGCATTGTCGGCATCGGCATCGAAATAAAAGCCGGGCCATGGCTCGACGACGGTGTCGATGTAGAGCATGCCGTGTTTACGGCAAATCCGCATGAGATCGACGGATGCGGCATCCACGGAAAGGTTGACGCAGAAACCTTGACCCCGCACGCCTTTAAGAAGCGGCTTGAGAACCTCCTTATAGTTCTCCTTTGTCAGGTGTGTCTGGATATGACGGATGCCCTTCTCGGCCAGAAACCGGGCGATGTCTGCGCGCGGATCGATGACGACGAGGCGGGTCCGGTCGAAATTGAAATGACGTTCGATCAACGGAAGAGTGCCGCGCCCGATGGAGCCGAAGCCGATCATGATGATTGGGCCATCGATATCGCCATAAATCGGGTGGTTTGCGTCCGTCATTCGTCAATTTTCCTTTTTCAGCCAATAAGTAAGCTAGATCACAAAAGCGTGCCACAATAAAGGGCAGGCAGATGACGGACATATGACGGTGCTGCTCGCAAGGTCGGTTCAGCTTCTCTTCCCTTCATTCTGCCTCTTCGCATTTTGGAGGGCGCGTTTATAATTGAACTCTTCTTTTCGCCATCGACCAAGGCTCGGGGAGGGCTTGACGGGATGATGGGGGAGGGATTTCTCCATCACAGGAGTTGCCTGTTGAGTGATCTTTTCGCGCGTGTAACAGCGCTTCAGAGTGCCACCCCCGTTTTGATCGCCCTCTATGATTCCGACGATCGGTTGCGGCATGCCAATCCGTCGTTTCGGGGGAGCTTCAGGCTTGCCGAAGATGATTTTCCGACCTGGGCGGATATCATGCGGCTGAACCACCGGCTGCGGACCGGTGTCGTCATTCGCAACAATGATTTCGAGGGATGGCTGCTGTCGGCGCAGTCCCGTCGCGGCAAGCTGCCTTACCGCGCCTTCGAGATGGACATGTATGACGGCCGCTGGTTCTGGATGACGGAAACGGTGCAGCAGGATGGCTGGATGCTGTGCGTTGCAAGCGATGTCACCGAATTGCGCCAGGGTTACAGAACGCTGAGGCAGGACAGGGATCTGGCCGTACGCGCCTCCCAGACGGACGAACTCACGGGAACGGCGAACCGCCGCTTCGTCTTCGCCAAGCTGGCGTTGCAGGTCGAGCAGGTCTCAAAGGGGCTGGAAGCCTCTTTTTGCCTTTGCACGCTCGATATCGATTTTTTCAAGCAGATCAATGATCGTTTCGGTCATAAGTGCGGTGACGCGGTGCTGCGCGATTTTGTCGGCGTCGCCCATTCCGTCATCCGCAGGGTCGATTGTTTCGGCAGGATCGGTGGTGAAGAATTCATGCTCGTCCTGCCGAGAACGTCTCTTGCCGAGGGGCGGGACATTGTCGAGCGGCTGCTGCAGCGAGTTCGGCTTTCGCGACCTCTCGCGGATTTTCCGGATTTTTCCTACAGCTGCTCGGCCGGCATGACGGCCTATCGGACGGCGGAAAGCGCGGACGATATTTTCACGCGTGCCGATCAGGCCCTTTATGCGGCCAAGGAGAAGGGCCGCGACCGGCTTCTGGCGGTAACGGTTTAGATGAGTTCCGCCGCAACCAGCCCATGCAGCGAATTGCCAACGAAGAGCCTGCGGCCGGCAATGTCTTCCGGCCTCAGCGCCTGGCCACGCGCCTTGCGTTCGCGGATCAGATCGGCGCGCAGCACGCCCGGCAGAATGCCGCTGTCGAGCGGCGGCGTCAGCAATTGCCCATCTGGCATTTCCACGAAAATGCTGGTCGATGATCCCTCGCACAATTCGCCGCGTTCGTTGAGCAGCAGTACCTCGTCGGCCTCTCCGGCTGAAAATTCAGCACGGGCGGCGTCATAGGGTTCGCGGCGCGAGGACTTATGGCGATAGAAGGTATCAGTGGAATCGAGTTTGACGTTCCGGGCGATACGAACCCGCCAGACCGTATCCTGTCGCAGGGGCTCGAACTCGGTGGTTTCGATGTCCAGTTCCCCCTTGTAGTTCATCACCAGCCTGACGCAGAGCGGCTTGTCGCCGCCCACCGCCTTTTCCAGCGCCTGAACCGCATTGGCCGGGGCACGGAAACCGAGCGCGTCGGCAGAGCGCAGCAGCCGGCGGATATGCTGGTCAATGCGCTGAAAGCCGGTCTGTGGCTCCCAGCGCAGCGTTTCCCTCAAGGTCAGATCGGCGGGTTTGCGTTTCATGGCCTGTGCTCGTCGTCCGAAATTGATGACCGGCATCCTGTGCCGGCAGCATCAACCGGCAAAGCTTGTCCGAAACAGGATAGCCCTGCCGGTGGATGAGATTAAGCCTGCCTGTTATCCAGCGCTTCCAGCTCGTCGATCAGCCCCTCGATCATGGAAAGCCCCTTGTCCCAGAAGGAGGGATCGGTCGCATCAAGGCCGAAGGGCTTCAGGAGTTCCGAATGGTGCTTGGTGCCGCCCGCCCTCAGAAGCTCGAAATACTTCTCCTGAAAGCCCGACTCGGCCTTCTGGTAAGCCGCATAAAGCGAGTTTACCAGGCAATCGCCAAAGGCATAGGCGTACACATAGAAGGGCGAGTGGATGAAATGGGGGATGTAGGTCCACCAGGTTTCATAGCCTTCGGAAATCCGGATCGCCGGACCCAGGCTCTCGGCCTGAACGGAAAGCCACAAGTCGCCGATCTGCTCGGAGGTCAGTTCACCCTGCTTGCGCGCGGTGTGAAGCTTGCGCTCGAATTCATAAAAAGCAATCTGGCGCACGACCGTATTGATCATGTCCTCCACCTTGCGGGCGAGCATGGCCTTGCGTTCCCGAACATCCTTCGTGTCATCGAGCAGTTTGCGGAAGGTCAGCATTTCCCCGAACACCGAGGCCGTTTCAGCCAGAGTGAGAGGCGTCGCGCACATCAGGGCCCCCTGTTCGCCGGCCAGAACCTGATGCACGCCATGGCCAAGCTCATGGGCAAGCGTCATCACGTCGCGTGGTTTGCCGAGATAGTTGACCAGCACATAGGGATGGGCCGAGGGCACGGTGGGATGTGCGAAGGCACCCGGCGCCTTGCCGGGGCGGGCAGGGGCGTCGATCCATTCTTCATCGAAGAAGCGGCGGGCAATATCGGCCATTTCCGGCGCGAAGTCGCCATAGGCGGAAAGTACGGTATCCTTTGCCTCATCCCACGAAATGATCGTGTTCGACGTATCGGGAAGGGGCGCGTTGCGGTCCCAGTAATTCATCTGCTCCATGCCCAGCCACTTCGCCTTCATGGCGTAATAGCGATGCGAAAGACGCGGATAGGCTTTTTTGACTGCCGCCGCCAGCGCATCGACAACCTCGCGCTCGACGCGGTTCGCCAGGTGGCGGCTATCGGCAATATCCTCGAATTTGCGCCAGCGGTCGGAAATATCCTTGTCCTTGGCGAGCGTGTTGGTGATGAGCGTGAAGACCCGCAGATTGGCCTTGAAGGTGGCGCTCAGCGCTTCCGCCGCCTTCTTTCGGGTTTCCGGTTCCGGCTCCTGAAGCATGTTGAGCGTCACTTCCAGCGGCAGGCTTGCACCGTCTATGTCGAAACGCAGATCTGCCATCGTCTCGTCGAAGAGGCGGTTGAACGCCGCCGCGCTGGTCATCGATTTTTCGAGGAAAAGCTGTTCGAGCTGATCATCGAGCTGGTGCGGCTTGTCCTTGCGCAAATCCACGAGCCAGGGGCGGTAATGGCCTGCAGCTGCATCATTCGCCATGCAGGCGTCCATCGTGGCGTCGTCGATGCGGTTGAGTTCGAGCGTGAAGAACAGGAGGCGGGAGGAAATATCCGTCAGTTTCGCCTGGGCGTCGCCGTAGAGTTTGCCGTTTGCCGGATTGGATGTGTCGGAAAAATAGGTGAGCCCGGCAAAAGAGCCGATGCGGCCGATAAGATCGTCCAGCGCTTCATATTCCTTCAGCGCCGCGCCGATGCCCTTTTCGCCCGTCGCCTTTGCGGCGGCCTCAAGCTTGCCCTTCCATTTCTGCTCGAAAGCAGCCGCCATCGACGCCGCTTTCTCCAGGTCACCCCTGTATTCGGCCGAATCTCCCGACGGATAAAGGTCCGATAGCTTCCAGCCGGGCAGGTCGCCAAGCACTGGGGCGGCTGTTTCGGCGAGGGCGAAGACAGGCTGCGGAACGGGTTGGTTGAGGGTCATCGGATATGTCCTTCTGATTATGCTTTGCGCA
Organism: Agrobacterium sp. CMT1; assembly: GCF_037203725.1. NCBI lineage: Bacteria > Pseudomonadati > Pseudomonadota > Alphaproteobacteria > Hyphomicrobiales > Rhizobiaceae > Agrobacterium > Agrobacterium sp. CMT1. Next base: position 235,052 of record NZ_JBBCAR010000007.1, read on the forward strand.
GCATATGGGGCCTTTGTTTCCCGCGGCAATGGATAAAATGCAAGCAATTCTCAAAACTGGATGTTCAAGTCTCCCGTGCCAGAGTGCGGCACAAGGGACCGCATGACGCAGGTCCATAAACCGGAAACCGGAGCTAAAAATGACCGCGCATGTTCTTGTGATAGACGACGATCCCGTCCAGCGCCGCCTGCTCAAAAATGCGGTGGAACGTTATGGGCACCTGGCCCTGCTTGCCGAGAACGGCAAGGCCGGCCTGGAGCTCCTCAAGCAATATAGCGGTGAAATAAATGTCGTCGTCCTCGATCTCATGATGCCGGAGATGGATGGTCTCGGCTTTCTGAAAGCCGTCGGTGAACTGGGCGTCGACGTTCCGGTCATCGTCCAGACGGGGCAGGGCGGCATCGACACGGTGGTGCAGGCAATGCGCGCCGGCGCCTTCGATTTCGTCGTCAAGCCGGTCTCACCGGAAAGGATCGGCGCCGCCATCTCCAATGCGCTCAAGCTCGACAGAAGAGAGGCAAAGGCCCGCACGGGCAGGCGCGGACGGAGCAATGCAGTGAATTTTACCGATATCGTTTCCGCAAGCCCCGCAATGCTGAGGGTGATCGAACTGGCGCAGCGCGCCGCCCAGTCCAGCATTCCCGTGGTGCTTGAGGGTGAGTCGGGCGTGGGCAAGGAAATGGTCGCCCGGGCCATCCAGTCCGCCGGCGACCGGGCGAACAAGCCCTTTATTACAGTCAATTGCGGCGCTATTCCCCATAATCTCGTGGAAAGCATTCTGTTTGGTCACGAGAAGGGCGCCTTCACCGGCGCGACGGAAAAGCACGTCGGCAAATTCATGGAAGCGGATGGTGGCACGCTGTTCCTGGACGAGATCGGCGATCTGCCGCTGGACGTGCAGGTCAAGCTGCTGCGCGCCGTCCAGCAAGGCGAAATAGAGACCGTCGGTTCCGCTCGGGTGCAGAAAGTAAATGTGCGGCTGATCTCGGCCACCAACAAGAATCTCATCGAGGAGGTCAAGGAAGGCCGCTTCCGCGAGGATCTTTATTATCGCCTCAACGTCTTTCCGATTACCATTCCCGCCTTGCGTCGCCGGAAGGAAGATATCCCCCACCTCGCACGGGTGTTTGCCGAACGTTTTTCCGCGGAGCAGAAGCTGCCCAATCCCGTCGGCCTGGATGCCAGCGCGCTGGCGCTGCTGACCGCCTATGACTGGCCCGGCAATATTCGCCAGCTTGAAAATGCCGTCTTCCGCGCCGTCGTGCTGTCGCAGGGCGGGGAACTGTCGGATGCCGATTTTCCGCAGATCGCGCTGCAACTGCCGGAATTCTCGACAGGCGATGACGCAGAGGATGTCATCCGCTCGCCATCCGGATCGTCACTGAAGCTCGCAGCCTATTCGCCACCGGCACCAGCCGTCGAAAACCATGTCGTCACGGATGAACCGGCGGATGTTTCCACCACCATTTACAGGGGAGGAAGCCTGATCTCCAGCACGGATGAGACAGGCAACATCCGCAAGCTGGCGGAGATCGAAGAGGAGCTTATTCGTTTCGCCCTGCGTTTCTATCGCGGGCAGATGAGTCAGGTTGCCAGAAAGCTCGGCATCGGCCGCTCGACACTTTATCGCAAGCTGAAGGATTACGGCATCGATCCCGATGATCCACTTCGAGACGTCGCATGATCGCGCAAGGCACTTATTCGAGGGCAGATCGCAAAATTCGTTAACTTCTGAGCAAGGATATCCGCTTACCGTCTATAAACCTCTTGTTAGTGGCTGATTCACTATATAGAGGAAGGTTGTATGTGTGTGGCAATTTTGCCATCGTGTCACCGTATTTGACGTTCATTTGAGGCAATGTGACAGAAATTGTCTTCCAGGCGGGGATCGAATTGCCATATCTGCATCGGAATAACGCGCTTTCAGGCAAGATGGCGCGCGGCTTGATCAAGGATATATGCACGAAGCTGTCGGCACGCGCTGTCACCTTTGCCTGCCTGATGCTCGCCGCAATGCCTTTCGTTGGTGTTTCGGCGACGGAAGCCGCCGCCGAAACGCGCAGTCTCAAGCTGTATTATATCCACACACGCGAGAAGGCGGTCATCACCTTCAAGCGCAATGGAAAATATGACCAGAAGGGTCTGCAGGAGCTGAACCGGTTCCTGCGCGACTGGCGTCGCAACCAGCCGACACGCATGGACCCGCGCCTTTTCGATCTCGTCTGGGAAGTCTATCGCCGCAGTGGTGCCACCGATTATATCAACGTTGTGTCGGCTTTCCGCTCGCCTGAAACCAATGGTCTTCTGCGCACGCGCACCAAGGGTGTCGCAGAAAAGAGCCAGCACATGCTGGGCAAGGCCATGGACTTTTATATCCCCGGCGTGAAACTTTCCCGGCTTCGCGAGATCGGCATGCAGATGCAGATCGGCGGCGTCGGTTTCTATCCGACATCGGGATCTCCTTTCGTGCATATGGATGTCGGCGGCGTTCGTGCCTGGCCGCGCATGAGCCGCCAGGAACTCGTCCGCATCTTCCCGAATGGCAATACGCTGCATCTTCCTTCCGATGGTAAGCCGCTTCCCGGTTATGAGCAGGCGCTTGCCGATTACAAGAAGCGCGTCAGTTCCTCTTCCATTCAAGTTGCTTCCAGTGCCGGTGCCGGTCCGGCCTCTTCGGGCGGCGGCAAGCGCAAGACCCTGTTGCAGGCCCTGTTTGGCGGCGGTGACGAGGATGAAGATCCCGATAGCATCGCAGCGCCCGAGCCCGCCGAACGTCCGGCGGTTGCTCGCCCGGCAGCTCCGCAGCAGGCGGCTCCTGAGCCCGAACCGACGATCGCCGTTGCTTCGGCCCAGGCACTTCCGGGTGTGACCGATGCTCCGTTGCCCACGGCCCGTCCCGCATTCGGCAACCAGCCGCCTGCCAATACCGGCCTTGCGACCGCGCTTTATTCGCCGGCGCGTAACGCAGCCCAGGATGCGCTGCAGGCAGCGACCACACCGACGCCCACATCCGCGCCTGCCGAGCGTCAGCAATTTGCCGATCTCGCCGAGGTTTCAGTTCCGGTGCCGACGCTTCTCGGGCCGCGTGGCATGAAGGGGGATGCCGAGGGTTCTGTTCTCACCGCTTCCGCTGACGGCGCAACGCCCGCAGCAACGGGCGAACTGGCCTCTGTTCCGGTCCCCGCCAACCGTCCGGCTGTTGCGGAAGCCCTGCTGGCGGCCGCGAATGCCGATCCGGAGGGTGAAGACGACCTCGCCGAGACGCAGCAGGATACACTTTCACCAACGGTGGTCGCAGCTCTGGAACAGAGCGGTCAGGCTGCCCGGTCGCAGGTTCAGTCAGCCGTCACGCCGACAGCCGCTCCTTTCCCGGCCGCCGTCAATCACAAGGTCACGGTCGCACCTGCTGAAACGGCCAAGGCGGAACCACAGCCCGGCTTCGGTGACGCTTTCGATCTGAAACCTGCCATCAATAGTGGTCTCACTGCCGGGCTGCCGACAAAGGGTGCACGCCCGAGCAAGCAGGATGCTGCGGTTTCCCACCAGGCCATGGTCGGCGGCGGGCGTCTGACACAGGACCTGATTTCGGATTGGGCGCTCAATCAGAACAAGGGCACGACCGGGCGTTCGGTCAAGGCGCCGCGGGTTGTCGCCAACCGCATGCTGAGCCACGATATGTCGGCTTCCGCGACGTCGGCAAGCTTCAAGCCGGGCGCGGTCGCCATCGAATCGAGCCGCTTCAGCACGCCGGTCAAGATGCACTGAGCCTTCATTGCCAATGCGGCCCGAGAGGCCAATAAAAAACCCGCCGGTGACGGCGGGTTTTTTTGTTCCTGACATCTGTCCGTCAGACGCCGCTCTGGCCGTCCGAGCCGATATAGGCAATACGCACCATGTTGGTCGCGCCGGGTGTGCCGAGCGGAACGCCGGCGGAGATGATGATACGGTCACCCGGTTTGCCGAAGCCTTCGGAAACGACGATGCGACAAGCGCGGTTCACCATGTCGTCCAGATCGCTGGCGTCGCCGGTGACGACGCAGTGCAGACCCCAGACAACCGACAGTCGGCGTGCGGTCTGGATGATCGGCGAGAGGGCGATGATCGGAACCTGCGGCCGCTCACGCGACGCGCGCAGACCTGTCGTGCCCGACGATGTGTAGGTGACGATCGCCGCAAGCTTCAGGGTTTCGGCAATCTGGCGGGCGGCCAGCGAAATCGCATCGGCGCCTGTCGGTTCCGGCTGGGCGCGCTGCGCGTAGATGATGTTGGAATAATGCGGATCCTGTTCCACGGTGCTTGCGATGGAGGCCATTGTGGAAACGGCTTCGACCGGATAATCGCCAGAGGCAGACTCGGCAGAGAGCATGATCGCGTCAGCGCCTTCGAAGACGGCGGTGGCGACGTCGGACACTTCAGCGCGGGTTGGTACAGGCGCTGTTATCATCGATTCAAGCATCTGCGTGGCAACCACGACCGGCTTGCCTGCGCGGCGGCAGGCGCGGGTCAGCTGCTTCTGAATGCCGGGAACGGCTTCCAGTGGCATTTCGACGCCAAGGTCGCCACGGGCAACCATCAGGGCGTCAGAAAGCTCGATGATTTCTTCGATGCGCTCCACCGCCTGCGGCTTTTCAATCTTGGACATAAGGCCGACGCGGCCGCGTGCGATCTTGCGCACTTCAGCCAGGTCCTCAGGACGCTGGACGAAGGAAAGCGCGACCCAGTCTACCTCGTTGGTTTCCAGCACGGCATCGAGGTCGACGCGGTCCTTGTCGGTGAGAACGCCGACGCCGAGCAGAGTGTCGGGCAGGCTGATACCCTTGCGGTCGGAAATGCGCGTGCCGGAAATGACCGTGGTGACGATGCTCTTGCCGTCGCTCTTTTCAGCGCGCAGATGCAGCTTGCCGTCATCGATCAGCAGGCGATGGCCCGGTTTGACCGCCTCGAGAATTTCGGGGTGCGGCAGGAAAACGCGGGTGTTGTCGCCAGGTGCGTCGTTGTTATCAAGGGTGAAGGTCTGGCCAGGTACGAGCTCGACCTTGCCTTCCGCAAATTTTCCGACGCGCAGCTTGGGACCCTGCAGGTCGGCCAGAATGCCGATGGGGCGGCCGTTGCGGCTCTCGACCGAACGGATGCGCTGAATGAGCGTCCGCATCAGGTCGTGGCTCGCATGGCTCATGTTGATCCGGAAAAGATCCGCGCCGGCGAGATGCAGCTTTTCGATCATAGCCTCATCGGAGGAGGCAGGGCCGAGAGTTGCAAGAATTTTGACTTTGCGGTTACGCTTCATCAGTTTTGATTTCCCTGTGTGCCTGGCGTATCGGAAAGCTGGACCATCCAGCTGCCCTGTCTGCCCGTGTCATATTCCTTGAAACCCATTCTCTGGAAGCTGCGGGCATAACAATCATCCACACCGGTGATCTTGAACTCGTTTTCCGCCACGCACATGTTGACGTCACCGGTCCAGCGGCCGCCATGAGCGGCATCCTCGGCATAGAGATAATAATAACGTGACTGCAGTTCACCTTCGATCAGCGTCGCGCAGGTCGAGGCGGGGACCTGCCACCAGCCTTCGCTGACCCAGCCCTCCTGTGCCCGATAGCCAATTGCGACCCCCACGAGATTCTGCGTGCTGTTGCAGACGCGAAAATCCGCATACGCGGGCGCCGCGATCATGAAAGGGGTCAGAAACAATGCCGCTATGGAAAAAAGACGGGCGAGGTGCCTGATGTGGCGGGGACGAGCGAGAGATGACTGAGTCACGGCTTCCATCCGGATTCCATGGTTATAATGAACACACTTCTTGGCGTGGCCGCCCAAGAAAGTCAACGCGAGTTTAATCGATTATATTGTTCGTGGGATCGTGAGTGCGATAAGGTAGATGGCTGTTCTTCCGCCGTAACTTGCGCCCGGCCTCAAGCCATGCCATCAAGTTTCTCTCCTCAATGCTGCCCCAGAAAAATCATCGATGAACGACTTCATACCCTATGAAATCATAGAAGGCGATTATGACAAAGGCATGGTTCTGCTGGCAGACCACGCCATGAACCTTCTGCCGGCACACTACGGCAATCTTGGTCTTCCGCAAACCGCTTTTCATCGCCACATCGCATTTGATATCGGTATAGAGGGGCTAACGCGCTCGCTGGCTGTGCGCCTTGGCGTGCCGGCGGTGCTCGGGCGTTTCTCGCGGCTGCTGATCGATCCGAATCGTGGTGAGGATGATCCAACTCTCATCATGAAAATCTCGGACGGAGCGATCATCCCCGGAAACCATCCGATTTCTGACGAGGAATGGCAAAAGCGGATCGAGACTTTTCACCGGCCTTATCACAATGCCGTGGACAGCGTGCTGACCCGTGTGGCCGAGGCCTCGGAAGAAGCGCCGCTCGTCCTGTCACTGCATTCCTATACACCGTTCTGGAAGGAAACGCCGAGGCCATGGCATGCGGCGGTTCTGTGGGATACGGATCATCGCGCGGTCGATCCGCTGCTGGCGCATCTGCGCGCTACCGGCGACATTCTCGTCGGCGACAACGAACCCTATGACGGAGCACTCAAGGGCGATACCATGTATCGTCATTGTATGGCGAAGGGTATACCGCACGCACTTCTGGAGGTCAGGCAGGATCTGATCGGGAACGAGGAGGGGATCGCCGAATGGTCAGACCGGCTCGCTCCCATTTTTGCCGTAATGAATGACGATCCGGTTCTGCATGAATATCAGCTGTTCGCTTCCCGCACCGGCCCCTATTGAGCCTGGAGTTTCGCCATGACAAATGAGAACGACAACGGGCAGATCGAGTTTGAGGCGGCCGCATTCCGGCGTCTCGTCAAACATCTTCGTGAACGCCACGATGTGCAGAACATCGACCTGATGAATCTCGCGGGCTTCTGCCGCAACTGCCTTTCCAACTGGTACCGTGAAGCGGCCGAGGAAGCGGGTGTTTCGCTCAGCAAGGAAAAATCCCGGGAAATCGTCTACGGCATGCCCTATGAGGACTGGAAAGAGAAATACCAGGGCGAAGCGAGTGGCGACCAGAAAGCCGCTTTCGAGCAGAACCGGCCCAAGGAATAAGTCTTCACCGACGGAATCGACTTGACGGGACGCCTTTCAGTGGGCAGTTCACAGGCCTGAATTTTGCTGCCTGCTGGCAGCGACCGGCGAACGCCTTGCCAGTTTGAATGAACAAGGCCCACATGCGGGCCGCCAATGAAGGATGATATGATGGACGAAACCAGCACCACCGAAACCGTCGCCGCCGCCGAACTGCGTCAGTTCATCGAGCGCGTCGAGCGCCTCGAAGAAGAAAAGGCTGCTATTCAGGGTGATATCAAGGATGTCATGGGCGAAGCGAAGGGGCGTGGGTACGATACCAAGGCGATCCGCACCATCATCCGCCTGCGCAAGAAGGATGCCAACGAGCGCATCGAGGAAGAAACGATTCTTCAGACTTATATGGCCGCGCTCGGCATGGAATGATCGGCTGAAAATGCCTCAATGAAAAATCGCCGCTTCTGCGGCGATTTTTGTTTAAACTGCCCTCGACATCAGCCGCGCGTGCCAGCCAGCTTTTCTGAAAGGTCGATGGCTTCCTTGCGGGCATCCTTGTCTGCAGGATAAAGCGCCAGATAACGCTCCCAGGCTTTCAGCGCCAGCTCGTCGCGGCCGGAGGCTTCGAGGATGTTGGCCAGGCTTGCGAGGGCAGGGAAATAGCGCGGTTCTTTTTCCAGCGTCAGGTTGATATCCGCCATTGCCTTGCGGGTGTCGCCATCGGCGAAATGGACCATCGCGCGGCGATAGGGCGCCTGGACATAGTCGGGATCGAGCAAAACAACCTGGTCGAGAAAATCGTAAGCGGCGGCGTTGCGCTTTTCGTCGGCAGCTTCACCCGCCCATTGCATCAGGAGATTGATCGTTGCGCTGCCGGAATCATTCCATTCGGAGGCGATCTGGTTGGCGATGTTGCGCGCCTTGACCGCATTCCGTTCCTTTTTCAGCGAAGCGAAAAGCGTGTCGATTGTCTTGGCGGGTGATGGCGCCGATTCGACAGCAACAGCTGGCTTTCCGTCTGCCGCTTGAGCAACAGCAGCCGTTCCCGCAAACGCGAGGCTTGAGACCATGAAGCCCTGAGCAATAATCAGAGCGGTGCAAAAACGATTTGGGCGCATGGGTTAAAGCTTAACCCGACTGCGCCCAATATCAAATGCAAACTTCTGGTCTGTCAACAAAGTGATCCGCGATCTGATCGCGAACCGCAGTCGCAGTCAATCAGCCCTGACGAGCCTTGAAGCGCGGGTTCTGCTTGTTGATGATGTAGACGCGGCCCTTGCGGCGAACCAGGCGGTTATCGCGATGACGGGCCTTAAGCGCTTTAAGCGAATTCTTGATCTTCATTTTACTGGTCCGCAGTTTTGCACGGTTTGTGCCGTGCTATTCAAACAATCAAAAGCGCGCAACGGGGCGCGCTCTTTTCGGTTGGCAGGCAGATACCTGTTTGAGCCCTGCCTGTCAACACTTGCCCGCGTCTTTGCCTTAAAAGACTAGGCTTTTCCTGTGTGCAGAAGCTGCGTCACGTGGCCCATCTTGCGGCCCGGCCGTGCTTCCGTCTTGCCGTAGAGGTGGACGAGACAGTCTTTTTTCGACAGCCATGCCGGTACGTCGTTGATGTCGTCGCCGATCAGATTGGTCATGATGCAGTCGGAATGGCGATCAGTGTTGCCGGGGTTAAGGCCCGATACGGCTCGGATATGCTGTTCGAATTGCGAGATCACACAGGCCGCCTCCGTCCAGTGGCCAGTATTGTGCACGCGGGGCGCCATTTCATTGGCGACCAGCGATCCATCCGGCAGGACGAAAAACTCAATGCCGATAACGCCGACGTAATCCAGAGCGGCCAGCAGCTTTTCCGCCGATTTCACGGCAATATCCCTTGCGGCATCCGAAAGCGCGGCCGGCACGGTGGATGTGTGCAGGATGCCGTTCAGATGAACGTTCTCGGCCGGATCGTAACAGGTCACGGTCCCGTCCCGGAAACGGGCGGCGATGATCGAAATTTCGCGTTCGAAGGCGATGAAGCTTTCAAGAATCAGCGGCACGCCACCAAGCGCTGCAAACGCGCCCGCGGGGTCTTCGCCTCCCCGGAAGAGGCGCTGTCCCTTGCCGTCATAACCCATGCGACGGGTTTTCAGCACACCTTTGCCGCCAAAGGCTGCCAGCGCGGCTTCCAGCTCTTCCTGGCTATCCACGGCGCGGAAATCGGCGGTTGGAATGCCGCAATCGTTGAGGAAGCGTTTTTCCGTCAAGCGGTCCTGTGAGGCGCTGAGCGCCTGTGCCGGCGGATAAACGGGAACCGAGGCGCTGAGTTTTTCTGCCGCGGCAACGGGCACGTTCTCGAACTCGTAGGTCACGACATCACAGCGGCTTGCGAGTTGCGCAAGTGCTTTTTCGTCATCATATGCTGCCACGATCTGGTCGTTGCAGACCTGTGCCGCGGGACAATCCGCCTGCGGCTCCAGCACGATGGTACGATGGTTGAGACGCGCCGCGGCCATCGCCAGCATGCGGCCGAGTTGCCCGCCACCGATGATGCCGATGGTGAGGTTGGTTGTCTTTGCCATGTCGTGTGTCGTCACTGGGCGCTGTCCATGGGGTATTCCGCGACAGCCGCCGACTGGCGCGCACGCCAGGCGTCCAGACGATCGGCAAGGTCTTCATCGCCAAGCGCCAGCACCGCGGCCGCGAGAAGGGCCGCATTGATCGCGCCCGCCTTGCCGATCGCGAGCGTGCCGACAGGGATGCCGGCGGGCATCTGCACGATGGAATAGAGGCTGTCCTGACCGGACATGGTCTTCGATTGGACCGGAACGCCGAAGACCGGAAGCGGCGTCATGGCAGCTGTCATGCCCGGCAGATGGGCAGCGCCGCCGGCGCCCGCAATAATGACCTTGAAGCCTTCGTCTTTCGCGCCGTTGGCGAAATCGTAAAGCCGGTCAGGGGTGCGATGGGCGGAAATGATGCGGGCTTCGTATTCGATGTCGAGCGCATCCAGCGTGTCGGCAGCGTTCTTCATGGTCTCCCAGTCGGACTGGCTGCCCATGATGATGGCGACGGGGGGCGTTTCTGCTGTCACGTAATGTCTCCGGGCTCAGGCGATGATATCGGGAATGACCTGATCTTCCAGCTGGGTCATCTTGTCCTTGACGGCCAGCTTCTTCTTTTTCATGCGTTGTATCCGCAGCGCGTCGCAGCTGGTCTGGATCATCGCATTGATCGCCGCGTCATAATCCTCATGCTCCTGGCGCAGCCGCGCCAGCGTGAGCCTGATGTCCGCCTGGTCCTGATCGGGCATCTTGTCATCCCCATTTTATGCCAGCCGGATAGCCTCCGGCGCGTATGTGATCGTTCACGAGCCTCTATCATCAAATCGCGGTAACGGGAAGTTATCCGTTGCGACCAAATTGCCCACTTATTGCCTTCATTTCGCCTTCGACAAGCCGACCGATCCGTGTCACATTGTCGTCGCAAACCTGAAACTCCAGCGATGGAGAGCTGGAGGTAGGTTCAAAAAGGAAGGACGTGCCGCATGACCATTCAGGCTCATATTGCATCGCTCGAAAAGAAACACGGTGCTCTGGAGGAGGAGCTCGAGAGTATTCTTGCTTCCCCGTCGTCTGACGATAGAGAGATCGCGGACCTTAAACGTCGTAAACTGCGCCTGAAGGATGAACTCCAGAGGCTCAAGGCCTCCACAAGACATTGATTTATGGCAGATCGCTGGCCCTCGATGAATGAGGGGTCGGCGGTCTGACCCTTTCGAGCTCTGGCGGCGAAAACCTGCTGCCAGAGCTTTTTTATTGCCGTATTAGAACGGCAGTCCGTCCCACAGCAGTTTCAGTGCCGCAATCAACGCCATGGCATACATCAGCGGGTAAAACACGGATGGTTTAAGGTATTTCACCACTCTTGCACCGGCCAGCGTCGCCAGCATCGCGACGGGCAGCAGACTTGCCGATGTCTTGAGGTTGGTGGCGTCGAGCGCGCCAAGTGCGAAATAGGGTATGAGCTTGATCGCATTCATGATGGCGAAGAAGCGCACGCTCATGCCGGTATAGGTCTTCGGGTCGAGTTTCAGCGGCAGAACGTAGATCTGGAAGGGCGGTCCACCCGCATGGGCCACGAAACTCGCATAACCGGACAGGCTGGACCAGAGCGTGGCGGCGGCCGGCCTTTGCGGTTTTGCCGGAATTTCCTGACCGTTGCGGCTTTTGAAACTCTCATAAAAGTAACGCAACACGAATAGGATCGTGACCGAGGCGACGACGAGACGCATGGCATCTGCGGAGATCATGCTCGAAGTTGCCCAGCCGAGTGCAATGCCGGCGATAGCCCCCGGCAGCATGATAAGGAGCGTCTGGCGATGGTTGTAGTGCCGCCAGGCGAAGAGCGCGACAATATCCATGACGATCAGGATCGGCAGGAATATCGCCGCCGCCTGCACGGGCGATACGGCAAGCGCCATCAGTGGCACGCCCATCAGCGCCAGCGCGCCGCCCAGTCCCCCTTTGGAAAGGCCGACGAGAACCACTGCGGGAATGGCGACGAGATAAAAATGAAAATCGGTCAGCATGGATGTATGGTTGATCCTTTCGCCGGTCCGGTTTATCGGATTTGTCATATGAAAACGAGTGCAGATCGCGCCGGAAGCGTCGTCTGCTTGAAATGGACGAAACGATGAGCATTGTTGAAGACCGTTGCCGCCTTGTCCTGATCGTCCCGCAATCGGACGATGCGCAAAAGCAGGCGGCAGATGTGGAAGCCGCGCTGCGGGGAGGCGATGTCGCTTCGGTCATCATTCCGCAATATGGTCTGGATGACGCCGCTTTCCAGAAACGCGCCGAACTGATCGTACCCCTCGTGCAGGCGTTGGGTGCCGCAGCGCTCATTGCCGGTGACAGCCGTGTCGCCGGCCGGGTGAAGGCGGACGGGCTGCATGTGGTCGGTAACGCCGAGGCGCTTTCGGAGGCTGTGGAAAAATTCACCCCGAAACTGATCGTCGGCGGCGGAAATGCCGATGACCGCCACAAGGCGCTGGAGCAGGGCGAGGCCAATCCGGATTACGTGTTTTTCGGGAAGCTCGAAGGCGACATCAAGCCCGAGGCGCATCCCAAGAACCTGGCGCTTGGTGAGTGGTGGGCGTCGATGATCGAAATCCCCGCCATCGTCATGGGCGGCACGGACCTCTCATCCGTGGTTGCCGTGGCGGAGACGGGCGTGGAGTTCGTGGCTATGCGCAGCGGTGTTTTCGATAATGTCGGTGGCGCCGCCCAGGCCGTTTCTGAAATCAACGCTTTGCTTGACGAAAAAGCGCCACGGTTTGACGGTTGATACAGGCGATGATCATGCGCTCGCTTCATTTCTGCCTCTCAGTTTCGCTGCTGGCGTTTGCTTTCGGCGCGTCGGCGGGTGTCGCTCTTGCTCAATCCGGGCCGCAGAGTGAAAACAACGCGCTTTCCCGACAGCTGGAAAATGAGGCTCAGCCGACCCGTCAGGGCAGGGTGCAATCCGAAGAGCAGAAGGACTTGCAGCCTTCAGCCGGCGTGAACGTCTATCAGCGCATGGGTGCGGATCTGCCGGCACTGCCGCCTGAGAAGGAATTCAAGGGCCGGGTGGATGAGGCCTATGGCCATTTCCAGCGCGGCGAATATGTGCAGGCGCTTGATAAGGCGCTGAACCGCGCGCAGAACGGTGACGCACCCGCCCAGACGCTGGTGGCGGAAATGATGTCGCGCGGACTTGGCATTGCGCGTGACGAGAAAACAGCCGCGTTCTGGTATCAGCAGGCCGCACAGGGCGGCGATCCCGTCGCCATGTTCAAATTTGCCCTTATCCTGATGGAAGGAAAATTCGTTACGCGTGACAAGGCGAAGGCCGATGATTTCATGCGTCGCGCAGCGGAAGCCGGCAACGCCTCTGCCCAGTTCAACTGGGGCCAGATATTGGTTTCGGAAAATCCGGGCGCCAAGGGCCTGCTGATGGCTTTGCCCTTCTATGAAAAATCCGCCGAACAGGGCATTGCCGATGCGCAATATGCGGTATCGCAAATTTACTGGTCCTTGAAGGATGTGCCTGCCGAGAAAAAGGCAAAGGCGCGCGACTGGTTGATGCGCGCCGCAAAGGCCGGCTATGACACTGCACAGGTCGATCTCGGTATCTGGCTGGTCAACGGATTTGGTGGCGAGCGTAATCTCGACGAAGGCTTCCGCTGGCTCTATGGCGCAGCACAGCGCGGTAATGTCGTGGCGCAGAACAAGGTTGCGCATCTCTATATTCAGGCACTCGGTACCCGGCCTGATCCGGTTGAGGCAGCCAAATGGTACGTGCTTTCCCGCCGCGCCGGATTGAAGGATCCGTCTCTCGAGGACTTCTATCTCGGCATCAATGACGAGCAGCAGAAGAAGGCGATCGAGGCCGCAAATCGTTTCCGTCCGACCTGATGGAAGGGTTGCGTTCCCTGACCGGGGTTGACCCATGGGCTTTTTACCTTGAATTTCCGCGCGTTTTGTGGTCTTGAACCGCAAACTTTCAATTCAAGAAAATAATGACGTGCCTGCCCGGTGAGCTTCCGGGCGGTTCGCAAGCTTTCCAGGAAAAAACATCGATGGCCCGTTCAGCCCTTCTCAATGTCATGGTTCAGGCCGCCATAAAGGCGGGTAAGTCTTTGTCGCGTGACTTCGGTGAAGTGCAGAACCTGCAGGTCTCGGTCAAGGGACCGAGCGACTTCGTTTCGCAGGCGGATCTGAAGGCCGAGAAGATCGTGCGCGAGGAGCTGATGAAGGCGCGCCCGACCTATGATTTCCTGGGTGAAGAAGGCGGCGAGGAAAAGGGAACCGATGGTGCACACCGCTGGATCGTCGATCCGCTCGATGGCACAACCAACTTCCTGCACGGCATTCCGCATTTTGCGGTTTCCATCGCACTGGAGCGTAACGGCGAAGTCGTCGCCGGTGTGATCTTCAATCCGGCCACCGACGAACTCTACACCGCCGAGCGTGGCGGCGGCGCGTTCCTCAACGATCGCCGCATCCGCGTTGCCGCGCGCAAGGCGCTGACGGATTGCGTCATCGGCTGCGGCGTGCCGCATCTCGGCCGCGGCAACCACGGCAAGTTCCTGGTCGAGCTTCGTCACGTCATGGGGGAGGCTGCAGGCATCCGTCGCATGGGTGCGGCGTCGCTCGATCTCGCCTACGTTGCCGCTGGCCGTCTCGACGGTTACTGGGAAGCCGATCTTTCGCCGTGGGATATGGCGGCCGGCCTCGTGCTGATTCGGGAAGCCGGTGGTTTCGCCTCCGACATCAAGGGCGGCACCGATATCTTCGGCAGCAGTTCCGTTGCTGCGGGCAACGAATATATCCACAAGGCGCTCGTTGAGGTGGCCAACCGTCCTATTCCGGGCCGCTGATTGGTTTTCAGCAGAAAACCTGCCGTTTTTTACAAGTTTTCGATGCCCGGCGAATGTTCGCCGGGCGTTTTTGTTTTCCCTCACCCGGCTCCATGCCTTCTTTCGTGAAAAGCCTGTGACGAAAGACCGGCTTTTCGCTTCAAATCGTCGCAATTTTCAAATAGCTTCCGCTGGATAGCTGACCAAAGGGAATGCGAACGTTATGGCGGATTCGGAGCTGCTCGATCTTGGCGTCGAGAAACCGGTGACCACACGGGAATACAGCCACAAGCTGTCCAGCCCCACACCGTTTCTCTGGACGATGGTTCTGTTTCTGATCCTCGTCGGTTTTCTGGCAGCGATTCTCTATCGGCAGGCGCACACCGCCTTCATGACCAATCCGGGGCTCAACGGCTTCATTCTCGGCGTGCTCGCCATCGGCATCATTCTGGTGTTTACGCAGACGATGAGCCTGCGTTCGGAAGTCCGCTGGTTCAACGCCTTTCGTGCCGCGGGCAGCGTCGAAAAGGTCGGTCGCGCGCCCAAACTGCTTGCGCCGATGAGCACGCTGATCGGCAAGCGTGGTGAAGTCCGCCTTTCTGCCGTTACGCAACGCACGATTCTCGATTCCATCGCAACGCGCCTCGACGAGACGCGTGATACTTCGCGTTATCTCGTCGGCTTGCTGGTATTTCTTGGCCTGCTCGGCACCTTCTGGGGCCTTATCGGCACCATTGGCGCCATCAGCAACGTCATCCAGTCTCTCGACCCAAGCGCCGGTGACAGCAATGATATTCTCGGTTCGCTTAAGGCCGGTCTCACCGCGCCGCTGGCGGGTATGGGAACGGCCTTTTCCTCGTCACTGCTCGGTCTTTCCGGTTCGCTGATCCTCGGTTTTCTCGATCTTCAGGCCGGCCGCGCCCAGAACCGTTTCTACACCCAGCTCGAAAACTGGCTTTCCTCGGTGACGGATACGACGGACGCCCCAAGGGAGTCCCGGGGCGACGCAGGGGCCGTGGTGAGCACCGAGCGTTCGCTGGCGGCCATGACCAGTCTTGCCGAAGGCATTCAGGGTCTGGTCAAGAACATGCGCAGCGAACAGCAGATGTTGCGCGAC
This sequence comes from Agrobacterium sp. CMT1, assembly GCF_037203725.1. Lineage (NCBI taxonomy): Bacteria > Pseudomonadati > Pseudomonadota > Alphaproteobacteria > Hyphomicrobiales > Rhizobiaceae > Agrobacterium > Agrobacterium sp. CMT1. The sequence continues at coordinate 250,607 of NZ_JBBCAR010000007.1, forward strand.
TGGATCGAGGCGCAACAGGAGGAATCCAAATCGCTCCGCCGCACGCTCGACCGGCTTTCGGCGCGGATTGACAGCGATACGAAGTCTTCCGGACGCACCCGGCACGATAACGGGAGCGAATAGCCATGGCGCTTGCGCGCAACCGCCGCCGCGACAGGGGTGTGGATTATTGGCCGGGCTTCGTCGATGCGCTGTCGACGCTGCTGATGGCCATCATGTTTTTGCTGACGGTCTTCGTGCTCGCGCAATTCGTGCTGTCGCGTGAGATTACCGGCAAGGACGAGGTGCTGACGCGTCTCAACAGCCAGATTGCCGAATTGACCGAACTTCTGGCCATGGAAAAGGGCAACAAGCAGGATGTGGAGGACGCCTTGGCGAGCCTGCAATCCACTCTTGCCGCGTCTGAGAATGAACGGTCGCGGCTGCAGGCACTGCTCGACGCTGGCTCCGGCAACAATGCCAGCGCCAACGCCCGTATCGGCAGTCTCACCGGTGAACTGGACGAGCAGCGGCAGGCCAATTCCCGCGCCTCCGCGCAGATCGAGTTGCTCAACCAGCAGATTGCGGCGCTGAGGGCGCAGATTGCCTCGGTCGAAGCCGCGCTGCAGGCTTCGGAAGCCAAGGATGCCTCTTCTCAGGTCAAGATCGCCGATCTCGGCCGCCGCCTCAATGTCGCGCTGGCGCAGCGGGTGCAGGAACTGAACCGCTATCGGTCCGACTTCTTCGGGCGGTTGCGCGAAATTCTGTCCGATCGTGAAAACATCCGCATCGTCGGCGACCGATTTGTCTTCCAATCCGAAGTGCTCTTCCCTTCCGGCGGCAATGAACTCAATCCGGAAGGGCAAGCGGAAATGGCGAAGCTCGCAACCGCGCTGCTTGATCTCGCAAAGGAAATCCCGGCGGAGATCAACTGGGTCCTGCGCGTCGATGGCCATACGGATAATGTCCAGCTGTCCGGCTCCGGCCGCTACCGCGACAATTGGGAACTCTCCTCGGCCCGTGCCACTTCGGTTGTGAAGTTCCTGATCTCCAAGGGCGTGCCGGCAAACCGTCTGGTCGCTGCCGGCTTTGGAGAATATCAGCCGATTGCAGAAGGTGACTCACCGGAGGCACGGCAGCAGAACCGCCGTATCGAACTCAAGCTGACCGAGCGCTGAAATCGCGGACCGCATCTGGGCGGTTGCCTTCCGACGAAAGTAAACTTACGTTCGCGTAAAAGTAATTCCGTCATATCTGGGAGGGGCTGATGGAACGCTATGATGTGATCGTTGTCGGGGCGGGGCTTGCCGGGCTGGTTGCGGCAACGGAGGCTGCCGCGCGAGGTCTCAGCGTCTGCGTGGTTGATCAGGAGGGTGAGCAGAACCTGGGCGGACAGGCCTTCTGGTCGCTTGGCGGCCTGTTTTTCATCGATAGCCCAGAACAACGTCGGATGCGCGTGCGAGACAGTCTCGACCTTGCGAGGCAGGACTGGTTCGGTTCGGCCGGTTTTGATCGCCCGGAAGATCACTGGCCGCGTCGCTGGGCGGAGGCCTATCTCGATTTTGCTGCCGGTGAGAAGCGGGAATGGCTGCACCGCATGGGTATGCGCTGGTTTCCCGTTGTCGGCTGGGCCGAGCGTGGCGGCGGTTTGGCCGATGGCCATGGCAATTCTGTTCCACGCTTCCATGTCACCTGGGGCACAGGCCCCGGGGTGCTTGCTCCCTTCGTTAAAAAGGCAAAGCTGATCGCGGCGGATGGGCGGCTATCCTTCCGCTTCCGCCACCGGGTTGATCGGCTGGATATCGCCGATGGCCGGGTGACCGGCGTTTCCGGCGCGGTTCTTGCAAGCGATCCGGTGCAACGCGGAGAGGAGAGCAGCCGGGAAGAGCAGGGCGAATTCAGTCTTTCCGCTGCTGCGGTCATTGTCAGTTCCGGCGGCATCGGCGGAAATCAGGAGCTGGTACGGCGCAACTGGCCCGTGGAACGACTGGGCCAGCCGCCGCAAAACATGGTTTGCGGTGTGCCGGCGCATGTGGACGGCCGCATGATCGCCATCACCGAGGCGGCGGGTGGCGGGGTCATCAACCGTGACCGCATGTGGCATTACACCGAGGGTGTCAAAAACCACGACCCGATCTGGCCAGGTCACGGCATCCGCATTCTGCCCGGTCCTTCGTCCTTCTGGTGCGATGCGAATGGTGACCGGCTTCATGCGCCGGCCATGCCTGGCTTTGATACGCTTGGCACACTGAAGATGCTGGGTGAACGTGGCAGCGGTTACAGCTGGTTCATTCTGACCAAAGCGATCATCAAGAAGGAGTTTGCGCTTTCAGGTTCGGAGCAGAATCCTGATCTGACGGGCAAGAATATGCGCCTGTTGCTGAAAAGGTTGGGAAAGGAGCCGCCTGGACCCGTGCGGGCTTTCATGGAAAGGGGCGAGGATTTCGCCGTTCGTGATACGCTGGAAGAATTGGTGCCTGCGATGAACGCCATCGCCGGAAATGATCGTCTGGACACCAACCACATCCGCCGGCAGATCGAAGCGCGCGACCGTGAGATTGAAAACGGCTTTAGCAAGGATACGCAGGTAACGGCGATCCACGGTGCGCGCCGTTACCTCGGTGACCGGCTGATGCGAACGGCGAAACCGCATCGCCTGCTCGATCCTGCCATGGGGCCTTTGATTGCCGTGCGTCTGCATGTGCTGACGCGCAAGACCCTGGGTGGCCTGCACACCGACCTTGAGACGAGGGTGCTGGACGCCGGCGGTAAGCCGGTGCCGGGGCTTTATGCCGCTGGCGAGGTGGCTGGTTTCGGCGGTGGCGGCATGCATGGATATAACGCGCTTGAAGGCACTTTCCTTGGAGGATGCCTGTTTTCCGGGCGCATTGCGGGGCGCAGTGTGCTGACGTAACTCAGGCCTGTGCGCGCAGTTCTTCGGGCCCGGTCTGGAATTGCAGACGGGCGAGCCGGGCATAGAGACCGTTCTGGCGAATGAGACTCTGATGCGTGCCTTCCTCGATGATGCGGCCTTCATCCATCACCAGAATGCGGTCGGCTTTGAGAACGGTGGCAAGGCGGTGGGCGATGACAATGGTGGTGCGGCTGCTCATGAGCTCATCGAGAGCCTTCTGTACCAGTGTCTCGCTTTCCGCGTCGAGCGCCGACGTGGCCTCGTCCAAAAGCAGGATAGGTGCGTTGCGCAGGATGGCGCGGGCAATGGCGATGCGCTGGCGCTGCCCGCCGGAAAGCGTCACGCCGCGCTCTCCCACCTGGGTGTCATATCCGTCGGTAAGGCGTTCGATGAAGCTGTCGGCCTGCGCGGCGATGGCGGCGGCGCGCACTTCTTCCCGTGTCGCGTCAGGCCGTCCAAAGGCGATATTGTCATGGATGGAGGAGGCGAATATCGCCACATCCTGCGGGACGATGGACAGGCGCGCCCGCAGATCGGCGAGCTTGACGTCGCGGATATCAGCGCCGTCAATGGTGATACGGCCCTGCTGCGGATCGTAAAATCGCATCAGCAGCGAAAAGACCGTGCTCTTGCCCGCACCGGAGGGTCCGACGATGGCGACGGTTTCGCCGGCACTGACTTTGAAGGAGAGGCCGGAGACGATCGGCCGTCCTGCCGCGAGCGGGTAGACAAAATCGACATTCTCGAATGCGGCTTCGCCACGCGGTGGCTGGGGCAGAGTGACGGGCGCGACGGGATCGAGAACCGGCGAGCGCTCGTCCAGCAGTTCGGACAGCCGTTCCGCCGCGCCGCCGGCCTGCGCCAGTTCTCCCCAGACTTCCGAGAGCTGGCCAAGGCCGCTGGCCGCGATGACCGAATAAAGCACGAACTGACCGAGCGTTCCCGCGGTCATGCTACCGGACAGGACGCTTTGCGCCCCATACCAGAGAATGCCGACAACGCTGCCGAAGACGAGCGTGATGGCGACGGCGGTGAGGATGGAGCGTGCGCCGATGGCGGCGCGTGCGCCCTGATAGGCCGCTTCCACCGAAGCGCCATAACGGGCATTCGCCAGCGTCTCGGCATTGAAGGACTGTACGGTGCGGCTCGCTGCAATCGTCTCGGAAGCATAAGCGGCGGAATTGGCCAATGTGTCTTGTGTCGTGCGGGAGCGGGCGCGAACCGAGCGCCCGAAGGCAATCAGGGGAAAAACGATAAAGGGAATGGCCAGCAGCGCGAGTCCGGAAAGACCGGGGCTGGTATAGATCATCATCGCCACGGCGCCGCAGCACATGATGATGTTGCGCAACGCCACCGACGCAGATGAGCCGAATGCGGAGCGGATCTGCACCGTGTCGGCCGTCAGTCGCGAGGTGAGCTCGCCTGAGCGGTTGGCATCGAAGAATTGCTGTGACAGCGTGGTGAGATGGGCGAACACATCGCGGCGAAGATCGGCGACGACCCTCTCGCCGATCGTCATGACGTAATAATAACGCATGGCGCTGGCGAGCGCGAGAACAACCGCAATGGCCAAAAGCATGGCGAAGTAGCTGTTGATCATACCGCCATCAGGCGTCTGAAAACCGTGATCGATGATGCGGCGAACGGCGAGCGGCAAGGCGAGAGTCGTGGCGGAAGACAGAACAAGTGCAAAAAGAGCCGCAGCCATCAAGCCACGATAACGCCTGAGATAAGGAAACAGGCCAAGGAGCGGTTTCAGGCTTCTCTGTTTCACCGCTTTATGCTGTTCGATGTCTGCCACGTCCTCTATGCTCCTCGTTCTTCGCCATTTTTCGGCCTTTTGCGGGCGAATTTCCGGTCTGCGGTAAAATTCCTGCCCGGCAGCCATCTCCTTTCACAAGGGGATAGCAGGCTCTTGTTATCTCGGCGACCTTCATGTATAGGCTCCGCATCGAATTGGGAAGCCATAGCCCATCTGGACTATGGCTTCATTTATTGAATTGGCTCAGTTGACGCAATTGCGGCAAATGGACCGCACGTCACTTAACCAGGAAGATTGTCATGAAGGCTGATATCCATCCCGATTATCACACGATCAAGGTGGTCATGACCGATGGCACCGAATACGAAACCCGCTCTACCTGGGGTTCGGAAGGCGCCGTCATGAACCTTGAGATCGACCCCAAGTCCCATCCGGCATGGACGGGCGGCAACCAGCAGCTTATGGACCGCGGTGGTCGCGTTTCCAAGTTCAACAAGCGTTTCGGTGGCCTCGGCCTCTGATTCCCTTGCGGACGGATTGTTAAAAAAGCCCGGTTTTACCGGGCTTTTTTGTTGCGCTGTTTTGGCGACGGCATCTACCCGCATGACCGCTGAAACAAAAAAGCAGGCCGGTGAGCCTGCTTTCAAATTGTCCACTCAATGTGGTGTTTTCTCAGTTGATTGAGAAAGCCGTGCGCAGAAGGTTGAGCTGCGCCTGAACGCTGTTCTCATTGTCCGGCACCTTCGCGGCTTCGGAGGGGCGATAGATTTCGCGGTCGAGCAGGGCGATACGGTTCTGGAGACGCAGCGAGCGCTCGATAAGATCGCGGAAGGACTCCGGCAGGTCGTTCCAGCCGGGCGCGTTGCGGTCGACGTTAAAGCTGTCGAGGCGAACCTTATTCTTCTCGCTCAAAACCTGATCTCGGGTCATTTCACCGTTGTTGACGGCGCGCTGGAGAAGCAGCCAGGAGGCCATCTGCATCAGGCGAGTCGTGAGGCGCATCGATTCCGCGGCATAAAGCACTGAGGCCATGCGCGGCAAAACTTTCGAGGCAGCGCGGCCGGCGCCGTCGAGATAGCTTGCAGTTTCCTCGACCAGGGTCATGCCTTCGGTATAGAGGGTCTTGAACTGGTTGGAAGCAGCCGCGCGCCCCGCAAAGCTTATGGTATTTAAAACCTGTTCCGACATTTCTTTAAATCCCTGCTCACGCACCACACTGTCAGGCAACGACGATCCGGATATTTTGTTCCGGCCTTTAGTGTTTTCAGGATGGTATCTTTACCTGAAATGCGCAAGGCAATTATTAAAGAAGGGTTAATACCCACAGTTTTACCGAAGCCGACGGCGGCAAAAAAAGAGCCGCGAAAGCGGCTCTCAAGGTAAAACAGGGAGAAAAATCAGACCAATTCGCCGAATGGAGAAGATGCCTGAAATCCAGAAGAACTGGACATGTATAGTAATCTCTCAGAAAGCTTAATTTTTGGTTAATGGTAAACGAAAGACTGACCCAAAACCTCTTGTTTTGGAACGCACGTTGAACCGATTCTGCCGTTAGGCACGTGCGGGCCGGGTTTATTGGTCACCGCGCATCAGGATCGGAAAAGATTCTCCGCCGCCTGTCTTCCCGCGGATTTCCGCTTTCTTTCCTCTTCGAGTCGGGTGATTTCGGCCTGGAGAAGCTCGATCCGGCTGTCCAGTTCGTCCACGGAGAGGAGGCTGAGATCGCTGCCAATCTGGTGTGCAGCGGGTTTTTGCGGGCGGTCGTCGTCAAAGAGGCTCATATGCCTGCTCCTTTTTCCACGTAGTCCCCATCCTCGCCGGGATATTGCGGCGCGCGCGGGTCAAGCGCAATACTCTCCGGTGTCACCAGCGGCGAAGGCGTCGTCGGCATCATCGTCGAGAAATTATCCTTCTCGTCGGTTGAAAGCGCGGCGCGCCTGCGGCTTCTGATAATGGCATAGGCAGTAATCAAAATATGGGCGACGGCTGTGACCAGAAACAGCGCATAGGGCCCGGAATAGGTCATGACAGCGCCGCCGAGCGTCGGTCCGATAATGGTGCCGACGCCGTAAAGCAACAGCAACCCGCCTGAAACCTTGACGAAATCCTCGGACGCCGCAAAGTCGTTGGCGTGCGCCACGGCGATGGGATAGAGCGCATTGGCGGCTGCACCGTAAACGGCGATCATCGGAATCAGAACGTAGACGTGATGCGGCTGCACGGCTGCGACCGCAAGTCCCGCGACGGCGCCAAGCCCCGCGAGGCCGGCCAGCACGTAACGACGGTCTATCCTGTCCGAAAGGCGACCCGCCGGGAACTGCGCCAATGCGCCGACGAAAATCGTGACGGACACCATGATGGCGATCATGGTCGGATCCAGGCCTGCCCGGGCACCGAAGACGGCGCCGAGCGTGCCGTACGCACCGTTGGCGATGCCGATCATCAGAATGCCGACGAAGGAGACCGGGGAGTTTCGATAGAGCGCCGGCAAATCCAGTTTCACCTTCTGCAAAGGCTGTGGACTGGCCGCCTTTGAAAGCGTTGCCGGCAGAATGGCGATGCAATAAATGATGCCGCAGATCATGAACAGCGAGGTATTGCTGATATCTCCCATCGGCACGATCATCTGTCCCGCCACGACGCCCAGAAGCGTGATGGCGATATAGAGCGAAAAGATCATGCCGCGGCTTTCGTTCGTGGCACGCTCGTTCAGCCAGCTTTCGATGATCATTGAGGTGCCGGCGGTGCAGAAGCCGGTAAGCGCACGCAGCGTAATCCACCAGACGTCATCAACGATGAGACCGGTCATGAGCACGGTCAGGCATACCAATGCGACGAAAGACGCAAAAGCCCGCACATGCCCAGCACGGCGCACGATGGCCGGCGCGACAAAACAACCAACAACGAAGCCCGCAGCCCAGGAGGTTCCGAGGAAACCAAGTATCTCGTTGGAGTAACCTTCTGCCGAGCCACGCACTGGCAGAACGAGGCCCTGAAGACCGTTGCCGAGAAAGAGAAACAGAGTGCTGGATAAAAGAGCGAATACGGGTAGAAGATTTCTGCTCATGACAACACTCTCATGCGTTCGGACGGACGGTCGGACAGGTCATACAACGGGAGTTACCCGAATGAGTTGCACTCTTCTGGTGAACGGTAAAAATGTCCAGCCTGTGACGATGCAGAAATAAAGAAAAGGCTCAATAAATGACGAAGGCGATCGGCCTTTTTTTACTGCTGGCCATGGCCGTCCAGATTATCCGGCCGCTCGGCCTGCCGGGGCTGAAGAAACGGGGCGATTGCTGGAAGATAGCGGTTGCCGCCTTTGTCATCTGGTCGGTAACGCTGCTTCTGCGCCCATAAGAAAAAGCCGCCCCGGGAGGCGGCTTTCATTCACTAAAGCTCTGGAGCGAAGCCTCAGGCTGCCTTTTCGAGTTCCTGCTTCCAGTTACCCTTGGCCGCCAGACTGTTCATGGCGGCGCGGTGCGTGAAGGCGCGCTGGCCGGCAGCGACATTCTCCTGCTTGCCGCCCCAGGTCTTGAGGGCCGTATCCTGAAGCGCGCGGCCGTAGGAGTAGGTGAGAGACCAGGGCAGGTCATAGCCGGAATTCATGGCTGAGAGATGTGCCGTTGCTTCTTCGGAGGACTGGCCGCCGGAAAGGAAGGCAATGCCCGGAACGGCGGAAGGTACGGTCGCCTTCAGGACCTTCACGGTCTTTTCCGCCACTTCCTCGACGGAAGCCTTGCGGGCCTTCTTGCCGTCGATGATCATGTTCGGCTTGAGGATCATGCCTTCGAGGTTCACGCGGGCGTCGAACAGGTCCGCGAAGACGGTCTGCAGAACCCATTGCGTGACTTCCGCGCAGCGGTCGATGTCATGCGTGCCCGGCTCGCCGTCCATCAGGACTTCAGGCTCAACGATCGGCACGATATCCGCCTGCTGGCAGAGAGCGGCATAGCGGGCGAGCGACTGGGAATTTGCCTTGATCGAACCCCAGCTCGGGCGCTGTTCACCGATGGTGATGACGCCACGCCACTTGGCGAAGCGCGCACCGGCTTCGTGGTACTTGCGCAGGCGCTCATAAAGACCGTCGAGGCCTTCGGTAATGAATTCATGCGGGTGGAAGGCCATCGGCTTGGCGCCGATATCCACCTTGATGCCTGGCAGGCTGCCAGCCGCCTTGATGATATCAACGAAAGGTGTGCCGTCGGCAGCCTTCTGGAACAGGGTCTCTTCATAGAGAATGACGCCGGAGATATATTTCTTCATGGCGTCGTCGGAACGGAACAGCATCTCGCGATAGTCGCGGCGGGCGGTCTCGGTGGACTCCAGATTGATGCTGTCGAAACGCTTTTTGATCGTTCCCGTGGATTCGTCGGCGGCGAGCAGGCCCTTGCCGTCGGCGACCATTTTGATTGCGATGTCTTCGAGACGTTCGGTCATTTGCTATTCTCCCAAGGCACAATAAATTTCCGATAACAGAAGTTCCAGGGCAGGGAAATGGCACGCTAACTCATTGAAACGATTGAAATGATTTCAATCGTTTGAAACTTTTCCTCCCGCGTGCACTTACCAAAAGACAAGGCCGGACAAGCATCGCTTGTCCGGCCTCGTGTCAGGCAAGTGAGATAAGTTTACTTGGCGGCGGTCAGGATGGCAACGCCCGGCAGTTCCTTGCCTTCCATCCATTCAAGGAAGGCGCCGCCGGCGGTCGAAACATAGGAGAAATCCTCGGAAACGCCGGCATGGTTGAGCGCGGCCACGGTGTCGCCGCCGCCTGCGACGGAGACGAGCTTGCCGGCCTTCGTGCATTCCGCGGCATGTTTTGCGGCAGCCACGGTGGCTGCATCGAAGGGTTCGATTTCGAAGGCGCCGAGCGGCCCGTTCCAGACCAGCGTTTCCGCGCGTGAAATCCAGGCCTTGATGCTTTCAACCGATTTCGGGCCGACATCGAGCACCATGGCGTCAGCGGGAATGGCATTGATGTCGACCGTTTCACTGGCCGCACCGGCCTTGAATTCGCGGGCAACGACGCCGTCTTCCGGCAGCACGATGGCACAGCCGGAAGTCGCGGCCTCGATCATGATCTGCTTTGCGGTTTCGGCCAGATCGTGCTCGCAGAGCGATTTTCCAACCTGGGCGCCACGGGCGGCGAGGAAGGTGTTGGCCATGCCGCCGCCGATGACGAGGGCATCGACCTTCTTCACGAGGTTCATCAGAAGATCGATTTTGCTTGAAACCTTCGCGCCGCCGACGATGGCGACGACCGGACGGACCGGCTGGCCGAGGCCCTTTTCCAGAGCCTCAAGCTCGGCCTGCATGGTGCGGCCGGCATAGGCGGGCAGGTGGCGGGCGAGGCCCTCGGTGGAGGCGTGGGCGCGATGCGCGGCGGAGAAGGCGTCGTTGACATAGATATCGCCATTGGCCGCCAGAGCCCCGACGAAGGTGGGATCGTTCTTTTCTTCGCCCTTGTGGAAGCGCGTGTTTTCCAGAAGCAGGATATCGCCGTCGTTCAGTTTCGCAACGGCCTCCGCCGCCGGCGCGCCGATGCAGTCGGACGCGAACGAGACGGCATGGTCCAGCACCTCCTCAACTGCTGGTACGATCTGGGAAAGCGACATGTCAGCCACGGGTTCGCCCTTCGGACGGCCAAAATGGGCAAGCAGAATAACCTTTGCGCCCTTCTTAGAAAGTTCCAGAATGGTCGGCGCGACCCGCTCGATACGGGTCTTGTCCGTAACTTTGCCATCCGCGACCGGCACGTTGAGATCAACGCGGACGAGAACGCGCTTTCCGGCAATGTCGTTGAGGTCATCGATGGTCTTGAAAGCGGGCATAGGTCGATCCTGATTTGTTGCGAGTTCGGCAGGGACCATACTATGCCTGATTGCCGACGCAAGCCGGTCAGGCTTCATTTTCTCTCACGGTGTTTGAAGGTGCGACCACGTCTTGTGCGGTAGCGGTGGAACGCGACTGACGCCGCTGCGCCAGATAGTCGCGCACCCGTTTGAAAATTTCCGAGAAGCTGATGAAGATCGGCAGGGTGGTAGCCGGTTCGACCGGCTCCAGCGAAATTCCGACACCAGCTATCGCCTCATGTTCGTCCAAAGTTCGCACGATCAGGACGATGGAGCCGAGGCGCACGCGGTCGGCATAATCGGCCCGTCCGGCAAGACGTGTCTCGATGAGTTCTGCGATGCTCATTGCCTGTTCTGCTGGCGCAAGCAGGCCGGGACCATAGGCGGCATCAAGCTCCTTCGCCGGCCGGGCGGGAGAGATCGCGAAGGTGCCGAAGAAATCGGCGTCGTCATCGGCGACGGGCAGGGCGCTCGCGAAGAGCCGGTCGATCAGGCGGGAATAACCGGGGGCGATGAAGAGATAGACAAGATCATTTTCACGCAGTCGCCCGGCATATTGGTAGCGAATCGATTTACCGTCACGCACCACCAGCGAAGGCATCGCCCAGCGGGGAATGCGCTCGCCCTGCAGGATGGCGCTGCCCTTTGCCACGCGGTAGGAAATCAGTTCGTGATTGGCCGTGCCGGGAAGGTCAACCTCCAGCTTGTCCACCTCGCCCATGCGCGGCGGCACGATCAGCCCCAGCCTTGTTGCCACCGGTTTGATGGTCCAGCCCTGCACGAGGAGCGATACCAGCACGATGATGAAGGCGGCATTGAAATAGATCTGGGCGTCATCAAGTCCGCCGAGGATGGGCATGATGGCAAGCAGGATGGAGACGGCGCCGCGCAGGCCCACCCAGGCGACGAAAGAGGTTTCCTGTTGGGTGTAGTTAAACGGCATGAGGCTGAGCCAGACCGCGAGCGGACGGGCGACGAAGATCAGGAACAGCGCCAGCAGGATGGCTGGAATTGCGATTGCAGGAAACTGCGACGGCGTGGCAAGCAGGCCGAGCATCAGGAACATGATGATCTGTGCCAGCCACGTCAGCCCTTCGTGGAAGCGACGGATCGTTTCCTTGGCGAAGATCCTGCGATTGCCGGCGACAATGCCGGCGACATAGACCGCCAGAAAGCCGCTGCCGCCAATCGTGCCGGTGAAGGAAAACACGAGCAGCGCCAGCGCAAGCACAAAGATCGGCGCCAGCCCGCGATCGGCGGCAAAACGGTTAACCACGGCGGCGATCATGAGACCGCCTAGCACGCCGACGATCACACCGAGGCCCATTTCCTCAACAAAAAGCAGCAGAAAACCGCTGTCGATACCGGCCAGGCCCTGTCCTTTGGCGATGATCTCGACCAGGGCGACTGTGAGGAAGATGGCCATTGGATCGTTGGTGCCGGATTCGACCTCCAGCGTGGAGCGCACCTGATCGCGGATGTGGATGCCGCCGATGCGCAGCAGGAAAAACACCGCTGCCGCATCGGTGGAGGCGACGATGGCACCGAGCAGCAGGCCCTCTAGCCAGGAGAGCCCGAGCAGGAGGGCGGCTGCGCCCGCGAAAAAGACGGATGTGAGAATAACGCCGACCGTGGCAAGCGCCATTGCCGGTGCCGCGGAAAGCCGGAAAGACTGGATCGACGTGCCAAACCCGGAGTCGAACAGGATGACGGCAAGTACCAGCGAACCGAGCATATAGGCGAGAGGGTTGTTGGTGAATTCGATACCGAGTCCGTCCACACCCGCCGCAAGTCCAATCACAAGGAAAAGCAGCAGCAGCGGCGCGCCGAAGCGGTAGGCGATGAGGCTCGAGAAGGCGGCGACGAGGACAAGAACAGTTGCCACCAGCAACAACAGATAAAATGATTCCACGTCCACCGCCTCTTTCACGCCGCGCTGGCCACCGCAATGATTGCTCTGCACGTTCGCAGTCAATGCGCCACGGGTTGCGGTCTGTCAGCGCTCGGTCGGCGGCGTTGAAAGGTAACGCAAGGCGGGGTGTATCGAAAGATACGGCAGGGCCGAAGTGCATTGCGCACGACCGTTATCCCTGAGTCCCTTGTCCGTTTCAAAATGGACCAGACAAAGGCAGGAAATTGAAAACATGGCGGCACTATAGAGGAAAACCGGGAATAAAAAATCCGGCGGGATCGCTCCCGCCGGAATGCATCGACTGATGGGTATTCGTTAGATGGTCTTCGCGAAGGCGACAGCCGTATCCGACATGCGGTTGGAGAAGCCCCACTCGTTGTCGTACCAGGACAGGACGCGCACGAAGTTGCCTTCCATGACCTTGGTCTGGTCATTGGCGAAGATCGACGAGTGGCTGTCGTGGTTGAAATCGCGGGAAACCAGCGGCTCGTCGGTATAGCCGAGGATGCCCTTCAGCTGGCCGTCGGAAGCCGCCTTGATGGCTGCGTTGATTTCGGCAACCGTCGTGCTCTTCTTGGCCACGAACTTGAAGTCGACGACCGACACGTTCGGGGTCGGAACGCGGATCGACGTGCCGTCAAGCTTGCCCTTGAGGTGCGGCAGGACGAGGCCAACAGCCTTTGCGGCGCCTGTCGAGGTCGGGATCATGGACAGGGCTGCAGCGCGGGCGCGGTACAGATCCTTGTGCATGGTGTCCAGCGTCGGCTGGTCGCCGGTGTAGGAGTGGATCGTGGTCATGAAGCCATGATCGATGCCAACGGCGTCATCGAGAACCTTCACGACCGGCACGAGGCAGTTGGTGGTGCAGGATGCGTTGGAGATGACGAGGTGATCCTTCGTCAGCTGGTCATGGTTGACACCGAAGACGACGGTGAGGTCGGCGCCGTCAGCGGGAGCCGAAACGATGACGCGCTTGGCGCCGGCCGTCAGATGGGCAGCAGCCTTGTCACGGGCCGTGAAGATGCCGGTACACTCAAGCGCGATATCGACGCCCAGTTCCTTGTGCGGCAGCGTTGCCGGGTCGCGAACGGCCGTCACCTTGATCGGCTTGCCACCGCCAACGATGATGGTGTCGCCTTCGACCTTGACGTCGGCCGGGAACTTGCCGTGGATCGAATCGTAGCGCAGCAGGTGAGCGTTGGTTTCAACCGGGCCGAGGTCGTTGATGGCGACGACTTCGATATCGGTGCGGCCGGATTCGACGATGGCGCGCAAAACATTGCGGCCGATGCGGCCGAAGCCGTTAATGGCAACTTTTACAGTCATTTACAGTCTCCCGATCAAGAATGGGCTTGGTCTTTGCTGAATGGTGAGGGCTTGGGAAGCCCTTACGCAAGTTTTGCCTCGACTGCGGCGACGACAGCTTCTGCCGTGATACCGAAGTGCTTGAAGAGATCCTTCGCCGGGGCGGACGCTCCAAAGGAGTGCATGCCGACGAAAGCGCCATCGTTACCGATGAAATAATCCCAGCCCTGGCGGATGGCGGCTTCCACCGCGATCTTGACCGGAGCCTTGCCGATGATGGCGTTGCGATAGGTTTCCGGCTGTTCCTTGAAGAGTTCGAAGCAGGGAACGGAAACGACGCGGGCGGATACGCCCTTGTCCTTCAGCGTTGCGGCCGCTTTCAGAGCCACTTCGACCTCCGAACCGGAAGCGAAGATCGAAACCTTGGCGTCGCTGGCGGAAACGAGTTCGTAGGCGCCGTAAGCAGACAGGTTCTTCTCTTCATATTCCTTGCGCGAAGGAGCGAGATTCTGGCGGGTGAGGGCCAGCGCAGACGGACGATGCTTCTGTTCCAGCGCCAGCTGCCAGCATTCCGCCGTCTCGGTCTCATCCGCCGGGCGGAAGACGAGCAGGTTCGGAATGGCGCGAAGGGCAGCGATCTGCTCCACCGGCTGGTGGGTCGGGCCGTCTTCACCAACGCCGATGGAATCATGCGTCAGAACGTGGACGACACGGATGCCCATGAGCGCGGCAAGACGGATCGACGGACGGCAGTAGTCCGAGAAGATCAGGAAGCCGCCCGCATAAGGAATGAGACCGCCATGCAGTGCGATGCCGTTCATGGCAGCAGCCATGCCGTGTTCGCGGATGCCGTAGTGCAGGTAACGGCCGGAGAAGTCCGTCGGCGTGATGGACTTCATCTGGCTGGTCTTGGTGTTGTTGGACGGCGTCAGGTCGGCAGAACCGCCGATCATTTCCGGCAGCACGCCGTTAATGACTTCGAGCGAGTCTTCCGAGGCCTTGCGGGTCGCAACGGTCGGGTTGTTCTCGATGATCTTCTTCTTGAAAGCATCGATCGAGCTATCGAAGTTGCCCGTCAGGTCGCCGGCGAAGCGGCGCTTGAACTCGGCTTTCTTGCCGGCCTCAGCGGCTTCGAGGCGGGCTTCCCAGTCCTGACGCGTCTTGGTGGAGCGCAGACCGGCAAGACGCCATGCATCCAGCACGTCTTCCGGAATGACGAAAGCTTCGGCTTCCCAGTTCAGGCTCTTGCGGGCCGCAGCGATTTCTTCTGCGCCGAGCGGGTTGCCATGAACCTTATGGGTGCCCTGCTTGTTGGGCGCGCCGAAACCGATGACGGTCTTGCAGGCGATGAAGGTCGGGCGGTCCGATTTCTGCGCGGCTTCGATGGCAGCGGCGATCGCATCCGGATCATGGCCGTCAACACGGATGGTGTTCCAGTGAACCGCCTGGAAACGGGCAATCTGATCGGTGCTGTCGGAGAGGCCAACTTCGCCGTCGATGGTGATGTTGTTGTCATCCCAGAAGAGAACGAGCTTGTTAAGCTTCAAATGGCCGGCAAGCGCGATGGCTTCGTGGCTGATGCCCTCCATGAGGCAGCCGTCGCCGCACAGTACATAAGTGAAGTGGCTCTGCAGGTCGGAGCCGAACTCCTCTTCCAGCTTGCGTTCGGCGATTGCCATGCCCACGGCGTTGGCGATGCCCTGGCCGAGCGGACCGGTGGTCGTTTCGATGCCGGTGGCGTGGCCATATTCAGGATGGCCGGCGGTCTTGGAACCGAATTGACGGAAACGCTTGATCTCGTCGATCGTCATGTCCTCGTAGCCCGTCAGATAGAGCAGCGAGTAAAGAAGCATCGAACCATGACCTGCCGACAGCACGAAACGGTCGCGATCCGGCCAGAGCGGCGCCTTGGGATCGAATTTCAGGTAGCGGGTGAAGAGAACGGTGGCGACATCAGCGGCGCCCATCGGCAGACCGGGATGGCCTGAGTTGGCCTTCTCCACTGCATCCATGGCAAGAAAGCGGATCGCATTTGCCATCCGGTTGTGTTTGTCGCGAGAAATCATGGCTTTTCCGTCTGTTTCCGGGTGAAAGGAGATAGTTTTACGCAACTATCCAAAAAGCGGGTTGATCCATAGCAGGTGAGGCAGGCAAGTCAATAAATCGACGGGCAATTGCGGTTCTGCGGTCGATAAAAATCGTTTCGCAAAGCGGGGGCTGGAACGGATTTCGTGTCCCGCCCGGCCCGGTTTCTTCGTTCATCCACAGAGCAAAACGCCACAATGCACTGGTTTGATTGACGGGATGGTAAATCGGGTAATAACCTCGTGAGCGTTTAAATGGCCTGAAACCGGACGATTCGGCCGGTGGCGTGCGAGTTGGAAAAAACGATGTCGGCTGAGAAGACCTTACAATCTGCGCTGACGGAGCTGAATGCTGCCATCACAAATCTCGAAAATGCCATCGATATGCGTATCGAGCGGCAGAGAGAGACCGGCGAGATCGATAACGAGGTGAAGCGCGTCCATGTCGACCGCGCCAGACTGGCGCAGGAACTGGACCAGGCCGAGTTTCGCGCTAACCGTCTTGAAGAAGTCAATCGCGAGGTTTCGCGCCGGCTGGTGACGGCCATGGAGACGATCCGCGCGGTGCTGGATCGATAGGAGCGGTATCATGGCGCAAGTTACTGTTATGATCGACGGAAAGGCCTATCGCATGGCGTGCGAAGCAGGCCAGGAAGACCACCTGACCGACCTTGCCACCCGTTTCGACCGGTATGTCGGGCATCTCAAGAGCCAGTTCGGAGAAATCGGCGACCTGAGGCTAACGGTGATGGCTGGTATCATGGTGATGGACGAGCTTTCCGAGCTCAACCGCAAGATCGAGAAGCTGGAAGGTGAGGTCGCATCCCTCTCCCGCAATCGCGATGGCATGGCCGAGCACAAGGCGAAGTCGGATGAGATGGTGGCGCTTGCCATCGGCGATCTGGCCGACCGGCTGAACGGCATTACCGAAAAATTGCTGGACCGCCCAAAACCGGCGGCACACTGATCGTCCGGAATCCGAAGCGATAAAATTTCGCTCTGCGCCTCTGGCGGTTTTTACCGATCCGTCCTATATCTTGAATGCGTTCTGCGCTTCTCGACAGGAACCACAATCCCTGGGGCCATACTCGATCCAAAGGGAGCTGTCCCTGGCCAGTCCCGTGGGGCTGGACACACGGTGCCCACCTACTTTTGTAGGCACCCAGGATCGTAAATCTCCATCGGTCGCCGTGGAACGCGCTTGAAGTTTCGGGACAATTCCGATGCTTCCCTGTACCCTCGAGATAGTCGACAGTCATTTTTCATAACTGCCGGGCACGGCTTTTTTATATTCCTGTCATTGCAATGGCGGAACAATTCCCTATTATCCGGATTGGTATGTCTGTCATGCCCTTTAAAAAGGGGCGCTGCGGCCAAAACCGCGACGTGCCGTTCAACAGCCCAAAGAGCTAAACTTGTTTACTGAAATTATGATCGTGGTCCTGCTCACCGTATTGAACGGTGTGCTTGCCATGTCCGAGCTTGCCGTTGTCTCCTCCAGACCGGCGAGGCTAAAGGTGCTTGCCACGCAAGGCAGCAAGGGCGCCACACAGGCGCTCAGCCTTTCCGAAAACCCCGGACGCTTTCTTTCTACAGTGCAGATCGGCATCACGCTGGTCGGCGTCCTCTCGGGCGCATTTTCCGGCGCCACGCTCGGTGCCCGCTTTACGGCGTGGCTTCTGGAGCAGGGTGTTCCTGACCGTGCGGCCGATGCAATTGGCGTCGGCTCGGTCGTCGTCGCCATTACTTACCTGTCGCTGATCGTCGGCGAACTGGTGCCAAAGCAGATTGCGTTGCGCGATCCTGAAAAGATTGCCGCGCGTGTTGCGCCTACCATGATGCTACTGTCCAAGGTCGGCGCGCCGCTGGTGTGGCTGCTCGACCGGTCGGGTAAGGCCATTCTGGCGCTTCTCGGCCATAGTGGCGAATCCAACGCGTCGGTTACCGACGATGAAATTCGCACCGTTCTGGCCGAAGCCCATAGCGCCGGCGTGATCGAGACCGAAGAATCGGCGATGATCACCAGCGTCATGCGCCTTGCTGACCGCAACGCGCGCGGCCTGATGACGCCGCGTCGCGACGTGGAGGTGGTCGATATCGAAGACAGCGCCGAGGAAATCCGCGAGCAGCTTCGCGGGACGCAGCGTTCGCGTCTGCCGGTGCGCAACGGCGCGTCCGACGAAATTCTTGGCGTGCTTTTCGCCAAGGACGCCTTCGATGCGCTGGCCTCCGGCAAGGAGCTCAACATTCGTGAGCTTCTGCGCGAGGTGCCCGTCGTGTCCGACCTGACGAGCGCCGTTGACGTCATCCAGTCGCTGCGTCGCTCCACCGTGCACATGGTCCTCGTTTATGACGAGTACGGCCATTTTGAAGGTATCATCAGCTCCGGCGATGTGCTGGAGGCCATTACCGGTGCCTTTCAGGAAGATGACGACGAAGAGCCGGCCATGGTCGAGCGCGAGGACGGTTCGTTCCTCGTTGCCGGCTGGATGCCTGCCGATGAGTTCGCTTATCGCATGGGCTTCCAGATCAATGAGGACGCCGAGTTCGAAACCGTCGCCGGACTTGTCCTGGACGAGTTCCGTCGCCTGCCGGAACTGGGTGAACATGTAACCCGCAACGGCTGGCGTTTCGAGGTCATCGACCTTGATGGTCACCGCATCGACAAGGTTCTCGTGAGCCGGGCCGCCTGATGCCCGGTGACGTTGCCGAAAAAGCAAGGTTGCGCGGCGAACGGCTCGCCGCGCGAGATGCTCTGACACTGGCGGAACGGCAAGAGAAGAGCCAGTTCATTACCGCCCACGGTGCCGCGGATATTCCCCTTGTGCCGGGGACCGTCATCTCCGGCTTCATGCCGATCCGCTCGGAGGCGGATACCCGTCCGCTGATGGAAGCGTTGCGGGCGAGGGGTGGACGTCTCGTCCTTCCCGTTGTGCTGGATCGTGAAACCATTGTCTTCAGGGCTTTCGAGAGGGATACGCCGCTGGTGAAGACCGGCTTCGGCACGACCGGTCCGGGTGAGGATGCGGAGCTTCTCGATCCCGATATACTGCTCGTACCTCTGTCCGTCTTCGATGGACACGGGCAACGGGTTGGTTATGGCGCAGGCCATTATGACCGCGCCATCGCGCGGTTGCACGCCAAGGGCAAACAGCCCGTTCTCATCGGTGTCGCCTTTGACTGTCAGGAAGTGGCAGACATCCCCGCGGAACCGCACGATGTCTCGCTTCACGCCATTCTGACAGAAAGCGGTCTGCGCTGGTTTTCAGCCCCGTTGTCGATCTCCGATAGTGGGCAAAAGGCGCTTTAGCACTTTTTAAAAGATGGATTACCCGTTAGAGGGGACGAAATATCGAAACATGCGCAAGATCGGGGCGGGTGAATGAGGCTTCTTTTTCTCGGAGACATGGTTGGCAAGACCGGACGCACGGCTGTCTGGGAGCGATTGCCCGGGCTGATTTCCGATCTGAAGCTGGATTTCGTCATCGTCAACGGTGAGAACGCTGCTGGTGGTTTCGGTATCACCGAGGATATCTATCTCGAGACGATCAATGCCGGTGCCGATGTTGTCACCACCGGCAATCACGTCTGGGATCAGAAAGAGGCGGTTTCCTTCTGCGAGCGCCATGACCAGTTCCTGCGGCCCGCCAATTACCCCGAGGGTACGCCGGGCAAGGGCTCGGGCATTTTTTATGCCCGCAACGGCGCACGCATATTGGTCGCCAACATCATGGGGCGGGTCTTCATGCATCCGGAGCTGGACGACCCCTTCAAGTCGGCGGAAAGCATTCTTGCTGCCTGCCCGCTGAAGGAACAGGCGGATGCCATCATCTTCGATTTTCACGCCGAGGCGACCAGCGAGAAACAGTGCTTCGGACATTTCGTGGATGGCCGTGCAAGCTTCGTCGTCGGCACCCACACCCATGTTCCGACGGCTGACGCACAGATATTGAACGGCGGAACCGCCTACATGTCGGATGCGGGCATGTGCGGCGATTATGACAGTTCCCTCGGAATGGACAAGGAAGAGCCGATCAACCGCTTTATCTCCAAGATGCCGAAGGGCCGCTTTGAGGCAGCGAGCGGGCCTGCCACGATCTGCGGTGTCGGGGTGGAGATTTCCGACCGGACTGGGCTTGCGGAAAAAATTGCGCCACTGCGCATCGGGCCGCGACTTTCGGAAACGCTGCCTTCCTTCTGGGTTTGATCCCGCCGAAGCGTTCACAATGACGAGAGTGCCAGCCTTCAGTTGCTGATGTAACTGGACGCTCGGCAAAACCTGTCCCATCCTCTCAGCTTCGCAAGTTCAGGGGAGTGGCATGATGCTGCGCGTGCTAATGCTTGCAATAACAGGACTGATCGCCTGTTCGGGAGCGGCCTTCTCCCAGTCGGCGAGCCGTCCTCCCGTCAGCCAGTGCCAGGCGATCGCCAGCGCCATTCCGGGCGTGATGTTCGCGCGCTTCGATGCGCGCAGTGTTCAGCTGGCTCAGGCCACGGCGAAGGAAGAGGTGAAAATCAGCTTCATCGGCCACTCCACCTACCTGATCGAAAGTCCCGGCGGGGTAACGATTGCCACGGATTATAACGGCGTCTATCGCCCTCCCGTCATGCCGACGGTGGTGACCATGAACCGGGCGCATTCAACACATTTCACCCTCAATCCGGACCCGGCCATTCAATATGTGCTGCATGGCTGGAGCGATACGCCGGGAGAAAAAGCCGAGCACAAGGTGCTCGTGGGCGACGTTTACATCCGCAATGTCTCAACCGACATCCGCAACCGCTGGGGAGATTATGAGTCTTTTCAGGAAAACGGCAATTCCATCTTCATCTTCGAGGTTGCCGGGCTGTGTATCGGCCATCTCGGCCATCTGCATCATGAGTTGACGGACACGCATTATGCCGAGATCGGCCGCCTGGATGTCTTGATGGTGCCTGTCGATGGTGGTTTGACCATGGGGGCCGACAGCATGAGCAGGGTGGTCAAGCGCCTGCGCTCCGCGCTGATTCTGCCGATGCATCGCACCGGCCCGCCGCTGGAGCAGTTTCTGACCATGTTTGGCGAAAATTTCGCTATCGCCTATGCAAGCGATCCGGTCATCCGGGTCTCGATGAGAAACCTTCCCCGCCAGCCGCAGATACTGGTGCCGAAAGGCATGTAAATGGCGACGGGCGGGGAAAGGCTCGGGGAGCGGGTTCTCAGGCGAAGGTGAGGTGCTGGCGAACGCCGACGTCGGGCGTCTTGTCATCCGACATGTTTGCCTTGGCGATTTCCCAGCCGAATTTCAGCGTACTGTCCGTCGAAGCCCAGATATCGGCATCATCGACATGCAAAGCCAGCATGGTCAGTTGCGGATCGCTCTTGCCGTGCTCGTACCAGGCGGCGGTGACTGAATTCCAGTATTCGTCGATCTTTGATTTGTCATCGCGCGCTTCGAGGACGCCCGAAAGGCAGGCGTGATAATCATGATCCTTGCCCACGAGGCAGAAATGTGCGCGGGATCCGGATTTGAGCGATTTTACCAGATCAGTATCTTTTTTGGAAAAAAACCAGATCGTGTTGGTCTTGGGGTCAGCGTGGGGCGCCATAGGCTGCATGTGACTGTGCAGGCCCTCAAGGCCGAGCATGCCGGCATGGACGGAATTGATCTCGTCCCAGAGCTGGCGGGCCGGGGCTTCTCTTGCTTCAGTCAGGCTGACCATATGTCTTCTCCTTCCGGTTTGGGGCTGCGGCGGAGTGGACAAGATGGCCTTCTCCGTCGCGTTCATGATCAGAACGAAGAGCGGATAAATCAGTTCCTTCTGTTGTTGCGGCAAGAGAAAGCGCCTGCGGGCTTGAACGATGAGCCTATCGCACTTATAAGGCCCGCAATCTCCAAATTACGATAAATCAGGTTTTCCATGGCTGGTCATTCACAGTTCAAGAACATCATGCACCGCAAGGGCAAGCAGGACTCCGTGCGGTCCAAAATGTTTTCCAAGCTTGCGCGCGAAATCACCGTTGCGGCCAAGACGGGCATGCCCGACCCGAACATGAACCCGCGCCTGCGTCTGGCCATCCAGAACGCCAAGGCCCAGTCCATGCCGAAAGACAATATCGAACGTGCCATCAAGAAGGCTGCGGGTGCCGAAGGCGAGAACTATGATGAGGTCCGCTACGAAGGCTACGGCCCTGGCGGCGTCGCCGTCATCGTCGAGGCGCTTACCGACAACCGTAACCGCACTGCCTCCAATGTACGATCCATCTTCACCAAGGCTGGTGGTGCGCTGGGTGAAACCGGATCGGTCTCCTTCTCCTTCGACCGTGTCGGCGAGATTTCCTATAAGGCGGAAGTCGGCGATGCAGACAAGGTGATGGAAGCGGCCATCGAGGCCGGTGCGGACGATGTTGAATCTTCCGAAGACGGCCACATCATCATCTGCGGTTTCGAAGCGATGAACGAGGTGTCCAAGGCGCTGGAAGGCGTGCTGGGCGAAGCCGAAAGCGTCAAGGCCATCTGGAAGCCGCAGAACACGGTACCTGTAGATGAAGAAAAGGCACAGTCGCTGATGAAACTCATCGACAACCTCGAGGACGATGACGACGTGCAGAACGTCTATTCGAACTTCGAAGTGTCGGAAGAAATTCTCGCCAAGCTTTCCGCCTGACGTTTTCACGTTCCTAAAAAAAGGCCCCGGCAGCGATCCGCTCCGGGGCTTTTTGTTTAGGCGGCCTTTTTGATGGATGTCCGCACGTCGGCGAAAATCTCGACCGACCGCAGCCGCTTTTCGATGTCGTGGATCGGCATCGAGACAATCAGTTCGTCAGCCTGTGTTTCAGCCAGAAAACCGTCGAGATGACGCTGGATCGTTTCAGGCGCGCCAACGGCGGCAAAACGCAACGTGTGCTCCACGGAGAAGCGCTCCATCTCGTTCCAGTAGCCTTCCATGCTGTGCACGGGCTTCGGGAACTGCGTCCGCACATTGCGCCGCAGATTGACGAATTGCTGCTGTGACGAGGTAAAGAGATGCTGCGCCTCCTCGTCGGTATCGGCGCCGACACCCATCACGCCCACCATCACATAGGGCTTGTCCAGCACCTCGGAGGGCTGGAAACGCTCGCGATAGATATGGATCGCTTCCATCAGCATGTCAGGGGCAAAATGGGATGCGAAGGAATAGGGCAGGCCAAGGGCTGCGGCCAGATGCGCACTATAGGTGCTGGAGCCGAGCAGCCAGAGAGGCACGTTCGAATTCATGCCGGGTACGGCGAGGATCGCCTGATCCTGCTGAGGCGGGCCGAGATATCTTTGCAATTCGACGATGTCGTGCGGGAAATTCTCCGCACCGGCGTCGAGATTACGGCGCAGCGCCCGTGCGGTTCGCATATCCGTTCCGGGGGCGCGGCCCAGGCCAAGATCGACCCGGCCGGGCAGAAGTGCTGCAAGCGTCCCGAACTGTTCGGCAATGACGAGCGGGGAGTGGTTGGGAAGCATGATACCGCCCGAGCCGACGCGGATATGTTTCGTGGCCGCACCCACATGGGCGATAACGAGCGACGTCGCGGCGCTTGCGATGCCGGGCATGCCGTGATGTTCGGCCAGCCATATGCGGTTATAACCTTGTTCTTCAGCCTTGATCGCCATCCGGCGGGAGTTTTCGAGCGCCGCGCTGACGCTCTCGCCCTCGCCGATGGGCGAAAGATCGAGAAGGGAAAAGGGGATCATCCGACGCTCCTGCGTAATCTGGGTCTTTGCAGCGGATGTAAGGCGCGTCTGCGGATTTACCAGACAGGTCGCGTAGAATTGAAGGATGGATCAAAAAAATTGGCCTTTACCAAAGGTCGGCATTGGCACAACTTTGGCCCTGACTTGACGTCTGTATCCGGGAATGTTGTCGTTTTGTTCACTTATCGCTGGCAGTCTCGCGGCCGGAAAGATAAGGTACCTCATGCAAAAGACGATTCGGATCATCGGCATCGACCCCGGACTACGGCGCACCGGCTGGGGCGTGATCGACACATTGGGAAACAGCCTGCGTTTCGTCGCTTCCGGCACGGTGACTTCAGATGGCGACATGGATCTCGCCTCCCGGCTTTGCCAGCTTCATGACGGCCTGGCGGAAATCGTGCACAGCCATCAGCCCGATGAGGCGGCTGTGGAGCAGACTTTCGTCAACAAGGACGCGGTGGCCACGCTGAAACTCGGACAGGCGCGCGGCATTGCCATGCTTGTTCCGGCGCGTGCCGGTTTGCCGGTGTTCGAATATGCGCCGAACGCCGTGAAAAAAGCTGTCATCGGCGTGGGGCATGGTGAAAAGCAGCAAATTCACATGATGCTGAAAATCCTGATGCCGAAGGCCGAGTTCAAGGGTAACGATGCGGCGGACGCCCTCGCGATCGCAATCTGCCACGCCCATAATCGCGGCGGTGACAGGATGCGTCGGCTGCTGGCGGCCGGTTAATTTTAAGTCTCATTGCAGCGGGCGCGATCATGATCGGAAAACTGAAGGGCAGCATCGAGGAAATCGGCACGGATTACGTGTTGGTGGATGTGCATGGCGTCTGTTACGTCGCCTATTGTTCGGCGCGCACGCTGTCGAAAATAGGCTCCGTCGGAGAGGCCGTGATCCTCTTCATCGAAACCTATGTACGAGAGGACCAGCTCAAGCTTTTCGGCTTTCTTTCGGCGCTGGAGCGGGAATGGTTCAACCTTTTGCAGAGCGTGCAGGGCGTCGGATCGAAAGTCGCTCTTGCGGTGCTTTCCACCCTGTCGCCCACCGAGCTTGCCAATGCCATAGCGCTCCAGGACAAGGCGTCAATATCGCGTGCGCCGGGGGTTGGGCCCAAAGTGGCCGTGCGGCTCGTGACCGAATTGCGCAACAAGGCCCCGGCTTTCGCGGGCGAGGCGTCCGGGGCTATCGGACTGAAGCAGGAACTCGGGGAGGGTGTAGCCTCCGCGCCGGTGGCGGACGCCGTATCTGCACTCACCAATCTCGGCTATTCGCGTGACCAGGCCGCCAATGCGGTCGCCGCGGCGCTGAAAAATGGCGGTGAGGGCGCGGATAGCGCCAAGCTGATCCGGCTGGGGCTGAAGGAGCTTTCACGGTAAGGTGAGCCCGTTACACAAGCGTCCGGATGCGGTGTTGAATTTCGTGACGGGCCCTGGCGCGACAGCCATGTTATAGCGGCGAAGACGACCTCATGAATTCTAGAAATAATGGAATGCCCTGAATGAGCGATGCGGACAGACTGATCACCCCTGAAAAGCGCGGTGAGGACATCGACACCACCCTGCGTCCGCAGTCGCTGGACGACTTTACCGGGCAGGCGGAGGCGCGCGCCAATCTCAAGGTCTTCATCGAGGCCGCCAAGAATCGTGGCGAGGCGTTGGATCACGTGCTGTTCGTCGGTCCGCCCGGCCTCGGCAAGACCACCCTGGCGCAGATCATGGCCAAGGAGCTTGGAGTGAACTTCAAGTCCACCTCAGGGCCGGTGATCGCCAAGGCGGGCGATCTCGCCGCGCTCCTGACCAATCTTGAAGAGCGCGATGTTCTCTTCATCGATGAAATTCATCGCCTCAACCCGGCCGTGGAAGAAATCCTCTATCCGGCGATGGAGGATTTCCAGCTCGATCTGATCATCGGGGAAGGCCCGGCGGCGCGTTCGGTGAAGATCGATCTTTCCAAATTCACGCTTGTCGCCGCCACCACCCGCCTCGGCCTCTTGACGACACCGCTGCGCGACCGTTTCGGCATTCCCGTGCGTTTGTCCTTTTACACGGTTGATGAACTGGAACTTATAGTCCGTCGCGGTGCGCGGCTGATGGGTCTCAACATGACGGATGAGGGTGCCCGTGAAGTGGCGAGGCGGGCGCGTGGCACGCCCCGCATTGCCGGACGGCTTCTGCGCCGGGTGCGCGACTTTGCCGAGGTGGCGCGGGCGGAAGCCGTTACCCGGGATATCGCCGACGAGGCTTTGACGCGGCTCTTGGTCGACAATATGGGTCTTGACCAGCTGGACATGCGGTATCTGACCATGATCGCCGTCAATTTTGGCGGAGGCCCGGTCGGCATCGAGACCATTGCCGCTGGACTGTCGGAGCCGCGCGACGCGATCGAGGATATCATCGAGCCCTATATGATCCAGCAGGGTTTCATCCAGCGCACGCCGCGCGGTCGTATCCTGACCGCCACGGCCTGGAAACATCTGGGCATGCAGCCGCCGAAGGATCTCGAGGCAGCACAGTTCCGGCTCACGCTTGAGGACGATTGAGGGGAACAAACCCGCCTTGCCGGCTTTGATCGTCTTTAGCACGGAGATGGTCATGTCTGGATATCGCAAGGGTACGAAGGTCCGCTGGAACTGGGGCACGGGTACAGGTGAAGGGAAAATCCTTGAAGTCTTCACCGAAGATGTCGAAAGAACGATTTCCGGTTCCACGATAAAGCGTAAGGCGAGCAAAGACGAACCCGCTTATCTCATCGAACAGGAAGATGGCGGCAAGGTTCTGAAAAGCAGATCAGAGCTCGAACGCACCGATTGAACGACGCCGTTAGGTGTTACGGGAGGGATGCCGATGCCTTATGATCCGCTGCGGATTTTCCGCAAACTTGCGCGCAACAACCGGCTCGCCAATTACCGGCTGCATCAAGCCTGTCTCCAGCTTTCGCAGGAGGCGTTTGTTGCCCGCCGCATCAGTTTCTTCCCGACGCTGCGTGCGACGCTCAATCATATCTACACTGTCGACCGCTTTTATATCGATGCGTTGCAGGGCGGCACACTGGGACTGGCCGCCTTTGCCGTAGAGGAACCCTTTGCCAACATGCTGGCGTTGCAAGGCGCCCAGACAGAGCTTGACGAGGTGTTGATCGCCCTTGTCGACGGGCTCGATGAAGATCGCCTCGCCGCTACTGTCAATATCCACCGCGGCAGGCGTATCCAGCAGGATCGCTGCGACGACGTTCTGTCGCATCTCTTCCAGCACCAGACGCATCATCGCGGGCAGGCGCATGCGATGCTGTCCGGGACCCCCGTCAAGCCGCCGCAACTGGATGAATTCATTGTGGGAGATGATGCAAAGGCGAGAAAAGACGAGATGGATGCATTAGGGTGGACGGAAACCGATTTGATGTTTCCAGCCCGCAGGCCTGCCCAATGACACACGATACCAAGCAGGACACCCGCATCCGCATCAAGTTCAAGCCGAAGCGCATTTTCCAGATGCGGGTCGCGGGGCTGGCCTTCCGCGATGGCCACGTCCTGGTGCACCGGGCCACACATGAAAAATTCTGGACCTTTCCAGGCGGGCGTGCCGAAATGGGTGAGCGCTCAGAAGAAACGCTGGCGCGAGAAATGGTCGAGGAGCTCGGTGTGGAAGCCAAGATCGGGCGGCTTCTCTGGGCGGTCGAAAATTTCTTCCATTACGAAGGCAAGGACTGGCACGAACTCGGCTTTTATTACCTGATGGACCTGCCGCAAACGCTTGCCTTTCATCCCACCGACATTATTCACCGTGTTCAGGATGGCGATAACGAGCTTGAGTTTCGCTGGGTCGCGGCAACCCGGCAGGCATTGACGGAGCTCGATATTCCCCCCTATTTCATCGCCGACGAAATAGAGAACCTGCCCAGGGCCACGCGACACCTTGTCTGGCACGACGGCGATCTGGACGATAAATGATCTCTCCGCCCCAACGTCACATGATCCGGTTGGATCGCAGACCGCAGCTTTTCAGCATGCGCGTGGCAGCCCTCATTTTTCAGAGTGATCATCTTCTGGTGCAGCGTGGCGCAGGGGATGACTACTGGGCCTTGCCTGGCGGTCGGGCTGAAATCGGTGAAAGCTCCGAGCAGACCATTGTTCGCGAGATCGGTGAGGAGCTTGATCGGACGTGTTCGGTGGAGCGCCTTTTATGGTCGGCCGAAAACTTTTTCGCCTATGACGGTTATTCGGCCCATGAGTTGGGATTTTATTATCTCGTTTCGCTGGGCCATGCCCTGCCATTCCATGAAAACCACATCGTCCACAGGGTGATGGATGGCGTTGAGGTCGAATTCCGCTGGCTGCCTTCACGAACTTCCGCGCTGATCAGGAACGATCTGCGCCCGCGCTTCATCGCAGAGCGCATCGAGGCCTTGCCCCTGCGGCACGAGCATCTGATTGTCCGCGAGGGCCGCTCTGACGCTACTGAAAATCCCAAGGAGACATTATGAGCGAGCTTTTGGTTTCGCTGTCGGGTGAACTGATCGAACACGGTCACCGCCTGATGCAACGCGTCTATTACGAGGACACCGATTTTTCCGGCCTGGTTTATCACGCGCGGTACCTGCATTTTCTTGAGCGCGGCCGTACCGATTACCTGCGTTGCCTCGGCTGTGAACAAAGTGCGCTTCTGACCGCTGATGAAGAAGGTCTGGTCTTCGTCGTGCATCGCATGGAGATCGATTTTAAAAGCCCCGCCCGGATGGATGACGTGCTGACGGTGACCACCATCACCGAGAAGGCCGGGGGCGCAAAAATGGTGCTCAATCAGGAAATCAGGCGCGGTGAAACGCTGCTCGTCGCCGCCAAGGTCATCATAGCCGTCATCAATGCCAATGGCCGGCCAAGGCGTCTTCCCGAGACGGTGGCGGAAAAATTTCTGAAGTAATTGACTGGCCGGATCAGTAAATCCGCCGGGCGTGGCCGGGTTGTAACACTCCTTTAACCATAATGGTGTCTTACTTTAGCAACTGGCATTTGTGCAGCGCACGCCTTCCTTTCACCAAATTTATTGGCAAGTAAGGCTTACTGGCAAGTATCGGGGTATGGCTAAGGGGTTGGCGGCTGTTGCCGCAGGACTTCGAGCGTTAACACGCGTTTGAATCGCCCGGTCCCGTACCGGGCGTTTGGATTCGGGGATTGGATATTTATGGAACAGGCAGGTTTGGCAGCGGCGACGCATGATGTAAGTCTCTGGGCGCTGTTTATGCAGGCGGGCCTCATCGTTAAGCTCGTGATGATCGGGCTTATCGCCGCCTCGGTCTGGACGTGGGCAATCGTCTTCGACAAATATGTGAGCTTCGGCAAGGCGAGGCGCCAGTTCGACCAGTTCGAACAGGTGTTCTGGTCGGGCCAGTCTCTTGAAGAGCTCTATCGGACGCTGGCGGAGCGCCAGAATGGCGGTCTGGCCGCAATTTTCGTTTCGGCCATGCGCGAATGGAAAAAATCCTTCGAGCGTGGCGCACGTTCGCCCATCGGCCTGCAGATGCGTATCGACCGGGCAATGGACGTGACCATGGCGCGGGAAAGCGAGCAATACGAGGCGCGCCTCGGCTCGCTCGCCACCATCGGTTCGGCCGGCCCCTTTATCGGTCTCTTCGGCACGGTTGTCGGTATCATGACCTCGTTCCAGGCGATTGCCGGTTCGAAGTCCACCAACCTCGCGGTCGTGGCTCCCGGTATCGCGGAAGCGCTTCTTGCAACCGCGATCGGCCTTGTCGCGGCTATTCCCGCGGTTATCGCCTACAACAAGTTCACGGCTGACGCGCACAAGCTTTCCGCCCGAATGGAAGGTTTCGCCGACGAATTTTCGGCAATCCTGTCGCGACAGATCGATGAAAAACTTCAGACACGGCAGGCCGCCCAGTAAGCGGCCGACTGCAATGCCGTCGAGTGATTTGCCGCAAGGCAAAACGGAGTAGATGATATGGGTATGTCAGCAGGTGGCAGCGGCGGCGGTTCCGGCGGACGCCGGGGTGGACGCGGCGGACGGCGCAGAGGCGGCGCGATCAGCGAAATCAACGTGACGCCGCTGGTCGACGTCATGCTCGTGCTGCTCATCATCTTCATGGTGGCGGCGCCGATGATGACTGTCGGCGTGCCGATCGACCTGCCGCAGACCTCCGCCAATGCGTTGAATTCGGACACGCAACCGATCACCATTTCCGTCAATGCCAATGGCCAGATCCATTTGCAGGAAACGGAAATCCAAGCGGCTGAAGTGGCGGACAAGCTGCAGGCAATCGCCACGACCGGCTATAACGAACGCATTTTCGTGCGCGCGGATTCCGTTGCCGCCTATGGCGTCGTTGCGGATGTGATGGCGCGTATCCAGGCGGCCGGTTTCAAAAACATCGGCCTTGTGACCCAGCAGAAACAGGACAATTGACGTAAAGCGATGAAGGGCAGCCTTACCACATCCGCGATCGTGCATGCGTCGCTTCTGGCTTTCGCCCTTGTCTCCCTGGGCTCGCCGGAACCCCTTGACGTGTCTCAGGCTGAGGCCTTGCCGGTGGAGCTGGTGCCGATCGAGGAACTGACCCAGATACAGCAGGGCGATAAAAATGCGCCCAAGGCGGAAAAATCCGCGCCTGTTCCAACAACCCGTCCCGATATCATCGAGAACGCGCAGAATATTGGCAATAACACCGCGGATATCGAGGCGCCGCCGACGCCGACCGCCAAGCCTAACGACAATATCGCCGCGGCCGCACCGCCAAAGCAGGAGAAGCCGCAGCCCGTCGTTGATACCAAAGCGAATGAGGTGAAGGAAATCGTGAAGGAGGAAACCTCGGCTCCCAAGCCGCAGGAAATGGCCGCCTTGCCGCAGACCAAGCCTGAAGTCGCACCGCAGCCCAAGACCGAGCCGCCGCCGCAGGAAACCAAGGCGGAAGAACCGCCGCCTGCCACGCAGGAGCCGGCAGAAATACCGGTGCCGCAGAACGTTCCCCGTCCGAATTCGAGGCCCGAGCCACCGAAGCCGGAAGAGCCGAAACAGGCCGAGACGAAGCCAGCGGAGCAAAAACCGGCCGAAAAGCCAGCTGAGAAAAAGCCGGATCAGGCAAAGTCGACGGACAAGCCTTCCGATAAGAAGCCCGGCGAGAAGAAGCAGGAGACTGCGAAGTCCGCTTCCTCGAAGGAAAGCGATTTCAACGCTGACGATATTGCCGCGCTGTTGAACAAGCAGGCGCCTTCCGGCGGCGGCGCAAAGCGCTCGACGCAGACGGCAGCCCTTGGCGGCAAGAAATCAACGGGCGGCTCGACGCTCAGCCAGACGGAAATGGATGCGCTACGCGGCGCGATCCAGAAGAACTGGCAGATCATTCCCGGCATGGCGGATGCCTCGGACGTTCGCGTCCGGGTGACCATGAAGCTCGACCGTGATGGCTCCATCATCGGTCGGCCCGAGATCGAGGCGACGGGCGGTTCCGAAGGGACGCGCCGTGCCCTTTCCGGCGGAGCTTATCGCGCCATCATGCGTTCTGCTCCGTTCACGAACCTTCCTGCCGACAAATACGATGCATGGAACGAAGTCGTCGTGAACTTCGATCCCAGTGAATTGCTATGAATGCTGAAAGGCCTGGCAACATGAAGATATTTTCGCCGATCCGGCTGGTGCTCGCTGTCGCGGCCCTCATGTCGGTTTTCTCCGCACCGGCTTTTGCACGGGTGGAAATCAATATCAACAAGGGTAATGTCGAGCCGCTGCCGATTGCCATCACCGACTTCATGTCGAGCGACGGCATCGGCGCGCAGGTCTCCGCGGTCATCGCCGCCGACCTGCAGCGGTCCGGTCTTTTTGCGCCGGTCAACAAGAACGCCTTCATCGAAAAGATCAGCAATCCGGATCAGCAGCCGCGTTTCGAGGACTGGAAAGTCATTAATGCGCAGGCGCTCGTTACCGGTCGCGTGACGCGCGAAAGCGACGGCCGCCTGCGCGCCGAATTCCGCCTGTGGGATACCTTCGCCAATCAGCAGATGACGGGCCAGCAGTTCTTCACCCAGCCTGAAAACTGGCGCCGTGTCGCTCACATCATCGCGGATGCCATCTACGAGCGCGTCACCGGTGAAAAGGGCTATTTCGATACCCGCGTCGTTTTTGTTTCCGAGAGCGGCCCGAAGACGGCCCGCAAGCGGCAGCTGTCGATCATGGACCAGGACGGTTTCAACGTCCGCAACCTGACCAACTCGAACGACATCGTCCTGACACCGCGTTTTTCGCCGAGCCGTCAGGAAGTCACCTACATGTCCTTTGAAGGCCAGCAGCCACGCGTTTATCTGCTGCAGCTGGAAACCGGACAGCGTGAAGTCGTCGGCAACTTCCCAGGCATGACGTTCTCGCCGCGCTTTTCGCCTGACGGGCAGAAGGTAATCATGAGCCTTCAGCAGGATGGCAACGCCAATATCTACACCATGGATCTGCGCTCTCGTACCACGACACGCCTGACCAACACGTCGGCGATCGATACGGCCCCGTCCTATTCGCCTGACGGTCAGCGTGTTGCCTTTGAAAGTGACCGTGGCGGCCGCCAGCAGATTTACGTCATGAATGCCGATGGTTCCGGCCAGCAGCGCATTTCCTTCGGCGATGGTTCCTATTCCACGCCGGTATGGTCCCCGCGCGGCGATCTGATTGCCTTCACCAAGCAGTCTGGCGGCAAGTTCTCGATCGGTGTGATGAAGACGGATGGTTCGGGCGAACGAATCCTGACCAGCGGCTTCCACAATGAAGGGCCAACCTGGGCACCGAATGGCCGCGTACTGATGTTCTTCCGCCAGAACGCGGGTGCGGGCGGTCCGCAGCTCTATTCGATCGATCTGACGGGCTATAATGAACAGCTCATCAAGACACCGACCTTCGCTTCAGACCCGGCCTGGTCGCCGCTTCTGGACTGATATGACTGCCATCACGGCGCCGGCTTGAACCGGTGCCGTGATGTTTTAAGCATACCACAGGGAAATGTGCCTCTTTCTTGCCGCAAAGTGTTGTGAGGGAGCAAAAAACTGGGACATTTCCTTTCTGTTAACCATAAGCGTTTGCCGGCTATTAACCGCGATCAGTTAGTGTCCGGCAACGTTATTGAAATCCTAAGGAGAGACCGGCGATGAGCCGTACACATATTTCGGCACTCAGCCCCATGCAGAAACTGGCCCGTAACCCGGCTGTCATCGCCATGACGCTCGCGCTTGCTCTCGCAGGCTGCGCGAACAAGAAGAACATGCCGAACAGCGCCGGTGAACTCGGCCTTGGTGGCGCAGGCTCTGCAACGCCGGGCTCCCAGCAGGACTTCACGGTCAATGTCGGCGACCGCATCTTCTTCGACACGGACTCCACCTCGATCCGCGCCGACGCCCAGCAGACCCTGCAGCGCCAGGCACAGTGGCTTGCCCGTTACCCGAACTACGCCATCACGGTTGAAGGCCATGCCGACGAGCGCGGCACGCGTGAATACAACCTGGCACTCGGCGCCCGCCGTGCGGCAGCAACCCGCGACTTCCTGGCCTCTCAGGGTGTTCCGGCAAGCCGCATGAAGACGATCTCCTACGGCAAGGAACGCCCGGTCGCGGTTTGCGACGACATTTCCTGCTGGTCGCAGAACCGTCGCGCGGTCACGGTTCTCGGCGGCGCAGGCATGTAATCGCCTGACGTTTTTGTGAACGTAAATAATGGGCGGTCTTCGGGCCGCCTTTTGTTTTTTTCATAGTTTGGCCGAAGTTAAGTTGCTTTTTCGGTCGATATGGAAAAAATCCGGCTTGCACTATTCCGGTGCAAATCAGTTAAGGCAGGACGAATGAGATGAAGAAACTTGTCGTGGCGGGAATGCTGGGGCTTGCAGCCTGCACCGGCTTGAGCGGCACAGCCGTTTCGGGTCCGCTGTTCGGTGCGGGGGGTAGCTTCGGCACGATCAATTCTCAGCAGCAGCCCCCGGTCGTCCGGGTTCAGGCCAATGAAGCCTATCGGGTTCAGCAGCTTGAAGAACAGATCCGGCAACTCAACGGCCGTATCGAGGAAATGAGCTTCCAGCTTTTGCAGATGCAGGAAACGATCCGCAAGGCGCAGGAAGACAATGAGTTCCGCTTCCAGGAACTGGAAAGCGGAAAGGGCGGAAGTCCTGCAGCAACGCCGAAAAAGAAGGCGGAGGCAAGTCCGGTGAGTCCGGCGACGCCCCCGACCGACGACGTTGCAACGATCATCGAAACGCCACCCGAGGGTGGCGCTTCCGTTTCACCGTCCGCTCCCTCCAGTGCTCCGACAGGCGCGCCGGGTGAGACCACGCTCGGTTCGATCGAACTTGATTCCAAGGGGATGCCTATTGGCGGCACGCTCAATTCAGGCGCCAACAATTCTTCCGGCAGCCTTCCCGGCGTGACAACAGGCAACAGCACGCGCAAGACCGATCCCGTCAATACAGCGGCGCTGACCAGCGAAGGCGATATCTACCAGGCCGCTTACGGTCATGTCCTTTCCGGTGATTACAAGCTGGCGGAGCAGGGGTTCCAGCAATATCTGCAGGGTTACCCCAAGGGCACGAAAGCCGCGGATGCGAGCTTCTGGCTGGGTGAAGCGCAATATTCTCAGGGCAAGTTCAACGAAGCCGCGAAGACATTTCTTAACGGCCACCAGGCCTATGGCAAGTCTCCGAAGGCTCCGGAAATGCTGATGAAGCTTGGCATGTCCCTTGCCGCTCTCGATAATACCGAAACGGCCTGCGCCACGCTGCGCGAGGTGCCGAAGCGTTACCCCAATGCCTCGAAGACCGTGCTGAACAAAGTCGCCAGTGAACAGAAGCGGCTGAGCTGCTGATCTTTTCCCTGCCATTGCGGCGGTCTTTTCATGCCGGTTGATGTCCGCATTCCGAATGAACAGCCAATTGCGCCGCTTGCGGCCGCACGGTCCTTTGTCGAAAAATTCCGCGAACCTGCGCATATTCTCGTCGCAATCTCCGGCGGCAGCGATTCCACCGGCCTGTTGCTGGCATTGCATGAGGTGATGTCCGAGAAGGGGCGCGATCTGCTTCGGCTTTCTGCCGTTACAGTGGATCACGCTCTGCGAGTGGAATCCGCCGATGAGGCCCGCAAGGTTGCGACACTTTGCGCCGAGCTGGGCATTCCGCACGTCACACGCCGGTGGGAAGGTTTAAAGCCGGTCTCCGGCATTTCGGAAGCGTCCCGTCTTGCCCGCTACCGGCTTATCGCGGAAGCAGCCGTCGCGTTCGATGCCGATCTCGTGGTGACGGGTCACACGGCCGGCGATCAGAGGGAAACCGTCGCGATGCGTGCTGCCCGCAACAGCGGCGAGGACAATCTCGGCCTTTCCGGCATGGCGGACGCGGTTTTATACGCTCGGCGCCATTGGATCATGCGGCCATTCCTGAGGTGTGAAAGGCAGGCGATCCGCGATTACGTGTCGTCCCGTTCGCGGCGCTGGCTCGACGATCCAAGCAACGAAAATCCACGATTTGAGCGTGTTCGCATGCGGCAGGCCTTGCCTGATGTTCCGCTTCCGGCCGATGGGGGAGAGGCGGAAAAAAGGCGTATATCCTCTGAAAAAACGGCAGTTTTCCTGCGCGCACACGCCGAGGTCTTTTCTGGTGCGCTCGCGAAATTGCAGCCGGACGGCGTGTCGCCTGATCGGGCGGATTTCCGGCACGGGCTGGCAGTGCTGATAGCAAGTCTCGGCGGGCGGCCCTATCTGCCGGCCGCGGGCAGCATGGAGCGCGTTCTTTGCTTCCTTAAAACCGGCAATTACGGACGTATGACAGTCGGTCGTGTCCTGCTCGATCGCCGACGGGATGGGCTATATATCTTCCGCGAGCAACGAAATCTGCCGGAGCTTCGTCTTGAGGCATATCAGAAGGGCCTGTGGGATGATCGCTTCATCGTGGAAAACCGGTCGCCTTTCCCTGTCCGGGTCAGCGCGGAGGAGGCTGGTACTGGAGCGGGTTTTCCATCGGTGCCGCCGGGAGTGACCAGATTGGCGCTATCGGGCCTTCCGCAAATCGCCGCAGCGGAAGCGGGGGAAACGGTCGGGGAGTTGACGGTCGATGTGACGCCAAGGCTGGCGCCCTTCGATCTTTTTCTGCCACGCTTCGACCTTGAGTTGGCAAATACGATCGCTGTTTTGTTCGGACGGCCGGCATATCCACAGCCCCCGGTTTAAATCGGGCCTCATTTTCGTGAATTGCCTTGGAACAGTTTTTACACCAAAACGCATCAGATAATGCGCTTTGCCTTGGCAAGGGCAGATGTCGTCCTTATGTTAAGGGCACGTAATAGCGGGCAGTAGTTGTGCCCGTGTGAGTTCGGGGAGTTCGATGAACCCAAATTTCAGAAATTTCGCCTTGTGGGCCGTGATCGCCCTCTTGCTGATCGCGCTGTTCAGCATGTTCCAGACGTCGCCGACGCAAACGGGTTCACGGGAAATTCCGTATTCCCAGTTTCTCCGCGACGTGGATTCCGGGCGAGTTCGCGACGTGACCGTCACCGGTAACCGGGTTCTCGGAACCTATACCGAAAACGGCACGGCCTTTCAGACCTATTCCCCCGTCATCGACGACAGCCTGATGGAGCGCTTGCAGAGCAAGAACGTGACCATCGTGGCGCGCCCGGAAAGCGATGGCTCCTCGGGCTTCCTGAGCTATCTCGGCACGCTTCTGCCGATGTTTCTCATTCTTGGCGTCTGGCTGTTCTTCATGCGGCAGATGCAGGGCGGTTCGCGCGGTGCGATGGGCTTCGGCAAGTCCAAGGCCAAGCTCCTGACGGAAGCCCATGGCCGCGTGACGTTTGACGACGTTGCCGGCGTGGATGAAGCCAAGCAAGATCTTGAGGAAATCGTGGAATTCCTGCGTGACCCGCAGAAGTTCCAGCGCCTCGGCGGCAAGATTCCGCGCGGCGTTCTGCTTGTTGGTCCTCCGGGCACAGGTAAGACACTTCTGGCCCGCTCCGTCGCAGGTGAAGCCAATGTGCCGTTCTTCACGATTTCCGGTTCGGATTTCGTGGAAATGTTCGTTGGCGTCGGTGCCAGCCGTGTGCGTGACATGTTCGAGCAGGCAAAGAAGAATGCGCCTTGCATCATTTTCATCGATGAAATCGACGCCGTCGGCCGCCATCGTGGCGCCGGCCTCGGCGGCGGTAACGACGAGCGCGAACAGACGCTGAACCAGCTGCTGGTTGAGATGGACGGTTTCGAGGCGAATGAGGGCATCATTCTCATCGCCGCCACCAACCGTCCTGACGTTCTCGACCCCGCACTTCTGCGTCCCGGCCGTTTCGACCGTCAGGTTGTCGTGCCGAACCCTGATATCGTTGGCCGCGAACGCATCCTCAAGGTGCATATCCGCAACGTGCCGCTCGCGCCGAATGTCGATCTCAAGGTTCTGGCTCGCGGTACCCCCGGTTTCTCGGGTGCCGATCTGATGAACCTCGTCAACGAAGCCGCCCTCATGGCCGCCCGCCGCAACAAACGCGTGGTGACCATGCAGGAGTTCGAAGACGCCAAGGACAAGATCATGATGGGCGCGGAGCGCCGCTCTTCCGCCATGACCGAGGCCGAAAAGAAGCTGACCGCCTATCACGAAGCCGGTCATGCCATCACCGCTCTGAAGGTTGCCGTGGCCGATCCGTTGCACAAGGCAACGATCATCCCGCGCGGCCGCGCACTTGGCATGGTGATGCAGCTGCCGGAAGGCGACCGCTATTCCATGAGCTACAAGTGGATGGTGTCGCGCCTCGTGATCATGATGGGTGGCCGCGTTGCCGAAGAACTGACCTTCGGTAAGGAAAACATTACCTCGGGCGCGTCTTCGGATATCGAGCAGGCAACCAAGCTCGCCCGCGCCATGGTGACGCAATGGGGCTTTTCCGATGCGCTCGGCCAGGTCTCCTATGGTGAAAACCAGCAGGAAGTGTTCCTCGGCCACTCCGTTTCGCAGTCGAAGAACGTCTCCGAAGCCACAGCCCAGACGATCGACACGGAAGTTCGCCGCCTGATCGATGAGGCCTATGCCGAGGCTCGCCGCATTCTGACGGAAAATCACGATGGTTTCGTTGCGATTGCCGAGGGTCTGCTTGAATACGAAACCCTGACGGGTGACGAGATCAAGGCCCTGCTGAAGGGTGAGAAGCCCGCCCGCGATCTGGGCGACGATTCTCCGGGCAGCCGTGGTTCCGCAGTGCCGAAGGCCGGCACCAAGAAGGACGGTCCCAGTGAAGTGAAGGGTGACGGCGAAGCAAAGGGCGACGGTGAAGCCGAAGGCGGCATGGAGCCGCAGCCGCATTGATCGACCGCGTCTGTTAGAAATTGTAAAAGGCCATCCGGGTTTCCGGGTGGCCTTTTCATTTTGGTAACAAGATATAAGCCATTTTTGCGGTAATTTACGTGCTGTTTATCGTGGTTTGTGGCATCTAGCCAAAAACGCTTCCGGCTGTTTTCAGCTTATGCCGGAATGCTGGAAAAGATTTGGAGTTAAAATGGCACGCCGTTATTTCGGAACCGATGGTATCCGCGGACAATCGAACGTCTTCCCCATGACGCCTGATCTGGCGATGCGGGTTGGCATTGCCGTCGGGACGATTTTCCGCCGTGGCCATCATCGCCATCGTGTCGTCATCGGCAAGGATACGCGCCTTTCCGGCTATATGCTGGAAAACGCCCTGGTTGCCGGCTTCACCGCCGCCGGTCTCGATGTCTTCCTGCTCGGCCCCATCCCGACGCCTGCCGTCGCCATGCTGACCCGCTCGCTGCGCGCCGATATCGGCGTGATGATCTCGGCCTCGCACAATCCCTTCTCCGACAACGGCATCAAGCTTTTCGGGCCTGACGGTTACAAGCTTTCCGATGAGCTGGAGCTGGAGATTGAAGACCTCCTCGACAAGGATATCTACGCCCAACTGGCGAAACCTGCCGAAATCGGCCGAGCGAAGCGCGTCGATGGCGACATCTATCGTTATATCGAGTTCGTGAAGCGCACCCTGCCGCGCGACGTGACATTGAGCGGCCTGCGAATCGCCATCGACTGCGCCAATGGCGCGGCTTATAAGGTGGCGCCCGCGGCTCTCTGGGAACTCGGCGCGGAGGTCGTCACCATCGGCAACGAGCCGAACGGCATCAACATTAACCTCGAATGCGGTTCCACGCACCCGGAAGCCCTTCAGAAAAAGGTCCACGAGGTGCGGGCCGATATTGGCATTGCGCTGGATGGTGATGCGGACCGCGTCATCATCGTTGATGAACGCGGTGAGATCGTTGATGGCGACCAGCTGATGGCCGTCATCGCCGACAGCTGGGCCGAAGACAACACGCTCCGCGGCGGTGGCATCGTCGCAACTGTCATGTCCAATCTCGGCCTTGAGCGTTTTCTTGGCGACAAGGGCCTCACCCTTGCCCGCACCAAGGTGGGCGACCGCTATGTCGTCGAACACATGCGCAACCACAATTTCAATGTTGGCGGCGAGCAGTCCGGCCATATCGTGCTGTCGGATTACGGCACGACGGGGGATGGGCTTGTTGCGGCATTGCAGGTTCTCGCAAAGGTCAAGCGCTCCGGCCGCACGGTGAGCGAGGTTTGCCGCAAGTTCGAGCCCGTGCCGCAGCTTTTGAAGAATGTCCGTATCTCCGGTGGCAAACCGCTGGAAAACCCGGTCGTGCAGCAGGCAATTGCGGATGCGGAAAGTGCGCTTGCCGATAATGGCCGTCTCGTCATCCGCCCTTCCGGCACCGAACCGCTGATCCGCGTGATGGCGGAAGGCGACGATAGCGCGAAGGTGGAGCGTATCGTCAATGATCTTGTCGGCATCATCGCGAATGCCCGCTCTGCCGCGTGAGGCATAGCAACAATAAATCAGCAAAAAGCCGGCTTTCCGCCGGCTTTTTCTTTGAGTATATACTAATAAATATAGTGAATGAGCGTGGTTAATCGGGACTTAACCATTTTACGTCAATCTCCATGACTGAACAGTTCACTGGCATCTGCTGCCGCAAACGCACGTGCCTCTTCTGGAGTGGAAGTCATGAAAAACGCCCTGGCCGGATTTCTGGCCGTCCTGCTGACCGGCACCAGCGCCATTGCCGCCGATCTTTATCAAGCTGAGCCTGCGCCGACCTATGCTCCCGAAGTGGAGATCACCCAGGCAAGCGGCTGGTATCTGCGTGGCGACGTCGGTTATTCTTTCAATAAGCTGCGTGGTGCCAATTATTATCAGGGTGGCCCTGGTGGCTATCTCGCTGATTTCGATACCGCGAAGATCGACGATAGCTATGTCATTGGCGCCGGTGTCGGTTATCAGTTCAACAACTATTTCCGCAGTGACGTGACC
Source organism: Agrobacterium sp. CMT1 (assembly GCF_037203725.1). NCBI lineage: Bacteria > Pseudomonadati > Pseudomonadota > Alphaproteobacteria > Hyphomicrobiales > Rhizobiaceae > Agrobacterium > Agrobacterium sp. CMT1. The sequence goes on from NZ_JBBCAR010000007.1 coordinate 290,473, forward strand.
TTCGACTATATGGGCAAGTCGGATTTTCGTGGCTCCACGAGCGGTTTCTGCGGTTCCGTTCCCGGCCGCTGCGTCTCGGAGGATCTTAGCTCGGTTCGCGCCTACACTCTGATGGCAAATGCCTACGTTGATCTCGGCACTTACGGACGCGTGACGCCGTATGTCGGCGGTGGTATCGGCGGCTCCTACGTCAAGTGGGACAAGCTGCGCAACACATCCTGCAGTGTCAATGGTCTTGGCTGCGACCCGACCACCGAACACGGCGGCAGGGGCAAGTGGCGTTTCGCTTACGCCCTTATGGCCGGCGCATCCATTGATGTTACCTGTAATCTGAAGGCCGATATCGGTTACCGTTTCCGTCACATCAACAAGGGCGACATGTTCGCTTATGAGAATGGCGGCGGCCCCGGTCGTGACAAAGGTCTTTATTCGCATGAGGTACGCGTTGGTGGCCGTTATGTCTTCAATGGCTGCGATACCGCTCAGTACATGCCGCCTGCCGATATTCCGCTGCAGCCTGCCGTCTACAAATAGACGTCACGTCCCGCTGATAGTTTCGGGCCGTCCGCATCCTCCGGGTGCGGGCGGTTTTGTTTTATCGGCATGTGGCAAGGGACATGACGCATATGGACCAAGATTCTTCTGCGTAGCGACATATTCCGCTTGACTGGGATCGGCGACAGGAATAGCAACGGCGTCAGGACACTCCACCCTAACGTGGAGCGCCTATCTGGAAGGGTAGTCAAATGACAGATATCGTGAAGCCGGACGTCCGTCCGGGCAATACGCATTTTTCCTCTGGTCCCTGCTCGAAGCGCCCCGGTTGGTCGCTAGATGCTCTCTCCGATGCGCCGCTCGGTCGCTCGCATCGCGCCAAGGTTGGCAAAGCCAAGCTGAAGCAGGCCATCGATCTCACCCGTGAAGTTCTTGATGTTCCCGCCGATTATCGCATCGGTATCGTTCCCGCATCCGACACCGGCGCCGTTGAAATGGCGCTCTGGTCGCTGCTCGGCGAACGTGGTGTCGATATGCTGGCCTGGGAAAGCTTCGGCGCCGGCTGGGTCACCGACGTCGTCAAGCAGCTGAAGCTGAAGGACGTTCGCAAGTTCGAGGCCGATTACGGCCTGCTGCCGAACCTTGCCGAAGTCGATTTCGACCGCGACGTGGTCTTCACCTGGAACGGTACGACCTCTGGCGTTCGTGTTCCCAACGCCGATTTCATTCCCGCCGACCGCAAGGGCCTGACCATCTGCGACGCCACCTCGGCGGCTTTCGCGCAGGATATGGACTTTACGAAACTCGACGTCGTCACCTTCTCCTGGCAGAAGGTTCTGGGCGGCGAGGGCGGCCATGGCGTCATCATCCTGTCGCCGCGCGCCGTTGAGCGTCTCTTGAGCTACGCACCGGCATGGCCGCTGCCAAAAATCTTCCGCATGGTTTCCGGCGGCAAGCTGATCGAAGGCATCTTCACCGGTGAAACCATCAACACGCCGTCCATGCTCTGCGTTGAAGATTATATCGACGCGCTGCTCTGGGCAAAGAATCTCGGTGGCCTGAAGGCGCTGATTGGCCGCGCCGATGCCAATGCCAAGGTTATTTACGACTTCATCGAGAAGAACGACTGGATCGCCAACCTGGCCGTGAAGCCGGAAACTCGCTCCAATACGTCTGTTTGCCTCAAGATCGTCGATCCCGAGGTCCAGGCGCTGGATGCCGCGGCACAGGCCGATTTTGCCAAGGGCGTCGTCGCCCTGCTCGAAAAGGAAAATGTCGCCCTCGATATCGGCGCTTACCGCGACGCCCCGTCCGGTCTGCGCATCTGGGCCGGCGCCACCATCGAGACGGCTGATATGGAAGCCGTCATGCCCTGGCTCACCTGGGCTTACCAGACGCAGAAGGCAGCACTTTCCAAGGCTGCCGCCTGATTTGATACCGGCCCTGCGCTGATGCAGGGCCGCATAGTTCCCGCTTTCAAAACTGCACCGTTTTTCAAGGAGCCCGTGAACCATGGCACCTCGCGTACTCGTATCCGACGAACTGTCGGAAACCGCCGTCCAGATTTTCCGTGATCGTGGCGTCGAAGTCGATTTCCAGCCGAAGCTCGGCAAGGACAAGGACAAGCTTGCCGAAATCATCGGCAATTACGATGGCCTGGCTATCCGCTCTGCCACCAAGGCAACCGAAAAGCTGATCGAAGCCGCCACCAACCTCAAGGTCATCGGCCGCGCCGGCATCGGCGTCGACAACGTTGACATCCCGGCTGCCTCGCGCCGCGGTATCATCGTCATGAACACGCCATTCGGCAACTCCATCACAACGGCAGAACACGCGATTGCGCTGATGTTCGCCGTCGCCCGCCAGCTTCCTGCAGCCGACAGTTCCACGCAGGCCGGCAAGTGGGAAAAGTCGAAGTTCATGGGTGTCGAAATCACCGGCAAGACGCTCGGCGTCATCGGTGCGGGTAACATCGGTTCGATCGTTTGCTCGCGTGCACTTGGCCTCAAGATGCACGTTCTCGCCTACGACCCCTTCCTGTCGCCGGAGCGCGCGCAGGAAATGGGCGTCACCAAGGTTGAGCTGGACGAGTTGCTAGCCCAGGCCGATTTCATCACCCTGCATGTGCCGATGACCGACAAGACGCGCGGCATCCTCAACGCTGAAAACCTTGCCAAGACCAAGAAGGGCGTACGTATCGTCAACTGCGCCCGTGGTGGTCTTGTGGATGAAGCTGCCCTTGCGGACGCCATCAAGTCCGGCCATGTCGCCGGTGCCGGTTTTGACGTGTTCGAAGTCGAGCCCGCCACCGAGAGCCCGCTTTTCGGCCTTCCGAACGTCGTCTGCACGCCGCATCTTGGCGCTTCGACCACGGAAGCACAGGAAAACGTTGCCCTGCAGGTTGCCGAGCAGATGTCGGATTACCTCGTCAAGGGTGCCGTGTCCAACGCCATCAACATGCCGTCGATCACGGCTGAGGAAGCGCCGCGTCTGAAGCCCTTCATCCGTCTCGCGGATGTTCTCGGGTCTTTCGTCGGCCAGGTACAGGAAAGCGCCACCAAGGAAATCGAAATCCTTTATGACGGTGCAACCGCCAACATGAACACGAAGGCGTTGACCAGTGCATTGCTGGCCGGCCTCATCCGCAGTCAGGTTGCCGACGTGAACATGGTTTCGGCCCCGGTCATGATCAAGGAGAAAGGCATCATCCTTTCCGAGGTCAAGCGCGACAAGACCGGCGTTTACGACGGTTACATCAAGCTGACGGTGAAGACGGAAAACCAGATCCGCTCGGTTGCCGGCACGGTGTTCTCGGATGGCAAGCCACGTTTCATCCAGATCAAGAACATCAACATGGATGCCGATGTCGGATCGCACATGATCTACATCACCAATACCGACGTTCCCGGCATGATCGGCTTCATGGGCACCACGCTCGGCGAGGCTGGCGTCAACATCGCCAACTTCCAGCTTGGACGTGAAAAGGAAGGCGGCGACGCCATCGCCCTGCTTTATGTCGACGGTCCGGTTTCCGAAGAGGTGCTGGACAAGCTGCGCGCCAACCCGGCCATCCGCCAGGTCAAGCCGCTGACGTTCAACGTCGACTGATCTATCGTTCCTCCCAAGGGGACAATAGGAACCGGTGCGGGGGAAACCCTGTGCCGGTTTTTGTTTTTCCAGCTTTCGATTTGCGGCAGATTTCACGCGCCTCACGCCTTGGTTGCATATCACAAAAAATTTAAGCCGAGCGGTCTAAAAATGATGATCATGAGTTGCTATATCGCCTGTTGAGATGCCGCTCATGGGAGGGCGGCCAACAGGAGATAACGATGTTTGCTGCCTTTCGGCGCTTCAAGGGTTTGTTCGCAGTCGCCGCGCTTGGTATCGCGGTGTCTTTTGTGGCGGTTGATATGGCAGAAGCACGTCGCGCCAGCGGCGGTTTCGGCAGCCGTGGCACGCGGACCTACTCCGCTCCGCCTTCGACCAGCACTGCGCCCGGCCAGACCGCGCCGATTAACCGCAGCATGACGCCCAACACCAACCAGGCAGCTCCTGGCGCTGCTCAGCCGGCACGTCCTGGCGCACAGGCGCCGCAGCAAAATCGTGGCCTCTTCGGCGGCATGATGGGCGGTCTGATGGGCGGCCTGCTGATGGGCGGTCTGTTCGGCATGCTTCTGGGTGGCGGTTTCGGCGGCATGGCCGGTTTCTTCGGCATGTTGCTGCAGGTTGCGCTGATCGGCCTTCTGGTCATGCTCGCCATGCGTTTCTTCGCGTCGCGCCGTCAGGGCCAGCCCGCTTATGGATCGGCCAACGGCTCGCACCGCACGGATCATTCCGGCTCCTCCTATAATGGCGGTTCGCAGGCGGGTCCGGCAGCATCCTCGTTCAAGATTCCGAAGATCGGCGCGATGGCCGGCGCTGCGGGCGGAGCGGCTGCTGCTGCCGCAACGGCAAAGCCCACGCCCCATGCCAACGCCATCTCGGAAGGCGACGAAATCGGCATCACGCAGGGCGACCTCGAGACGTTCCAGAAAATGCTGGAAGACGTGCAGGCTGCCTATGCCGCCGAGGATTATGGCACATTGCGCAAACTGACGACGCCCGAAGCCATGTCTTATCTCGCTGAAGAACTCAGCGATAACGCGACCAGCGGTGTGAAAAACGACGTGCGCGAGGTGACGCTACTGCAGGGCGATGTCGCCGAAGCATGGCACGAAGAAGGGCAGGACTACGCGACAGTCGCGATGCGCTACTCTGCCATCGACGTGATGCGCGACCGCACCTCGGGCAAGGTGATCGAAGGTGACGAGCAACATCCGTCCGAATCGGTGGAAATGTGGACCTTTGTCCGCCGCCCCGGCAACGACAACTGGCAGGTCGCCGCCATCCAGGCCGCCGCCTGACGAATCAGAGCCTCTTAAACGGATAAGGCCCGGCGGTCGCTTCACCGCCGGGCCTTTATTCGTTTCGTTCGATAAGCTTCCTAAAAAGCATGGCGGGATGCCGCGAAAAAAGATTGGGAGATCTTACGGGTGATATATCCGCCAGCCACGCTCGGCGGATTCGGCTTTCCCCTGCCATGCAAGGCCTTGAGGCTTGTTTGCCACGGTATGTCCCCGGCGCATGGCTTATCCGCTTCACGGAATTGCCTTTTTTCATTCATCCGGCATTCAGTCCCCGCGTCCTAACCACAGGGCGTACACGTCAATGTGACTTTTCGTGCCGGTTCTAAACCGCTTTGGGAGCGGAACCTCAGCCGCAAAAACGCGTTGACAATCCAATTCCCGGCATCTCGCAGGCCGGGCTGGGTGGCCGGGCAATGCACGGCCCGCGAGAACGGAGAGCTATCGAAATGAAGCGCTTTGACCTGATCGACGGGATGCGTGGTTACTTCCTCGTCTTCATGCTGATCAACCATCTGGTGTTTGCCGGCGGCTTCTGGCTGGTGGAAATCAACCATCGCCAGTTCGCCTTTGTCGAGGACGCGCAGGGCTTCGTATTCCTGTCCGGCCTGCTGATCGGCATGGTATATGCGCGCAAGATGATGAAATATGGCTATGACGCCGGTAAACAGATGATCTGGAACCGCGCGCTGGAACTCTATCGTTATGCGATGGGTCTCGTCATCGCCGTTCTGTTCTTCCGTATGATCATTCCGCATGCGCCCTATATCTGGTACAATTGGCTCGGCATGACGTCTTTCGACGATCCGCTGCGTCTGGCGGCAATTGCGACATTTCTCTTCCAGCCGACCTTCATGGACATTCTGCCGCAATATATTGTCTACATGATTTTCGCGCCTGTCCTGGTGAAGCTCTGCCTCGATGGCAAGTGGGCCTATGTCATGGCCGGCTCGCTGCTGGTCTGGATGGCGGGACAGCTTGGCCTGCAGCAGATTGTGACGACGCCTCTCGATGAACTCGTCAAGGGCGTGGACGAACAGGGTATTCGCGTCAGCTTCAACCTGCTCGGCTGGCAGCTGGTGTTCTACTCGGCGCTGGTGATGGGTGCTATGACGGCGCAGAACCGCATTCCGTGGAAGAAGATTTTCTCCCCGGAGCATACCTGGCTGCCGAAGGCGGCGCTTGTCATCTGCCTGTTCTTCATGCCGCTCCGCATCGCTACCGCGTGGGGTCTGATGCCGGAATTCATGATGGGCAAGTTTTCGACGATGGAAATCCGCGCCGATTTCGGCCCGGTCTATCTCATCAACTTCCTCGCCGTCGGCGTTGGCCTCACCTGGCTCGTGATTGCCGGACCGCATCACCACCGCCCGCTCGTGCGCTCAATCGCCGAAGGCGTTATCTGGGTGCTGTCGCTGAAGTTCCTGCAATTGCTCGGCCGCCACTCGCTGCAGGTCTATGTCTGGCACGTGGCGATCGTCTACGGCGTTTATTATCTCGATGGACGCACGGCCGAACTGTCGCAGCTGAACAAGACGCTGATCGCCTTCACGGCCATCGGATTGCTGGCCATGCCCGCCCTGTGGCGGGAGCGCGACAAGTGGTTCGGCAGCAGCGGCCAGAAGACGGCTGGCGCCTGAAGCCCTCCACAAGGGGAATCAGACGGCTTTACGGGGCGGTTTTCCGCCCCGTACTTGCGTGTGAAGCCATTCCTTTCTATATGCAGCCCTTAAATCCGCGGTATGGCGAGACAGGACGGCCCTTTTAGTGGGCAAGGTTTCTCGCGGCGGATGACCGACAGGCGGCGGGGCCTTTACCCCCGTTATGACTGACGATGGGAAAAAACGTGAATACGCTCGATTTTGACAAGAGGCCGGAAGATACCCGGATCGTTGTCGCCATGTCCGGTGGCGTCGATTCTTCTGTTGTGGCCGGTATCCTCAAGCGCGAGGGCTACGATGTCCTCGGCATCACCCTCCAGCTATATGACCATGGCGCCGCCGTGCACCGCGCCGGCTCCTGTTGCGCCGGCCAGGATATCGACGATGCGCGCCGGGTCTGCGAAACGCTGGGTATCCCCCATTACGTGCTGGATTATGAAGCGCGGTTCCGTGAAACCGTCATCAACCCCTTTGCGGAAGCTTATGCGATGGGTGAGACGCCCATTCCCTGTGTTGCCTGCAACCAGACGGTAAAATTCGCCGATCTTCTAGCGACCGCGCAGGAACTGGGTGCCGATGCGCTGGCCACGGGCCACTACATCCGTTCGCGGCCCAACCCCGTTCCCGGCCAGCCGGGCCGCCGCGCGCTCTATCGGCCGATCGACAGCGACCGCGACCAGAGCTGGTTCCTGTTCGCAACCACGCAGGAACAGATCGATTATCTGCGCTTTCCCCTCGGTGGCCTCTCCAAGGCCGAAACGCGGGCTTTGGCGGAAGAAATGGGGCTTGTCGTTGCCAAGAAGGCCGACAGCCAGGATATCTGTTTCGTGCCGCAGGGCAAATATACCGATATCATCAACAAGCTGAAGCCGAATGCGGCTCTGGCGGGTGATATCGTGCATCTCGACGGGCGTGTGCTCGGCCGCCACGATGGCATCGTGCATTATACGATCGGCCAGCGCCGCGGTATCGGTGTTGCGACAGGCGAGCCGCTTTACGTCGTGCATCTCGATGCGCGTGGCCGCCGGGTCATCGTTGGCCCACGTGAGGCGCTGGAAACCCGCCGCGTCTATCTGCGTGACATGAACTGGCTGGGTGATGGCGACCTGGCCGTCGACGCCGGGCAGGGCTTTGCCTGCTTCGCCAAGGTGCGTTCCACCCGTCCTCCGACGGAGGCAGTGCTGCATGCGGATGAGAATGGTATCTATGTCGACCTGATGACCGGAGAGGCGGGTGTCGCGCCCGGTCAGGCCTGCGTGCTTTATTCCGCGCCGGGCGCGGATGCCCGCGTGTACGGCGGCGGTTTCATTGAACGGTCCGAACGCTCGGCGGAGGCCGAGGCGTCGCTCAAGGCGCTTCTGGAAAAGCCGGTTGCCGCCTGAAACCACTCGCTTTTTGCAGCGATGGGGAAAGCGAATTTTTTGCGCATCTTGCGCTTGACACTTTGGGGAGCGGCACCTTATAAGCCGCTCATCCTGATGGAACGGCCGGTCACATGACTGTCACGTTTCCCCTGTGGCGGGGTAGCTCAGGTGGTTAGAGCAGCGGAATCATAATCCGCGTGTCGGGGGTTCAAGTCCCTCTCCCGCTACCGCTTTTCTTCATACGAAAAAACCATACCTCACCGTGCAGCGCGGGAGTTCGTTGCTTGTCTCGGTGGAAAATAGCAATGGATCAGGCGCCTTTGCCGGCGAATCTCGCCCAAAAAAAGGGAAACCCGCTTACTGCTGAAATGCAGCCAGCGGGCCTCAACCTCTACCCCCTCCCACAAGGGCGGCTGCACAAAAGCACACTGAATGAAATATGGCAAGATCAAGGCGTCATATTGTTGCTGCTGACAGGGTTGTTCTGCCATTCAGCCGCGTATGACAGGGCTCTCACCCGTAGTTTTAAAGGGGGCGGGCGCAGGAGGCGACTTTAAAGAGGGTAAAAAAAATGCCCGCTGGCAGCGGGCAATCAGAGGGAACTGAGGTTAGGAGCCTCAGCGTTCAAACGGCCATCCTCGATATAGGTTCCGCCCGGGGGACGATTTTTGTACCGCTCGTACACAGACAATATGAAGCCGATGACGCCGAAACGAAAACCGCCGCTGCGAAAAAATAAACATCCGGAAGATCATGACTTGGGAAACTGGAGCGGGCGAAGGGATTTGAACCCTCGACCCCAACCTTGGCAAGGTTGTGCTCTACCCCTGAGCTACACCCGCTCAAATCCACCGGTCCGGGGTAGTATGCTGAACCGTGGGCCGCCGAAGCGGCGACGGGCGCTATATCGCTCAATCGATTTTGGAATGCAACAGGGAAATGACAAAAACGCGAAAATTTCTTTGAGAAATGCGACAAGCGGCGGAAAAGATTGATAATTTTTCCTGCAGCTGATTTTTCCCGCGTTGCCAATGGGCGGCTGCCCCCTTAATCATGACGCAACGACAATGGAATCGGCAGAGGCAGGTGGCAGCATATGGCGGAGAATTCTCGCAAGACGGCAGCGGAGCTGTTCGAATTTCTCGATGGGCTTGGAATTTCGCACACCACGAAACAGCACGAGCCCGTCTTTACTGTCGCGGAATCGCAGTCATTGCGCGACCTCATCCCCGGCGGCCACACAAAGAACCTCTTTGTAAAGGACAAGAAGGACCAGTACTTCGTTCTGACCGTGGAAGAAAACGCGGTGGTGGATCTGAAAAGCGTCCATAAGACCATCGGTGCGGCAAGCCGCGTGTCCTTCGGCCGGCCGGAAAAAATGCTCGAATATCTGGGTGTGGTGCCGGGTTCGGTCACGGTGTTCGGCGCAATCAACGACACGGACCGGCAGGTCACTTTTGTGTTGGATAGCGCGCTGCTGGAAAACGAACTTGTCAATGGCCACCCGCTCTCCAACGACCAGACGACGACAATCGCATCCGCGGATCTCATTCGCTTTCTCGAGGCGACCGGACATACGCCGCTTGTCTTGAAAGTCAGCGAGTGAGATACGATCTTTGCTTCAATCAAGACATATGACAGAGGTTACGGGAGACCGGCATGAGCGACACGAATAATCCTTACGGCGGTTCCTACGGCGGGCAGATGTCCGCAAGCGCGCACTATAGTGGCGAGCTGAATGGTGCGTCCTCCGGACACATCAAGGACACAACGACGGCTGGTTTCTCCAAGGACGTTCTCGAAGAGTCACGTCGTCAGCCAGTTCTCGTGGATTTCTGGGCGCCTTGGTGCGGCCCGTGCAAACAGCTGACGCCCGTGCTTGAGAAAGTCGTCAACGAAGCGAATGGCCGCGTGAAGCTCGTGAAGCTGAACATTGACGACCACCCGTCCATTCCCGGACAGCTCGGCATCCAGTCCATTCCGGCAATCGTCGCTTTTGCGGATGGCCGGCCGGTCGATGGCTTCATGGGCGCGGTGCCGGAAAGCCAGATCAAGCAATTCATCGAAAAGATTGCCGGCCCTGATGCAGGCGATCCCAAGGCGGAGATCGAGGCCGTTCTGACCGAAGCGAAACAGCTTCTGGCCGATGGCGATTTTAACGGCGCAGCACAGCTCTTTGGCGCCGTCATGCAGGCGGATCCGGAAAACCCCGCAGCGATTGCCGGCATTGCCGAATGCATGATCGCCGCCGGACAATATGAGCGGGCCAGTGAATTGCTGTCGTCACTGCCGGCGGAACTTAATGAGGATGCGGGCATTCAGCTCGTTTCGAAAAAGATCGCGCAATATGAGGAAGCCCGCAAGATCGGCGATCCCGTGGCGCTGGAAAGCGAACTGGCAGCCGACCCGGATCGACACGAGGCACGGGTTAAGCTTGCGAAGGTGCTGAATGCGCAGGGCCGGCGCGACGAGGCGGCGGATCATCTGCTCTACGTCATGCGTAAGGATCGGACCTTCGACGACGACGGCGCGCGCCGCCAGCTTCTCGAATTTTTCGAGGCCTGGGGCTTTAAGGATCCGGCGACCGTCGCGGGCCGCCGGAAGCTTTCGTCGATACTGTTTTCTTAATGCGGGCATATCCCGGCCAGGCGGTTGATCCGCCGGCCGGCAGCAGTGAACAGGGGGCTTGATTCCCATGCATGTCGGAAATGCAAGATATGTGAAGAGCGACGACCTGCCGGAAACCGTGCCGGTTTTTCCCCTTCCCGGTGCTCTTCTGTTGCCGGAAGGCCATCTTCCACTCAATATCTTCGAGCCAAGATATCTTGCCATGATCGACACGGCGTTGGCGGGTCACCGTCTCATCGGCATGGTGCAGCCAGCCCTTCATGTCATTGAATCGGGCCTAGAGGGCGGGCCGTTGAGTGCGGTTGGGTGCCTTGGCCGCATCACCTCCTTTTCCGAAACCGGCGATGGCCGTTACATCATCTCGCTCACCGGTGTGTGCCGTTTCCGTCTGCTGGAGGAGGTGGAGGCCGGCAAGCCCTATCGCAGTTTCCGTCACGCGCCCTTCATCGCCGATCTCTCCGGCGAATACGATGAGGAGGCCGTGGACCGTGAAAACCTGCTGCGGGTGTTCCGCTCGTTTCTGGAGGCCAACCAGCTGGAAGCGGATTGGGAGAGTGTGGAAAGGGCCGGCAACCGTGTTCTGGTCAATTCGCTTTCCATGATGTCTCCCTTTGGACCCGCCGAAAAACAGGCGCTGCTGGAAGCGCCCGATCTGAAGACGCGGGCCGAGACATTGATCGCCATCACCGAGATCGTTCTTGCCCAGGGATCGGGTGAGGGCGGCAACGTGCTGCAGTAGGATCGCCGCCATGGACGACAGAATGAACAACGTCGATCCGAAGCTTCTCGAATTGCTTGTCTGCCCTTTGACGAAGGGCCGCCTTTCCTATGACCGGGCCCGCAATGAACTCATCTCGGAAAATGCGCGGCTTGCTTATCCAATTCGTGACGGTGTGCCGATCATGCTCATCTCGGAAGCGCGTAAAATAGAGGACTAAACGCAGCTTCTTTTCCTCTCCACAGATTGTCATGGAGCGAATTGACGAAGATGCGTTGACAACCATGCGTGGATTTGACCAGAGTCCCGCCCGACATGTCTGTTGCGGGGAGAAAACTGATGTCGTTGCGCGCGCTCGTCCGGATTTCGCTGGTTGCGGTCTCAGCCGCCATGATTTTTGCGCCAGCCATGGCGGCGGAACCCTCCCGCAAGGTCGTGACCACCCAAAATGGCGATTATTTCGGCTTCGATCTCAGGACGGAGCAAAACGTCTCGTTGGAGCAATGTGGCGAGATTTGCGCCGGGGACACATCCTGCAAGGCCTTTACCTACAATCCAAAGGTGAAATGGTGCTTCCTCAAATCTGATTTCAATCAGCTGAACGCCTTCCCCGGTGCGGTTGCCGGCAAGATTGTCGAAGTGGCGACGGAAGCCGATATCGGCGCGCCGCAGCGCCTGTCCTTCGTCACTGAGAGCCTGCAGCAGGAAGCGCGCCGAATGAAATCCGGCCTTGCGGCGAATGACGGTGAGGGCGGGCAAGGCGTGGAAGCCCTCGTACAGATGGCGCGGCAGCAGGCGGGCGCGGGCAATGTTCCCGATGCGGTTACGACCTATAAGCAGGCCCTTGCGATCACGCCAGACGACGGCGCGCTCTGGGCGGAGCTTTCCGAAAAGGCGGCGCAGGTCACCGATAATTATTCGATCGCAGGGCAGGCGGCGTCTGCCGCCATCAATGCCTATCAGCTGAGCCGAACAGTCAGCGCCCGCACCGAAGCCCTGAACCGGCTGGCGAAGGCATTTGAAAGAACCCAGAATTATCGCGCAGCCCTCAATGCCTATAAGGAAAGCCTTGCGCTTACCGACGATTCACAGACAAAGGCGGCCTATGCCGACCTGCGCACGCGCCAGGGTTTTCGCGTCATCAACAATACGGTGGATACGGACAGCGTAAGCCCGCGCGCCTGCGTGCAGTTTTCCGAACCGCTGGTGAAGAATGGCGTCGATTATTCTTCCTTCATCACGCTGGATGGGGCAGCTCCTAAGGCCATCGAGGCGAAGGGCAGCGAAATTTGCGTCGAAGGCCTGACCCATGGCCAGCGCTACAAGATCGCACTGCGCGCCGGCCTGCCGTCTTCCGTGGAAGAGCCGCTGGAAAAACAGGTCAATCTCGATATTTACGTGCGTGACCGCACGGCCAGCGTGCGCTTCACCGGCGAGAATTTCGTGCTGCCGGGCAGTGCGCGCCGTGGCATTCCGATTGTCTCTGTGAATGCCGACAAGGCCGACCTGAAGCTTTATCGCGTCGGTGACCGCAATATCACCGCGCTGCTCGCAAATTCGCAGTTTCTGACGCAGATGGACGGTTACAATGCCGACCGTATCGAAAACGAAATCGGCGAGCTTGTCTGGCAGGGCTCGATTGATATCCAGCCCGATCTCAACAAGGATGTTGTGACGAGTTTTCCAGTGGATGAGGCCTTGCCGGAGCGCAAGCCGGGCATCTACGTGCTGACTGCAGTGCCGCCGGGCACGGCGCCGGAAACCTGGGATTCGCGCGCCACCCAATGGTTCCTCGTGTCGGATACCGGCATCACCACCTATGCCGGAACGGACGGTTTGAATGTATTTGTCCGCGCACTCGGCAGCGCCAAACCGCTTGCGGACGTGGATCTGCAGCTCCTGGCCAAGAACAACGAGGTGCTGGGCACCGCGAAAACCGATGCGGACGGACGCGCGGTGTTCTCTGCCGGCCTGATGCGCGGCACGGCGGCTCAGGCGCCTGCCATCCTGACGGCGCGCAACGGCGATAAGGATTACGTGTTCCTCGATATGACCCGTGCAGGCTTCGATCTTTCGGATCGCGGCGTGACGGGACGTGCAGCACCCGGTGCTATCGACGTGTTCAGCTGGACCGAACGTGGCATCTACCGTGCCGGCGAGACCGTGCATGCCGCAGCCCTGGCCCGTGACGTTGACGGCAAGGCAATCGAGGACCTGCCGCTCACTTTCATTTTCTCACGCCCTGACGGGGTGGAAGACCGGCGCTTTGTCAGCGACGGCAAGGCGCTCGGCGGTCATGCGGTCGATCTGCCGTTGCAGGCAAATGCCATGCGCGGCACCTGGACATTGCGCATCCATACCGACCCAAAAACGGCTGCGATCAGCGAAAAGAGCTTCCTTGTCGATGATTTTGTGCCTGACCGCACCGAGTTTGACCTCTCGAGCAAGGCAAAACAGATCGATCCGGGCGCAGAAACGGCAATCGACGTCGATGGCCGTTATCTTTATGGCGCGCCCGCTGCCGGCCTGACGCTGGAAGGGGAGGTCGCGATCAAGCCGACGCGCACCAGCGCAGATTTCGAAGGTTATTTCTTCGGCCTGGCCGATGAGGAAAGCGAAGAGGAAAACCGCACGACGCTTGCCGATCTGCCGGTCCTGGATGAAGAGGGCAAAGCGAGCTTCAACGTTGATCTCACCGATCTGCCATCCACAACGCAGCTTCTCTCCGCCAACATCACCGTGCGCATGCGCGAAGCCGGCGGCCGCGCCGTGGAACGCTCGCTGGCGCTGCCCATCAAGGCGGAAGCATCCGTCATTGGCATCAAGCCGCAGTTTTCCGGCGATCTCGCCCAGAACTCCGTTGGACGTTTCCATATCATCGGTGTCAGTGCCGATGGTGCCAAACAGGCGATGAATGGCCTGACCTGGAAGCTCATCAAGGTAGAGCGTAACTATCAATGGTATCGTCAGGGTAATTCCTGGCGTTATGAGCCCGTGGAATACACCAAGCAGCAGGAAACCGGCACGCTTTCGGTCGACGCCAATGGCGGCGAAATTTCCGTGCCGGTCACCTGGGGTCGCTACCGGCTGGAAGTGGAGGGTGCGGGTAATGGCGCACCGGTTTCCAGTGTCGAATTCGATGCCGGTTTCTATGTCGAGGCAAGCTCGACGGAAACGCCGGATGCGCTGGAAATCGCGCTGGACAAACAGAGCTACAAGATCGGCGATACGGCCAAACTCAAGGTCTCCTCACGTTTCGCCGGTGAATTGATGATAACGTCCGGTTCGGAAAAGCTGATTGCGGTACAGAATGCCGAGATCGGCGAAGAGGGCGGCGAGATCGACATTCCGGTCACCGAGGAATGGGGCGCCGGCGCTTATGTGACGGCGACGCTGTTCCGCCCCGGCGACGCGCAGGAAAGCCGTATGCCCATGCGCGCCATTGGCATCAAGTGGCTTGCCGTCGATCCGGCCGAGCGCAAGCTTGCCGTCACACTCGGCGCGCCGCAGAAGACGCTGCCGCGCCAGCCGCTCGAAATTCCAATCACGGTTGCGGGGGCTGGTGTGGGCGAAAAGGCCTACGCCATCGTTGCGGCGGTCGATGTCGGCATCTTGAACCTCACCCGCTATGAGCCGCCGAAGCCGGATGAATGGTATTTCGGCCAGCGCCGGCTGGGACTGGAAATCCGCGACCTCTATGGCCGCCTGATTGACGGCTCGCTTGGCGCCACCGGCCGGCTGCGCACCGGCGGTGATGGCGGCGGGGCGGCCCTTCAGGGCAGCCCGCCCACGGAAAAGCTTGTGGCCTTCTTTGCCGGTCCGGTCGAACTTGACGCTAACGGCAAGGCGACGGTGAGCTTCGATATTCCGCAGTTCAACGGGACGGCCCGCATCATGGCGGTTGCCTGGACGAAGACCGGCGTGGGACATGCGGTTTCCGATGCCATCATTCGCGATCCCGTCGTGGTAACGGCCAGCGCGCCGAAATTCCTCGCCCCCGGCGATATCTCGCAATTGCGGCTCGATATCGCAAATACGGATGGCGACGCCGGCGACTACCGGCTGGATGTGACCAGCAATACGGCTCTGACGGTCGATCAGGGTGAAGTGTCGCAGACACTTGCGCTGCAAAAGGGCGGCAAGTCGTCTTTGACCGTTCCGCTGACGGGCGAACAGCCCGGCAATGGCGCGATCACAATCAAGGTCTCCAATGCGGCAGGTGTCTCGCTTGAGCAGGTTCTGAACATTCCGGTGCGCCCGGCCGTTCTTCCAGTCACGACGCGGCGCGAAATCAAGATTGCGCCGAACAGCAGCCTGACGATCAATGGCGATCTTCTGGCCGACAGCATGCTCCTCGGCTCGTCCGTCGCCGTTAATGTCACGCGCTCGCCCGCTTTCGATATCCCGGCGCTGGTGATGATGCTGGACAAATATCCTTATGGCTGCGCCGAACAGACGACGAGCCGCGCGCTGCCGCTGCTTTACGTCTCGGAACTGACGAAGGACAGCGGCATGGCTGAAGATCCCGACACTCGAAAGAGGGTTCAGGAAGCGGTCTACCGCGTGCTGTCCTTCCAGTCGAGTTCCGGCAGCTTCGGCCTCTGGTCGCCGGGTTACGGCGATCTGTGGCTCGATGCCTATATTACCGACTTCCTGACCCGCGCGCGCGAGCAGAAGTATGATGTCCCCGAAGCGGCCATGGTGCAGGCGTTGAACAACCTGCAGAACGGCCTGTCCTATGACAGCAATGTAAAGGATCGCGGCAACGAGATCGCCTATTCGCTTTATGTGCTGGCGCGCAACCGCAAGGCGGCGATCAACGATCTGCGTTATTACGCCGATACTGCGCTTGCCGATTTCCCGACGCCGCTTGCCAAGGCGCAGGTTGCCGCAGCCCTTTCGCTTTACGGCGACCAGGCCCGTTCGAAGACCGTGTTCGGTGCGTCGCTCGATATGGCCAGCCGCGCCACCAATGTCAGCTTCGCCCGCGCCGATTACGGCTCCGCCCTTCGCGACGGTGCGGCGGCGCTGGCGCTGGCGGCGGAAAGCCGTCCGGTTCCGGCCGTCGTGCCGCAGCTTGCCGGTGCCGTGGCAAAGGAATGGGAAAAGAAGCCCTATACCAGCACACAGGAGCAGGCATGGATGCTGCTGGCCGCCCGGGCCGTGAAAGGCGAGGACAAGGATATCCGTCTCGATGTGAACGGTGATCTGCAGACCGGCGGTTTCGGGAAGCGGATGAGCGGCGACGAGTTGCTGGCCGCACCGCTGAAGGTCGCCAATGCCTCGGCTGATCCGGTCACGGCCGTCGTCACTACGGTGGCCCCGCCGGCTCAGCCGCTCGCTGCCGGCGGCGAAGGCTTCACCATCACCCGCACCTATTACTCCATGGACGGTGAAGAGGTGAACCCGAGCGACGTCACACAGAACGAACGTTATGTCGTTGTTCTGAACGTGGTGCCGCAGAATAACTGGCAGTCGCGCATTCTGGTGACGGATCTACTGCCTTCCGGTTTCGAGATCGACAATCCGAGCCTCGTCAATTCGGCCGAACTGTCGAATTTCGACTGGTTGCCGGAAACGGAGGCGGCGCATACAGAATTCCGCTACGACCGTTTTGTGGCGGCCTTCGATCGCTCGGCAGGGGACAGTTCGGAAATTGCGCTGGCCTATGTCGTCCGCGCGGTCACTCCCGGTACTTATGATCATCCGGCGGCGTCTGTCGAGGATATGTACCGGCCGCAATTTGCCGCCCGCACCGCAACCGGCCGCATGGAGGTGCGTTCGGCGACCCCATGAGGCGGAAAAAAGCTGTCATCGTCGGCTTCGTTATGGCCGCATTGCTTATCGGCGGTGCGGCCTTCGGTCTGGATGCGCTGGACAAGGCCTACCCGCCGCCGCTCGAGACAGCGCGGCAGCGATCCTTCGAGGTGTTGGACCGAGACGGCAAGTTGCTGCGTGCCTTTGCAACAGCGGATGGCCGCTGGCGGCTCGACACCACGGCGGCCGAAGTCGATCCGCAGTTCCTGCGGATGCTGGTCGCCTATGAGGACCAACGCTTTTACGACCATCACGGTATCGATCCCTGGGCCTTGCTGCGTTCCGCGTGGCAACTGGTGAGCAACGGCCGGATCGTATCCGGCGCCTCGACGCTTTCCATGCAGGTGGCGCGGCTGGTCGAGCCACGCGCCGATCGCTCCTTCTCGGCAAAGCTTCTTCAGGCCCTGCGGGCTATTCAAATCGAACGGCGGCTCAGCAAGGCGGATATCCTCGATCTTTATCTGAATATCGCGCCCTATGGCGGCAATCTCGAAGGCATACGCGCGGCCAGCCTCGCCTGGTTCGGCAAGGAGCCGGGAAGGCTCGACACGGCCGAGGCTGCCCTTCTGGTCGCCCTGCCGCAATTGCCAGAAAGGCGTCGCCCGGACAGGTATCCCGAGGCGGCGAGACAGGCAAGGGAACGGGTCTTGCAGAGGCTTGCCGTCGAACGTGTCGTGGGTGAGGGCGAAGCGGAACGGGCGACGCTTGCGGGCGTTCCGACCAGCCGGCGCGATCTGCCGGCGTTAGCACCGCACATGGCTGCTGCCGCGCGTGCGAAATTCCCCAATGCTGCGGAAATACGCTCGACTCTGAAGCTGTCGATCCAGCGGGAACTGGAAGGCGTGGCGCGCCATGCAGCAGGAAAAATCGGCGATAAGGTATCCGTCGCCATCGTCATGGCCGACGCAGAGAGCGGGGATATTCTGGCGGAGGTCGGCTCGGCGGATTATCTCGATACCGCGAGGAGGGGTTTCGTGGAGATGAGCCGCGCGGTGCGCTCGCCCGGATCGACCCTCAAGCCATTCATTTATGGCCTCGCCTTTGAGGATGGCCTGATCGGTCAGGAGACCATCATCGAGGATCGCCCGGCTGATTTTTCCGGTTACCGGCCGCGCAATTTCGACATGCATTATCAGGGCGATGTCAGCATCAGGCAGGCGCTGCAACTGTCGCTCAACGTGCCCGCCGTGAAATTGCTCGACGCGGTGAGCCCATCGGCGTTGATGGTGCGGTTCCGGCGGTCTGGCGTCACACTCGCGTTGCCCGCCAACGAAGCACCCGGGCTCGCCATTGCTCTCGGAGGCGCCGGTATTTCGCTTGTCGATCTTGTCCAGCTTTATGCCGGGCTGACAGGTGGCGAGGGTCCGGTACGCCTCGGTGATGGCGTCCGCTCCGCCCCGGAACGACTGGAAGGAGACCGATTGTTTTCCGATGCCGCAATCTGGAACGTTTCGGACATCCTGTCCGGCGTGCTGCCGCCACTCGGCATGAAACAGCGCGGCATCGCCTACAAGACCGGCACCAGCTACGGTTACCGCGACGCCTGGTCGATCGGGTATGACGGGCGGCACGTGGTCGGCGTCTGGGTCGGCCGCGCCGATAACGGCGCCGTGCCGGGTATTGCCGGTTACGCGACGGCGGCTCCCATCCTCTTCGAGGCCTTTGAAAAATCGGGCGTGGCCATCACGCCAATGCCGGCAGCACCCTCCGGCGTCGCGCGCGTGAGTGTGGCCGACCTTCCGGCAAACCAGCGGCGTTTTACGACGACCGCAAACGGCCTGCTTTCGGCTTCAAGACGTGAAAGCGCCCCGCGCATCGTTTATCCGCCCGAGGGCGCGCGGGTGGAGCTTTCCGGCCAGTCGGGCATCTCGCCACTAGTGCTGAAGCTTCAGGGCGGGCGTGCACCCTTCCGCTGGCTCGCCAACGGTTTGCCTCTGCCGGATGCATCCCACCGTCGCAACAGTGAATGGCGCCCGGAAGGGCAGGGGTTTTCCACACTCACGGTGATTGACGCCGATGGCCGCGCGTCGAGTGTCCGGATTTTCGTCGAATGACGACGGCGCGTCCAAGTCGACAACGGCCGCCGAGGGCTCCTGTAAGACAGGCCTTGTGACCGTCTCGTCAACCAAGTGCGGCAAGCCGGTCAACCGCGGGGAGATGACCGGTCCAATCCTATTGAGCCACATCGAACGAATGGCGGTCGATCCGCTCCTGAAGCGAAGCCACAACCGCTTGCAGAAACTCCCGGCGTCTTTGATTGGTCGTTGCCGCCAGCGTCACCTGCAACCGGCTGCTGATCCTGTTCAGGAAGCCAACATGGTTGAAGCTGTCGGCGGCTATATTCACCTCCACCTCGTCCATGTAATGTGCCAGATGCGGTTCCAGCGCGAGATTTGCATCCGTCTGGTAGCAGGCAGCCATCTGTTCTCCAAGTGTGGACATCTGCACATATGGACCATATTCGTCGATCATCAAATCTCCCTCGTCTCGCGCGACCCACTTCGACAGGCGCCTCGTCGTCACTGATAGGAAATAGGAAGCGATTGCGGGCTTTCAACGTTCCCTTACGAAGCTTTGAACTTTCTGTGTTCTAGGAGGAAACGCTATTATGTCGGTCGATCTGATATTTGCCAATTGCAGGCGGCAGGCTGGCAAAGAATACGCACCACTTCTCGCGCCCGGACCAGCTGTCTGCTGGTTGCTATCAGGTTATGTCATTGATTTTAAATAATTTTCAGGAAATGGTGTCCACGAGAGGATTCGAACCTCCGACCCCAGGATTCATACCGCTTCGGCTTTCGCCGCCGCCCTGCCTTGTTGGAAAGGGCGTTCGTGGTCTGGACTGTCCCTTCACCATGGGCCGTGAGGCCTTTAGGTGCTGCCCATCCAGTCTCTACACCTTCACCGGATTTCTCCGGAGCTTGGCTCGGGATTGGCATGCTGGAAGACCAGCGAAGCTTTCCCCGACTTTGAGCAGATCGATTGCGTCGTTTCCGGACGCAACCCCCAATTTGTCTTAGGAATCCTGTGCTCTATCCTGCTGAGCTACGTGGACACTGAATTGCTCTTTAACCTGACCCAGCCGGCGGATCAACCGCGTTCTTCATCGCGGTTGATCTCGTCCTCCGCTTTCTTCGCGTTGGCCTGACATCAGCTCGTCAGGCGCTGTTCTGCAAGTTTCACCCAATAGGAGATGCCGTAGGCGATGGCTTCGTCGTTGAAGTCATAACCCGGATTGTGGAGCCCGGCCGAATCGCCATTGCCAATGAAGATGAAGCAGCCGGGCCTTTCCTTCAGCATGAAGGAGAAATCCTCTCCTGCCATGGAGGGATCGACATCGGGGTCTACATTCGGTTCGCCAACCACATCGCGGGCCACACGGATAGCGTGGTCGGTTTCAGCGGCGTGGTTGAAGGTCACCGGGCAATAGCGCTCATAGACGACTTCGGCTTCTGCGCCATTGGCAAGCGCAATGCCTTCCGCCATCTGCTTGATACGTTCCTGGGCGAGATTGCGCACTGTCTCATCGAGGCTGCGCACGGTGCCGGCGATCAGCGCCTCGTTGGGAATGATGTTGTGGCTGGAGCCGGCCTGAAAGCGCGTGACCGAGACGACAACGGAGCGGATCGGATCGGCATTGCGTGAGGCGATCATTTGCAGGTTGCCGACGATCTGCGCGCCGATGGTGATGGGGTCGATCGTGCGATGCGGCTGGGCCGCATGGCCGCCTCGGCCCTTGACCGTGATTGAGAACTTGTCCGGTGCTGCCATGATGCCGCCCTTGCGGATGGCGAAGGCGCCAAGCGGAATGCCCGGCATATTGTGCATTCCGTAAACTTCGTCGATGCCGAAACGCTCCATCAGGCCGTCTTCGACCATGGCGAGCGCGCCGGCGCCGCCTTCTTCCGCTGGCTGGAAAATGACAGCGATCGAGCCCGCGAAATTGCGGGTCTCGGTGAGGTATTTCGCCGCGCCGAGAAGCATCGCGGTGTGGCCGTCATGGCCGCAGGCGTGCATGGCGCCGGGCGTTTTCGATGCCCAGGCTTTGCCGGTTTCCTCGACTATGGGCAGCGCGTCCATATCCGCGCGGAAGCCGATGGTGCGATTGCCTGGAAGATTGCCCCTGATGATGCCGACGACGCCGGTGCGGCCGAGACCGGTCACGATTTCGTCAACGCCGAAAGATTTCAGCTTCTCCGCGACGAAGGCCGCGGTGTTGTCGACATCATACAAAATCTCTGGATTTTCATGCAGGTGATGCCGCCATTCGCTGACTTCCTGCTGGAGTTCGGCGGCTCTGTTCAAAATCGGCATTCGTTCATTCCTGGGTTCATCGGTACGGCGTGTCGTAAAACTCCATCCTCCGTGGTGGATAGTGCGCCGCATAATTGACGTAATCAATGTACTTTGCCATTGCTAGGACATATATGGTGAATATTGCCATTCCCCGACTGAAGACGGGAATTCGAGGACTAGCCTTGCCACAGACTTTCAAATCGCCAAACGCCGCCCGCCGGCTTTCCGCAGCCATTGCCATCATCACCGCAGGTGTCGTCGCCGCGGCCCCGGTGGCCAATGCCAATCCGAAAATGGTGGTCGATGTCAAAACCGGCAAGGTGATCTCGCACCAGGAAGCCTTCCGCAAATGGTATCCGGCCTCGCTGACCAAGCTGATGACCGCCTATATCGCCTTTTCGCAGATGAAGGCTGGCAAGATCAGCCCGCAGACCGAAGTGGTGATGAGCAAGAAGGCCGCCGACCAGCCCGCCTCCAAGATGTATTTCAAGCCCGGCCAGAAACTGACGATGGACAGCGCGCTGAAGCTGCTGCTGATCAAGTCCGCCAACGATATTGCAGTCGCGATTGCGGAGACCATCGGCGGCACCACGGATAATTTCGTGGCGCAGATGAATGCGCAGGCGCAGCGCCTCGGCATGAATTCCACGCACTACGTGAACCCCAACGGTCTGCCGGGGAAGGGCCAATACACGACGGCCCGCGACCTCGCGCTGCTGGCGCTGATCATCAAGCGGGAATTTCCCGAATATGCGCATTATTTCTCGCTTGAGGGCGTCACCACGGGCAAAAAGAATTACGCCAATTTCAATATGCTGGTTGGCCGCTTCGATGGCGCGGATGGCATGAAGACCGGCTTTATCTGCGCTTCCGGGTTCAACCAGGTGGCATCGGCCGTGCGCAATGGCCGCTCGATCATCACTGTGGTGCTGGGTGCCGATAGTCTCGCGGGTCGAACCGACCAGTCGGCCGATCTTCTGCAGATGGGCCTGACGTCTCCTTCCGGTCAGGGTGTCTCGCTCGCCTCGCTTGCCCCTTATGGCGATACCGCAGAGGTCAACGATATCAGCGCCGAAATATGCAACCCGAAGGCGGCGAAAATCCGCAGTGAGGGACGCGACGATGCCGGCCGCATGGTCATCCATTCGCCCTATGTGCAGGAAATGACCCGTCCGCCGGAATATTCCTTCGCCGGTCTTATACCGGGCAGCGAGACGGTCGCGGTTAATGCGCCCAAGGGCGCGGCCGCAAAGGGCCAATTGGCGAATGTGCCGATCCCGATCCCGCGCCCCACATTCTGACGGACAGGCGAAGGTGCTGGGACAGGTCTCCCGGCCGCCCTGCCATTTGGCTATTCGCAGATCGATCATGTTATGATATTACAATGTCGCTCGCGGCTTTCAGCCTCGGGCGACTTGTTTTAGCTTCATGCCGTTGCGGGTTTTACGTCCTGAACTGACTTCCCCAAAGCGGCAATCAACATACAGGCCAGACATGTCTCGCGATCGTATCCCGGTTTCCATTATCACCGGATTTCTCGGCGCCGGAAAATCGACTCTGCTCAATCGGCTCCTTAAGGATCCTGACATGAGCGACGCGGCGATCATCATCAATGAATTCGGCGATGTCAGCATCGATCACATGCTGGTCGAAAGCGCGGGCGAGGGCATTATAGAACTGGCGGAAGGGTGCCTTTGCTGCACCGTGCGCGGCGAACTGGTGGACACGCTGGCGGAACTGATGGACGGTATCCAGACCGGCAAGCTGAAGCCGGTGAAGCGCGTGGTCATCGAAACGACCGGCCTTGCCGATCCCGCTCCCGTCATGCAGTCGGTCATGGGTAACCCGATCATTGCGCAGAATTTCGTGCTGGTTGGCATGGTTACTGTGGTGGATGCCGTGAACGGCCTCTCCACACTCGACAATCATCAGGAAGCTGTGAAACAGGTGGCTGTGGCCGATCGTCTTGTGGTGACGAAACGAGCGCTCGCCGATGACGCCACGATTGCGGCATTGACTGCCCGCCTAGAGGCGCTCAATCCGCGCGCGATCATCGAGGACGGTGACAAAACCGACTGGAGTGCTGCGGGGCTTCTCAATAACGGCCTTTACGATGCCGGCAATAAAACTGCCGATGTCAGCCGTTGGTTAGGCGAAGAGGCGCTGCACGATCACCACCACCATGATCATGCACATGATCACCATCACCACCACCACCACCATGACCACGACGTGAACCGCCACGATGCATCCATTCGTTCCTTTTCGATCATACACGACGAGCCGATAAGCCCAATGGCCATCGACATGTTCGTGGATTTGCTGCGCTCGGCGCATGGTGAAAAGCTTCTGCGCATGAAGGCCATCGTAAAGCTCACGGACAATCCGGACAGGCCGTTGGTGCTCCATGGCGTGCAGACGATTTTTCACGCGCCGGAGCGTCTTTCCGCCTGGCCGGACCCCGCGGATCAGCGCACGCGCATGGTGCTGATTACGAAGGATTTGCCGGAGGCTTTCGTAAAGGACCTCTTCGCTGCCTTCACCAGCGCGCTGGGTATCGATCGACCTGACCGGCAGGCACTGACGGATAATCCTTTGGCGGTTTCGGGGTTGAAGTTTTGAAGTAGTATGGAATGGCGGCCGGGCCGGGGTGTGGCTTACCCCCTCTGTCCTGCCGGACATCTCCCCCTCAAGGGGGGAGATCGACAAGGGGCCTGCTCCGAATACTCTTTTCCGCATCGACGGTCGCAGCGAGCATACTGGCGAGGGAACGAGCGGCCACAGCGACTGATCTCCCCCCTTGAGGGGAGATGTCCGGCAGGACAGAGGGGGTGAACCACCGGCGACACCGTCAAACGTCGGTTTTCCCACCCTTCATAATCCGAAACCGATGGCCCTTATCCAGCGCCGTCGTCTCCACCAGACGATGCCCATCCTCATTGCACATATGTGCAATATCGATCACCGCCAAAGGATCGGTCGTCTCGAGGGTGAGAACATCCCCCGTCTTCAGCGTTGCAAGTTTCTTGCGGCTTCTCAAAACCGGAAGGGGGCATTTAAGCCCCCTCAAATCATAGATGATCTCGCTTGTTGCGGTCATTCCTTGGCCCAGAACTTCCAGAAGGGCTTCTTCTCCGGTGCTTCCGGCGCCGGGGCTGCGGAATAGGCAAGCGGGTTCATGGCTGGCACCGGAACGCTCTGGGCAGCAGCGCCAGTCTGGCCTGCTGCAGGCGTAGCCGAGGCAACCATTGTCGGGGCAGCTGGTGCCGGGTTCGATTGCGGCGCCGTGGCCGGCTGGTTAGCCGAAGGGCGAGGGCCACGCAGCGCCGAGGCGGTTGCGGTGGTCGCTGGCGAAGACGATGTCACCTGCTGCGCCTTCTTCTCCATCAGCGCGGCATATTCCGTTTCCTTCATCAGCTTGCCGGCCTTCAGCGCCGAGCCCGTCGGGGCATAGGCGGGTTCGCGGCCCTTGCGCTTTTCGGCCACCAGCGCCTTGCGCTCGGCTTCGCTCGGGTCGTACCAGGCCATGCCTTCATATTTCTTCATCGCCTTTTCATAGGCGAGATCGTAAGTCTTCTCATAGCTCGAAAGCGCGCTGACGAGTGCGGGCGGCGTGCTCATGGGCGGGCACTGGGCCGACGCGTTGAAGCTGCCACCTTCCGCCTGCTGGTTGAAGACATATTTCTTCTCGCAGACATTCACTTCCGGCGGACGTTTGGTGACTTCGAAATTGTCGTAGCCGACCTTCAGCATCTTCCAGAATTCGAGGTGCTCGCTCTTGCGATGACGGGCCATGTTTTCCGCCGTCATGCGGAAAGGAAATGCCTGCAGCTGAACTGTCTTCTGGCCGCCCTTGAAGGCATCGCGGGCAAAACCGTAGATTTCAAGAATCTGCGCATCCGTCATCGAGTAACAGCCTGATGATGAGCAGGCGCCATGGATCATCAGGTTGGTGCCGTTGCGGCCATTGGCAGCATCGTAGCGGTTCGGGAAGCCGGTATTGATGGCGAGGTAATATTTCGAATTCGGATTGAGATGGGCTGGCGTCAGATTGTAGAAACCTTCCGGCGCCTGCCGGTCGCCTTCCTTGACCTTGGGGCCGAGTTTTCCCGACCATGCGCAGATTTGATATTCGGCAATCTTGTCGAAACGGTTATCGCGCTTGGCCTTCCAGATTTCCAGCGCACCTTCTTCCTTGAAGATACGGATCATGATCGGCGACGTGCGGTCCATGCCCTTCTTGTCGATCTCGGCCAGAATGGACGGAGACAGCGGGTAATCAACCTTGTTCTTGATGTGCGACACATCACGTTCGACGGTTTCGAGTGTATCGTTACAACCGGCGAGAACGAGCGCGGTACAGGCAAGAAGTGCAAAATGTGTCAAACGCATGATCTGATCCGAAAGACGATGGCACGAAGTGGCGGCAGTTCTATACCGTTCCGTGTGCAATTTAAATACGGTATTAACCGTTTACATCTTCTTAACTCAAATCGGATCCGCCCCCGCGGCCGCCGATCCATCTTTTGATGTGACCGGACTATGGCCGAGTTGGGGCGATAGCGGCGGAAATTAAGGCCGCCTCAGAGATTACGGCCGATATCCAGGAACTTCTGGCGGCGTTCGGCCCTAAGCTGCGTGCCCGAGCGCTGGGAAAGATCGGCCAGCGCCTTGGCGATAACGTCGCCTGTCGCGCTGATCACGGTTTCCGGCGCGCGATGCGCGCCACCGATCGGCTCGGGAATGATGCCATCGATGACGCCGAGCGACTTCAGATCTTCCGAAGTGATCTTCATGTTGGTCGCGGCTTCCTTGGCGCGGGTCGAATCGCGCCAGAGGATGGAGGCCGCACCTTCCGGCGAGATTACAGAGTAGATTGCATGTTCCAGCATGTAGACGCGGTTGCCGGTGGCAATCGCGATGGCTCCGCCCGAGCCGCCTTCGCCGATGACGACGGAGACGATCGGCACCTTCACGTTCAGGCACATTTCCGTCGAGCGGGCGATGGCCTCAGCCTGGCCGCGCTCTTCCGCACCCACGCCGGGGTAGGCGCCTGCGGTATCGATAAGCGTCACGACAGGCAGCGAGAAGCGGTCGGCCAATTCCAGCACGCGGATAGCCTTGCGGTAACCTTCCGGGCGCGGGCTGCCGAAATTGTGCTTCAGCCGGCTCTTGGTGTCATTGCCCTTTTCCTGGCCGATAATTGCGACTGGCTGACCGTTGAAACGGGCAAGGCCGGCCTGTATGGCGGCGTCTTCGGAGAACTTGCGGTCGCCGGCAAGCGGCGTGAAATCCGTAAACAGCGCCTTGGCGTAATCGACGAAATGCGGACGCTGCGGATGACGCGCGACCTGCGTTTTCTGCCAGGCGTTCAGCTTGGAATAGATGTCCTGCATCGCATCGTTGACGCGCGATTCCAGGCGGTTGATCTCCTCCGAGGTGTCTATGCTCTCGTCTTCATCGGCAAGCTTCTTCAGCTCGATGATCTTGCCTTCAAGGTCCGAGATAGGTTTTTCGAAGTCGAGATAATTGTGCATGAGATCCGTTTCCGATCGTTTTGCGCAAGGTTTGACCGGATTATCCGGCGGTTCCGGTCGCTCTAATCAAGGTTTTTGCCCTGTTTGGCAAGGGGGTGATGTGTTTGTACCAGCTCTTGCAAGCGTTCTTCCAGCACATGTGTATAGATTTGTGTCGTGGAAATGTCGGAGTGGCCGAGCAGTTCCTGCACCGCGCGCAAATCCGCACCGTTCTGCAAGAGGTGGCTGGCGAAGGCGTGGCGCAGCACATGCGGTGACACTGCCGAGGGGTGCAGCCCGGCCCGAATGGCGATGTCCTTGAGGTTGCGGGCGAAGACCTGACGGGGCAGATAGCCTTCCTTGCTGTTGGATGGGAAGAGCCACGGGCTATCCGTCGCTTCGGCCTTTTTCGCTGCCTTGCCTTTTTCTGAGGCAAGCGCCTTTCGGGCGGCTTCATATTTTTCCATGGCCTCGATCGCCGTTCGGGAAAGAAGAACCATCCGGTCCTTGTTACCCTTGCCGCGGATCATCAGGAAACGTCCTTCCTGACGCAGCACTTTGACGGGAAGCGAGACGAGTTCGCTGACACGCATGCCGGTGGCATAAAGAAGCTCGAGCAGCAGATGCATGCGGATGCGCGCGAGCTGGCCGGGACCCTCGGTTGCCGCTTCCTGCGCCGCGAGCCCAAGGAGACGGTTTACATCGGCGACGCTCATCGTTTTCGGCAGGGCAACGCCCTTCTTGGGCGCATCGATGATGCCGGTCGGGTCGTCACTGCGCAGGCCTTCCGAATAAAGAAAGCGATAAAACTGCCGCATGGATGAGAGGCGTCTCGCCTGCGAGGTCGCAGCGAAGCCTTGCGCGGAAAGATGGGTCAGATAGGCGGAAAGGTCCGATGTGGCGGCTTCTGTCAGAGACTGGCGGCGGCTCCCAAGGAATTCGCGCAGGTCCGTCAGATCACGCTCGTAAGATGCGAGCGTGTTGGCGGCTGCACCCCGCTCGGCGCTCATCATCTCCAGAAAACTCTCCAGCCGCGCGCTGTCGCGCCCCCCCGCCGGCTGACCGCTCATGGGGTGGGCCTTGCCGGTTCTGCCCCCGGTGGGTTCAGCCTTTCCGAGGGAATGCGCACCGTTACTTCGCGGTCGCGGGGCTGAACGACCATGACGAGCAGCACCATGCCGCCATAGACCAGCCCCGCGATGGTCGCCAGTATCATCGTGAAGCGGAAGAGGGTGGGCATGGCGGCTCCGTGAAGGTGGCGATCGAAACGTATATGCGGTGCGGCGAAACCGGCGGCAAGCTGAAAAAGCCTGCCACTGTCACCGCCGCATGCGGCGATCATTGTGATTCACCGCAATTCAGTCAGCAATTTGGCTTGACGCTTCGTAAACATTTGCAGATATCCATGCCAAACGGGCTTTCAAATTTATGAGCGAAACGAATTTATCCGTCCCGGCCACACTCGGGGAGCAAGCGCGGGCAAAGCTCGGACGGCGCAATATCGTCTTTGTCGGACTGATGGGCGCCGGAAAGTCGGCGATAGGCCGCATGGTTGCCCAGCAGCTCAGGGTTCCCTTCATCGACACGGATGTCGAAATCGAACGGGTTTCGCGCATGACGATATCAGAACTTTTTGCCACCTATGGTGAAGAAGAATTCCGGGCGCTGGAAACGCGGGTCATCAAGCGGCTGCTGCGCGGCGGGCCCAAGGTCATCTCAACTGGCGGCGGCGCCTTCATAAACGACAATACGCGCCGGCACATCAGCCGTGGTGGGATTTCGCTGTGGCTGAAGGCGGATCTGGAGGTGTTGTGGGAGAGGGTGAACAAGCGTGATCACCGCCCGCTTCTCAAGACCGAAAACCCCAGGGCCACGCTGGCGGCCCTGATGGAGAAGCGCTATCCGATCTATTCGGAAGCAGATCTCACCATCGAATCCCGTGATGTCCGCAAGGAAATCATCGTGACCGAAGTGCTGGCCGCCATTGCCGGCATCGAACAGAAAGACTGATTCCCATGACGCCTTCTGAAATCCACGCCGATGAACGTCTCGTCCATGTGCCGCTCGGTGAGCGCGCCTATGACATTCTGATCGGGCCCGGCCTCATCGGCCGGGCTGGCGGCGAAATCTCGGCGCGGCTGAGGGGCCGGCGTGCGGCGATCATTACCGATGAGCATGTCGCGCCGCTCTACCTTGAAGGCTTGATGGACGGACTGCAGACGGACGGCATCGAGGCTGTTTCCCTGACCCTGCCGGCCGGTGAAAAGACCAAGAGCTTCGAGCATCTCGTCACTGTCTGCGATGCGGTTCTAGCCGCAAGGGTGGAGCGCAATGATGCGGTAATCGCGCTTGGCGGCGGCGTGATCGGCGATCTCGCCGGTTTTGCAGCCGGTATTGTCCGCCGCGGCGTACGTTTCGTGCAGATACCGACCTCGCTTCTGGCGCAGGTCGATTCCTCCGTCGGCGGCAAGACCGGCATCAACACCCGCCACGGCAAGAACCTCATTGGCGTCTTCCACCAGCCTGATCTGGTGCTGGCGGATACGGCGGTGCTCGATACGCTCAGTCCGCGCGAATTCCGCGCCGGCTACGCCGAAGTGGTGAAATACGGCCTGATCGACAAGCCGGATTTTTTCTTCTGGCTGGAAAAGAACTGGGACGACATCCGCACCGGCGGCCCTGCCCGCATCCAGGCGATTGCGACCAGCTGCCAGGCCAAGGCAGACGTGGTGGTGGCCGACGAAAAGGAAAACGGCGTACGCGCCCTTCTGAATCTCGGCCACACCTTCGGTCACGCACTGGAGGCGGCAACCAATTACGACAGCAAGCGGCTGGTGCATGGCGAAGGTGTCGCCATCGGCATGGTGCTGGCGCACCAGTTCTCTGCCCGCCTGAACCTTGCAAGTCCTGACGATGCCGCGCGCGTCGAAGCGCACCTGAAGGCAGTCGGCCTGCCGACCACGATGAAAGATATTCCTGGAGAATTGCCGCCCGTCGAAACGCTGATGACGGCAATTGCGCAGGACAAGAAAGTCAAGGGCGGCAAGCTCACCTTCATCCTCACCCACGGCATTGGCCAGTCCTTCGTGGCGGATGACGTTGCGGCATCCGAGGTGCAGTCCTTTCTGTCGGAGAAGCATCCGGGGTGACGGCCCAGATCGCCACTCAATTAGAAGCCGCTAGCCTCGTTGGCCAGACGTTCTATCTTTTGCGGCGACAGCTCCGCAACTTCTGCCCGGGTTTGAAGGCGGATTTTGCAGCCGTCGAAAGCCTCATAAAGGTGTAGATGCCCCGCGAAGGATGATGAGGTCGCCCGCGTCCAATAATCTCGTGCCCATGCCAGAAGGGCCGCTTGATCGCTCTCTGTCTCGCCGTGTTGCGCGCCGCGTCGCAACAGGCCGTCGTGACATTCCGCCCAGGGTAGGTCGAGCCATATCAGCACATTTGCACGATGCAGCGTCGTTTCAACCAACCAGCCATAGACGCCTTCGATGATCCAGTCGTCAGTACTGGCATACTGCATCGCCAGAAGTTTCGCTTCCACCTCGTCCCGCTTGCGGCCATCCTCGTGCCAGTGAAGGTGATCGAGATCGCAAATGGGTAATTTCAGCGCCGACCCCGCTTTTACCGCGAGACTGCTTTTACCAGAGCCGCTATTGCCAATGATGGCGACGCGTAGTGAAAGGCTGCCTGCTGTCGACATTCGGGTGATCCGTCGAATTAAGCCTCTATCTTGGAACGCAGAATCTTTGCGCTGACTGAATTCTTAACCCGGAAATACGAAAGTAATGCTGCACTACTAGACACTAGAACCGCACCGCTTCCCCCGGTGCCGCTGCCTCTATCGCCAGAGCATGCAGCCCGGCATCGAGTTCGGGCTTCAAAAGCGCGTTGATTGCCCGGTGCCGTTCGATGCGGGACTTGCCGGAAAAGCTCTCCGACACTATCTGAACACGCATATGCGTCTCGCCGGTACCTGTGATATCCGGCTGGTGGCCCGCATGCATCTGGCTTTCATCGACGACCCTCAGGCGCTCCGGTGAAAAGCTTTCCCGAAGCTTGGTTTCTATGCGCTCTCGCAGAGACATTCGAAGGGCTCCAATTCTGTTTGCCGGTCTTTGAAGGGGGCTCCCTAAAAGCCTGTAACATTCCGCTTTGTCAATTCTTGTTGTGCGGCTTTTCGCACCCCATAATCAGGGCATCATGAAACTGGATTCGAAATATTTTGACCGCATCCGCACGCGCCGGAAAAGGGAGCGGGAACCTGAGGTTCAGGCCCCAACCTGCCAGTGGGACGGATGCGACAAGCCGGGCATTCACCGGGCACCCGTCGGCCGCAATGCTGAGGGGCAATTCTTCCTGTTCTGTTTTGAGCACGTGAAGGAGTATAATAAAGGCTACAATTATTTTTCCGGCCTGTCCGACAGCGAGATCGCCCGTTATCAGAAGGAAGCGATCACCGGCCATCGCCCCACCTGGACGGTTGGCGTCAACAAGACCGCCCGCGACAGCCCGCTGCATTCCACGCTGCGCTCCGGCACGGCGAGCGGCAATGCCCGTATCCGTGATCCTTTCGGCTTTGCCGGCGGTTTTGCGGGCGGCTCGAAGGCAGGCGGCACCCGCATGCAGCAGGACCGCAAATTGAAGACGCTGGAGGCAAAAGCCTTCGATACGCTCGGACTTTCTTCCAGTGCAAAGCAGGAAGACATAAAAAGGCGCTATAAGGAGCTTGTCAAAAAGCACCATCCTGATGCTAATGGTGGCGATCGTGGTTCGGAAGAACGTTTTCGGGCTGTTGTTCAAGCATATCAATTGTTAAAGCAGTCAGGTTTCTGCTAAGCCAACTTCTGTGTTTACCGCCTGATTGATGATGTGGCCGGGTGGCTGCCGCCCGCCTTGGAGACGTGATGAGCAAAATCGACCTTGATATTTCCAACCTGCCCGACACGACGGTGTCCGTGCGGGAGGTTTTCGGCATTGATACGGATCTGCGGGTTCCCGCCTATTCCCAGGGCGACGCCTATGTGCCTGATCTCGATCCCGACTATCTTTTCGACCGCGACACGACGCTCGCGATCCTTGCCGGTTTTGCTCACAACCGACGTGTCATGGTCTCCGGTTTCCACGGCACGGGTAAATCCACCCATATCGAGCAGGTGGCTGCCCGCCTCAACTGGCCCTGCGTGCGCGTCAACCTCGACAGCCATGTCAGCCGTATCGATCTCGTCGGCAAGGACGCCATCGTCCTGAAAGACGGCAAACAGGTTACCGAATTCAAGGACGGCATCCTGCCCTGGGCCTACCAGCACAATGTCGCGCTTGTCTTCGATGAATATGATGCCGGTCGCCCGGATGTGATGTTCGTGATCCAGCGCGTGCTGGAATCGTCTGGCCGCCTGACCCTGCTTGACCAGAGCCGCGTTATCCGTCCTCATCCGGCCTTCCGCATTTTCGCGACCGCCAACACCATCGGCCTTGGTGATACGACGGGGCTTTACCACGGCACGCAGCAGATCAACCAGGCGCAGATGGACCGCTGGTCCATCGTCACCACGCTGAACTATCTGCCGCATGAGCAGGAAGTGAACATCATCGCCGCCAAGGTGAAGAGCTTCGACAATCCGAAGGGACGCGAAACCGTCTCCAAGATGGTGCGCGTGGCGGATCTTACCCGTTCGGCTTTCATCAATGGCGATCTCTCCACCGTCATGAGCCCGCGTACCGTCATCACCTGGGCGGAAAATGCGGAAATCTTCGGCGATCTCGCCTTTGCCTTCCGCGTGACCTTCCTCAACAAGTGCGACGAGCTGGAGCGCACGCTGGTGGCCGAACAGTATCAGCGGGCCTTTGGCGTCGAGCTGAAGGAAAGCGCTGCGAACATCGTTCTCAGCGCCTGATCGTTCCCGGCTTGCCCGGAAAAGATCATCCATGACTTGAGGACGCCGGCGGATCGCGCATCCAGAGATGCGTGGGCCGCAGGCGTCGACAATCGACAGGAAAGACAATGGCAGCGCGCGGCGACAATTCCAGGGCGAAACCGGGTACGGCGGTCGATACGGAACCGTTGCGTCAGGCGATTGCCGGATGCGTGCGATCCGTCGCTGGCGATGCCGAAGTCGAAGTCGTTTTCGCCAATGAACGGCCGGGTCTTGCCGGCGAGCGCATGCGCCTGCCGGAAATTTCCAAGAAACCCACCGCGCAGGAAATCGCGATAACCCGCGGCCTCGGCGATTCCATGGCGCTGCGTCTCGCCTGCCACGATGCGGATACCCATGCGGTGATGTCGCCGCAGGGCGCTGAAGCGCGGTTGATCTTCGATGCGGTTGAGCAGGCGCGCGTTGAATCGATCGGTGCGCTGCGGATGCCGGGCATGGCTTCCAATATCCATGCCATGAACACGGAAAAATACGCCAAGGCGAATTTTGCCGGTATTACAAAACAGGACGATGCTCCTCTTGCCGAAGCCGTTTCGCTGTTGGTGCGCGAGAAGCTGACAGGCGAAAAGCCGCCGGAAAGTGCCGGCAAGGTTCTCGACCTCTGGCGCGACTTCATCGAGGACAAGGCTGCCGGCGACCTGAACGATCTTTCCAAGGTGATCGGCGATCAGAAGGCGTTTTCGCGTCTGGTGCGCAAGATGCTGACCTCCATGCAGATGGCGGAGGATTTCGGCGACGAGGATAACGAGCCGGAAAGCCAGGAAGCGGAATCCAACGAGGACCAGCCGCGCACCAACGAGACCGAAGAAGAGCAGGTTGAGGAAGAGGCCGGCTCCGACGCGACGCCCGCCGATGAGAACGAGGCCTCGCAGGAGGAAATGGAAGAAGGCGAGATGGACGGCGCCGAGATGTCGGACGAGGAAATGTCCGACGATCTCGACGAGGATTCCGAAACGCCCGGCGAGACCCGCCGTCCCAACAGCCCTTTCGATGATTTCAACGAGAAAGTCGATTACCGCATCTTCACGCAGGAATTCGACGAGGAAATCCACGCCGAGGAACTGTGCGACGAGGCCGAGCTTGACCGTCTGCGCGCCTTCCTCGACAAGCAGCTTGCTCATCTGCAGGGCGCTGTGGGGCGCTTGGCGAACCGTCTGCAGCGCCGCCTGATGGCGCAGCAGAACCGTTCCTGGGATTTCGATCTGGAAGAGGGTTATCTCGATCCGGCCCGCCTCGTCAGGCTCATCATCGATCCCATGCAGCCGCTCTCCTTCAAGAAGGAACGCGACACCAAATTCCGCGATACCGTGGTTTCGCTGGTCATCGACAATTCCGGTTCGATGCGCGGCCGTCCGATCACGGTTGCCGCCACCTGCGCCGATATTCTCGCGCGTACCCTGGAGCGCTCCGGTGTAAAGGTGGAAATTCTGGGCTTCACCACCAAGGCATGGAAGGGCGGGCAATCGCGTGAGCAATGGCTCGCCAGCGGCAAGCCGGCTTCGCCGGGCCGCCTTAACGATCTGCGCCATATCATCTACAAGTCGGCGGATGCGCCGTGGCGGCGCGCACGGCGCAATCTCGGCCTGATGATGCGCGAAGGCTTGCTCAAGGAAAACATAGACGGCGAGGCGCTGATGTGGGCGCATAATCGCCTGATCGGCCGCCCCGAGCAGCGCAAGATCATGATGATGATCTCTGATGGTGCGCCGGTGGACGATTCAACCCTGTCGGTCAATCCGGGCAACTATCTGGAGCGGCACCTGCGCGCCGTTATCGAGCAGATCGAAACGCGTTCGCCGGTGGAGCTGCTGGCAATCGGTATCGGTCATGACGTGACACGTTATTACCGCCGCGCGGTCACCATTGTGGATGCGGACGAGCTGGCTGGCGCGATGACCGAACAGCTCGCGGCGCTCTTTGAAGATACGAGCGGCGCTGCCGGTTCGTCCCGCAGGGTCCGTCGTGCGGGATAAGCAGGGCGGAGCGTCCTCCACCCGCAAAACGCTCTTGATGGCCGCCATTCTGGCGGCCGTATCGCTTTGTCCGGTTTCCATTGGCGCGTCCGCCATCGATGTGCCGGTCAGCGTCCGTCAGCTCTCCGGTTTCGAGGTCGGCACCAGCGAAAAACGTTTCGGCAAGCTGGAATTCATTGGCGGCATGGTGATGAGTGCGCCGGAAAAGTTGTTCGGCGCTATCTCCTCCATTCGGTTCCGCCCCAACGGGGAAGACTTCGTTGCGGTGCTGGATACCGGCCACTGGCTGACCGGTAGGGTCACACGTGACGCTGTCGGGGCGCTGTCTGGTCTTGCTGAAGTCCGTATTACCCCGATGCTGGACATGAACGGTCGCGAACCGCCGCGCAAGATGGAGATGGATGCGGAAGGGCTGGCGCTGCGCGGCGGCAGGGTTTTCGTCAGTTACGAGCAACGCCACAGGATCGATATCTATCCCGATCCGGGCTTTGCCACCTCGAAGCCACTTGGCCGT
The DNA here is from genome assembly GCF_037203725.1 of Agrobacterium sp. CMT1. Lineage (NCBI taxonomy): Bacteria > Pseudomonadati > Pseudomonadota > Alphaproteobacteria > Hyphomicrobiales > Rhizobiaceae > Agrobacterium > Agrobacterium sp. CMT1. The sequence continues at coordinate 325,794 of NZ_JBBCAR010000007.1, forward strand.
CTGCCGCATCTCATTCCCAATAATGAGCTGCGCCACAATGGCGGCATGGAGGCGCTCGCGGTCTCGCCAGCCGATTCGCCGCTCGCCGGCGCTCTCGTCGTCGTTGCGGAGAAAAGCATTGATGCGGACGGCAATCTTCTCGCCGCGATCCTTGAGGGGCCGCTGAAAGGCACATTCGCGGTTACCCACCATCCCTCGTTCGACGTGACTGATGGCGCATTCCTGCCCAATGGCGACCTGTTGCTGCTCGAGCGCCGCTTCAATTTTGCCGAAGGCGTCGGCATGCGCATCCGCCGCATACATGGTGCTGATATCCGGCCGGGCGCGGTGGTGGATGGTGAAATCCTCATGGAAGCCGGCATGGCCTACCAGATCGACAATATGGAAGGCATGGATGTGGTGAAGGGGCCGGATGGTTCGACGCGCCTCGTCATCATTTCTGATGACAACCACTCTTTCCTCCAGCGCAACCTGATGCTGGAATTCAGACTAGTGGAGTAAAATCAAGTCTGCTGCTGCGCCGCCTTGTAGGCAGCCATCAGATCCTCGACGGGAATGCCGTCGATCTTCATGCCGGTCATTCGGCATGACGTTATCTGCGCACCGGACAGATTTGAGTTGCTCAGTTTCAGACCGGAAAAATTGACGTCATCGATCGACCAGCCGGACATGTTGTTATCCGTGAACGACGCACCTGACAAATTAATATTGTTGAAGCTCGCCCCGGAAAGATTGACGTTGTCGAAGACCGTGCCGGAAAGATTGACGTCATTGAAGGTTGAGCCTGAAAGCGTAGCGCTGGCGGCCTCTACAATGTCGATAACGTCCTTGATCTGCATGTCTACCTGTCTCCGCGCTGTGCCACGGACGACAGACTGCAATGCTGACGGCTGGCTTGCAAGCGCGATTTGATCCGCGCTTGACGGTCTCAAACGCGGCCGGTTTTGACGGCGCCCGGCATCGGCTTCAGCGTGTTCATCAGCGCGCCGTAAGGCAGGAGCATGACAAGGCCGACGAGAACCTTCACCGAAAGATCACCCAGGGCCCATGAAATCCAACGGGGCGCTTCCACGGCGAAGACACCGAGGATGGGAGCGTTTTCGATGGCGAAGGCATCGTTGGGGCCGACGAAGGAGAAGCTTGCCGCAAAGGCGATGGAGAAGAAGAGCGCCGTATCCAGCACCGAACCGAGCATGGAGCCGGCCAGCGGCGCATGCCACCAGCGCTGGCGGCGCAGGCGGTTGAACACGGAAATGTCCAGCAGCTGGCCGATCAGATAAGCCGTCCCAGAGGCGACCGCAATGCGTGGAATGGATGTCCAGAAAGACAGCGTGACCCCGACGACAAAGCCCGCAAGCACGACGCGGCGCGCGATGGATGGGCCAAACTGGCGGTTCGTCAGGTCCGTGACAAGGAAGGCGATTGGATAGGTGAAGGCACCCCAGGTCAGCAGGTCGCCGAGATTGATGCCGAACAGCGAACCGGAAAGCGGATATTGCACCAGAAAATTGGACGCAACGACCACGAGGGTCATCAGCACGACATAGATAAGCGTATAGCGCAGGTAGAGCATTTTTTTATCCTGGGTGATGCCACCAGTTGGAACCGGATTAAACAAGCAAAAGGCTTGAGCGGCCAAAGCCAGTCAAGCCTTCCGAATGTCGATGATGTCGAAACTGCTATTAAGCAGCTTCAGCCGTCTTCTTGGCGATCTGGCGGCGCAGGAGACGAGCGCGCATGCTCAGTTCGTTTTCGCCGGACTTCAGAAGGAAGGCATCGAGGCCGCCACGGTGTTCAACGGAGCGCAGAGCGGCTGCGGAAACACGCAGGCGGAAACGCTGGCCGAGAGCATCGGAGATCAACGTAACCTGGCAAAGGTTCGGAAGGAACCGGCGCTTGGTCTTGTTGTTGGCGTGGCTGACGTTGTTGCCCGTCTGGACGCCCTTGCCGGTCAATTCGCATACACGGGACATGGGTACACCTATTTCGTTTCGTCTGTTTCACCACTGGCTCGCCACCGGCAAAAACCGGGGTGGCAATCCAACTGGCCATGATTGGAAAGTTGCGGTTCTATAGTCAGACGAGACTTAACAGTCAAGCCGCTCGCGAGCAAATGAAAGGAAATTCCGGCGTTTTCAACCGGCATCCGCTTTTTTATTGCCACAAGTCGGCGTATATCATCGCCCGATAAGGCCGCTTCCGCGCCTCTTTTAAGGTGATATCGAAATGATTGCCAGAGGAAAAAGCATTTTCGTGGCCGCGACAATGGCGTTAGCGGGTGTCTCCCCCTCGCTCGCTGCCGAAGCGCGCCACACAAGCGAATACAGCATCAATCTCGGCATTTTGCCGATTGCCAAAGCGAGTTTTTCGACTCGCATGGATGGACCAAATTATTCGATCTCCGGGTCCTTCAGTGCCGCCGGTCTTGCCAGCATTCTCAAGGATATTTCCGGCAAGACGACCGTTTCCGGCGCGAGACGTGGCCACCGGCTGCAGGCCAACGAGTATTCGCTGGTCTATAAGGACGGCAAACGCGTGCGCACCTATGACGTCGTCTATCGCAACGGCAACGTGACATCGACAACGGTGAAACCGGTGCCGAAGACACGGCCGGACAATTGGGTTGATGTCAAGGACCGCGACCTGCGCTCGGTTCTCGATCCGATTTCCGGTCTCATCATTCCCGCGGGCGGCCGCATCTGCCCGACTCGCCTGCCGATCTATGACGGCGAATCGCGACTCGATCTCGTTTTGAGCTCCAGCGGCACCAAGCCGTTCAAGACCAATGGTTTTAATGGCGACGCCATCGTCTGCAAGGCGCGTTATGTGCCGAAGTCGGGTTACCGGCAGGGGCGCAAGGATATCGAATATCTGAAATCCATTTCGATGGAGATCTGGTTCGCCAAGTCGAACAACATGGATGTCTATGCGCCTGTTTATGCGATCATCCCGACGCGGGTGGGACAGGTCTACATCACCGCCACGAAATACGGCGGCTGACTAAGGCTGATGGTAGTGTAAGAAAAGCAGACGCTGCGGCGTATTTTTTCTCCCCGCCAGGGAGAGGGTGGCCCGAAGGGTCGGATGAGGGGGCAAGCTCTCGCTTTGCCTCCTCATCCCGCTGCCAGCATTGCTCTGAAAGTTACTGCGCATCCCCAGGCGACCAGCCGGGTTCGGCCATGACGAAACTCGAAAAGGCAAAGCCCGGCGAGACGGTGCAGCCGACGAGGGTATAATCACCGAGGCTTTCGGCCGACTGCCAGCAATTGGCGGGAACGATGACCTGCGGGCGCTCGCCTTCCAGAATGGCAGGGCCGAGCGTGAAGGTCTGCACTTCCCGGCCATCCTGCGAAAGATGCAGCGCGATCGGCGCGCCGGCATAATAGTGCCAGACTTCCACCGCATCGGTTACCCGATGCCAGTGCGAGCGATCGCCTTTTTCCAGGAGATAATAGATGGCCGTCGAATGACCGCGCTCGCCGCCGGCCTTGTCACGGAAAGTCTGGTGGTAAAAACCGCCCTCGGGATGCGGCTCCAGCCCCAGTTCACGAATGATCGCCTGCGCAGATATATCCGTTTCCATCAAAAATTATCCTTGCGCGTGCGGATTTCCGCGAAGACGTCGGCATCGGTGGCGCTTTCCAGACCAAGATTTTTGCGAATGCCGGTATCCGCCACCCGCATATAGGGGTTGGTCTGTTTTTCGAGCCCGATTGTGGTGGGAATGGTGAATTCATTCGCCTGGCGTGCCTTTTCCACCTTTTCCGCGCGGCCACGCAGCGCGGCATTATCGGGGTCGACGGTCAGGGCAAAGCGGGCATTGCTCAGCGTGTATTCATGGCCGAAATAGACCTTGGTCTCATCCGGCAAAGCCATCAGCTTCTGGAAGGAATGCCACATATCCGCCGCCGGGCGTTCGAAAAGGCGGCCGCAGCCCATGGCAAACAGCGTATCAGCGGCAAACAGCAGCCCGTCATCCGGCATATAATAACAGATATGCCCCGCCGTATGGCCGGGTGTGGCGATGATCTGAACGCGGCGGCCGGCGAATTCGAATTCGTCGCCATCGGCCTGCGAGCGGTCGAGCCCCGGTATGGCCACGGCCTCATCATAAGGACCGTAAATTTCGCACTGAAACTTGTCTTTCAGCGCAAGATTGGCTTCCACATGGTCCTGATGGTGATGCGTGGTGAAAATATGGGTGAGCTTCCAGCCGTGGCCGTCGAGAGCGTGCAGGATAGGGCCTTCTTCCGGCGCGTCGATGGCGGCAGTCGCCCCGCTTTCGGGGTGGTGCAACAGAACCCCGAAATTGTCGCTGCGGCAAAGAAAGACGTCTATTTCCAAAGGTTTCATCGTATCCTCTCCATTTGCCGGCCAAAACCGGCGCATTCGCCTGCCTGACTTTCCCAACTGACTTCCAATGTAAGGGCAGACGCCTTGAAGTCCAACCGCCTGATGCTACATTCTCGCCCATGAATACCGATATCGTCGATCTGCGCGAATTCTATCATTCTCCGCTTGGCCGCTCTGCCGAGCAGGCGATCACCATGGCGCTTTCGATGCTGTGGCCTCCCTTGCCGGAAGAGCGGCTGGTGGGCCTCGGTTATGCCGTGCCGTTTCTGGACCGGTTCCGCCGCGATACGGAGCGCACCTTCGCCTTCATGCCGGCCGGGCAGGGGGCGGTGAACTGGCCGGCGGGAGAGCTTTCCTCCACCGCGTTGGTGTTCGATGAGGAATTGCCGCTGCCCGATTCGTCGATAGACCGGGTTCTCATGGTGCATGCGCTGGAATTTGCCGAAAATCCGCGGGAAAGCCTCAAGGAACTATGGCGGGTACTGGCGCCGGGCGGCCGCCTGGTCATCGTGGTGCCGAACCGCCGCGGCGTCTGGGCGCGCATGGAACACACGCCTTTCGGTTCCGGCCGGCCCTATTCGCGCGGGCAGCTGACGGCGCTGTTGCGCGAAACCAATTTCACGCCGGGCGCCACCGCCGAGGCGCTGTTCTTTCCGCCCACTACAAGCCGGCCGGTGCTGAAATTCCGCCGTTACCTCGAACATACCGGGCGTCGTCTCTGGCCGCTGTTTTCCGGCGTCATCGTGGTGGAAGCGCAAAAACGTCTCTATCAGGGATTGCCAGTCACCCAGCGCGCCTCGCGCCGGGTTTTCGTGCCGGTACTCGCGCCACAGGGGGTGCCCACCACCCGCGCGGCCGCAAGCCAAGGAAAGCCGCGCTGACCCTCGACAAAGCGACCGTTCCGGCCTAGGCCTTCTGCATTGCTTTTTGCCGGGTTCTCCGACGTCTTTTCAAAGGTCGATAAAAATGAGCGCAGAGCTTAGCCTACCTGTTCCCCGTCCGGGTATCCTCGATATTGCGGCTTATGTTCCCGGGAAGGAACATGTGGATGGCGTCGTCAGGGTTTACAAGCTTTCCGCCAACGAAACGCCGTTTGGGCCAAGCCCCAGGGCGATAGAGGCTTTCAGCGAGGCCGCCGGCCACCTGGAAATTTACCCGGACGGTCAGGCCGCCGCACTGCGTCATGCAATTGCAGAGGTTCACGGTCTCGATCTGGCAAATATTATTTGCGGCAATGGCTCCGGCGAGCTGCTGGAACTGCTTTGCAGGGCCTATCTCGGCGCGGGCGACGAGGCGATTGTTACTGAGCACGCCTTTCTCCTCTACAAAATCCAGATCATCGCAGCGGGAGCAACACCGGTCACAGTCAGGGAAAAGGATTGCACTGTCGACGTGGACGCAATTTTATCGGCGGTGACGTTGAGGACGAAGATGGTGTTCGTCGCCAATCCCGGCAACCCTACCGGCACCTATATTCCGGTTGCGGAAATCCGCCGCCTGCAGGCCAGCCTGCCGAAACATGTTCTTCTGGTGATCGATGCGGCTTATGCCGAATATGTGCGCCGCAACGACTATGAAACCGGTCTCGAGCTGGTGTCCGATAGGGCCAATGTCGTTATGACCCGCACGCTTTCCAAAGCTTACGGTCTTGCCGCACTGCGTATCGGCTGGATGTACGGTCCGGCGGACATCGTTGATGTACTTAACCGTGTGCGTGGCCCGTTCAACTTGAACGCACCCGCAATTGCCGCTGGTACTGCCGCCCTGCGCGACCAGGCTTTTGTGGAAACGACGATTGAGCATAATCTTTTCTGGCGCGATAAGCTGACGCAAGCATTCGTCACGCTCGGCCTGACTGTCACACCGTCCGTCGCCAATTTCCTGCTGATCCATTTTCCCGACCGGGACGGCAGGCGCGCATCGGATGCGGACACGTACCTGAGCCGTCGCGGTTATATTCTGCGTGCCGTGCGCAGTTACGGGTTCCCTAATGCACTGAGAATGACCATCGGTGCGGAAGAGGCCAATCTCGGTGTCATCACTGTTCTCAGCGAGTTCATGGGGCAAGCCTGATCCACTGAATTGACCCACTGCGTCGCAAGCCAAGGAAAGCCGCGCTGACCCTCGACAAAGCGACCGTTCCGGTCTAATGCCTCCGGCATTGCTTTTGCCGGGTTCTCCGGCGCTTTCCAAAGGTCGATCAAATGAGTGCAGAGCTTAGCCAACCTGTTCCGCGTCCGGGTATTCTGGATATCGCCGCTTATGTTCCGGGCAAGGAGCATGTGGATGGCGTTGCGAAGGTTTATAAGCTCTCCTCCAATGAAACCCCGCTCGGGCCAAGCCCGAAAGCCATCGAGGCTTTCAGTACGGCGGCCAGCCATCTGGAAATCTATCCGGACGGGCAGGCGATTGCGTTGCGGCAGGCCATTGCCGACGTGCATGGCCTCAACATCGCGAATATCCTGTGCGGCAACGGCTCCGACGAGCTTCTTGGCCTGCTTTGCCACGTCTATCTGGGTGCGGGCGATGAGGCGATCATCACCGAACACGGTTTTCTCGTCTACAAGATCCAGATCATGGGCGCGGGCGCGACACCGGTGACGGTGAAGGAAAAAGACTGCGCTGTCGATGTGGACGCGATCCTCGCCGCCGTGACGCCGAAGACCAAAATGGTGTTCATCGCCAATCCCGGCAATCCCACCGGCACCTATGTTCCGGTTGCGGAAATTCGCCGCCTGCAGGCCGCCCTGCCGAAACATGTTCTGCTGGTGCTGGATGCGGCCTATGCCGAATATGTGCGCAAGAACGACTATGAGGCCGGGCTGGAACTGGTTTCCGGCAACCGCAACGTGGTGATGACCCGGACCTTCTCGAAGGTCTATGGCCTTGCCGCCCTGCGCGTGGGCTGGATGTATGGTCCGGCCGCCATCGTCGACGCGCTGAACCGTGTGCGCGGGCCGTTCAACATGAGCGCGCCGGCCATCGCAGCGGGTGCCGCTGCCATCCGCGATCAGGCTTTCGTCGAAAAAGCCGTGGCGCACAACGCGGTGTGGATGGAAAAGCTGGTCACGACCTTTACCGGCCTCGGCCTCACCGTCACGCCGTCAGTCACCAACTTCATCCTCATCCATTTTCCGGATCAGGACGGCAAGCGGGCAACGGACGCTGACGAGTTCCTGAGCCGCCGCGGGTACATTCTGCGTGCGGTGCGCGGTTACGGTTTCCCCAATGCGCTCAGAATGACCATCGGTTCGGAAGAGGCCAATCTTGGCGTCATCGCTGTTCTCAACGAGTTCATGGGACGGGCTTGATGGCTGAGATCATGTTTGAACGCATCGCGCTGATCGGCATCGGCCTGATCGGCTCGTCCATTGCCCGGGACATCAAGGAACTGGGGCTCGCCCGCCATGTGATTATTTCCACCCGCAGCGAAGATACGCTAGAACGGGCGGAAGAACTGGCGCTTGGCACGGATTATACCGTCTCGGCGGCGGAAGCGGTGAAGGATGCCGATCTCGTCATCGTTTCGGTGCCGGTCGGCGCGTCTGAAAGCGTGGCGCGGCAGATCGCACCGCATCTGAAACCGGGCGCCATCGTTACCGATGTGGGTTCCACCAAGGCTTCGGTCATCGCACAGATGGCGCCGCATATGCCTGACAACGTGCATTTCATTCCCGGCCACCCGCTGGCAGGTACGGAAAAATCCGGCCCGGATGCCGGTTTTGCCGGCCTCTTCCGTGACCGCTGGTGCATCTTCACTCCGCTGCCGGACACGGACGCGGCAGCGCTGGAAAAGCTGAAGGATTTCTGGCGGGCGCTCGGTTCGCGCGTGGATGAAATGGATGCCGAACACCACGACAAGGTTCTGGCGATCGTTTCGCATCTGCCGCATATCATCGCCTACAACATCGTCGGCACCGCGGATGATCTGGAGACGGTGACCGAATCGGAAGTCATCAAATATTCTGCCTCCGGTTTCCGCGACTTCACACGTCTGGCCGCCTCCGATCCTACCATGTGGCGCGACGTCTGCCTGCACAACAAGGACGCCATCCTTGAGATGCTGGCCCGGTTTTCCGAGGATCTCGCCTCGCTGCAAAGGGCGATTCGCTGGGGAGAGGGCGACAAGCTGTTCGAGCTGTTCTCGCGCACCCGCGCTATTCGTCGCTCCATCGTGCAGGCAGGTCAGGACGTCGATGCGCCCGACTTCGGTCGTCACGCGCTGGATCAGAAGAAGTAGGGCGCCGCTGGTGACGGTCTTGGCCGGATTTGATCCGGCCATCAAACCGCTGGTAAAGTGTCAAAGCCTTGCTTTCGTCATGCTCGGGCTTGTCCCAAGGATGACGTCGATTACGGGCTAACCCTCAGATCGGCGGAATCTTGCCCAGCGGGATAAAGCCGCTGATCGTGGCGCGGCCGCGGTCCACTACGAGATCGACGGACGCCCTGTCACCGCCGCCGGCGAGTGCGCCGAGCAGCTTGCGCGCCGTGTCGATGGTAGATTGCAGCTGTGGAAACGCCTGCTTGGCATTGTCAGACCACGCGCCGAGCTTTTCGATCTCCAGCTTGAACTTGCCGGAGAGATAACCCTCGTTATCGAAGGAGAAGGGGCCGCTGATGCGCATGACACGGCCTTCGCCGATATCGGCGACCAGCCGGCGAAGCTCGCCGCTTGCGCCATAAAGGCCAGCTGTATCGCTGCCATCCACCATGCCTGCCTTGCCGGCGAGCGTGACATCGGCAATGGCGTTGAGGCGCGGAAGAATCTGCGGCCAGTCCTTGATGACGGTCGCGGAGTCCGTGAGCGTGATCGCGCCATCGAGATCGGCGCCGTTCTGGCGCAGGTGCATCTCCGTCTTGACGGCATCGAAGTCGATGGTCTGGCCGGTGACCGAGGAAACCGCCTGCGCCTTTAGCCCGTCGATGATGAGTGAGCTGCGGTCAATGCCCTTCAGCCTGGTGACGATGCTGGACTGCATGTTCTTCCATTCTGCCGAAATGGTCAGGCCGTGGGCCGAGCGGATTTCCGCAGGCGAATCGAGTTCCCAGACGATATGGCCGGGATTGTAGACCTGTGCCGCCGAGCGCAATTCGCCAAAGGAGGCGGAGACGCCGTTCTGGCTGTCATCCACCGTCACCTTCGCGCAGAAGAGGCCGATGCGGAAGGGATAACCCTTGAAGGCGATATCGCTGCATTCGCCGCTGACGCTGCGGGCCTGCGAGGGGGAAATCACGTTCAGGACAGTCTGCTTCAGCCTGTCGGCGGCGTAAAACCACCCGGCGGTATAAAGTCCGATAACCACGAGGATGGCGATGGCGAGCCAGAGGAATTTTTTGGCCGTGCCGGATTGGCTTGACGCTGCCATATTGATCTCCGATGAACAGACTTCAGGGAATTTTGATTTGGCTTGGGATATGGACGATTTTTGGGTCTTTGGCTACGGTTCGTTAATGTGGAACCCTGGCTTCGCCTTTGAGGAGAGGCAGCAGGCACGATTGCACGGTTATCGGCGCTCGCTCTGCATCAGCTCCAATTTTTACAGAGGCACGGAAGAAAAGCCCGGCCTCGTTCTCGGGCTGGAACGCGGTGGCTCATGTCTTGGCGTCGCTTTTCGCGTGCGGGGCAAGGATCATGATCCCGTCATGGCCTATCTGCGTGAGCGCGAACTGGTGACGAACGTCTACAAGGAGCGGGTAGTTTCGATCGCGCTTTCCGACGGCCGGCGCGGCAGCGCCGTGACATATGTGGCCGATCCCGCGCATGAGCAATATATCGGCGGTCTCGGCGTAGCCGAATCAGCTGTCATCATCGCGGCTGCGGCCGGTCGCTCCGGTCCAAACACGGATTACGTCTTCAACACCGTGCAGCATCTGCAGGACATGGGCATACGCGATTCCTTGCTGGAGAGCATCGCTGCCAATGTCGGCGCGCTTGTCGCTCAGCCAGCCGTTGATTCCTTGCCCTGAAGCTCGGCAATCCGCTTCACCGCAGTCGGCGGCAAGGGCAAATGCGGATTGTTGCGCACGGTTTCCAGCAGCAATTCGTCGCTCGCCTTTTCCGTGACATCGATCAGGCGCTTGAAGAACACATCGGGGTCGAGCCCCGGTTCGATGGCGGGCAGGATACGCACCTTGAAATGGCCGGGATAACGCATGGTGGAACGGCGCGGCCAGAAGAGGCCCGGATGCATGGCGACGGGAATGACCGGAACCTGAAGGTCACGGTACAGCCTCGCGATGCCGTAACGATATTCAGGCTCGGCGCCCGGCGGCCGGCGTGTCCCTTCGGGATAGATGATGAGTTCGCGGCCCGCGGCCATTTCCTCTTTCGCGCGCTCCATCACCTTCAGCATCACCTTACCGCGTGCGGCGCGGTTGACCGGGATCATCCTCTGTTTCATCGCGTACCAGCCGAACAGCGGGATCCACAAAAGTTCGCGCTTTAGAATGTAGACCGGATCGGGAAGGTTGGGCAGCAGCGCATAGGTGTCCCAGAAGGACTGGTGCTTCGGCGCGAAGATGCAGCCAGTCTCTGGAATGTTTTCCAGCCCTTCGATCTCGAAGGTGGTGCCGACGATGGTTTTCATCAGCCAGTGATTGGAGCGCGCCCAGTTCTTCGGGATTTCGTAGGCGATCTTGCGTGGCAGGATAAAATAGATCGGCGTCAGCACGATCATGCGGACAATCAGGTTGAGATAAAACAGCGTATTAAAAAGAAAAGAGCGCAGCTTGAGCATCAACAGCCTTCCCGGGACGCAGCCGTTTCGAAGTCTTTAGCGCTTCGATGCCGGATGCCGATGTCAGACGCCTACACGAAAACAAGGGGCGGCAGCAAGCGTGTTTCTGGATGCTTATGAGGAAGCTGCAGTGACTTTAGGTGCAGTGTGATCGGCAGTGGCCTTGCGCAGGCCATCGCCCTTGCCGAAGCCCGTCAGGTCACGTCCGGCCGCCGCCACGAATTTCAGATATTCATAAAGCATGGTTCTCACCACATCCGGTTCCGCGAACCAGTTGGTGCGGGCAAGATCGGCGCTGATGACGGGATAGGCGATGAATTGCGTCTGTGGGCTGGCGCTGCGCAATTCATGAAGGCTGCGATGCATGTGATAATTATTTGTGACGACCACGATGGAAGAGTAGTTGTGATCGCGTATCCAGCTCGCCGCCTCATTGGCGTTACCGATCGTATCTATCGCCTTGTAGCCCATGTCCACGCAGCAGGTGAACATATCGGACGACCCTTGCGTCATCTTGCGTATCTGCGAGCGGGTTGTGGCCGGGTTGACGCCTGAAATCAAAAGCCGTTTGCCCACGCCGTCTCTCAGAAGGCCGACCGCCTGTTCGATGCGCTGATAACCGCCAGTGAGCACGATAATGGCATCGCCTCTGGCACCCTCGGGCGGGCGCATCGAGGCGACAGAATCGGCAAACCACAGGAAACCACCGGAAAATGCGCCGAGCGCGATGACGCAGAGCAGGATGAGGCCGCGGATAAAACGGCGCAATGGACCACGCCGCGCCAAAAGCCCCTTTCGGGCCGGTCGCGTCGCTGCCTGATCCTGGTCCGTCCGACTCACAAACATTCCTCCTGATTACTCGCCGATTAAGGCAAGGAACAGGCATTTTTGTCCACCGTCCGCAGGTTACATCCCGTTCGTGACGGTTTCAGTTTTTCCGCTAGATTCATCGTGTCATCACGATGCCAGGCCGTCGCTTTTCGACGGATCGGACCGGACGCGATCGATATCGTCGATGGTGCGGATGACGGTGACGCGTGCGGTGATGGTGGTGAGAAGCGCGATGATGATCATCGTCATCGCAATGCCGAAATAACCGCCAAGGCCGACGGAAAAGGAGCCAAAAAGCGCACTTGCCTGATCGCTCTGGGGGGTGGCGACGGTGCTCGACTGCCAGAAACCGGCGACGAGGAACACGGCGGCTGCCAGCGCACTGCCCGCTGCCGCGCCCTTGAGGCTGATCTTCAGGAAGTGTTTCTGGAATTCCCGCGCCACGAAGCTGCTCTCCGCGCCGACAAAATGCAGAACCTCGACAATGTGCCGATTGCCGGAAAGCGCGCCGCGGGTGGCAAATACGACAGTCAGCACCATGGCTGTGAACACGAGAACGAGGACGCCAACGCCGATCATGACAGTGGTTCTTGCCATGGAAACGAGCCGGTCGACCCAGGTGCGATGGTCGTCCAGAAATGCCTGTGGAATCTCGGCCTTCAGCATATCCCGCATCGCCTGGAAATCGGGCGGATTGTTTTCATCGATGGTGATGACGACGAGACGCGGTATGGGAAGTTCGGAGAGATCGAGCCCGCTGCCGAGCCACGGCTCCAGCAGGCGCGATGTCGCCGCATCGTCAAGAATGGTGCCATCGCGGGTGCCGACGAAGGTGAGCGCCAGATTGCGCGCCTTGTTCAGCGCTGCATTCATGTCCAGCCCGTCCTCGGGTTTGATCTGGATGGTGATCTCACGGGAAATCTGGCTCTGCCACGTGGCGGCGGTGGCGCGCACCATGGAAACGGCGCCGAGCGTGAGGCAGGCGAGAAAAGCCATGATGGCGATGACCACCATCAGCGCATTGCCCTGAATGTTGGAGGGCGGCAGAATGGGTGCCATCGGGCGGATGCGCATGGGCGGACGCTTCGGCTGCGCCGCTTCCGGCTTCAACGGTTTGCGGGTGATCTCATTCATAGATGTCGAGCCGCCCTTCGGTCAGGATCATCCGGCGCGCATCGATCTGGTCCATCAGGCCGAAGTCATGGGTGGCGATAACGACGGCGGTGCCCAGCCGGTTGAGTTCCAGAAACAGGTTGAGAAGGCGCTTGGCCATCGGCGGATCGACATTGCCGGTCGGCTCGTCGGCCAGCAATATTTCCGGCTGGTCCATCAGCGCGCGGGCAATGGCGGCGCGCTGCTTCTCGCCGCCGGAAAGGATCGCCGGCAGCACGTTGACACGCTCGCCGAGCCCAACCCATTTCAGAAGCTCGATCACGTCATTGCGATAGGCGCTTTCTTCCTTGCCACGCACGCGCAGCGGCAGGGCGACATTCTCATAGGTCGTCAGATGATCAAGCAGCCGGAAATCCTGAAACACGATGCCGACGCGTCGGCGCAACATCGGCAGCTCACTGCGCGGAATGCGTGACACATCGCGATTGAACATGCGGATATTGCCGCGGGTCGGCTGCAGCGACATCAGTAGCAGGCGCAGGAGCGTTGTCTTGCCGGCGCCCGAGGGGCCGGTCAGAAACTGGAACGACCCTTTGGGAATATCGAAGGTCATGTCCCTCAGGATTTCGGGTCCCATGCCGTAACGCAACCCGACATTTTCGAAATGGATCAACGGACTTCCAGTCTCTTCGTTTCGTGGTGGTTCGCAAGCCGCTGGGATGAAGCCGGAGGGCGCGGTCTACCCCGGTTCGGGACGCCCGGCGAGCGGTTTTTGCGAAGCATTAACCATTTAAATTTAAAACTTGGCAGGATTCGTTGCAATGCCCAGTTTTGCGGGCCGGAAAACCTCACCCAAGGAATTCTATGGCTATGTTCCGTTCATCTCGCCGGCAAGCGGCATTCGATTTTGACCTCCTGATGCCGGAGACGCCGCTGCGCCGCACGGCGCGGGCGGCAAACCCGACAATTGACGTGGTAGACGCGGAATTTGTCACCATCAAGGAAAACCGTCCGCGCCAGCCCGGAAACGACAATCGCGGCGCGAGGCCCCGGGACGGTGCAAAACCACCTGTCACCATCGGTGTGCTCGGCCTCGCCTTCATCGGCTGGCTGGATCGCAGATTATCCCTCCTTTCGGCGGACGCTTATTCCGCGCTGGTGGCGGGACTCGCCATTCTTGTTTTTGTCTGTTCAGGCGGCCTCTCCGTGGTGGTGCCGGAAAAGACCGCTGTAGCAGCGTCGGTCAGCCCCCTCGCTATTTCCCATGTCACCGTGACGCCGCAGGAGGCGGGCGGTATGGATATCCTGCTTATCAATGGTATCGTGGAGAATAACGGCGGCAAGCTCGAAGAGGTGCCGGCCCTTCGCGCGGACCTTTTTGCCGCCAAGGGGCAGCTGGTCGCCAGCATGGTCATTGACCCGCCGGTTAAACAGATGCAGCCCGGTTTCAGCCACGGTTTTTCGGCAAAACTGCGCCATCCCGGTGGAAAAACGCCCGAGATCAAGCTTTCCTTCGTTGAGGCGGGTGCGTCCGGACGCTGACTGTGCTAACGCCTGTCTTCTATTTTTACTGAAAGGTAAAATCGGCAAGGCGCAGCACAGGAGTAAGAATGCCCGTCGTCCGTGGAAAAAATATCGAGCCGCTTTATACCGCCGAGCAGATTGCAGAGCGCAATCGCGACATGGCCAAGCACATTGCCAGCGGCCCGACCAAGGATCTGCTCGTCATTGCCGTGCTCAAGGGATCGTTCATTTTCGCGGCCGACCTTATCCGCGCGCTACATGACAGTGGTCTTGCCCCCGAAGTCGAATTCATTACGCTGTCGAGCTATGGCACCGGCACGGTTTCGCAGGGCGTGAGGATCGTCAAGGATATCGACAGCGACGTGAAAGACCGCGACGTCCTGTTGATTGACGACATTCTCGAATCCGGCCGCACGCTGCGCTTCGCCAAGGAACTGCTTTACGAGCGTGGCGCTCGCAACGTCACCATCGCCGTGCTTCTCGACAAGAAAGTCAAGCGCAAGGAAGATCTGGAAGCCGATTATGTCGGTTTCGAATGTCCTGATTATTTCGTGGTGGGTTACGGCATGGATGTCGCTTATGCGTTCCGCGAGCTGCCCTTCGTCGGCGTTGTCACCGGCGACGCCTGAGCAGTTTTCCCGTGCCGGAACGGCACAGCGAAGAGACGCCTTATTAACCATTCACCCAGCCAAAGCCTGGGTGTTTACCTCTTGAAAAGAGGAGCCTGCGATGTTGCTCACGGCTGGAAATGATGCCCAGGAGCAATGAGTAATGGCGAAGATTCTGATTACCGAAGACGAGGATGCGCTGCGTTCTTTCGTGGCGCGGGCGCTCCGTCTCGACGGTCACGAGACCCATGAGGCGGCAGACGGCGAGCAGGGCCTGGAAAAGCTTCAGGAAACCAGTTTCGATCTTCTTCTTTCGGATATCCGCATGCCGGTCATGGATGGCATCGAGCTGGCGCACCGCGCCGCCGAAAGCTTCCCGGCCATGCGTATTTTGTTGATGACCGGTTACGCCGAGCAGCGCGAACGGGCGGATGATCTGGCGACGAAGATCGTGGACGTGGTTTCCAAACCTTTTGCGCTTCCGGATATTCGCAAGGCCGTGGCGCGGGCGCTTGCGGCCTGAGTGGTAAGGGCGCAGAGATTTAAAGGGCGGCCGTCGGGCCGCCTTTTTTGTTGGTCAGCCCCCTGGCTCAGCGCAGTTCCCTACCTCCGTCATTCCGGCCTTGAGCCGGAATCCAGCCAGCCCAAGTCCTTGGGCTGAAAGAACTCTTTCCGCCGCGCAGACGCGCGTCTGCTGGATGCCGGATCAAGTCCGGCATGACGGAAACTTTAGCTTCTGAAAAAGGATGTAACGAGGCGCACCATTACCTGTGCTAACCGTCACCTGATATCCAGCAACCGCTCGAGATAACGCCGTTCCACCTCACCCGGCGGATTGTTGCCGAGCTTTTCGCGGATGGCGTCAAGAATCTCGCGGGCGCGTTGCACGTCTATTTCGTCAGGCACCTTCACCTGATCGCCAAAGTCAGGGCCGGTGGTGCTGCGCGGACGGCCGAGCGGATCGCGGCCGTTCTGGCCGCCTTGACCGGCCATGCCTTCCTGCCCCTGACCCGGCTGCTGGCCCTGCTGGCGCATGGCCTGCATGATCTGGCCCATCATGTCCTGTGCGCCCTGGCGCAGCGCATTCAGCGCATTGCCCTGGCCCTCGACGGCCTGTTCACCCTGGCTCCTGCCCAACGCCTCACCGGCGCCCTGCATTTCCTGCTGCGCCTTGCCGAAATTTTCGCCCGGCTCCATGCCGAGATCGCGAAGTCCCTGCTGCAATTCGCCGAGCTGCTTGCCGAGGGCATCCTGCTGGGCCCGCAGGTTTTTCAGCGCTTCGCGCAATTGCTCGGCGGTCATCTGGTCAGTCTGCTGCTGTCCGCCCTGTTGGCCATTTTCACCCTGTTGGCCTTGCTGGCCCTGAGGCTGTTGCTGGCCGTTTTCGCCCATCTGCTGGTCGTCGCTTTCGCCGCCCTGCTGCGGATCACCGCGCTGCATCCGGTCGCGCAATGCCTGATCCAGCTTGAAGGTTTCGTCCATCAGCTTCTGCTGCTGCTGCAGGATTTCGCCTAGCTTGTCGATCTGCTGGCGCATCTTGCTGCTCTGCTGCTGGCCTTGCTGCCCCTGACGCTGCGGTCGGCCGGCTTGCAGATTGTTCATCATGCGCTGCAATTGCGAGAGCATTTCCTGCGCGGCATCGCGATTGCCGGAACGGGCGAGATTCTCGATCTGGTTCATCATGTTTTCCAGATCGCGTTGGCGCAGCACGTTCTGTGCCTGTTGGTTCATGTTGGCTTGCGGCGCATTCTGCATGCGTTGCGCAAGCTCGCTCATGAACTGCTGCATCGCCTCGCGCAGCTCCTGCATGAGCTTGGCCACTTCTTCATCGGAGGCATTGCGCTGAAGCGCCTCGGAAAGGGCGGTCTGTGCATCGCGCAGGCGCTTTTCCGCCTGCGAAAGATCACCATCCTCGATGCCCAGTGCGATCTCCCAGAGGTAATCCGCCGTGTCCTTCAGCATTTCCTCATTATAGGCGAGCCGCATGCGGGTCTGCGCCGATTGCAGCAGGAGATAATGCGTCGTGTTGGGAATGGTCTCTTCCGGACGCATTCCAACCGCCTCGTTATAGGCGATCGCCTTTGGCATCTGGCGTGTGTCGAGCGAAAAAATCTGCCGCTGTTCGGCAATGGAAGCAGCCAGCGGTTCCGAGAAATTGCGGCCCGGCAGCACCATTTCATGCGGAGGGCTGCGGCCGGTCTGGCCTGCACCGTCAGTCGCCACCAGTGTAATACGCACGCGTTTCCCGGCCATCGGATGTTCGGTCAGGTTGCGGCTGGTCAGCCCCTTGATCTCGCGATTGTTCTGCCGCGGCAGATCGAGCTTGAATTCCGGCGGCGGGTAAAGCGCTGTCGCGCCTTCGGCAACGCCGATAGGCTCAATAATCGCGTGAGCTTCCTTCAACCCGTAATCATCCTTGGCGGTGAAGCCGATTTCCAGCGCGCCGTTGACGGCGCGGCGCGGCATGTTGTCGAAGGCAATGCTGGGCGGCTGGTCCGGGATGACATTGAACAACCATTGCTCGCCATTGGCGGTTATCATGCCGCTTTCGGTGACATCCATCGCGAAGGTGCGCGGTGCCAAGGGCTGATCCGCCAAAGGAGCCTGCGCCGGAACCGTGACATCACCGCTCGCACTGTCGGCCCGGGTTGTTTCGGGAGCGAGCTTTTGCAGGGCGCCCGCCATTTCCGGTTCGAAGGTCACTTCTTCGCCGCCATCACCACCGGTCATGCGGATCGTCAGCCTGGACGACTGCGGCACGGAAACCGCGTCGCGGTTGGTCGCATCACGCCCAGTCAGGAAAATCGGTGCGCGGCCGGTATAAGAGGGCGGCGTAACCCAGGCATCCAGTCGAATATCGGGATTGAGCGGACCCACGGTCGGTTGGCTGCGGAAGGCATCGGCAATCGTGCCTGCGCCGTTGGAAAAGGAAAAACCGAAGGCAGCAGCCAGAAGAAGGGCGGGAACGGCGCGTAGGGCGAGACGGTCATAACGGGCGATATCGGGCTTCGGCAGACCGGCATTCAGTGCGGCGATACGCTCCGCCATGCGGATCTGGTGTTCCTTCCAGAGCGTTCTGGAAAAAGGCGTGTCGAAGGCCGGTTCGTCTTCCTGTACTCCAACAGGTTGGTGTGCAAGACCGTTGCGATCTTCGAGAAGGCGGGAAGCGTCGTTGTCAGTCGGCCATTTCAGCCGCGCGATCGGCAGGAGAGTGGCAATGAAGGCGAACACGAGCACGAAAACGACGCCGAGCCGCAGAAAATCCGGCATGTGCCGGTAAAGGCCGAACCAGGCAAGCACCAGAAACAGAGCGGCAATAGAGAGCGGCCATAGCGTTTTCGGGGCGATCTTCTCCGAAAGCAGAACGATTTTTGCGAAGAAACGCTTGGCGGCAACCCGGCGGGCAAGGTCCGGCCGCTGCACGAATGCGCCAGTGGAGCGCTTTCTGCCTGTCCTGTCCTCTCCGGCTGTGGTCATCAATCCGTTCTCCCGGTTCTGGCCACGTCAACGCCATTCCCGGAACGGCGAGTTCTCCATACCACAGAGGCAAGGATAACATTCTTTGTGGCGAAGACGAGGGCAGCCAAGCCCTCACCCCCATTTTTTAGGCAGCTTCGCTCAATTGTGATCGGCTGCAAGCGGATCAGTCGAGCCAGGCGGGCACGGAATCGAGGGCGATCAGCTCTTCATACGTGCCGCGGGGGCGGATGACATGGAATTTGTCACCCTTGACCAGCACTTCCGGCACCAGCAGGCGGGAATTATAGGTTCCTGCCTGCACCGCACCATAGGCGCCAGCGGAACTGACGGCGATGAGATCGCCCGGTTGCGGTGCGGCCATGTCGCGGTCCAGCGCCAGATAATCGCCGGTTTCGCAGACCGGGCCGACGATATCGGCCTTGATGCGCGGCGTATCCTCTGCCGGTTGCACCACCGGGCGGATGCCGTGATAGGCCTCATATAGTGTCGGACGGATGAGGTCGTTCATCGCGCCGTCAACGATTACAAAGGTCTTTTCGCCGCCATCCTTCACATAGATGACTTCCGTTACCAGAATGCCGGCATTACCGACGATCAGACGGCCGGGCTCGGTGACGATCTTGCAGTCGAGGCTCTTCAACTCGTTCTTGACGATATGCGCATAGGCATCCGGCAAAGGCGGCGGATTATTGTCGTCGCGGTAGGGAATGCCGAGGCCGCCGCCGATATCGACGTGGCTGATCGCATGGCCATCGCCGCGAAGCGCTTCCACCAGTTCGCGCAGCAGCCGGAAGGCGTCCTCGAAAGGCTGCAACTCGGTGATCTGGCTGCCGATATGCATGTCGATGCCCGTGACTTCGATGCCGGGCAGGGTTGCAGCATGGGCATAGACGGCGCGCGCCCGCTCATAGGAAATGCCGAACTTGTTTTCTTTCTTGCCGGTGGAAATCTTGGCGTGGGTGCGCGCATCCACATCAGGGTTGATGCGGAAGGAGACATGCGCCCGCTTGCCCGCCTTGATGGCGCGCAGATTGAGGACTTCCAGCTCCGGCTCGGATTCGATGTTGAAACAATAAATGCCCACATCCAGCGCATAATCCATTTCCGCAACCGTCTTGCCGACGCCGGAGAACATGATGCGGTTTGCCGGCACGCCAGCAGCCAGAGCGCGACGCAATTCACCGCCGGAGACGACGTCGATGCCAGCGCCGAGCTTTGCCAGCGTCTTCAGCACGGCCTGGTTGGAGTTGGCCTTCATGGCATAACAGACCATGGCGTCCACATCCGCAAACGCACCTGAGAACACCTTGTAGTGGCGCTCCAGGGTTGCGGTCGAATAGACGTAGAAGGGCGTGCCGACCGCCTTGGCGATCTCGGGCACGGGCACGTTTTCGGCGTGCAGCACGCCGTCGATATAGCCAAAATGGTTCACGGCTTTTTACCCGTCAGAGAAGCTTGTCGAGAATGAAGGGCCGTTCCGCCGTTGCCGGCTTCGGCTCACTGCCATCGGCGGCGCGCTTGTTGCGCATTTCGACCGGCGTGCTCGGCGGATCGATGTCGCCCTTGCGCCCGCAGGCGCTGAGAGCGAGGCTTACGGCAAGCGTCATGCCGATGGGAACGATGAGTTTGCGCACGGATTTTGAAAGCATGGGCCTGTCCAAAGGAAATATGTGCTTCTCTGATAACGAAAAACAGGGCGCTTGTGCACCCTGTTTCTTGTGATCGCGGCTTAACGCAGATTTATCAGTTGCGGCCGCGCCACCAGGCGATTTGTTTGCGCACCTCCGAAGGAGCCGTGCCGCCGAAGCTTGTGCGACTGGCGACCGATGCTTCCACCGAAAGAACATCGAAAACGCTGTTGGTGATGCCGGGGTGGATGGCCTGCAACTCCTCCAGCGAAAGATCGGCGAGATCGCAGCCTTTCTTTTCCGCCAGCGCCACGGCATTGCCGGTCACATGGTGGGCATCGCGGAAGGGCAGACCTGCTTCTCGCACCAGCCAGTCGGCCAGATCGGTCGCGGTGGAATAACCGGAGCCTGCCGCCGCACGCATGCGGTCCTTGCGTACTTCGAGGTCGCGGATCATGCCGGTCATGGCGGCGATCGCCAGTTCCAGGCTTTCGGCGGCGTCGAAAACCTGTTCCTTGTCTTCCTGCATGTCCTTGGAATAGGCGAGCGGCAGACCCTTCATCACGGTGAGGAGAGCGATCAGCGAGCCGTTGATGCGGCCGGTCTTGGCGCGCACCAGCTCAGCGGCATCAGGGTTCTTCTTCTGCGGCATGATCGACGAGCCCGTGGAAAAGGCGTCCGACAGCCGGATGAAACCAAATTGCGGCGTCGACCAGATGACGATCTCTTCGGCAAGACGCGACAGGTGCGTGGCGCAGATGGAGGCGATCGACAGGAATTCCAGCGCGAAATCGCGGTCGGACACGGTGTCGATGGAGTTGCGGGTCGGCTCGCGGAAACCGAGCGCCTTGGCGGTCATGTGGCGATCAATCGGATAGCCGGTGCCGGCAAGGGCGGCCGCACCAATCGGGCTTTCGTCCATGTGCTCGATGGCGTGGCGTACGCGGGCGCGGTCACGGCCGAACATTTCCACATAGGCCATGCAATGATGGCCGAAGGTGACAGGCTGCGCCGTCTGCAAATGCGTGAAACCGGGCATCACCGTATCGGCGTTTTCCTCGGCGCGGTCGAGGAAGGCAGCGATGAGCGCCGTCAGCATGCCTTCGGTCTTCTGCAATTCTTCCTTGACCCACAGGCGGAAATCGAGCGCCACCTGGTCGTTGCGCGAGCGGGCGGTGTGCAGACGGCCGGCGGCCGGGCCGATGAGGGTGGCAAGCCGCGCTTCGATATTCATGTGAATATCTTCGAGCTTGCGGGAGAATTCGAAGCTGCCGGATTCGATCTCTGACAGGATCGTGTTCAGGCCTTCGGTGATCTTGTCTTTATCTTCAGGCGAAATAATGCCTTTAGATGCCAGCATGGCGGCATGCGCCATAGAGCCGCGGATATCCTGGGCGTAAAGTTTCTTGTCGAAGCCGATGGAGGCATTTATCTCTTCCATGATGGCAGATGGCCCGGAAGCGAAACGCCCGCCCCACATCTGGTTGGAGGATTTCTGATCTGTGCCGTCAGCCATGTGTGATGCCCTGGAGTATTCGATGACAGAGAAAAGGCCGTTCAGGCTTCCTTCCGCCAAATTGGTTGCAATTGCTGCCGTTGCCGGTGTGCTCGCCGGTGCAGGCGCGGTCTGGTTCAGGCATATTGGGTCTGAGAGCCCGGTTCAAGGGGCAGCGGTGGCCGACGCCGGTTTATGTGAAGGTGCGGCGAACCGCATTGCCACGCTGAAACCCTTTCTGAAGGGCCAGGTGGCGGCTATGTCGGCGGCAGACACCCCGCGCGTTATTCCGCTCTCCTTCAAAGGGCCGGAGGGGAAAGATATGAGCCTTGCCGATCTCAAGGGTAAAGCGGTGCTGCTCAATCTCTGGGCGACGTGGTGCGTGCCCTGCCGGGAAGAAATGCCGGCGCTGAACGCGCTGGAGAAGGAAAAGGGCGGTAACGGCTTTGAAGTCGTGGCTGTTAACATCGATACGGGCGGGGATGAAAAGCCGAAAGCCTTCATGGACGAATACAAGATCGATTCCCTGAAGCACTATCGCGACAGTTCCATGGGCGTCTTCAACGTTCTGAAAAAGGAAGGTCTCGCTTTCGGCCTGCCGGCCACCCTGCTGCTGGATGAAAACGGCTGTCTTCTCGCAGCGATGAACGGGCCGGCGGCGTGGGATAGCGAAGATGCCAAGGCGTTGGTGACGGCCGCAACATCCAGGTAGCTTTGAGTTTTCGGCTTGGGGGAGAGATATTTCCTCTCCCTCAGCACAAGGTCGATTTTTACCGCGTCGGAACCGGCGTCTCACCCCGATAATCGTAAAAACCACGGCCGGATTTGCGGCCGAGCCAGCCGGCTTCGACATATTTGACCAGCAGCGGGCAGGGGCGGTATTTGCTGTCGGACAGGCCGTCATGCAGCACCTGCATGATCGACAAACAGGTATCGAGGCCTATGAAGTCTGCGAGCTGCAGCGGACCCATCGGGTGGTTCGCGCCGAGGCGCATGGCGGTGTCGATGGCTTCCACGGAGCCAACGCCCTCATAAAGCGTATAGATTGCCTCGTTGATCATCGGCAGAAGGATGCGGTTGACGATGAAGGCTGGGAAATCTTCGGCGACGGTGATCGCCTTTTCCAGCGTTCGCACATAGTCCTTGGCCGCATCGAAGGTCTTTTCATTGGTGGCGATGCCGCGCACCAGTTCCACCAGTTTCATGACCGGCACCGGGTTCATGAAGTGGATGCCCATGAACTGTTCCGGACGGTCGGTGGCAGAGGCAAGCCGGGTGATGGAAAGTGAAGACGTGTTGGTGGCGAGAAGC
Organism: Agrobacterium sp. CMT1; assembly: GCF_037203725.1. Classification (NCBI taxonomy): domain Bacteria; kingdom Pseudomonadati; phylum Pseudomonadota; class Alphaproteobacteria; order Hyphomicrobiales; family Rhizobiaceae; genus Agrobacterium; species Agrobacterium sp. CMT1. The sequence continues at coordinate 348,874 of NZ_JBBCAR010000007.1, forward strand.
GCCTCCGGCTTCAGGACCGGGCAGATCTGTGCATAGATCTTGCGCTTGATCTCTTCGTTCTCGGTGGCAGCCTCGATGACGAGGTCCATGGGTGCCAGATCGTTGACATCGGTCGAACCGCTGATGAGCGCCAGGGCCTGCTTGCGGGCCTCGTCGGAAAGCTTGCCGTTGGTGACCTGGCGCGCGAGATTGCCATTGATCGTGGCAAGGCCGGCCTCGATGCCGTCTTTGGAAAGATCGTAGATATGAACCCTGTAGCCGGCAACCGCAGAGACATGTGCGATGCCGCACCCCATCTGACCGGCTCCGATGACACCGATGTTCTTAAAGGGGGCGGTCATATGCTGTTCTCCCATGTGCTGCATGTGCAAATTCGCTGGCGATGTTACGCATATCGCCGAAAAAGAGAAGGCGGCGCGTTCAAAAAACGCGCCGCCTTCATCATCTATTTGAAATCAGAGGGCCTTTTGCAGTTCCGGCAATGCCTCGAAGAGGTCCGCCACAAGGCCGTAATCGGCAACCTGGAAGATCGGCGCTTCTTCGTCCTTGTTGATGGCGACGATGACCTTGCTGTCCTTCATGCCGGCCAGATGCTGGATGGCACCGGAAATGCCCGCCGCGATGTAAAGCTGTGGGGCGACGACCTTGCCGGTCTGGCCCACCTGCCAGTCATTCGGCGCATAGCCGGCATCGACGGCAGCGCGCGATGCACCAACGGCAGCACCCAGCTTGTCAGCAACAGGAAGGATGACTTCCTTGAATTTTTCCGAAGAACCGAGAGCACGGCCACCCGAGATGATGATCTTCGCCGAGGTCAGTTCCGGACGGTCGGACGAGGCCAGTGCATCAGAAACGAAAGAGGAGACGCCGGGGTTTTCGGCGGCGGCGATCGTCTCGACCGCTGCCGAACCGCCTTCTGCCGCTGCCGCAAAGGCCGTCGGGCGAACGGTGATGACCTTCTTGCCATCGGTTGCCTGAACGGTCTGGATGGCATTGCCGGCATAGATCGGGCGCTTGAAGGTATCCGGGCTGACAACTTCGATGATTTCCGAGACCTGAGCCACGTCGAGAAGCGCAGCAACACGCGGCGTGACGTTCTTTGCCGAGGCGGTCGCAGGAGCGATGATGACGTCATAGGACGGGGCAAGCGAAACGATCAGCGCCGCCAGCGGTTCCGCCAGCTGGTTTGCATAGGATGCATCGTCGGCAAGCAGCACCTTGGAAACACCGGAAAGTTTTGCTGCGGCGTCGGCAGCGCCCCTGGCGCCGGATCCGGCGACCAGCACATGGACGTCGCCGCCAATCTGAGTTGCCGCCGTCAGGGTCTTTGCCGTCAGGTCGGAAAGGGTTGCGTTGTCGTGTTCTGCCAGAAGAAGAATGGCCATGAGAATATCTCCCTTTTCCGAAACCTTAGAGGACGCCGTCGGCTTTGAGCTTTTCGACCAGCTCGGCAACCGAGCCCACCTTGATGCCGGCCTTGCGGCCCGCCGGCTCTTCGGTCTTCAACACCTTCAGGCGCGGCGAAACATCGACGCCGAAATCGGCCGGAGCCTTCTTGTCGAGCGGCTTCTTTTTCGCCTTCATGATGTTCGGCAGCGAGGCATAACGCGGCTCGTTCAAACGAAGATCGGTGGTGACGACAGCGGGAAGCTTCAGTTCCACCGTCTGCAGGCCGCCATCGACTTCGCGGGTCACCGCAACCTTGCCGTCGGCAGGCACGACCTTTGAGGCGAAGGTGCCCTGGCCCCAGCCGAGGAGGGCTGCCAGCATCTGGCCGGTCTGGTTCGAATCGTCGTCAATCGCCTGCTTGCCGACAATGACGAGACCGGGCTGCTCAGCCTCGGCCACGCCCTTCAGGAGCTTGGCGACGGCGAGCGGCTCGACCGTTTCATCGGTCTCGATCAGGATGGCGCGATCGGCACCCATCGCAAGCGCGGTGCGCAGCGTTTCTTCCGCCTTGGCAGGTCCAATGGAGACGACGACGACTTCTTCAGCCTTGCCGGCTTCCTTCAGGCGAAGGGCCTCTTCCACCGAGATTTCGTCGAACGGGTTCATCGACATCTTCACATTGGCAAGCTCAACGCCAGAACCATCCGCCTTCACGCGGATCTTCACGTTGTAATCGACGACTCGTTTAACGGGGACAAGGATTTTCATCGGCGGCTTTCCTCAAACTCCTGTCCGCTTGGCAATGCCGAGCGGACCTCCAAAAACAGGTTGGCGACATGGATAAGCATTTTTCCCGCAATTACAACGGAGCAATCTTCATTATCGCATGCACACAAGGCATATCTTACGTTGACGTTAACGTAAATACTCTATCTCTGACGTGACCTCTCATCTACCCCCGTCATAGCCGCGTTCGATTTGCGACAACCCCGCCGTTTGCGACGTATTTTTGAACTGCGCCGCCCTCGGCGGGACAATGGTGCGATCAAACAGGGGAACGCCCCGTCTGCGCATGAAAATTACCATGATGGCGCCCGCCAAGATGCCGCCGACATGCGCGCCCCAGGAGACATTCTCTTCCAGCCTGAGCGCCAGCATCAGGAACTGCTGGCCGATCCACAGCGCCAGGGGAATGAAGGCGGGCAGTGGAAGCGGAATGCGCATGAGGACCAGCACCCAGACGCGCACTTTTGGATGCAGCAGGAAATAGGCCGCGACGACGCCGGAAACCGCACCCGAGGCACCGATCAGTGGTCCTTCCGAGGTGGGGGCGACGAAACCGTGAAACAGCGCGCCGGCGATGGCACAGGCGAGATAGAAGATCAGGAAACGAAAATGGCCGAGCGCATCCTCGACATTGTCGCCGAAGACCCAGAGAAACAGCATGTTGCCGGCCAGATGCCAGAAATCGAGATGAAGAAAGGCATAGGTGATGGCGGTGAGGTCATCAGGCACGACCTGCAGGGCGGGTTCCAGATAGGCGTAATCGAACACCACGGCGGGAATGAAGCCGAGGCCGAGGGCAGCGGCATTGGCTTCGGTGTCGCTGGCCAGCACGCCGGTAAACAGCCAGACCAGCACGTTGACCACGATCAGGCCGATGGTGACATATTGCAGCCGGATATGCTTGAGGGAATTCGCATCGTGCAGCGGTATGAACATCGAATGCCCTTTTGTTGCGTCGTTGAAACGCCTTAGCGGTTCTTGCCCGGAACCCACAATATGTCGGCCTTGCCGGCATCATTGGCGAAACGGGCCGCGACAAACAGGAAGTCGGAGAGGCGATTGGCATATTTGATGGCGGCCGGGCTGACGATCTCATTCTCGGTGACGGAAAGCTCCACCATCAGCCTTTCTGCGCGCCGGCAAACCGTGCGTGCCAAATGCAGATTTGCCGCCGCGGCGTTGCCGCCCGGCAGCACGAAGGACGTCAACGGTTCGAGGGGGGCGTTGAGGTCGTCGATTTCGCTTTCCAGCCGTGTGACCTGGCTTTCGACTATGCGCAACGGTTCGTAAGGCAGCGGTTCGCCATCGTCAGGCGTGGCAAGATCGGCGCCGAGGTCGAAAAGATCGTTCTGGATGCGGAAAAGCATGGCATCCAGCTTTTCCAGCCCGGCCGTGTGAAGCCGCGCGACACCGATGGCCGAATTGGTCTCGTCCACCGTGCCGTAGGCTTCGACGCGCAGATCGTGCTTCGGTCGGCGCGGGCCGGAAACCAGCGCCGTCGTACCCTTGTCGCCGGTGCGGGTGTAGATCTTGTTCAGTTTCACCATGTCAGCGGCCGCCTCCGGTGAGCCAGAGGGTGAGCATGATCAGAGCGATGGCAATGGCCTGCAGAAGCAGGCGAAGCTGCATCAGCTTGTTGGACCGGTTGGCGTCCTGTCCCTTCAGCATGTTGAAGAGGCCGCGTATCAACACGATGACGACAAGCCCCATGACGATAAGGGCCAGAACGGTGGTGAAGCCGGACATGCGGTATTACTCCTCCTCAATCGAATCTGCGCAGCAGACGATAGAAAAGTCCGGCAGGCAAGAGCCGTTTCAGCATAAGCCCCTGTTTGGCCGGAACGGTAACGGGATAATGTGGTTTCGGCCTTGCAGCCGTCAGGGCGTGTTTCAGCACGGCATAAACGGCATCCGGGCCGAGCTTGTGACGGTTGACGGGGCCGGAACCATCCATACGCGCCAGCTGGCGTTTATATTCTGCCGCATGGGCCGAATTTTCGAGATCGATATGCTCATTGATATGAGCAAGCGCCGTCGCGGTGAATTTCGACGTGATCGGGCCGGGTTCGATCAGACTGACATGGATACCGCTGCCCTGAAGCTCCATGCGCAGGGTGACGCCCAGCCCCTCAAGCGCGAATTTCGAAGCGGTGTAGGCGCCGCGATAGCGATAGGGCACGAGCCCGAGAATGGACGAGCAATGCACGATGCGGCCCGCACCACGCGCCCGCATAAAGGGAATGACCCGCCGCGTCAGATCGTGCCAGCCGAAGACATTGGTTTCGAACTGGGCTCTCAGCGCTGCGACTGGCAGGTCCTCCACCGCGCCCGGCTGGCCATAGGCGCCATTGTTGAAAAGCGCATCGATGCGGTCGCCGGTGCGGGCGGCGACGGTGTCCACCAGCGCGGCGATGGTTTCGGGCTTTGTGTAATCCATGATCAGGGTTTCTATGCCCTGATTTTCGAGGGCTGCCATGTCAGCGATGCGCCGCACGGTGGCAAAAACCCGCCAGCCGTCCCGGTGGAGCGCGCCGGCGCAATAGGCGCCGATCCCCGAGGAACATCCGGTGATGATGATGACGGGTTTTTCAGACATTTGCCGCTCCGGGAAACCGACTGTCGCTCTGGTCCGATTACCCGGCCCGTTAAAATCCAATCGCGCGAAATCCGTGTCCTTCGGGAACCGAAAGGTCAGCTTGCGCGCTGTACAAAACGAAGCTGATTTCCCATATTCGGGGCGAAGTTACAAATGAAATGCCGATGAATGGAGGCGACATGGTTGCCGCAGTGCGCCTGGCAGGCAAGGTTGCCTTCGATGCCTATTCCCATTTCGCCGAGGATGACGGCTGGGCGATGGCGAGCCACATGGCGCTGTCCATCCTGCTGGCGCTGTTTCCGTTCCTGATCTTCGGCACGGCGCTGGCCGGTTTTCTGGGCGCCGACCAGTTCTCAGAAACGGCGGTGCATCTGATTTTCGACACCTGGCCGGAAGCAATTGCCGGTCCGCTGGCAGCTCAGGTGCAGCAGGTTCTCACCATCCCGCGCGGCGGCCTGCTGACGATTTCGGTACTGGCGGCTGCATACTTCGCCTCGAACGGCGTCGAGGCGCTGCGCATTTCGCTGAACCGCGCCTATCGCGTCACGGAAACGCGCTGGTGGTATGTGACCCGCCTGCTCAGCCTGCTTTATGTCCTGATTGCCGTTGTGGTCTTTGCCGGAATCAGTACCGTGCTCGTCGCCGTGCCGGTCGCCATGTCCTTCGCCGAACGGCGGTTTCCGTGGCTGACGGATGTGCTGAACACCATCTCCAGCCTCGGTCTTTATGGCACCATCGTGGTGCTGACGGCGGGGCTGGTGGCGGCGCATCTGTGGCTACCCGCAGGCAAGCGCCGCATCTGGGATGTCTGGCCGGGTATTTTGCTGACGATGATATTCTGGGTCATCGGCGCGGCTATCTTCGCCTATTATCTCTCCACCTTCGCCAATTATGCCGCCACCTATGCCGGTCTCGCCTCCGTCATGGTGGTTCTGGTGTTCCTTTATATGGTCGGCGTCATCTTCATGCTCGGCGCGGAGGTGAATGCCGCGTTGATGAAATACAAGGTCCGGCAGATCATCCGCCGTAACATCGGCGGCAATGGCGCGCGCCGCGGGCAGGCGCTAGAGGAGGCCGACAAGCCGGCGGATATCTGAGGGCGTCGCTCCTTCGGCGCGAAGGGCGGAAAGCCCGGTACTGCCTTCGCTTTTCGAAAGCTTGCGCCCGTCCGTGCCCAAAATCAGCCGGTGATGATGATAAGCGGGCTGCGGTAGGTCCAGCAGCTGCTGCAGCAGCCGGTGGATGGCGGTGGCATGGAAGAGATCCATGCCGCGCACCACATGGGTGATCCCCTGCAGTGCATCGTCAACCACAACGGAAAGATGATAGCTCGAAGGCGCGTCGGAACGCGACAGCACCACATCGCCCCAGAGCGCGGGCAGGGCCTCGATCTGGCCCGTCACCCCGTCGCCGCTCTCCTGCCAGAACAGTGGGGTATGGGCGGCGCGGATCGCCTTGTCCATGTCGAGCCGCCAGGCGTGTTGCCGTCCGGATGCGAGCAGGGCCGCCCGTTCCGCCTTCGGCCTCTCGCGGTCGACGGACGGATAGAGCGGCGCTCCGTCAGGATCGCGCGGCCATGTCCCGCCTTCCGCTTCGAAGGCACCGACAATGGCCCTGGTTTCGCCACGGCTGAGAAAGGCGGGATAGGCAAGATCCGCCTCGATCAGCCTGTGCAGCGCCATCCGGTACTCATCGAAATGCTCCGATTGTCGCCGCACTGGCTCTTCCCAAGAGAGTTCCAGCCAGCCGAGATCATCATAGATCGCCTGTTCCAGCTGCGGCGTGCAGCGCGTCTGGTCTATATCCTCTATACGCAGCAGAAAGCGGCCGCCATTGTCCAGCGCCATGTCATGGTTCAGGAATGCGGAAAGCGCATGGCCGAGATGCAGCGGGCCGTTGGGGCTTGGCGCGAAACGGTAAACCGGTTTTTGACGGATGGATGAAGGCATGGTTTCTTCTGCCATGTTTTAATGCACCCCGCCAGCAGGTGCGGCATATGGAATGACCGACATGAAAATCATCACCGGGATGGATGACATCAGCGAAGGGCTGGAGCATCTCGCCCGCCTCGACCCCGCACTTGCCCCTGTCATTGAGATAGCCGGTCCGCTGGAACTGCGCATCCACGAGCCCGGCTTTGCCGGCCTTGCTCATATCGTCGTCTCGCAGATGGTGTCGCGCGCCAGCGCCACTGCCATATGGGCGCGTATTCTCACCGGGACGGGCGGCGCGGTTACGGCGGAAAATTATCTCGGCGCACCGGAGGAATTGCGGGCTACTTTCGGCCTTTCGCGCGCCAAGGCGACGACGCTGGAAGGACTGGCTCGCGCCGTTACCGAAGGGCAGATCGACCTTGACGGCGTGGTGCGCAAGGAGGGGAGTGCAGCCCTTTCTGAACTGGTGGCGCTTCGTGGCATAGGCCCATGGACGGCCGAGGTCTATCTGATGTTCTGCGGCGGGCATCCGGATATTTTTCCCGTTGGCGATGTGGCGCTGAGATCAGCGGTGGCACATGCGCTCGATCTGGAGATAAGGCCGGAAGCGAAATGGCTCGCGGAACGCGCGACACTCTGGTCGCCATGGCGCTCCGTCGCCGCCCGGCTTTTCTGGGGTTATTACGCCAACATCATGCGGCGCGCGATGGTGCCACTGCCCTGAGCGGGGTCAAAAATCGGCAATCCGATAGGGCAGGGCGCCGCGTGAAAGATGATCGAAATGCAGCTTGCGTTTCAGCGGCGGCACGGCGCGCTGCACGCAATCCACCCTTTCGCACACCCGACAGGAAATGCCGATCGGTTTGAAGGAAGCCGCATTGCCGAGATCGAGCGTGTCGGCGTAGACGAAATTTTGCGCATGGGAAATCTCGCAGCCGAGTGCGATGGCGTAACGCGGCCTTTCCGTATTAAAACCGGCGCCGGCCTTTTCGATCTGGGTGGCGATTGAGAGATAGCGCACGCCGTCAGGTGTTTCCGCCAGCTGCCGCACGATCCTGTCGGAGCTTTCGAAAGCCTGATGGATATTCCACAGCGGACAGGCCGCGCCAAACCGGGCAAATTGCAGCCGCGTGGCGCTGTGGCGTTTGGTGATGTTGCCGGCGCGGTCGATCTTGGCGAAAAAGATCGGTACGCCTTTCATGCCCGGGCGCTGCAGGGTGCTCAGACGGTGGGCCACCTGCTCAAGGCTCGCGCCAAAACGCACGGCGAGAAGTTCGAGATCATGGCGCAGTTCCTGTGCCGCCCGGTGAAATTGTCCATAGGGCAGGATGAGCGCTGCGGCAAAATAATTGTGCAGTCCGATACGACAGATTTCGGCCGCTTCCGTGTTGCGGAAACCGGCGCCGGCCAGCACCCTGTCCACCGTCGGGCCGGCGTGAAGCTGGGCGATCTGCAACGCGAGCTGAAAACAGCGGGTGGATGCGGCCATGTAGGAACTGAGGGCGAGCGTTTTGCCGACAGGATCGAAATGCCGGATCAGCCCGCCTGCCGCCGCGGTTCTTGTGATATGGATGCCGTAACGGTTCCTGAGATGCGCTGACAGAATGCTGTCGGTCTCGCCTCCCTCGATCTCCAGTTCCTGCGCCAGCTCCTCGGCTAGAAGATCAATCTCGGCAACGTAATTGTCGACGAAGTGAAAGAAATCGCGGACCTCCTCATAGGGGGTTCTTTCAACCTGTGCGGTGCCGCGGCCTAAGCGGTCATCCAGTTGCACCAGCTGTTCGCTGTTCTGGCGATAGGCCTGATGGGCCCGCAGCAGCGCATGGGCAAAACCAGGTGCGTTCTGGGCAATCAGCTTCAACTCCTGAAGCCCCGGTTCATAATTCATGAACAGCGGGTCCTTCAGCGCCTCGCGCACGGCGGAAACCAGCCGGTCGCTTTCGCCTGTCGCCAGTTCCGCCATGTCGAGCTGGAATTTTTCCACCAGCGTCACCAGAACGCTGGCCGAAACGGGGCGCTGGTTGTTTTCGATCTGGTTCAGATAGCTCGCGGAAATGCCCAGCCGTTCGGCAAATTGCGCCTGCGTGGCGCGGGCATTTTCGCGAAGGCGGCGCACCTTGCGGCCGATAAAGAGTTTTTCTGTCGCCATGTTGCAACTTTGCAAAATTAAATATTGCAAATATTTATGGCACGCATACGCGCACGATCAAGGCTTCTGGCAGAGTATTTTCTGGGTTATTGATCGTGGCATAACGCATGGAGGATACATGCCCGGCATTCTGGAGCAGTTGGAAACGCGGCGGGAAGAGGCTCGGCTCGGTGGCGGCGTCAAGCGCATCGAGGCGCAGCACGCAAAGGGCAAGCTGACGGCGCGCGAGCGCATCGACGTGCTCTTGGATGAGGGTTCCTTCGAAGAATACGACATGTATGTCACCCACCGAGCGGTGGATTTCGGCATGGCGAGCCAGAAGATCGCCGGTGACGGTGTCGTGACCGGCTGGGGCACCATTAATGGCCGGCAGGTCTATGTGTTTTCGCAGGATTTCACCGTGCTCGGCGGTTCGCTCTCGGAAACCCACGCCCAGAAAATCTGCAAGATCATGGATATGGCGGTCCGCAACGGCGCGCCTGTTATCGGCCTCAACGACAGCGGCGGCGCGCGCATTCAGGAAGGCGTGGCCTCGCTTGGCGGTTATGCCGATGTCTTCAAGCGTAATGTCGTCGCCTCCGGCGTCGTGCCACAGATCTCCGTCATCATGGGGCCATGTGCGGGTGGTGCGGTTTATTCGCCTGCCATGACCGATTTCATCTTCATGGTGCGCGATACCTCCTACATGTTCGTGACGGGGCCGGATGTGGTGAAGACGGTGACGAACGAGATCGTCACGGCCGAAGAACTGGGCGGCGCCTCGACCCATACCAAAAAATCCTCCGTCGCTGACGGCGCTTACGAAAACGACATCGAGACGCTGGAGCATGTGCGGCTGCTGTTCGATTTCCTGCCGCTCAATAATCGCGAAAAGCCGCCGGTGCGGCCGTTCCACGACGATCCGGCGCGCCTGGAAGCGCGGCTCGATACGCTGATCCCTGACAGTTCCAACAAGCCCTATGATATGAAGGAGCTGATCCACGCGCTGGCCGACGAGGGCGATTTCTTCGAATTGCAGGAGGCCTTTGCCCGAAACATCATCACCGGCTTCATTCGTCTCGAAGGCCAGACGGTCGGCGTCGTCGCCAATCAGCCGATGGTGCTGGCCGGCTGCCTCGATATCGACAGTTCGCGCAAGGCCGCCCGCTTCGTGCGCTTCTGCGACGCCTTCAACATTCCGTTGCTGACGCTGGTGGATGTGCCGGGTTTCCTGCCAGGCACGGCCCAGGAATATGGCGGCGTCATCAAGCACGGCGCAAAACTTCTCTTCGCCTATTCGGAGGCGACAGTGCCGATGGTGACGCTGATCACCCGCAAGGCCTATGGCGGGGCTTACGACGTGATGGCCTCCAAACATATCGGCGCGGACGTCAACTACGCCTGGCCAACGGCCGAAATTGCCGTGATGGGTGCCAAGGGCGCGGCGGAAATCCTCTATCGTTCCGAGCTTGCCGATCCCGAGAAGATCGCTGCGCGCACGAGAGAATATGAGGAGCGTTTCGCCAATCCCTTCGTCGCGGCGGAGCGCGGATTTATCGATGAGGTCATCATGCCGCATTCCTCGCGCCGCCGCATCGCCCGCGCGTTTGCGTCGCTGCGCAACAAGAGCGTGGAAACCCGCTGGAAGAAACACGACACCATTCCGCTCTGATCTGCTGAAGGGCTGGAAAAATGCTTCGGCCACCTTACTATATGGATGTTCAGGCGCCCGGATGTCCGGATGTCCTCTTGAAACGCACAAGGACACATTTTCATGGCCGAAAAATCCTCAGCAGATAATTTCCCCACCGGGTATGAAGTGCCCAAGGTCTGGACCTGGGACAAGGGCAATGGCGGCCAGTTCGCCAATATCAACCGGCCGATCGCCGGTCCCACCCATGAAAAGGAACTTCCCGTCGGCAAGCATCCGCTGCAGCTTTATTCGCTGGCGACGCCGAATGGCCAGAAGGTCACCATCATGCTGGAAGAATTGCTTGCTGCCGGCCACAAGGGCGCCGAATACGATGCCTGGCTCATCAAGATCGGCGAAGGCGACCAGTTCGGTTCCGGTTTTGTCGAGGTCAATCCGAACTCCAAGATCCCGGCGCTGATGGATCATTCGACGCCTGAGCCGACGCGCGTTTTCGAAAGCGGCTCCATCCTCGTTTACCTCGCGGAAAAATTCGGCGCCTTCCTGCCGAAGGAGGGCAATGCCCGCACGCAGGCGCTGAACTGGCTGTTCTGGCAGATGGGCTCCGCCCCCTTCCTTGGCGGTGGTTTCGGCCATTTTTATGCCTATGCGCCGATCAAGATCAAATACGCCATCGATCGTTACGCCATGGAAGTCAAACGCCAGCTCGACGTGCTGGATCGCCATCTCGCCAAAAACCGTTATCTCGCCGGTTCGGAATACACGATTGCCGACATGGCGGTGTGGCCGTGGTATGGCAAGATCGCGCTTGGCCAGGCATATGGCGATGCGGGTGCTTTCCTTGAAGCAGACGGTTATAAGAACGTCATGCGCTGGACGCTGGAAATCGGCGAACGCCCTGCTGTAAAACGCGGCGTGATCGTCAACAAGACCTCCGGCGATCCGTCTGAACAATTGCATGAACGCCACGATGCCTCCGACTTCGACACGAAGACGCAGGACAAGATCGGCAAGGCGTAACAGATACAAGAAGGACTAAAGATGGCGAACCTGCCCGAAATGACCAAACACAAGGGATTTCCCTCCGGTATGCCGAGCACGGGCGTCCAGTTCACCATCCGTCGCGCCAACCCCAAGGGGGTAACGCCTATCAAGATGATACCCCGCCGGGCGCGCAACGACACCAAGGAGCATCGCATCGATGCCGCCTTCCTGCACTCGCTCTGGCACCATTTTGGTGCCGAGCCTTTCGAGCGCGGCAATCTCGACGCCGCCCGCCTCAACCTGCTTTTTGGCCGGGAGGTGGTGCCGGCGGAGAAAAACTTCGATCCCATTTCCTATCAGGCGATGCTCGTCATAGACGAACGCGTCGCCCGGCAGAATTTTCCGGAATCCTTCGAGAATTTTTTCGAGATTTGAGGGCTGTTTAAGGGTTTGTGCTGAGGGAGAGGGCAACAACCGCATGATCAAGAAAATCCTCATCGCCAATCGCGGCGAGATTGCCTGCCGGGTCATCAAGACGGCGAAGAAGATGGGCATCGCCACCGTTGCGGTCTATTCGGATGCCGATGCCAATGCGCTGCATGTGAGACAGGCAGATGAAGCCGTTCATATCGGCCCGGCACCCTCGTCACAGTCCTATATCGTCATCGACAAGATCCTTGAGGCGATCAAGAAGACTGGAGCGGATGCGGTCCATCCGGGCTACGGATTCCTGTCGGAAAACGCTGCCTTTGCGCAGGCGCTGGAAAAGGCGGGTGTCGTTTTTATCGGTCCGCCCGTCGGCGCGATCGAGGCCATGGGTGACAAGATCACGTCGAAGAAACTGGCTGCGAAAGCCGGCGTTTCCACCGTACCCGGCCATATGGGGCTGATCGAGGATGCGGATGAGGCGGTGAAGATCGCCTCGCAGATCGGTTATCCGGTCATGATCAAGGCGTCTGCCGGCGGTGGCGGCAAGGGCATGCGCATCGCCTTCAACGACGCTGAGGCGCGCGAGGGTTTCCAGTCCTCGAAAAACGAGGCGAAATCCTCCTTTGGTGACGACCGCATCTTCATCGAAAAATTCGTCACCCAGCCGCGCCATATTGAAATTCAGGTGCTGGGCGACAGGCACGGCAATATCCTTTATCTCGGGGAGCGAGAATGCTCTATCCAGCGGCGTAACCAGAAGGTCATCGAGGAAGCGCCGTCGCCCTTTCTGGACGAGGCGACTCGGCATGCCATGGGCGAGCAGGCCGTGGCGCTGGCGAGAGCGGTCGGTTATCACTCCGCCGGCACGGTGGAATTCATTGTTGATGGCGACCGCAATTTTTATTTCCTCGAAATGAACACCCGTCTGCAGGTGGAACATCCGGTAACGGAACTGATTACCGGCATCGATCTGGTTGAACAGATGATCCGTGTGGCCTCGGGTGAAAGGCTTTCCTTCGGACAGGCGGATGTGAAGCTGAATGGTTGGGCGATCGAAAGCCGGCTTTATGCCGAAGACCCCTATCGTAACTTCCTGCCCTCCATCGGCCGCCTGACGCGTTATCGTCCACCGGAAGAGGGCAGGCAGGAGGGTGGCATCGTCATCCGCAACGATACCGGTGTTTTCGAAGGCGGCGAGATTTCGATGTATTACGATCCGATGATCGCCAAGCTGTGCAGCTGGGGCAAGGATCGCGAAACGGCCATCGATGCCATGGGGCGGGCGCTCGACCGTTTCGAAGTCGAGGGCATCGGCCACAATCTGCCCTTCCTGTCGGCCGTCATGCAGCATGAGCGCTTTCGCTCTGGCAGGCTCACGACGGGCTTCATCGCGGAAGAGTTTCCGCAAGGCTTCTCCGGCGTCGAGCCGGATGAGGCCGCCGCGCGCAAGCTTTCCGCCATTGCCGCTATCATCAATCAGCGTGTGCAGAACCGAGCGGTGGAAATTTCCGGTACCATCGGCAATCATCGCCGCATTATCGGGCAAGACTGGATGGTTTCGTTTGGTGCGTTTCGCCACCGGCTCAGCATTGAAACCGGTGCGGATGGCGCGGCGGTCCGTTTTGAAGACGGGACAGCGCTCACCATCGATACCGGCTGGCTTCCCGGTCAAAGCCTTGGCCTGTTTACGGTGGCGGGCGAGGTCATTGCCGTCAAGGTCGATCTTGCAGGCGCAGCGGTTCGTCTGCGCTGGGGTGGCATGGATGTTCTCGCCCGCGTGCGCAGCCCGCGCGTGGCGGAACTGGCGCTGCTGATGCCGGAAAAACTGCCGCCGGATACGTCGAAACTGCTGCTCTGCCCCATGCCGGGGGTCATCACCGGTATTTCGGTGGGTGAGGGTGACGAGGTAGAGGCCGGGCAGGCACTGGCGACGGTGGAAGCCATGAAGATGGAAAACATCCTGCGTGCCGAAAAACGCGGTCGTGTTGCGAGAGTGGCGGCGAAACCCGGCGATAGTCTCGCTGTGGATGAGGTTATTCTCGAGTTCGAGTGAAGGTCGCTGCCGGTTTTTCCGGAACGGATACCGGCCGGGGCGGTTTACGGGGTCGGACCTGCGGACGGGCCGGGCGAATCTGCCTTGATCTCTCGCTGGAATGCGAGAGCGAAATGCAAACGGGGAGAGATGCATGTCGGGTGAAAAAACGGTGCGGGATTGGCTTCACCTTGCTGAAAAGGAGCTGAAGCGCTCACCGGACACACTCGTCTGGCACACCCCTGAGGGTATCGAGGTCAAGCCGCTCTATACGGCCGACGACCTGCACCATGTTTCCCATCTGAACAGCCTGCCGGGATTTGCGCCTTTCACCCGCGGCCCGCGCGCCACCATGTATGCGGGACGGCCCTGGACCATCCGCCAATATGCCGGTTTCTCCACCGCGGAAGCCTCGAATGCCTTTTACCGCAAGGCGCTGGCTGCCGGTCAGCAGGGCGTTTCCGTGGCTTTCGATCTCGCTACCCATCGCGGTTATGACAGCGACCATCCGCGCGTGGAGGGCGATGTCGGCAAGGCAGGCGTGGCGATCGATAGCGTCGAGGACATGAAAATCCTGTTCGACGGCATCCCGCTCGACAAGGTCTCGGTGTCCATGACGATGAATGGCGCGGTCATCCCCGTTCTTGCCAATTTTATCGTCGCGGGGGAGGAGCAGGGCGTGCCGCGTGCAGCGCTTTCCGGCACCATCCAGAACGACATCCTCAAGGAGTTCATGGTCCGCAACACCTATATCTATCCGCCCGAACCCTCGATGCGGATCATCGCCGACATCATCGAATATACGGCGAGGGAGATGCCGAAATTCAACTCCATCTCCATCTCCGGCTATCACATGCAGGAGGCCGGGGCGACGCTGGTGCAGGAACTTGCCTTCACACTCGCGGATGGCCGTGAATATGTGCGGGCAGCGCTGGCCAAGGGGCTGAATGTTGACGATTTTGCCGGCCGCCTGTCTTTCTTTTTCGCCATCGGCATGAATTTCTTCATGGAGGCGGCCAAGCTGCGCGCCGCGCGCCTGCTCTGGTCACGCATCATGGAGGAATTCAAGCCGCAAAAGGCGTCGTCGCTGATGCTGCGCACCCATTGCCAGACATCGGGCGTGTCGCTCCAAGAGCAGGACCCCTATAACAACATCGTCCGCACTGCCTTCGAGGCCATGTCCGCCGTGCTCGGCGGCACGCAATCACTGCACACCAATTCCTTCGATGAGGCGATTGCGCTGCCGACGGAATTCTCCGCCCGCATTGCCCGCAATACCCAGCTGATCCTCCAGCACGAAACCGGCGTCACCAGGGTCGTCGATCCGCTGGCCGGTTCCTATTATGTCGAAAGCCTGACGAGTGAGCTGGCCGAGAAGGCCTGGGCGCTGATCGAGGAGGTCGAGACGCTTGGCGGCATGACAAAGGCCGTGGCGGAGGGCCTGCCGAAACGGCTGATTGAGGAGGCCGCGACACGCCGGCAGGCGGCGGTGGACAAGGGCGAGGAGGTGATCGTCGGCGTCAACCGCTATCGTCTCGAAAATGAAGAGGATATCGATGTTCTCGATATCGATAACGCCGCCGTGCGGGCCGCGCAAATCCGCCGCATCGAAGACACGCGCCGTCGCCGCGATGGCAAGGACGTGAAGGCCGCTCTGCAGGCGCTCTCGGAGGTGGCCCGCAGCGGCAAGGGCAATATTCTCGAAGCCGCCGTCGTCGCGGCCCGTGCACGCGCCACGGTGGGAGAGATTTCCGATGCGCTGCGCGTGGCCTTCGGAGACCACGCTGCGGTGCCCGAGGTGGTGAGCGATATCTACGGCGAGGCTTATAAGGATGAGCCGGAACTCGCTACGCTTGCCGCCCGCCTTTCAGGTGTGGCTGAACGGATCGGCACAAAACCGCGCATCATGGTCGCCAAGCTGGGGCAGGATGGGCATGATCGTGGCGCAAAGGTTATTGCGTCTGCCTTCGGCGATATTGGTTTCGACGTGTTGGCCGGTCCCCTGTTCCAGACACCGGCGGAGGCGGCCGAGCTTGCCGTTGAGAACAAGGTGCATGTGGTCGGCATGTCGTCGCTCGCCGCAGGGCACAAGACGCTTGCGCCGCAGCTGGTCGAGACGCTGAAACAGAAAGGCGCGCAAGACGTCATCGTTGTTGTCGGTGGGGTCATTCCGCGCCAGGATTATCAGTTCCTGCTCGACCACGGAGTCTCGGCCATCTTCGGCCCCGGTACCAATGTCATGGATGCGGCCAACAAGGTGCTCGACCTGCTCGAAGGCATCAGGCGGAACGTGTGAGGGAAGGCGGCCATGTTCGGAAGATTGAATCACGTCGCCATCGCGGTACCCGACCTCGATGCCGCCATTGCCCGTTACAGGGCGCTTGGCGCGGCGGTTTCGGAACCACAAGCCCTGCCTGAACATGGCGTGACGGTTGTATTCATTCAGGCTGATAACACCAAGATCGAACTTCTTCACCCGCTCGGGGAAAACTCGCCGATTGCCGCTTTTCTCGAACGCAATCCGGGCGGCGGCACACATCATCTCTGCTTCGAGGTGCCGGATCTACTGGCGGCGCGCGACGACCTCATTCAAAAAGGCGTCCGTATTCTCGGCGATGGCACGCCAAAGATCGGCGCGCACGGCAATCCCGTTCTTTTTCTGCATCCGAAGGATATGGGCGGGGTGCTTTACGAGCTCGAGCAGGTTTCTCAGACACACGGCTGAAACATAAATCTCCTAGGAGGCTGACCCTGTGAGGCAATGCTCACGGCGGCGCTTTCACACGTGCTTTCGTGGTTCGTTTGTTTTCTTTTGACATTCGTTTTGTTTTCGTTTTTATGTAATTGTCTTTCCATAAAGGGTTTCTTCCCTTGCATTGTCGCGGAGGCTTCATGTCCAGCGAAAACATTTTTGATCTTTTTGTCATCGGCGGCGGCATCAATGGCTGTGGCATTGCCCGCGATGCGGTGGGCAGGGGTTATTCCGTGGCGCTTGCGGAAAAAGGCGATTTCGCTTCCGGCACGTCGTCCGCCGCCACCAAGCTCATCCATGGCGGACTGCGGTATCTCGAACATTATGAGTTTCGTCTGGTGCGCGAGGCGCTGATGGAGCGGGAAATTCTCTGGGCCATGGCGCCGCATGTCATCTGGCCCATGCGTTTCGTCCTGCCCATTCAGAAGGACGGGGTGCGCCCGGCCTGGATGGTTCGGCTTGGCCTGTTTCTTTATGACAATCTCGGCGGCCGGAAACTTTTGCCAGCCACCCGAACGCTCGATCTGCGGAAGGACCCGGCTGGAAAGCCTCTGAAACCGGCTTTTGCCAGGGCCTTCGAATATTCCGACGGTTGGGTGGATGATGCCCGTTTCGTGGTTCTCAATGCGCGCGATGCCGCTAATCGCGGCGCGATGATCATGAACCGCACGCGGGTCGTTTCGGCACGACGCGAAGGTGGGCTCTGGCTCATCGAAACTCTGGACGAAAAAACCGGCGGTGCGGGCGTGCACAAGGCACGTATGCTGGTGAACGCCGCTGGTCCCTGGGTGGATACGGTGCTTTCCGGCGTCTTCGGGCGAAAGGATGTGCATAATGTCCGGCTCGTGCAGGGCAGCCATATTATCGTGCGCCGGAAGTTTTCCGATCCGCGCGCCTATTTCTTCCAGAACCCTGACAACCGCATCATCTTCGCCATTCCCTATGAGCGGGATTTCACGCTGATCGGCACCACGGATCGCGACTACAAGGGCGATCCGGCCAAGGTTCGCATTTCCGAGGAAGAGATTTCCTATCTCTGCAACGCCGCCAGCGACTATTTCAGCGAGCCGGTTCGGCCGGAAGACATCGTCTGGACCTATTCCGGCGTGCGGCCGCTCTTTGATGATGGTGCTTCGAAAGCGCAGGAAGCCACACGCGATTACGTGCTGAAGGTTGAGGAGGGCAACGGGCAAGCTCCACTCCTCAATATTTTCGGCGGCAAGCTCACCACCTATCGACGGCTGGCGGAACATGCGCTGGAAAAGATCGGCGCGGCGATCGGCGAAAAGGGCAAGGCATGGACGGCGGGCTCACACCTGCCAGGTGGAGATTTCGGCGCGGAGAGATATGAGACGCAGGTGCGGGCGCTTGTCTCCCGATATCCTTTCCTCGATAGACACCATGCCGAGCGGCTAGTCAGAAACTACGGTACGAAGGCTGCGGAATTGTTGGGCAGCGTTACCGATGCCGTCGGGCTCGGCCGGCATTTCGGCGGCACGCTCTATGAATGCGAGGTGCGCTGGCTGGTTGAGCAGGAATGGGCCTGCACGGCCGAGGACATTCTCTGGCGACGCACGAAACAGGGCCTTCGCCTGAACAAGGCCGAGGCCGCCGAGCTGGATGACTTCGTATCCAAGCTGACGGGTGGAAGGAAAGAGGCGGAAGCTGCGGTGGAGCGAGCCTGAACGTCTTCCGCTAGTGTCAGGCTGTGGAGTTCCTCGCCGGTTTCGGAAAGCTTTCTGCACTCAATATATAGTCATCGGCGGCGGAAAGAGCGTGTTCCATATGCCCTTCGAACACCAGTTCCGGTTCGTTCGGTGCTATTGCAATTTCCGGCATGCCGCCGAAACGCACTGCTTGCGATTGCGCCAGCCCGTCGCGCAGGCCGCTTTCCAGGAGGTCGAAATAACGTGTGCCGGGGCCGGTGATGAAAACCGGCATATGACCATGCAGGCTGAAGAGGCGTGAAAGGCCGTTGCCGAGCGCCAGCCCAGCGGTGCGGAACGCAAACCGCGCCATGCGTCCCCCCGCGCGGGCTGAAGCGGCGATCTTGTCCACCTCGGCTGTTGGCACGAACTTCGCAGGTTCGGCCTGAGGTGGGGCCTCGAAAGCCGAGCGCAGGATGGCGTAGAAGCCGGAATAAGCCTCGATGCAGCCCTTGGTGCCGCAGCGGCACAAGGCGCCGTCGGCCAGATGCAGCATATGTCCGAAGTTGGGGGCGCTAACCTCGATCGTGCCGCCCGTTGCACGCGCGACGCCAAGGCCAATACTATGGCCGAGCGACAGGGTAACAAGGGCATCCGGCGCGGGATTGCCCTTCGCATGCTCTCCCATCCAGATGGCTTTTGCGGCCAGCAGCGTCTCGTTGTTCAACGTCACGCGGGTGCGCCCGTCTTGCGAAACAAGCTGCTGGAAATCTATCTTTTCGTCGCCGAGAACCGGAGACCAGAGAAGCGTTGCCGCGCCCGCATCAACCAGCCCCTTGCTGCTGATCGAGACCTGGAGAATATCATGACTGTCGATGCGTGAGCGGTCGGCAAGCCGTGCAAGGCCGCCAAGGATCGCGCCGCCGAACGTTCCTTTTTCAGCGGCGATCCTCTGTTCGGTGAAGCGGTCCACCAGCTTGCCGGCATAATCGACCAGCGAATATTGCACGCTATCTGAAGAAATGATGATGATGGCGACGTGACAGAAAGCCCCGCGTGGCCCGAAGAGAATGCGCGGCCGGCCCCGACCGGCGGTTGCGAGCTGTTCTTTCCGTAATATGAGGCCCGCCCGCTCAAGCTCGGTGGTGATGGCGGAAACGGTTGCTGAAGCAAGCCCGGTGAAAGTCGACATGTCCGTGTGGGAGAGACTGCCGTGCAGGCGCAGTGCTGCCATCACCGACAGGCTGTTTTTCTGGCGCACCAGTTCCGTGCTTGCAATGGCGGACATGGGCTGGGGCATGCTCCCTGAACGGCCTTTTTCCTGTCGTGCTAGACCTGTCCATGGCGCATGTGCTGGACAAGATCAAGGCACCCGGATGCTGCCCGCAGCCGTTGTTGACAGCATGGGGAATCTCTGACATTAATTTTCTCGACTGTCGAGAAAATTGTGAAACCACAGCGACCGGCAGCTTTTTCAGGCGTTTTCCCCGCATGGAGGTGTGGGGCAGCGCTCTTACCGGGAGGACATCATGAATTCATTTGCCAAGCTTCTGGCGGGTACAGCCGTACTCGTTTCCCTGCATACGGCCGCTATTGCGGCTGACCTCGTCGTCGGCGTATCCTGGTCGAATTTCCAGGAAGAGCGCTGGAAGACCGATGAGGCGGCCATCAAGGCAGCCCTCGACAAGGCAGGCGCAAAGTATATCTCCGCCGATGCGCAGTCATCCGCGGCCAAGCAGCTGACTGATGTGGAATCGTTGATTTCCCAGGGCGCCAACGCGCTGATCATCCTGGCGCAGGACAGCGACGCCATCGGCCCGGCTGTTGAAAAGGCAGTTGCCGAGGGTATTCCGGTTGTCGGTTATGACCGCCTGATCGAAAACAAGAACGCCTTCTACATCACCTTCGACAACAAGGAAGTCGGTCGTCTGCAGGCAGCCGAAGTCTTCAAGGTGAAGCCGGAAGGCAACTATGTTTTCATCAAGGGCTCATCTTCCGATCCGAACGCGGATTTCCTCTTTGCGGGCCAGCAGGAAGTGCTGAAGGCGGCCATTGACGGCGGCAAGATCAAGAATGTCGGCGAAGCCTATACCGATGGCTGGAAGCCGGAAAATGCCCAGAAGAACATGGAACAGTTCCTGACCAAGAACAACAACAAGGTCGATGCGGTCGTCGCCTCGAATGACGGCACGGCCGGTGGCGCAATCGCCGCGCTCGCCGCGCAGGGCTTGGCGGGGTCGGTCCCGGTTTCCGGGCAGGATGCCGATTTCGCCGCGCTGAACCGCGTCGCGCTCGGCACACAGACCGTCTCAGTCTGGAAGGACAGCCGCGAACTCGGCAAGGAAGCAGCCGGCATCGCGCTGGAACTGGCCGGTGGCAAGAAGATGACGGAGATCAAGGGCGTCACCGCTTTTGACGGAGGTCCGAAGAAGGTGACGATGCAGTCGGTGTTCCTCAAGCCGATCGCCATCACCAAGGACAATCTGAACGTCGTTATCGATGCGGGCTGGATCAAGAAGGAAACCGCCTGCCAGGGCGTGAAGGCCGGGTCCGTCAAGGCCTGCGACTGATCGAATATGTCCCGGTTCGGGCGCCGCGCCATGGTTCATGGCGCGGCGCCCTTTAAGATGTGAGGAGCACCGGCAGTTCATGGCCGATATGACCCAATCCAATTCCACAGCGTCCGCCAAGACGGAAAAGACCGGCTCGATTGCGCGCTTCATCAGCGCCACGGAACTCGATACCCGCCTGCTCGGGATGGTCGGCGCACTTCTTCTGATCTGGATCGGATTTCATATCCTGTCCGGCGGCCTGTTCCTGACGCCGCGAAATCT
Source organism: Agrobacterium sp. CMT1 (assembly GCF_037203725.1). Classification (NCBI taxonomy): domain Bacteria; kingdom Pseudomonadati; phylum Pseudomonadota; class Alphaproteobacteria; order Hyphomicrobiales; family Rhizobiaceae; genus Agrobacterium; species Agrobacterium sp. CMT1. The sequence goes on from NZ_JBBCAR010000007.1 coordinate 370,035, forward strand.
CTGGAACCTTTCCGTGCAGACGGCGTCCGTGGCCGTTATGGCAACCGGCATGGTCCTCGTCATCGTCACCCGCAACATCGATCTCTCGGTGGGTTCCATCCTCGGTTTTTCGGGTATGATCATGGGTGTCATGCAGGCGGAAATCCTGCCGCAGATCCTTGGCTTCGAACATTGGGCCACATGGATTGTCACGCTTGCGGTCGGCATTCTCGTCGGCGGCGCGATCGGCATGTTGCAGGGCTCCATCATCGCCTTCCTCAACGTACCCTCCTTCATCGTCACGCTCGGTGGCCTGCTCGTCTGGCGCGGCGGCACGTGGTTCATCACCAGCGGCCGCACGGTGGCGCCGATGGATTCCACCTTCCGCCTGATGGGGGGCGGCACCAGCGGCTCGATCGGTGCGACATGGAGCTGGATAGCCGCGGCCGTCGCCTGCGTCGCCATTATGGCGGCGATCCTGAATTCACGTCATCAGCGCCGACGTTTCGGCTTTCCGCTACGGCCCGTCTGGGCGGAGTATTTTCTGGCTGCGCTCGGATGCCTTGTCGTCATCGGTTTCGTGGCCGTCGTCAACAGCTACCCATGGCCGGTCAACATTGCCCGCAACTATGCCGATGCCAACGGCATCGCCTGGCCGGATGGCGGCCTGTTCATTCCGCACGGCATCGCCATTCCCGTTTTGATGGCGCTTGCCGTCGGTGCGGTCATGACCTTCATCGCCACACGGCTTCGTTTCGGACGGTATGTCTTCGCCATCGGCGGCAACCCGGAAGCTGCCGAACTTGCCGGCATCAAGACCCGCTGGGTCACGGTGAAGATCTTCACGCTGATGGGGGTTCTGTGCGCCATCGCCGCGGCGATTTCAACCGCTCGCCTCAATGCCGCTACCAATGCCCAGGGTGAGCTCGATGAGCTCTACACCATCGCGGCAGCCGTCATCGGCGGCACCTCGCTTGCCGGCGGCGTCGGAACCATAGCGGGCGCGATGCTCGGCGCGCTCGTCATGCAGTCGCTGCAATCCGGCATGGTGCTGGTGGGCATCGATACGCCCTTCCAGCGCATCGTCGTCGGTGTGGTTCTGGTCGTCGCCGTCTGGCTCGACACCATCTACCGCGCCCGCGCCAAGTAAGAACCGAGGAGAACTCCTATGACGGACCAAGTCACGCCCCTCGTGGAAATGCGCAATATTTCCATTTCCTTCGGCGGCATCCACGCGGTGGAAAACGCCTCTGTCGATCTTTTCCCCGGCGAGGTTGTCGCCCTTCTCGGCCATAACGGCGCAGGCAAATCGACCCTGATCAAGATACTCTCAGGCGCCTATCGGCGCGATAGCGGCGATATCCTCATCAATGGCGAAGAGGCGGATATCCGCAATCCCCGTGACGCCAAGAAATATGGCATCGAGACCATCTACCAGACGCTTGCCGTGGCCGACAATGTCGATGCGGCAGCCAATCTTTATCTCGGCCGCGAGCTGAAGACGAAATGGGGCACGCTGGACGATGTCGCCATGGAAGCCTCCGCGCGTGAGGTCATGGGACGTCTCAACCCGAATTTTCGGCGGTTCAAGGAGCCGGTAAAGGCGCTGTCCGGCGGCCAGCGGCAGTCCGTTGCCATTGCCCGTGCCATTCTCTTTGACGCCCGCATCCTTATCATGGACGAACCGACGGCGGCGCTCGGTCCGCAGGAGACCGCGCAGGTCGGCGATCTCGTCAAGGAGCTGAAACGGCAGGGCATCGGCATCTTTCTCATCAGCCACGATATTCACGACGTTTTCGATCTCGCCGATCGTGTGTTCGTGATGAAAAACGGCAAGGTGGTGGGCCATGCCCGCACCCAGGATGTGACCAAGGACGAAGTGCTCGGGATGATCATTCTGGGCAAGGTGCCTGCGGGTGCCGTGGCAGGCCCCGGCGCTGTCGTATCCTGACTGTCGAATATTCCGTCCGAAGACGCGCAAATCCGAAGCGGCTTCGGACTTCCTTTCGCAGCGCTTGTTGATGACAAAGGCCCGGTGGTAAGCCGGGCCTTTGTCATTGGATTTGCAGAAAACCGGAAGCGCTACGGACGGACCGGCCGCGCCGGAGCGGCACGAAAAAAGCGGACCGACGCCTCATGACCGGAGATCGAGATGGAGGCGCTCAATCCTGCAGATTACGCCGGCCGCCTGTTCAATGCAGGTCGGCCGGAGCGAAACCACCCCCATTCGCCTCCGCGGCTGTGAGCGGCAGGCCGTGCTGATTGATGTCCTGGGCGAGCGACAACAAGGCCATTTCCAGGAAATAGGTCGACATGCCGAGTTCCAGAGATTTCGACCGCTGGCATAGGTAGGAAACCATCCGCCCAAGCGCCAGAATCTCGTCTGCATCGTCCTGTTCAAGTACTGCTGTGGTAGGCGTGACCATGATTCCCTCTCGACAGTCGACAGTATGAGAACGCGTGATACCGCGTTGTTCATTTTCGACCACATCGAGCGTCACGCGAGCGTCACACCTGCGTCAATCGTCGTTTTTGGTTTCCGCGGTGCCAGCATTTTCAATGGCTTCGGAAGCTGCCAATGATGTGACGAGGGCAACAATGCTCTTGCGCACGGCGGCGCTCCTGATGCGCGAAAAGGCCTGGTTGAGCGAAAAACCTTCGTTGGAGGCGACAAATGTCTGCATGGCGTTGATCGAGCCGAGGGCCGGATTAGCTTCTCCGCCGTCGGGCGTGGCATTGGCGAATAGCGAGCTGACCTCTACACCGAGGATGGATGCTATGGCCTGCAGGCGTGATGCGCCGACGCGATTGGCGCCTTTTTCGTATTTCTGCACCTGCTGAAAGGTGATGCCCAATCGCCCGGCCAGCGCGCTCTGGCTCATGCCGAGCGACTTGCGGCGCATTCTGATTTGCGCGCCCACATGCACATCGATCGGGCTGGGTAGTTTCGCTTGCATTACAAATTCCTCCGGCTGTGAGGGCTAAATTCGATGATCGTCAATTAATATTGTCGAAGGTATACATTCAACACAATTTCCACGGGTATTATGAACCTTTATTGCCAAAAGAACAGGGTTTTTCATCTGGAATCGATTGTCAGAGGCCCCGCATTATAACCTTTGTAGCGCAGCGCAACGCCCCGTTGCGGCTTGCAAGATGACTGAAACCCAAAACACCGATCGCACGAAAGCCGAGGCTTTCCCATATCCGCCGATTTTCCGCATCGAAGTCCTCGAGCAGTTCCAGATCGCCAAAATGCGGAACCCAGACCAACGGCTGGGTCTCGCCGTTGCGCGTCACGTTTTCAAGGAGGACGTTGTTGTAAAGCCTCGGCAGGCATTTGTTGGTGTCGATGGTGGGCAAAACCGGCACGGGATTTCGCAGGATGGCGAAACCCTGGCGCGCGAGTGAAAGAGCAGACGCGTCCAGCTTCCGTTTCAGCTCCTCGGCGGCACGGGGGTAGCGCATGTCACCGGCTTCCGGATCGGCGACGAGCAGAAGCGGCCGCCCGTCGCGCCGAAGTCCGGTTAACGAAACGAACTGATCGACGTGGAAACCGCACTGGTGGATGTTCCTGGCGGCCATTGCCGGTCCGGACCCCGTCTGCGAAAGGTCGGGTTGGACTGTTTCGCCGAGGTCTTCCGGCCTATAGCCGAAGCTGAAGACGGCCCGTGGGTCAAGAGCCTCGATCCGCAGCCAACGACGTGAAAGGGTGGCCGGCGCGCTTCGCGCGCTTTCTGCGCCGCCCTGCAGGCTGGCGTGGCCGACCAGCCGGTAATCCGGGCCGACAAGTTGGTTGCCGCCGGGCAGGATGACATCGGAGATTGCGGTCGCGAAGCCTAAACGGGCTGCAAGCGCCTGGCTTATAGCGCTCTCCCCGCTTGAGACCAATTCCGGTGTCAGGGCGTCTGTGCGCATCCGGACATGGAACATATCCTGTATCCACGGGTGCGGAACGGTGCCGGGTTCATCAAGCGTCACCAAGTCCACCTGGCACGTGACAGCCAGACGATCGAGCCAGCTCCGCGCGGCTGCGAGGCACGGACGATCAACCAGCAGAAGAACCGCGACATTTCGCGGCAGGGTCAAAAGCAGGTTACCGATGGGGGCAAGAGGTGAAACGGTAAAGCCGATCCCGGCGTCGGCAAACCAAGCGGCGGGCAGCGAGAGCGCGATCGTCTCGATGAGGCCACCACAATCGGCCATCAGAGGCGAAGGCCGATCAGTAGTCACCGCGTGGACCTTCCGCAGTCCGTCCGGTCGCCAATTGCTGGAAGAAGAGAGTATTCTGGAATTTCCAGCCTGGCGGCGGTGGGGTCGGTAACGCGCTGCCGTTCAGTATGGCCAGAAGCAGGGCGGCGTCGTTTCGTTTGACGGAAACAGCATGAGCGGCGAGAAGATTTGCCGCTTCGGCTTCGAGACCGGCCTCCGTGGTGACGGAGCGCCAGGTCCTGCGGGTGAAATGCAGAGAGCGGGCGGCATGCAGCAGGGCGTTCCGCTCTGCGGGCCCAAAGGAGGTTCCGCACGCCGCGAGCGTTGCTTCGGCATCAATCAGCGCGACAGTGAGCGGGCTGTAACCGAGCTCTCTTGGGGCGTGGTTCACGGCCACATCGGCATCGGAAAAACGCCGTCCATCCCGATAGTCTTCGAAGACGTGACCAATGCCGATCATGCCAAAGGCGGCGCATTCCGCCGCGCGCAGCGCGCCCATGCTGGCGGCACCGAAAACGGTGACGCCTGATGCAAGCGCGTAAAGGATTTCCTTGTGCCAGACGGCGGCGCAATCGCCATAAAGCCCATCGATCAGCCCAATGACCTTGATGCCTTGACGGACCGCATCGAGAATATCGCCGCATGCCGCCGGGCCGCGAAGATCGAGGCCGGCGAACTGGCCGGCAATGCCGTGGATGGATGGGCCCGCAAAAACCGCCGGTCTCATGTCGTCCCCCCGGCCTTCAGAAAACCCTCGAGCGTTCGTTGCGATAGGCGTTGCATTCCGCGGCTGAGCGGGGCCAGCCCGCTTGCCAGGACGCGCACGACGTGCAGCGCGGAAAGGCCCGTTTCCAGCGCAAAAACATGGACATCGTCGATGCCATGCGCAAAAAGGTGTTCCGCAAGCTGGCGCCATGGCGGCAAAGAGGTTTCGACACGCGATAAGTCGAGACTGCCCGGCGCCTGTTCTGCCTGATTTGCTGCGGGGGCCACGGGCTTGGAAGCAACCCCGTCACGCCGATAACGAAGCGGGGAGAGATCGTCGCGGGCACCACTAATATCCGTCAACCGCGACTGGACCGCCTCCAGTAGCGCAGCAAGCGCGGCGTCGTAAACGTCGGAACGGCAGGCCGCCCCGGCAGCGCTGCGGGTTGCCGGCCCATCCTGCGCTTGAAGCGACCGCGGCAGGCTTGCCATCACCACCGGCACGCCGAGCGCATTTGTCATGTCAAAGAAGGAGGGCGGCAGACCGATGTCCGAAAGATGCCGGACAAGCCTGTCGAATGATGTTTCGACGCCCGGTGGGAACAGGATCGGTCTGGGGCTGACGGCGCGGGTTTCGAAAGCGTCCACGAGAAAGCAGGCGTCGTTTTCGATCAATTCCTGCAGGGCATGGAGGACGGCGTGGTCATGATTGAAACCGGCTGCGAGGCCCTGCGAACTCATGAGGAAGGCTTGCCGGTCCCAGGGGAAATCCGCTCGAAAATCCATGCCGATCAGCTCAAAGGGAGCGTAGATCTCCTGCTGCCGACGAACCGATGTTCCCTTCACCCACGCGCGTTCACGCTGGGGGTCGAGCATGTCCATATCGACCCTGCCAACGCTCTCGAAGGGGATAAGGGGAAAACCCCTGTCGCGCATATCCTGGATTGAGCCGAAAGCGGCCGTGTGTCTGCGGGTATCCTCGGCAACCGCGCCTTCGATCGCTTCCATCACGGCAGAGAGCCTCGCCTGCGCCGGAACCAGTCCTTTGCCCTGTGATACCGATAAACCGCGCGAATTGGGGCGAACCGCAAACCAAACGGGTATGCCGACAATATCGAGGCCGGTCACGTCGCCGACACGGGTAATCCCGAACCGCCGGAGCAGCTCGGGATCGAAGATGGAAGCGTCTGCATCACCTTTGTCCGTTGTCGCTGACATGGAAGGACCTTGAGCGGTCAAGGCTTCACAATCGCCGTCAGGGCGCGGCGTTCGGGTCGTCGGCAAGGATCGCGTCGAACAATTCGCCGGTGATCGAGCCCGCGGGCCCGACTGCCTTCAGTGCCGCTTCGATCGGCGTCAGCACCATGCGGTTGAAATCCCAGCCGGCATCGACCACTTCACCGATAAAGGCGAAATCGGCTTCGGACACGACGGCGCCGCCTGAGACAAGCGCCTCGATGCCTTGAATCTGGACTTGGTCCAGCTCGGCTTCAGGTTGGCCGTCCTGGCGGACAAGCATGGCCTTGGCTGCTGCAGCCACGCGGGCGTAACCATCCACGCCGGGGTGGCTCGCCTCATAGGCGGTGATCGTTTCGTGCGATACCGAAGCAACCCTGAGCGGCGTGGTGCGAATGAACAGAACGCCAAAACCCTTTTTCCCGACGATAAAGAAATGCGACGACATATTCTCTCCTATTTGATCCCGGCTAAACGAAGCGCTTGATAAAATTTTTCGTTTGCTACCGGGTCGCGGTCCGGAGACAGGCTGCTGATCTCCCTTGCCGTCATGCCCGGATAGTTTTCCTGTAGCCTGCTGCCGGCTTCCCGGGCGGCGGCCAGATCACCGTGGAGCGCGTGACTTGCGGTCAGAACTCGCAGCGCGGGCTCATCGTCTTCCATGCGACCGCAGAGTTCCACCGCGGCCCCATAATCTTCTCGCTTGAACGCGATGCTGGCGCCAGCCCACCAGTAAATATCGGGGGCGAGCGGGTTGAGGTCGATGGCCTGCTGAAATTTTTCCCACGCGACTTCCGCCTCACCGAAATGGGCGAGCGCATCGGCATGCTGGAGAAGCAGGTCGGCTGAGTTTGGGGCGAGCGCTTCCGCCTCGAAGAATTTCTCGGCGGACATGTCGAAATCCCGCTGATAAAGCGCCACCACCGCGCACATCCAGTGGCCGACGCCGAGGGCCGGATCAATCTCCACAGAGGCGTCAGCCTCGGCCTTGGCGCGGTGCAGCAGGTGAGGGTCATTACCGCCCAGCATCAGCCACTCCAGTTGCAGACTTTGCGCAACGCGGGCGCGGGCGACCGCCATGCCGTGATCGAGATCGACAGCCTTGCGGAACATCGAGCGGGCCCTGCGCAGGAGCGGCAGGTCGCATTTGCCGCGCAGAAGCTGCTGGCCCTCCAGCAATTGCCGGTAAGCCTCGCCACTGTGGTTGCGGTCGGGTTCCACCTGAAGCCGCTCGATCTCCCGCGCAAGCGCAGCAGCCACCTGTTTGGACAGCAGCCGGAAGGCAGCGTGGATGTGCCTTTCGGTCAGCACCGCCTCCAGCGACCAGACGATTTCACCGGTCGTTTCCTCGATCAGCGCCACGGACATGCGGGCATCGTCAAAAACTGTCGACGTGATGCGATAATCGGCCCGCAACATCGCATATCCGTCATCCGCCCGGTCATGCGAGAGCGCGAAGGTACTGTGCGGTGAAAGGACGGTGAAGGTCCGATACCGCACAAGGCTGTTTGCGACGTCTTCGACAAAGGCCTGCATCACCGGTGAAACGGATAGCCCGTCCACCCGCGCCGGCCGGCCGAAAGCCACGCGCGGTTTTGCCAGCGATTGCCGGCGACTGCTTTCCTCCGGCTCGGCGGGGGTCGCGATTGTCGCGGTGAGGCTTTGTATTCGCCGCCTCAGCGCGACGGTTTCGGCTTCCGGCGTGCGTCCCTCCTGGCGGAGCTGTTCCAGCAACAGCTGGTACATGCTCTCGCAACCGCTGATATTGCCGATCCGCGCATAGGAGGCCATGGCGGCACGATAGGTTTCTTCGCGCTCCGGCTCGATATTGCGCGCGCGCTCGGAAAGTCTGGCGATATCATTCGAGCTGGCGCGACCGAAGCGGGTCAGCTCCTCCAGAAGCTGCGTGTAGCTCGAAAAAAACAGGTCCTTGAGACGGCGACGCTCTGAAAGCAGCCAGAGGTAGAGATGGTCCTGGCCGGCATCCAGTCCCTCCAGAAGGTCGCCGCCGAACTCCAGAAGGGCCTTCAGCCGCCGCATCGGGTCTTCGGCTCTCGCATCGGCGAGAAAAAGCGCGAGGTCCGTGCGCTGCGCCAGCTTTCCGGCCTTCAGATCATTCCCTTCCGTCAGCAGAATGGCCTCGTCGTCGCCGAAGAGTTTCTGAAGGCGCAGAATGAGCTGCCGCAAATTGCCGAGGGCCCTTTTTTGCTCGACATCTTCCCACAGCAGCGATGCGAGGTGCTGGCGCGACAGGGACTGGTTGGGAGCAAGGATCAGGGCGGCCGTGAGGGCAAAACCCTTGGACGGAAAAAATGCCTCCCGCACCGCTTCACAGCGCGGGGTGCCAAAAAGCCGGATCGCTATCAGTTCATCGTTCCCAGCCACTTTCGTCCCCCTTGAATCACCATCTAACAACGTGCCCGGGAAATTGAAAGTCATCATAGCATTCGATTTGACGCTGGTGTGACGCCGCCTGCCTATTGTCGCAAACAGAAGCGTGAATGACGGGCGGAACCGGCAGGCGACAGGTATCGGGGATCATCGAAAGTGATAGCGTTCAACGGAAGCTACATGGCATTCGAGCCGCGTATTGAGCCTTACCAGCGCGCCGATGACGTCGGATACGCGGTTAGTGAATTCATGTGGTTCAAGGGCCGCCCGTTTTATCCGGTCTCGGCGCTGGTTCACGCGAAGGTCGCGCATGCAAGGCTGTCGGCGGAAAAATGCGATGATCAGGATGAGGACAATCTCGACATTCTCTTCCGCATGCCTGCCGTGGCGGGCGGACACTTCTTCGAGATCGTGCTGCGTTCGAACGAAGGCACTTTCTATGGCGGCTGGCTGTGGGGAGAGGAACTGGAAATCCTGAACGAGGTGGTCAACGGCTATCGCGTTCTGGCGGGTAAATTCGACGACAGGCTCATCCGGTTCGAATATTCCAGACGTTTTCAGCGTTACCGGACGGTGGAGCCGCTGCCGGTGGAAAAATCAGTTTTCCTGATCCAGCGGGAGGCGAAACCTCACCCGGGCGGGCGGAGTTTTCCCGCGGGCGCGGCGCGCTGATTGCGGGGTGCTTCGCGTTCAGGGGAGAACGCGGCGCGCGGGCAGAGAGGGGGTCCGGTAGATTCACCTGGCAGAGCTCAGGCTTGGTCGGGGAATACCGGTGCATATTTTTATTTTTATTGTGTGGAAAATTATGATGCCCAATCAAGGTAACGTGCGTAACAGGCGGGTGTCATCGCAGCTTCTGGCGGTGAATAGCGCTTCCGACAGCCGTGCGTTTTCGACGGAGCGCGCCGAGGGGGAACCACGTCCGCAAGCTCATAAAGACAGGCTTCATGTCGTGGAAGAGGGGGAAGCCGGGCTGGCGTTCCCGCCGCGCCCGCCGGAAGTGCGCGAGGCAGAAGAAGCGGGACGCCGGGCGGAAATCAGCAATATGGTCGTCGACGCCGATATCAGGGTCGCGAAATGGGCATGGGCAGTGCTTGCGATTGGGCATTGTCTGCTGATCTATTTCATGGTGCGTAATCTCGGTTGACTCCTCCTGCCCAAAACGGGCTTCAACCGCCGATATCGTCCGCCACTAATTCGGGCATCGGAACTTGGAGGGTGTCCCCCCCCGAAACTGAGTGGACATCCAGTCCGGCTCCTCCGCAGCCCTGTAGCGCCGCTTCCGCCACGTCGATTTGCGGACTTCGCTCAGCGGAATGTCATAAAGCTGTAAATGAACAAACTTAATTGAGTGATCGGTCTCGATGGAGACGCATCACCACGGTCCACCCGTTGGCCTCGCCGGCGGGCACGGACTTTTCTTATCACGTCGCTTCGGCCGAGACAGACCATGTCTGTGCTGGCCGGCCTGATCTTTCGATGCGGCATGACGCGCTGCGCGGTCGCGCGAATTCGCATGACTTTCTTAGCTCTGGAGATGACGAAGTGAGCAATCTTATTGGCACCGGTTTTAACGCCGGCTCGGACGATGGCGAGTTCGCCACGCTTGAAAACGATTTGCGTGCCCTTGCCGATATTGGCTGCGACACCGTCGAAATCGCCGCCACCAGCCTCGACGTGATTGCCGGCGGCCGCATCATCGAGGAGCGCGCGGACCGTCTCGTGTCGCTCGCAAGGCAGTTCGATTTCCGTTACACGGTGCACGGCCTGGTTTCATCCAACTTCATGGATCCGGTGACCTGCCGCTACCAGATCGATGCCGCGAAGGCGCTTGCCGTTCTCTGTGACCGCATCGGTGCGGGTATTCTTGTCCAGCATGGCGGCGCGCTGCGCGCTGACCAGATCGCTGAGCGGGCAGAGGCCGATCATCGTGAACGCGACGCGCTTTTCGAACTCGCGGAATTCTGCCGGCCCTATGGTGTGCGGATTGCGCTCGAAAATATCTTCACCACCGAACCCGGCCAATACCGCCAGACACCGGCTGAGGTGGCAGCGACCGTTAAGGCTGTCGGCCACGACAATGTCGTGGCGCTGATCGACTTCAGCCATGCATATCTCGAATCCACTTATCGTGGCCTGGACTTCCGTGAACAGCTTCGTGCCATGGCGCCGGTCGCCGGTCATCTCCATGTCCACGATTCCTTCGGCCGGCCGCAGGGTTTCTACCAGCCCTATTTTCCGCAGGAAAACACAGCGCTTGGCATCGGCGATCTGCATATGCCGCTCGGCTGGGGCGACATTGAATGGGAGAGCATCTTCTCCGAACTGACCTTCCTGCCTGACACCGTTCTGATGATGGAAATCGGCCGTCGCTATCGGGCCGAGCAGCCCGCAAGCCTCGAAACGGCGCGGCGTCTGATGACGCTTAATGCCGAACGGACACTGCTCGCAGCAGAGTAAGGGAACCGAATTGCGCGGCCGCGATCGGCTGACGCCGGAGACGCCGGCAGTTGCGGACGCGGCTGCCGGCATTCTGTTCACGCTGCCCAGTCGGAGAGCGAATAGGCCCTGATGTAGTCGATCATCATTTGCGAACCGTCGCTGAAATCACCTGCCGAGGGTGTTCCCGCCATGCCGCCGACGGCAAGATTGACGACCATGTACATCGGATCATGCATATCGTCAGGCGTATCCGTTTGCGCAACGGCGACATCATCGAAATACCAGGTGATGTGTTCGGCATCCCACAACACGCCGTATGTGTGAAACCCCTCCGTGCTCGGCACGCTGACATTGTTGATGACAGAAGTCTGTTCGCCGGTCGCATTCGAATGTGTGGACATGATGAGCGTATTGGGATTTTGGCCGCGCATTTCGATCACGTCCAGTTCCGGCGGCCACGACCCGTCTTCCGGCAGAAGCCAGAAGGCCGGCCAGGCACCGCGATCGGTCGGCATATCGGCGCGAATTTCAAAATATCCATAGGTCTGGCTGAAGGAGGAATAGGTGTTCAGTATCCCGGAGGTGTAATCATATCCCTCGACCTCGTCGGCGATCGATTGCGGGGTCTCGGCAGCCGTTATGGTCAGGACGCCGTTTCTGACGCTGAACGGGTCTACTTCCAACGTACCGGTATATGCCGGGTTGATATACCACTGCGCCTCGCCATTCGTCGTCAGGGAACTGCCCTTCTCCGGTGCCCACCAATATTTGGCATCCCAGGTTCCCTGATCACCGTTGCGCAGTGACAGCGTATCAAACTCGTCTGCAAAGGTTTGTGTCAGGGATGACCGGTCGAGGCTGAGCTCGAACTGATCGGGCTGGATATCGTCTATGGTCGTTCCGGCCAAAACGACGGCTTCGCCATTCGAGAAATTCAGCCACAGATCATTGCCCTGCTGCGTGGCACTGCTTGCAAGCTGCTCGAAGGAGGTAATGCCGTAGCCATTGAGGCGGATCGTGTCATTGGCGCTGAAATCCATGATGAGATCGGTGCCATTGCCGCTCGTGAATACGAACGTATCCGCACCGCCGCCGCCAATCAGCACATCATTGCCGGCACCGCCGTCAATCGTCTGGCTGCCAGATCCGCCGGTGATGATATTGTCGAGCGAATTGCCGAAGGCATAACGGCCATCGCCGGTGACCCGCAAGTTTTCGAAATTTTCGGGAAGTGTATAGCTCATCCAGGTGTCGATCGTATCGATACCCTCTCCGGCATTTTCGACGGCGCGATTGATGCTGGAATAAAGATAATAAATATCGTCCCCGGCGCCGCCCGCCATTGTCACATTGACGGAACTGTCGCCCCACATGGAATCATTGCCGGCCGTACCGGCAAGCAGCGGGCCTGAGCCCGTGGCGGAGAAAAATCCGGTGGAACTGCCGCTGTAATAGAGTGTGTCTCCAAGCGCATTCACAACTGTTCTGGCCATAAGCCTTCTCCTGTCCGTTCGCGTCGCTTCCTCCCTCCTCCTGAACAACAGCCTAACAGCGCGAAAAGCTTCCTGTTAGGGCCAGAAATGAGGGGTATGTTCCGTTCCGGACGGAGGGGAGATATTACGCAGAGAGTTGGCTCGTTCCTGTTTGATTGAGATCGAAAGATCGCTTCTTGGATTTGTGCTCTTGCTGCGTTGCTGCCGGTAGTGGCAAAATCGCTCCGGGTTAGCGGTTGTTGTCAGCATCCCGTCGCAATGGAGTTGTAGGATTGAGTGTAGCCTTTACCAAGGAAGACAGTGCGGAGACCGCAGCCGAAACGGTTCTGCCGGATCGGGTGATTTCACCTCATCCCAATCTGGTGACCAAGACAGGGCTGAAAGCTCTGGAAGGGCAGTTACAATTGGCCCGTGAAGCCTGTGAAGCCGCTGGCGCGATCGAGGATGTAAATGAAAGGCGGCGCGCTTCTGCGGGCCCATTGCGAGACATGCGTTATTTTGCGGAGCGAGTCCGCACGGCTCAGGTGATGCCAGATCCGCCCACAAATGCCATTGTGGCATTCGGCAATCTGGTAACCTTCCGCCGCGACGATGGCCGCACGCAGCGGTTGCGGATCGTTGGCGAGGATGAGGCCAATCCCGCCAGGGGATCGATGTCCTATGTTTCTCCGGTGGCTCGGGCCTTGATGGGAAGAGCGGTCGGAGACTTTGTCGGGTTGGCTGACAGGGAGATTGAAATTGTCGACATTTCGTGACCGGCTCCTTGGCATTGGCACCAACATTATCACCGGGAAAATGGCACTGCCGAGCTGCCTCCACCGCTGGCCATTGCCGTCAGCCGCATCATGGCGTTCTTCAGGAAAAACCTGAAATCGAGGTCGATAGAGGCGTATGCCAGTGCTAGTCCCACATGCGCCATGAAGACGGGATTAAAATTCAGTTCTTCAAATTGGTAACCGATAATGACCGCTATCGCGGAATAGGCGAAAAAACCGACTTTGCGTTTCCGAAGGATCGTATAGACGAGTGCGAAGGCAGCTAGAAGGCAAAACGGGATGCCGGAGGCGTAGGCAGTAGCCAGAAAGCCGTTATGCGGCGTGCCGATACCCGCGACCTGCGTAAGCTCCTGAATTCGTGCCGTGAAACCGACGCCGAAAGGGTGATCGAGCATCACTTGGAAGCCGCCTGCGATGGTTGTCCATCGTTCCTGCACGTTGTCGGTACTGTGGCTGTCCTCCACAAAGCGTTTCGAGAACGCCTGTTCTGCGAAATCGAGAATTCCGAAGGGCAAAACGGCAGCGATGACGAGCGCAGATAGAGCGAAACCGAAATACGTGCTGAACAGCATTCGTATCGAAAAATTTCTAAAATAAAAATAGAGTCCGATCGCGATTACGGCAAATAGGCCCGATCGATTGAGCGTCAGCGTGAAGCTGGCCAAATATACCAGTATAAATATAGCAAAGAGCATTGGGCGCTTGTAGCGCTCCGCAAGATGAGCGGCTGCCGCACCGGCTAGAGCGAAAGCCGGTCCGGCCGTATTGCCCACCGGCCATATTCCCCCCGCCTTCTCCAAACGTAATAATAGCGGGCTTATTTCACCTCGAGCCGCGGACTCCAGCACCGACGCCTCATCGAACATGAAGGATAGGCCAAGCGAGGCGAGCCTGTCATGAATGACGATATCCAGGAACAACAGGATTGTCACCGCGATGAAACCGATGAACATGCCCCAAGAGAATAATTCGAGAAGGTTCTCCTTGAAAAGCATATAGGCGAAAAAGAGGAAATAGATCGCGTAAAAATATGTCAACGCTGTCGTATAAAATTCGCCTTCGCCACGATCATCCGCGAAGAAAGTAGAAAGTAGAAAAAAAACGGTCAGCGGAACGAGATAGAGAAGAATGATTGAGGGGGTGAGGCAGCGAATATAGAGAATGGCGATAACAGGAAGCGTTACCAACACCAGCACGTCGCTAATGTTCAGGAAGCGCAGTCCGATATTGCTCGTCACGATGTTGCATTGAATAAAAAAGCCAATGGAAAAAACGAAGATCGCCAGGATCACGCCAGGCACATCGATGATTTTGGAAGGATAAAACGGAATCGCCACGACGAAACCTGGTATCGATGATGGATAAGCAGCCCCGTTATTTGCATGACTTGTCATTCGCGGCCTTTTTCTTCGCTGCAGACAATGAAATTGTCTTGAGGTTGTTGGGCGCCGCGACCATGGGGTGAGGCGTTGGATAGTGATCGTGATGACGTCGGCGTGCAAGTCCTTTCCTTCATTCTTCAGCCGGTGAGATTACCTTTCGGCAAATCTCCCTCCACCGCAATTATCCTTTGAAGGTAAAGCGGTGCATTGGCCGTCGGGACACTATAGCCAAAGGCCGGAAGGATTCTCAGATAAAGACTGTATTCGTTTGGATCGACATCGGCATCCACCGTAATTCCGTTAGCTGTGGCCCACATCCATCCGCTGTCGTCCAGAATGCCCGAGCCTCCAAATTGCAAGGCGGCGCAAATAATTGTCCTGAGGTCGCCGCCACTTTTTGCAACCAACTCCACGAACGGGCTGCGTTGTCCTGCGCTGTTCTTATAGAGCACCGCAAAGGAGAGAGTCTTGCCGATCATCGCGGCCGCTTCTTCGTTGCGGAAATAATGGAAAAGCCCGCTGAACTCGCTGCCATTCGCTCGCAACGCGAGGCTATAGGCGAAAGAGGGGGAGAAGGTGACCTCCGTGCTTTTGGTGGCGGAGGCTGACTCTGCAAGGGACCAGCCTGAAGGAGCGGGCCCGGACCATTCGGTGAAATCGCCGTTGGCGATCAGGTTGGTGGCGGATAGTTTTGGCCAGCAGGGGGTTTCGAAGCCGCTATTCGGCGCTGACGCCAGATAGCCGGCGAACAAGGTTCTGGCGATGAGCGCCGAACCTGTGCTGCTGGGATGAATATTGTCGTTGTAAAGCGTGGCGTCCTTGCCGTTTGCGATAAATGCCGCATGGGTGTCCACCAGCGTCAGGTTCGGGTGCGCCCGGGCGACGTCCAGTATGGTGTGATAGACCTTGTCGTAGCCCGTTCCATCCTTCCAGGGGTTTTGGGTGGTGATGAGCTGTGCAGCGCCCGGCCAATGCCATTCGGTCATGCCCAGCGGCCCAAGCAGGGCAGCCCTTCCGGGGCATCGAATGCCGCCGGGCGTTTCGAAGCTCTGCATATTATATCCGTGATGCATGATGCAAAGGTCGGGGCGTGGAATTTCCAGCGCCGCGATGCGCTGTTCGGCAAGCATGTAGCCCGGCCTGCCAACCGGCAGTGTGGCAAGATAGACAGTCAGCGTCGCGCCCGTGCCGGCGCGCAGTATAACCGGGTCGGCATAGGCCTTGGGACCCGTCGCGGCATGGGTCTGCCATTCCGCCCAGCGGTAAAGCACGACCTTGATATCATGCAGGCCGCCAAGCATGATGGCGAATTGCTGGAATGGCCCGTCGTCCGCGTGGGCGGTGCTGTCGCCATTCACGAAGATCGTGGCGTTCTTGCCCGCAACAAGACGGCCCCGCAGGGGGGAGAACGCATCGACTGATCCCGCCATCGCCGTGCAGTTTTGTTGGGAAATGCCGAGCGATACGCCGATCATGCCGGCACCTCTTCCGTTCCGGTCATATATATGCATATCTTGTCTTCAAGCAGCATCATTTCGGTCTCCTTGTCTGCCCCTTGAGAATAACCTCGCGGTGAGGCCCGGGGAAAAACACAGGGAGCCGGACGCTGAATCGCAATAAAACTGCACGTCACGAATTTTCTTCGATTTCAACTAAAGCATATAAATAAAATAGATTTTTTATTTTATCTGGGTCGGATTTGTGATCCGCACGAAGGTTTGAATGTCACTTTTTTTCCGCGCGATCAAGTATTGTTATTTCTCAATTACTGTCTCCGCCAAATATCCCGCCGCCATTGACGGAGGGGGCGGTCGTTCTGACCCCGACCTCGGTGATGCCCGCAAGACGGAGTGGTGCTATCCCTGGTGTCTGCATGCCGTGGAGCTCAAGGCATGACATCGGCGCTTTTCGTCAGCCACACGGGGGAAAAGGGCGGTGCCGAACTTTTTCTGGCGGATATCGTCAAGGCCGGGCCGCGCTCCTGGCGAGCCTGCTTCCTCAGTGGCGGTGGGGCAGCAGACGATCTGGCGGAATTCGGCAGGCCGCCTCTTCTGCTGTCTGCGGGAGAAAAAATGCTGTCTATCCGGCGGGATTCGTCGTTCGGTGCGATGCTGCGAGGGGCCGTCGATGTTTTGGCCGTTGCCTGGCAGCTCAGCCGTCAGGCAAAAAACCATGACGTGATCTGCGCCAATTCGCAAAAGGCGCTTTTTGTCTGCGCGTTGGCGGCCAAGCTTAGTCGTCGGCCGTTGATCTGGATCCTGCATGATATCGTCACCGACCCCGCCTTCAGCGCCGCAAACCGCCGCGCTTCGCTGACATTCTCGCGTCTTTTCGCCAGGCTGGTTGCCGTCAATTCGCAAGAGACGGGCAGGGCTTTTGTGAAGGCGGGAGGCGAGGAGGAAAAGGTCCGCATCGTCTATAACGGTTTCGACCCAGCCAAAGCGTCGGTTTATGACCCCGCAAGGGCTCAGCAATTGCGCAGGGAGCTCGGCCTTGGCCCACAGCCACTGATCGGATTGTTCGGCCGGTTGAGCGAATGGAAGGGGCAGCATGTTTTCCTTGAGGCGATTGCTGCAATGGAGGGGGTCCAGGCCGTGATCGTCGGCAGCGCGCTTTTTGGGCAGGAGGCTTACGAAGGCCGCATCCGCACGCTGGCATCCAGTCTCGGTCTTGATTCCCGTGTCCGATTTCTCGGTTTTCGCCCGGATGTAACGGAGTTGATGGCGGCGATGGACGCGGTTGCCCATACCTCAGTTGTTGCCGAACCGTTTGGTCGTGTGGTGGTGGAGGCCATGATGTGCGGACGACCGGTTGTCGCCACCCGCGGCGGTGGGGTCACCGAGATCATCCGTGATGGTGAAACCGGCCTGCTTGTGCCGCCTGCGGATGCGCCGGCACTGGCCGCGGCGCTGGGCCGCATCCTGACGGACCCGACGTTGGCTGAAAAACTGGGGAAGAAGGGGCGGGAAGATGTGATGCGGCGTTTTTCGCTCGAGGAAACCTGCAGGACGATCTCCGCGCTTTTGTCTGAAGTAGCGTGACGCTGCGGTCTGCGACCGCTCACAGGCGGCAATCCCAAACGGGTGGAAGGTTGGAATGCGCATTCTCGTGAACATGCCGAGCCAGTATGGCGGGAAAGCTTCCGGCGTTGCCCGCGTAACCTTCAGCCTGCTGGAGCGGCTTCTGGAGCAGACTGATGATGATTATATCCTGCGCTCGCCCTGGACGCGGGCGCAATTGCCCGCGAAATTGCGCGACAGCCGCCTGCGGCTGATAGAGACGGCTCGGCCGCACGTCATGGTGCTTGACGTGCTGCGGCAGGCCATGACGCTGCCGGTGCTTTGCCGCCGGGAAGGCATTGACGTGCTTTTTAATGCCGATCCTTTTGGCAGCCCGCTGGGCGGCAGGCGTCGGATCACCCTTGTTCACGATCTCTATTTCAAGACCATACCTGAACAGATTGGCTGGCGGGCGGCCTTGACCACCGATTTCATTTTTCGCCTCATGCTGGCCGGTTCGCACCGGATCGCGTGTGTATCCGACGCGACGCGAATGGATCTTGCGCGTTTTTATCCCGGCGCTGCCCGCAAGAGCGTGACCATTCATTCCGACAGCACGTTGAAGCTGGATGCAGGGGCCACGGCTGCGCCGCCGCCGATCGCGGGGCGTTACATACTGGCGGTTGGAAACGCGACCTCGAACAAGAATTTTGCTATTCTGAGTAAGGCTTTTGCGCGATTGGCCCCGACGATGCCGGACCTGCGTATTGTCCATGTGGGCCGCGACGAGGCGGAAGAAATCGCCAACACGCTTGACGATCCGGGATTGAAGGCCCGGCTTATCCGGCTTTCAGGCATAGATGACCGGGAACTGGCGGAACTTTATCGTCATGCAGCCTGCCTTTGCGTGCCTTCCACTTATGAGGGCTTCTGCCTGCCGGTGCTGGAGGCGCAGCAACTGGGATGCCCGGTCGTCTGCTCCAATCGTTCTGCGACACCAGAAATTGCCGGTATGGGCGCGCTGACCTTCGATCCCTCGGACACCGATAGTCTCGTCGCAACTCTGGAGCGGCTCTTTCGCGAGCCGGCGCTTGCGGAGACGCTGCGCCAGGCGGGTTACGAAAACCGCAGCCTTTATTCCTGGGAAAAGGCGGCGGAGACATATGCGCAGCTTTTCCACGAGACGGCCTGACTATGCCGTGATCGGCCGCCGCAGATCAGCATAAAGTTTTTCATACGCGGAAATCACCCGTTCCGGCGCGACGCCTTGAGAAATCCGCTCTCTGGTTTGCGCCAACTCTGTGAGAACGGCAGGATTTTTCATGGCCTCGATCATACGGGCGGCAAGTTCGTTGGCATTACCTGGCGCAAAAAGGCGGTCCGGCCTGTCGCGGCCAATCTGTTCGGCAACTCCGGCTAGATTGGCTCCTATGACAGGGACGCCGCGCAAGATGGCCTCCGCTACCGTTCTGCCGAAAGCCTCCGGCCACAAAGGCGGCACGACGAGGCAATCTATGCCAGCAAAAAAACTGTCGGCCTCGACATATCCGGGAAAGTCGACGGGCAGGCCTGATGCCTTTCGCTTATAGGTTTCGATGCCGCCGGGCGCTCGACCGGCCATGGTCATTCGCCAACCTTGCGGGGGCAGGAGCCGCATGGCCCCGATAAGGAGATCGGCGCCCTTGGGTTCTTCGATACGTCCGAGATAACCGAAAACCAGCGGTTCTCCTGCAACACGGGCTTTGCGAGGATTCAACGATTCTGGTTGCGCGATGGCGTTCCAGATTATCGCGCGGCGATTTTCAGGAACGTGCGTGAAAAAACCGGCCTCCAGATGGCGTTTCAGAATGTCGCTGCCAACGCCTGTGACAGCATCCACCGCGCCTTGGCAGCGCCGGTGCAGACAGGAGAAGGCCCGGCATTTTTTGCTCCTGCCATCGCAGATATGCCCTTCGTGAAACAGGGAGCCATTGGTGCACATGCTGGTGAAATCATGCAGGGAGTGCACAAGCGGAATACCGCGTCTGCCAATCATCGGCCAGATCAGCGGCGTCAGTTCCGAGAGGGAATGGGTATTGACCACATCCGGGCGAAAATCCTCAATGACGCGCGCCAGCCGCTGCACCAGCCGGGGATCGATCTGGACGGCGACCTTGTAATATTTGCGTTTCCATTCTGCTTGACTCTCCCAATCCCCAATGAAAAAGGGCGTCGTATGTCCAAGCCGATGAATGGCGAAACCGTCTCGCAATTCTGCGGTCTTGCGCTCCCGGGAAATGGCGGCAACCGCGACTGTATGTCCTTTCCCTGCCAAACCCCGGGCAAGGTCTTCGACGAATATCTCCGCGCCTCCCACACGGTCGGGAGAAAACAGTGATGTCACCTGCAAGATACGCATGTTTAAATTCCTGTGCCGGCGGCCGAGACGGAGGAAGCGGCATTGGCCGAAGTTTGTCTGCGCCGATCTGCTCCTGGTGGGTGCAGGCAAAGGGTGACGATGGGTGCGAGGAAAACGGCGTAAGCCATGGCGAAGCCCGGCACTTGCAGTGAAAAATCGAGGGACGAGTGCAGCGCCACCAGCAGCAGCCCGGCGAGGCCGAGATGCGAGGCATAACGATAAGTTTTGCGCCTGCGGGCCCCGCGAATGAAAATAAGCAACTGGCCGAACAGGAAAAATGCCGCATAAAACGGGAAAGCGGCTCCGAGCGTCAGCAAGCCCTCGGCATACACATTATGGGCATGGGTGACGACGGCATCGACGCCGCATTGCGCGGAATGATAGGGAGCGTAGGTTTCTGAAAAGCTGGCCAGTCCCGCGCCCAGGGGCCAGTTATCCGTTATCGCGCGTGCAATACCGGGCATATAGCAGAAGCGCATGTCGTCTTCGAGGCGTGTTTCCATACGCAGCGCTACACGATTTGCAAAAAGGGCGAAGAGGCCGATGGCGATGGCGAGCAGGATTGCTGCGCGTCGTCTGGAGCCGCGTCTTCTGCGCCGTGAGGGCGCGACATTCCGGCCGGGCCCGGGAGAGTTGAAAACGATGAGAAGGATGAGCAAAAGCAGCGCCGCGAAACTGGACATGATGCCCGCGCGTGATCCCGTCAGCATCAGGGCGATGAAACAGAACCCGGTCAGAAGGCCGATGAAGGCGGCGTGGCGGATGAGGCGTTTTTGATCGCCCGGCACCGTCAGGCGGTTTGCCACAAGCGCTCTCACCCTTCCCCAATCCGGAGCCGCCAGCTTGTTATTCAGCAGCACCACAAGCGTGAGCAGGATAAGCCCGAAGAAAGTCGCTGCCGTATTGCGGTTGACGAAGAGCCCCGTCAGGCTGCTGAGATAAAAACGCTTTTGAATAAGGCCGAGCATATCGGGAAACAGGAGAAATTGCAGGATCGCGCCCAGCGACAGCCAGCCGCCGGCGATTGCGAACCATCGCAGTGCTTTTGCTGCACGCTCGTCCGTATTAAAGATCACGAGCCCGGTCATGAAGGCGCCAAAGGGCAAGGCGGCGCTCAGCAGGCCCAGCCAGTCATCTGCCGGCGTGAGCGAGATCGTGGCCGCGGGCGCCACCTGCGTAAACATCGCGGCGGCGGACCAGGCGGGGTTGGGCGGCAATATGCCGTGCCTGGCGGATGTCTGAAGCAAGACCTGAAGCATCAGTACGCCGAGCAGAAGACAGGCCGCTGCCAGGGCCTTCCCTATGGCGGGCTGGGGCGGGCCGAAGAGAGGCAGGGCGGCAAGGAGCAGCAGATAGGCGGCGAATGTGATGACGATCCGGCTTTCGATGTCGGTTGCGCCGCGATTGAGCAAGGCAAGCAGGAATATGGTCCAGAAAGCGATCGTGACGATTGCCTGGGCGCGATGCAGAACAAATGCCGGCCGGGGCGGCGAGGATGACAGCAATTCCGGTGGAGCGTCGAGGATCTGCATGATGTTCGGCTTTTGAGATCTGCTTGTTGTGGTGACGATGAACTAAAGAAAGGACTTGGCGCTTCCGTGTATCTCAGGGCCGTGGTTTGGCGCTTTGCATGCCGGTCTGAAGCTCCTGGGAGCAGACATGCCGCAACGACCATCGCAATATTTCGCCCTGCCTGCCGCAGACGATCGCGGTGTCGGCTTCACGGGCCGCCTCAGCCTGCGGTAGGGCGCCTTTGGCAAATTGTTGCCAGATGACAAAGCGCCCGCGGATCAGATTGGCATCGGCGGGGCCATAAAGCTGGGAGAAATTCGTCAGCACGGCGATTTCCATGGCAGAGGCGTTGCGCAACGAGCGAACCATGGCGAGGCGCAGCCACACATCGCCATTGGCGGGAAGACACGACAGGGCGTGGCGCATATAGGTTTCGGCAAAACCGAGGCGCATGGCATCCGTTTCTGGCGATGCATCCCCGGCATGGGCGTCGATATCGGCAAGCACGAGCCGCATCCCGGCCTTGATGATATCCGAACGGCAGATTTTTTCGGCAATGACGGGCTGCAGACCCTCGACGGTTTTCGTCAGCAGATCGGGAGAGAGACCATTGTCCTCGTCGGCAATGCGCGCCAAAGCGATGATATCGGAAAATCGTCGTGTTTCGGAAAAAGCCTGGGCCGCGAGCAACAACACAAATAGCGAAACGATCAATACCGGCGTGACCGTCAGGACCCTGCGCAGGCTCGGCACGCCAGCGGTCCTAGTCATGATAATATCGCGTGTAGCGGGAATGATAATATTCGCTTGAACCGTAAGCCCGGTAAAGCTTGAGCTTCTCCGTGTCGACCTTGTTGAGAATGACGCCCAGACATTTCTTGCGGATTTGAACTTCGTTTTCGATGGTGTTGCGAACCGCCCGCCGTGCGGTTTTGCCCCATTCCGTGACGAAAACGAAGCCGTCGATCCGGCCGGCCATCGCCCGCGCATCAACAACGGGGCCAAGTGGCGGCAGGTCGACGATGATGTAATCGAAGGCCCCGCTTGCCTCGGCCAGCAGGCGGTGCATCTGCGCGGAAGTCAGGAGTTCCGAGGAGTGCGGGACACGCTGCTTGACGACCGTGGGCAGGAAAGCAAGCCGAGTCTTTTCATCATGCACAAGCGCATCGCGGATAGAGCGACCTTCCAGCAGCACTTCAAGCAGGCCTGCTGTCGCGTGGCGGGCAAGGGCGCGGGTGGCGCCCGGGTTGCGAATATCCGCATCGAGCAGCAGCACCCTTGCGCCCTGTGCGGCCAGAAGCTGCGCGAGATTGATGGAAATTGTCGATTTTCCCTCACTCGGCAGGGCGGAGACGACGCCGACGACCCTGGCGCCGTTTTTTGCCGCTATGCCGAGATCGATCGCCAGCCGCGTGCTGCGCAGTGTTTCGGCGAAGGAGGAGAGCGGGTGGTCTACGGCATAACGGGCAACGCCGGAGGGGCGCGTGACGGTTGGGCCGCCATCTTGCCCTCTCGGTTCCGTGTCTGCGGCCAGCTTGTTCGGCACAAGCGGTGTATTGCCCAGAAATTCCAGGCCAAGCACGTCGCGGACCTGCTCCCCCGTGCGAAAAAAGCGATCGCGGAATTCGCGGAACATGGCGACGCCGCCGCCCGCGGCCGCACCCATGATCATGAACAGCGCCAGAATGAGCGCCTTGTTCGGCTTGCTCGGCGTTCTCGGCGGTACGGCCTTGGAGATCACGCGCGCTTCCGTCACCGGGAAGGACTGCTGCTGCATGGCCTCCTGATAACGCTGCAGGAATGTCTGATACATGTTCTTGTAGGTTTCCGCCTCGCGCTGCAATTCGCGAAGCTGAACCTGCGTCTCGCCGGCGGAGTTGCTGATATTGGTGGCCTTGGCGACGGTTTCGGCCAGGGATTTCTCCCTTGCTTCGGAAACTTCCAGATCGCTCTTATAACTTTGCGCGATACGGCTGATTTCCTGGAACATCAGCCTGCGATATTCCTGCATCTCGTTGCGCAGACGCACCGCCTGCACATGGTTGGCGCCCAGCCGACCGGTGATCTCGGCTTCGACCTTCGAGGATTCGAGATATTTCTTCCGCAGGTCGTTTGCGACCGAACTGTCGAGAATATCCGTCACGACCGCATCGACATCGTCGGTAGCGAGGATGTGTTCGATGCGTTGCACTCTTGCCCGCGCCCTGGCGGTTTCCGATTGCGCCAGGATAAGCGCGCTGTTCGACTCCGCCAGCTGCTGGTCGGAAAGCAGCCCGTTATTGCCGGTCGAGATCAGGTTATGCTCAGCACGGAATTTCTGGACGGCGAGGTCGGTGTCGAGCGCCCTCTGGCGCAGTTCGGCAATGCGATCGGACAGCCAGTCGCTCGCCCGCCTCGTTGCCTCATATTTGGAATTCAGCTTGTCCACCAGATAGGCTGCGGCGACCGCGTTGACGATCTGCGCTGCAAGGACCGGCGACGTCGAATTATAGGTGAGTTCCAGCGCATAGGTCCGGCCGATACGCTTGACGCTGAGACCCTGCAGCAACCGGTCCGAAAGACCCCTTTTCAGGGTTCCGTCATCCACTACCGCCTCTTTTGTCGCCGGCGCGAACCATCGCGATACGTTGACAAGTGAGCGGATGGTGCCCAGCACGGAGCTTAGGAACGAGGCGCGTGTCGCCCTGAATTCCTGGTTTTCCGTCAGGTTGAGGCTGTCGACCACGGCGAGGCCGATGGTTTCCGATTGCAGCACCTCGACCTGGCTGAGAATGGACGCCTCGTCCTCGATCACGCCCCCGATCGTCGAAAGCTGTTCGACAACCTGGCTGTTGTTGCGGTCTATCAAAAGGGTTGCAGTAGCCGAATAGATCGGAACGGCTGTGGCTGCGAAAGCAAGGCCGATTGCCCCGGCAACGGCGACGGCCGCCAGCACGATGCGCCACTGACGGCGAACCGTCGCAAGTGCGGCATCTATATCGATAAAGTCAGCCGTAAAGCCGTTTTTATCGAAATCGGCCATCGTCAGTGGATCGTGCCTTTGCAACAACTGTCAGCCTCGCTTTTTTAGGCAGGCACAGGGCCTGCCAAAGTCCCGGTTGCATCACGTTTCGGGCGATCGCCGCTCCCGTAGGGATTGGCAAGGCCGGGCTTTGTTAAACGGGGCTGGTGCTGACCGGCGTACTGGTGCTGCCGGTGGAAAGCGATCTGCCACGGCCGGCAGGCGCGCCTGTTCCACCGGACTGAGCGGTACCCGCCCCGGTCTGGCCGCCCGCCGAACCACCGACGCTGTTGCCGCTCGCAGGCGTGGAGCCCGCGCCGCCGATCGGCGAGGCGGCTGCTGCGGCCGCGGGTGCTGCTGCCGCAGCCGGGCCGGCCGCGGTTCCTTCAATGTTTTCGCTGAAGGCGATCAGCAGATCGGAAGGCACGCCGGCGCCCTTCGTCTGCAGCTGAATGGCGGCCGCAAGGATCGTGTTGTTGTTCTGCATCGCCGCGGAATAGGCAAGCGCCAGACCTTCGCCCACCACTTCCGAGAAATCCTTGTTGCCGACCTTCTGTGCCAATGCGACGACGGCGGGCAACTGGCTGGAGTCGCTCAGTACAAGTGCGGAAATCTGCTCGGAAAACTGCGCGGCACTGGTGGAGACGGCGATGATCGGAAATCCGCCCATCACCTTCGCCGCCAGCTCGGCCGTGGCGGCATCGGTGCTGGAAGCGACGGCGATCAGGTCCCTGACCGTTGGCGACGTCGGAGACTGCTTGAACGCTTCAGCGGCGGCAAGGGGAACCATGTCCGGACTGGTCGTGTTCACCCGCCCCAGAAAGGCGGCGGTGCTTTCATCGGGGGATTTGACCGGTGCGCCTGTCGCCACGCTCTGGGCGGGCGCGGCCTGCTGCTGCGGCGCGCCTGGCGCAGGTTCGACATTCTGTGCGTGGGCTGAGGCGGAAACTATAACCGTGCCGATAATCAATATCGCACCGGTGAGCGCCGAGCCATTAAGAAGGCGAGACATCACAACTCTCCAAATTTTTAAAATACGACTTTAATTACGCGCAATGCCGATATGGTTATTCAGCACTTAAAATGTTCTTCTTAGATCGCATAGGCTAGGCGGCGGATCAAGTGCTAAAATACTATGGGCGCAGTAACTCTGAATACAATTAACGGCTGCCTTCACCGACTCCCACGTTCACCATCAAGACGTGACCGTTTTTGCCCGCCGCGTTTTAAACTGGCTTCTGAGCCATTCTGTTGTAGGCTTCTCTACGAAGAGGTGAAAGAGGTGTGCGGTGGTGACCGTTATTCCGATAACGGAAATATAGATGGCGCTACTCCATTGCTGTTGAATCTCCACGACGTTGAGAATCCCCTTTAAAACTAGAAAAATAAACGGGTGAAGCAAATAAAGCGCATAAGAGGAGTCTCCGAGCGCCGAAATGGGCCGCGCGAAACGAGGCAGACCGATCTCTCGTGTCAACGTGGCTGCAGCCATCAAAAGAAAGGCACCGCCGCCGAGAACGGAAAGGCGAGGAAAGGAATAGAAACCAGGGTTACCATAGGATTCGAAAATGCGCAGATCTATGAGGCTCCAGACGGCCAGCCCGCAAAGGCCGACCGCAGCGCCGATTACCGGGTTGAGGCTGACCCCTCTAAGGTAGGCGACGGCCAGGAACATCCCGCCAACAAATTCGAGAACGATGGGTTGAAGCCAAAAGCTGAACGGCAACGCCACATTGAAGAACAAGCCCACTAGGACGCCACTGACCAAGGCCGCCGCCACATATAAGACGGCACGTTCCATTGGTAGAACGATGAACAGTGCGAATATTGCGTAAAAAAACATCTCGTAGTTCAGTGTCCACCCAAGATCGAGTATTGGGAACGGATACCTATCGCCATATCCCATGCTGTCATAGGGAATGAAGAAATAAGACGTGAGGATAGACTCGAGTGACGGGAAGGACTTAATACCGAGAATGGCCGCTGCTCCCAGTGCTACAAGGCGCAAGGTAAGAGCGAACCAGTAAAGGGGGACAATGCGTATAAGTCTACGGAGCAGAAAGGCCGATCTGCCCCCTGATTTCGTGAAATTGGACTGGGAAGCATAGACGATTACAAAACCGGATATGACGAAAAACAAGTCGACGCCGGCGCCCAACTTCTCCGTTGGCAGCGGAAAAAGAGAAAATTTCCAGTTGGCATGGGCATGCAGCGCAACGACCATCGTGGCCGCCACCGCGCGCATCAACTGAAGGGTATCAAGGCGTCTTGATCCGCCTACAAAAGAGGTTTGAGATATTTGTGTTCTCATCTTTCTACAAATTTATAAAAAATTATGACGCTCATAAGAGTAAAAAATATGGAGCTACTATCATGCCAAATAGCAGTTTCATGCAATGCACAAAATCCGACGCTACAACATTTTCGTTCAAAAAACTTCCAGCACCGTCAACTGGTCGCTGACGGCAAGCCGATATTGCCCGCCTTCCTGCGGAATAATGCGCTGGATAACGGAGCCGTCGTCCTGAAACCGGTGGGCAATCACCTGGCTGTGTGGACCGGTAACGATAAAGCTTGCTGCACGTTCGGCTGGCGGGTTTTCGATCTGCGCCGGCCATTGCCAGCCCGATATTGCAAGCCACACCGGCACAAGCAGCGCGCCATCCGGTCGCGACAGTCTCAGGGAAACACTTTCGGAGGCGCTTTCGACGAATTCGAGCTGGCATTGCGTGGGCGCGGTCTGGCGTCTTGCCGTCAGGAGCGAGAGCAGGGCGCGCACCGCCTCATAGGCGGCGGTGCGGCTCAGATCGTGGCGCAGCAGGCCGAAGGAGGACTCGGGATTGGTGTCATCCCGGGCGAAGCTTGACACCATTTCATAGATATATGTCCGGCGGATACCATTGATGAAGCACCACAGGAGCGTGCGCGGCATGTAGCGCGCCCTTATTCCTTCGGTGACAGGAAAATGAAAGCTCTGGGTCTTCAGGGCGCTATGGTAGCCGATTTCGGTGGCGAGCGTCGGCCTGCCTGCTGCTATGTGCGCGGAAGCGGCAAGAGACTTAGAGAGGGCGCCCGGCCCGCTCGTTTCTGGGTGTTCCATCCCCGCATAGGGATGAATATTGCCATATTGGCAAACCTTCGCGAGATCAAACGCCAGCGCCCGGTTGCTGAGGACATAGCTTGGCGCGGCAAGGGGAAGATCCCGGAGCGCGGGGTTTGCGCGGATCGCGTCGTGCAATGCCGTCTGATGTTGCGCCGAAAGGCGCGGCGCATTTTGCGGATCGGACGTAAGCACGGGTTCGTTGCTGCCTTCGAAAACCTCGATGCCGCCATCGCACCAGTCGTAGAAATCCACGAGCCTGTCCAATGGCGTGCTCAGATAGGGGTTGAGATCGTCAAAACAGATGACGGTGAGGCGCAGGCCTGACGCAACGATCTGGCGCAGCCGCTTAAAGGAGGCGCTTTCCCGGCGGTCTTCGGGAAAGATGATGCCTTCGTCGCGTAAATGCCGCACTCCGAGAGCCTTGAGTTCCGGAAGGATGCGGTCGAATTGTTCCGGATAGACACCACGTGTGCGGGTGAAATGGCCGCACACTCCAACACTGTCCAGAAATGCCTCGGTATTGGCAGAAAGATCGGTTTTGACCTGCGCCGGTGCGGCACGCAGACCACCGGCTGCGGCGAAGGCGAAAGAGGCTGCAGACAGCAATGTGCGTCGCGTCATGGAGCGAGCACCGACAGGCCTGTTTTCTTTCATCAACATCTCCTGCCGTTATTCGTGCTGACTATGTTCCTATCTCAATTCAACGGGCCAAGGTTGCACTTAAATGTCTGCGGGATGCCGAATTGACGACATTCTCTCCCCAGGCGAGCACGGGTGCTAAAACAAAACGATTGGCGGCCAGGCCGCATGTGATGGCCAAGAGGACAGAAATAGCCATAACGATGGATGGGGACAGCGATGTATTGGCTGGCGTAAACCCGATCCTGTCGAGAGCCGCATAGACGGACGGATGACACAGAAAAATGGCGTAGCTTGCACCGCCGAGGGGCGCCAGCCGATTGAGGACAGGCCTCTTCATCGCCGAAACCGCAAGGAAAACCGTCATGCCTGTGCCGTAGCTGATGGCGTAGCGATACCAGGTCTCCTCGAAGCCGTAGTCATGCGAATAGGCCAGGAGGCAGATGGGGAGAAGCATTGCGTAGAAAGTGCCGACCGCAATCCAGGCACAATATCGACTGTCACGGTTGCGCCCGGCATCTGACGCCTTCCACAGCGATGCCAGAAAGCACACACCCACCATCAGCGGCAGGGCAACCGGCATCTTGATGCCGAGCTTGTATCTTACGAGGGAGAGAATTGCCGCAAAACCAAAAAGCGCAACTGTTGCAGCCGTCACCACCCGCAAATCGGCTGCTCGTCCCATCAGGAACAGCAGCACGCACAGCGCGTAAAAAGTCAGATTGATCTGCAGGGTCCAGTAGAGCCCCATGACATTTTCCGTCATGAAAAAGCCCTGCAGCATCGTGGCGTTGATGGCGACGACATGGGCCGGGAATATCTGCCCGGGTCATCCCAGGGCATCAGCACGCCGAAAAAAAGTGACAGCCAGTAGGCGGGATAAAGATGGAAAAACCGATGCAGGACAAAGGCGGTAAGCGGTTTCCGATACCGCATGGCGGCATTTTGCAGCGATGAGAGAATGAAGTAACCGCCGAGCGCGAACAGCACGATCACGCCGAATTTGCCGACATCGAGAAAAACCTTGGTGACATCGAAAAGGGCCCGGGTCACTCCATCAGTATCGCCGCGATTGTGCATCTTCAGGGCCAAATGAGAATAAGCAACGCAAACTGCGGCAAGACCGCGCAACATGTCGAGATTGTAGTTTCTCGGAAGCTTTCCGCTACTTTGAGAAGACATGGGAATCCAAATTTTTTAAAATAAAAATAATAAGATCAATGGTGCAGCGGCGGGGCTGCATATCGTTAGGTTTTATATTCGAATATAATTAGCAACGGAGATTCTTTTTTGCAATACGGCATGAATTCCGCGGCGCCGCAAAAAATCACTTGAAACGGCGGTGTTTTCGGTGCTCTTTAAGCCCGATATTCTGATGTTGATTTTTAAATTGTTACTTCCTTCGGCCTGGTCGCCGCCCTTTCACGACCGTTCCTTTTGGTCGGTTCAGCGGTGCCGGTGCGGAAATATAAATTTTAAAGGATATTGAGCGTAGCCCCATGCGAATCCTCCATCTCAGCAGTCTTTACCCGCCGCATATCGTCGGTGGATGCGAACGCTCGGTCGAGCATCTGGCAGAGGAACTCGTTGCCATGGGGCATACGGTGGGTGCCGCCTGCATAGAGCGCCAGGCCGAGGCGAAGTCGGTGCGCAATGGCGTCAGCGTCTACCGCATGTTCCACAACAATGATTTCTGGCTGGAAGACTGGCCGCAATATACGCCGCAGCAAAGGCGTATGCAGAAGATCAGGCAACAATGGAATTTCAACGTCGAGAAGCAGTTCGAGGCGGTTCTTGACGATTTCAGGCCCGATGTCCTCAACACGCATTCGTTGCTCGATGTTACGACGCTGGTGTGGCGGGCGGCGCATAAGCGCCGCATTCCGATCGTGCATACGATTTGCGAATATGACCTGCTATGCGGCAACGCCGCCATGTTCAAGGGTGGCAAACCCTGCGACCATATTCATCTGGGCTGTCAGGTTGTGAATTTCACAAAGAAATTCACACAGCGTTATATCGGCGCGGTCGCGAGCGTCGGTACGGAAATCCTCAGGACGCATGTCAATCACGCGCTTTTCCACCATATTCCGGAAAGCCTGCGGCGCGTCATATTTTATTCCTGCACGGTCCCGGAAGGCGACCCCGTGGCGCGACGGCAGATCGACCGCAGCGGCCAGCCCATGACCTTCGGTTACATAGGCCGCATCAATACGGAGAAAGGCGTCGGCAACATGGTCGATGCTTTCAGGGAAATCGGTCATGGCAACTGGCGCTGTCTGGTGGCGGGCCACGCGATGGACGATTCCATCGAGCGCTTCAAGGCGCAGGCCGGCGATCTGCCGATCGAATTCATCGGCTGGGCGAAACCGAAGGAGTTTTTCGAACAGATCGATGTTCTCATCGTTCCCTCGTTCTGGGCAGAACCCTCACCACGCACGATCTATGAGGCCTATGCGATGGGCGTGCCGGTCATCGGCGCCGCCTCCGGCGGCATTCCGGAACTGATCGGCGAGACCAATCATGACTGGCTGTTCGAACCCGGCAATGCTGCCGATCTGGCTGCCCGTATCCGTCGGGTGCTGACACTGTCACGCGAGCAATTGCCGACGGAAGCCGACTTCGGAAATATTGTCGAGGAATCCACTTCGCGTCGGGTAGGCGAGAATTATGTGAAACTCTATGAGGACGTCCTGGCAAAAAGCAGGGCCGCGGCGGCATGACGGGCCGCCGACGGCGCGAGCCTGCTCCCGATGCCGTGGGTGAAGGCTTGAACAGGCCGCACTGGAGCCGGCCATGTTGAAAACGAAGGACGATACCCCCGGCCTTGAGAGGCGGTCGGTCACGAGCGCCCTGTGGAGCGCCGTCGGCGGTTACGGCAATGTCTTCCTCTCATTTGCAGTTTTTCTTATCCTCGCGCGTCTGCTGACGCCGGATGAGTTTGGCCTCGTCGCCATCGCCACGGTTTTTGTCGATATCATTCTCGTCATCGCGCGCGGCGGATTGCCGGAGGCGGTGGTGCAGCGGCCTCAACTTGAAGAAGACTATGCGGATACAGCCTTTTGGTTCTCCCTTGGCTGGGGCGCTGCCTTATGCGTTGCGCTGTCCGTGGCGGCACCGTTCCTCGCCGGCCTGTTCGGGCTCGCGGAACTCGGCCCCGTGTTGATGGCGCTTTCTGCGGTGCTCCTGATCATGGGTGCCGGCAGTATCCATGAGGCCCGGCTGCAGCGGGCGTTCGCGTTTCGAAAGCTGGCAATGCGGGCGATTTTTTCCAACATGCTCGCCGGGGCCATTGCCATAGTTCTTGCCCTCCAGGGATGGGGCATATGGGCCATGGTGGCCCAGCGCCTGCTGGCCAGTATCGCAACGACGATCATGAACTGGCTCGCATCAGGCTGGGTGCCGCGCCGCCGTTTCGTCAGGCATTACGCGGCTGACCAATGGAGTTTCGGGTCCAGAATTTTCTCGGCCAGCTTCCTGCTCGCCATGAACCTCAGACTTCAGGAACTGATCGCGGCCATGTTCCTGACGCCGGCTGCCGTGGGTTACATCAGGCTTTCCTGGCGCTGTATCGATCTTGTCAGCCAGTTCGCCGTTATTCCTTTCGGTTCGGTGGCCATGGCGACCTACTCGCAGGCCCATGCACAGAAAGGCTCGGTGGAAGAGGCCTGTCTCGGTTTCATCCGCTTTTCGGGCCTTCTCGCATTTCCCTGTTTTGCCGGCATGGCAGCGGTCGCGCCTATATTCATTCCAGTATTGTTTGGCGAAAACTGGAAACCCGCGGTGCCGGTGCTGCAAATTCTCTGCCTCATTGCCATACCCTTCGTGGTGGAATCCTTCACCTGGGGTGTTCTGGCGGCGATCAAAAGGCCAGGACTCAATCTCAAAATATCGGTCCTGCAATTGCTCGCCGGTATCGGACTGAGTTTCCTTGCCGCTCCTTTCGGTCTTTATCCTGTCGTCTGGGCGCATGTCGCGAAAGTGTACGGCGTCTGGCCAGTGGGTGTTTTTTATACCCAGCGTTACGGCGGCGTGGAATTCCAGAAAATCATGAGGGTCATTGCCATCCCGCTCGGTGCATCGATCGTCATGGGAGCGTCCGTATTTGGATTGGAGCAGGTCATCGAGGGTAGATTGCCTCCGATCATCTCTCTCGCATGTCTGGTCGTGGTGGGCGCCTGCATCTACGCGGCGCTGATTTTCGCGGCCATGCCCGCGGTCGCGAAAACCTCGGTCGTAGAGTTGCGCAAAATTCTGTCGCGCCGCTAAAGCGGGGCATTGCAGACTATTTCGCCGTCGTCTCTCATCAGGAAAAGGGCAGCGCCCGCAATTTTTCAGGACCGGGGAAGACGGGTCGCGGGCGCAGAATATCCCGGAATGCGGCCGGGTGACGGATGGTTTTTAGGGCAAGAGCCAGCAATTGCCTGTTTTTATAGAGCTTTACCATCTCGGCTTTCACCGGTTCCCGGCGTTGCGACAGATTAAGACGCGCCTTTCGCTCAAGAAGAGCGTTGCGCCCGCCGTCCCCCTGCTGGAGCCGCTCGATGAGCATGTCACTCGAGGCGAGTAAGTGCGCATTATTGACGACTGTCTGCGATGTCGACCGCTGACCCGATACTGCGCCGGTGGGCGTGGTGTATAGATAGAGCGCCTCATCAAGAATGGCTGCCCTGCAGCCGGTGAGAATCAATTCGGCATAAAGAAGAAAATCCTCACCGACTCGAAATGTGTCGTGGTAGCGAAGATTATTCTCCGTAAGCAATTGCTTGCGAAAAACAGGCTTCAGCCATCCCGCGTGGCTGTGTCGGCCGGGGCCATCGTTTTCGCAGAGGGTCCGGATCGTCCATTTCGAAAGCGCGTTCTCCATCGCAAAGGCCGGGCCGACGATGGTATCGGCCCCGAGGTCGTAAAGCAGGAGATTGTCAGCGATCATATCGAGGCCGACACGGTCGGATATTTCCGCCAGCCTTTTCAATCGATCGGGCAGGTAGGCGTCATCGGCATCGAGAAGCGCGATCCATTCTCCCCGTGCATGCTCGATGCCCGCGTTGCGGGATGCGGCCGGGCCGGCATTTTTCGGCTGGCGCAAGACCCGGAAGCGCGGGTCGCGCGCAGCATGGACTTCTGCCATCTCCGCCGTACCGTCGGTGGAAGCGTCGTCGATGATCAGGGCTTCCCAGTCACCGAAGCTCTGTTGGGTGAGGCTGTCTAGTGCGCGTGCCAGGGTTTTTTCGGAGTTGAAGGCCGGAACGAGAATGGAATAACGCATGAAGCCTCTTGCAGTTGGCTGGCCCTGGACCTGAAGCGACGACCGAGCGGGTTACCTGCTGCTGCGGTTTCGCGTGCGAGGCCTGTGGGAAACGCCCACGGAGCTTCATCGGGGATCAGGGAAAGTGTTCCTGTTTGTATCGGCACTGGCGGGGCGTCCTGAATGTTTAAATTATGGCCGGTTTTTCCCGGAAATATGCTGCAGTCATTTTAAGTATCCATCTTTTTTAAAGGCAATTTTCTTCAGGAATAAAGTGAAATCTCTCTCGTCAAAACAATAAACGGATATTCAAACGACATGTTGTATGGCGGTGACAGCGACGGGGTTACACGATAATCGAAAGACCCGATTCCACGATCTTCAGGACCGTCAGCCTGCCGGTGGTAAAAGCACCGGTATCGATGCCTACCCGTTGAGGCCCGGTTTCCGGTTCCGTCACCGGCGTGTGGCCGTGGATGACAAGGAGGTCCAGTCCCGCGCCCTGGGACAGAAAAGGTTCCCTGATCCACAACATGTCCTCATCGGTCTGCGCTTCGAGCGGCAGACCCGGACGCAGGCCGGCATGCACAAAAATATAGGGCCCGATGCGGGCGTAGATCGGCAAATTGGCCAAAAGCTGGCGGTGAGTCTGGGGAATGGCGCCCAGCAGGGCATCCTTGAAGGGTTGAACCCTCAGGCGGCCCTTTTCAATGAAATAATCAATATCCACACCATAGGACAGAAGCGTCTGGCGACCGCCGAAATCCAGCCAATGCATGTTTTCGCGCGGGTTTTCGAGAAAGTCGCTGAACAGCTGCTCGTGATTGCCACACACCGCGATGCGGCGCAGTGGCGCAGGCGGCGGCCGCAGCAGATGCTCGAGAACCCCACAGGAATCGCGTCCGCGATCGACATAATCGCCGAGCAGCACGACAAGGGCGGGAGAGCGGTCGCCGGCCAGATCCGCAATGATTTTTTGTTCTGCCTGCAAAAGCAGGTCGAGACTGCCGTGCACATCGCCGATGGCATAGATCGGAAAGGATGTCAGCCTGTCGCCAAGCTCAACTCTGCGCCGTCTCCGCGCCTCGCGGGGGGCTGGTTGTTTACGACCGCGAATCCAGTTGAGCACCTTGGGCATAGCTGCCGATACTGTCTCCCTTACACGAGGTCAAGAGCGTTGGAAGCTGATGCCACGTCACCCGCCCGAGACAGGTCGTGCCCGGTCAGAATCTCGCTCCCGGCCCCTGCCGGAAGGCTTCGCCAGAAGCGGTTTTTGCGCGGCGGTGCCTCGATCGGCGAGCGGCAGGATACTCTTTTTCGCCTGCAAAGACTATGTCTGCTTCAGACCTAGAGTTTCAGCCAGACACGCGGGTCTTCGTGCGACTGGATCTTGATCCATTTCAGATCCACGGACTTCCACGGTTTGACGACATTGGTGCGATTGTCCAGCACCAAATCCCCTTGGGTGGTGCTGACCACCAGAACCGCGTGGCCGACACCGCTGGGGGTGCGCGCGGTGGCGATGCGCAGGGCGCCGGAAGGCCAGCCGGCACGCAGCAGGCGCTGCCGCTTGCTCACCGCATAGTCATCGCAATCACCGCTTGTCGGGTTCAGCTTCCATTCGTCTTCGCCCTCCAGTTCGCCAACATAGGTTATTGCGGTGTTGATCTCGGAGTTGATGCGCTGAAGCTCCACGCGTTTCTGTTTGGTCAGTTCGATCGTGTCACGATCACCAATGCGCACGCATTGGTCGGCGGCATTGTCGCAGAATTTGGCAAAGGCGATCGGCGCGATCGTGGGACGGCTTGTCGTCATGAATTGGCCGGGCCGCGAGGCCGACGGGTTTTTCGCGAGGCCGCCGAGCTGAACGGCCGGTGCCGTCGTCGCCACGCCTGCCGCCACGCCGATGGCAATGGCCAGACTTGCCGCCACACGGGTTGTTTTCTTCGCCATGTTCTTGCCCCTGCACAGTTGTTTTCCTTATGCCCCGGGAACATAGCGATGCTTTCTTGCAGGCCGTTTAAGTCGATAGATTGCTTTTTAGTGAAATCCCATTTTTCTCGCGGGAATGCCATCAGTTGCAGCGTGTTCGGCCTTCGGCGTCGACGATACATGTCTGCTGCGGCACGCTGGTTCTCCGGTCGCGCCGCGTGTTCGGGGAGACGCGGCCGGCGGGCGGCCTGTCGTAACTGCGGGGCACTTCGAAATTTCGCCCGCCTATCGTTCCCTGCGCACCACCGCGGCCATCCGGCGCGATCTCGAAATTCTGATATTGCTGGGCAGGTGCCGAACCCGCCAGGCAAGCGGCAACGATCCATGCGCCGCTCGCAAGGGCCGCCCGAACTGCTGCTGTTAGATGCCGATGCGCCGTCATTCCGTTTCCTCCGGGGCGCGCGAATGGTCGTCGCCGGCAGCGCCGTTTTCATCTCGCCGTATCGCTGATCATATCATTGATGCTGCAGCTGTCGTGAGAAGGATTTGACGGTTCCCGCGCATGGAATCACCCGCCGCTGTCTCGTCGTGCGACCGGCTGATCAATCGGCTTCTGCCTGCCTAACCGGAACATAAAAGGGCCTTTTTCCCGCTGAAAAATTAAGCTCTTCTCCGCTGCATTTATAGGCTTCACAATCCTGTAACAACGGACCTAATATACAAGTGCAGATGCCGAATCGCTCAGGAGAAGCCCTTGACGATTGCAGTTTCACCACAGGCCCTGCCGGCGCTCGTTCTGAACGCGGACTATAGGCCGCTGAGTTATTATCCCTTGTCGTTATGGTCCTGGCAGGACGCGATCAAGGCCGTCTTTCTAGACCGTGTGAACATCATTGCAGAATATGATCATGCGGTGTCGTCACCCAGCTTTTCCATGCGGCTGCCGAGTGTCGTCAGCCTCAAGACCTATGTGCAGCCCACCCGCAACCCAGCTTTCACGCGCTTCAACGTCTTCCTACGGGACAAGTTTGAATGCCAGTATTGCGGGACACGCGACGAATTGACCTTCGACCATGTGATTCCCCGCGCGCATGGCGGTGAAACCACCTGGCACAATGTCGTGGCGGCGTGCTCTCCCTGCAACCTTAAAAAAGGCAGCAAGCTTCCCAAACAGGCGGGCATGTTCCCGGCGCAGAAGCCTTTCCAGCCGACGGTTCAGGACCTGCACAATAATGGGCGTCTGTTTCCGCCCAATTATCTGCATGAAAGCTGGATGGACTATCTTTACTGGGATACCGAGCTGCAGCCCTGAGCTTTCAGGACTGCAAGGCGGTTTTCCGCTTACCGGGATTTACGGCTTGCGCCGAAAAAGGCGACTGCCGCAAGTGCCAGACTTGCGATGACATTCCATCCGGCGAACGACAGGCCGAGGACACGAAGTGCCGCATCATTGCAGGAAGGCGCCTTGATGGCGTTGAGGTTACCCAACAGGTCGCCAGCATTGGTCGTGATGGAAGGCGCCCCGGTGGCGCAGGTAATCGGCCCCGCCCAGAAACCCCATTCCACACCCGCATGATAGACGCCGAGGCCGGCCCCAATCAGCATGGCCAGGCCGATAAGGGCAAGAAGCAGCCGTGTTATTTGAACCGGCAATTTGAAAATGCTGGATGCAATGGCCAAGATGCCAAGCGGAATGGCGTAATAATAGGGATCGCGCTGTAGCAGGCACAGCGCGCAGGGCGTGTAACCGCCAATATGCTGGAAACCGAGGGCTGAGCCGACGGTAAAGATCATTCCCGCCGTGACGCCGAGAGCGGCGAGTGTGCGGCTATTATCGGCGGATGTCGCATTGGCCATGTAAATTTCCCCAAACTTCGCGAAGAAGCAGATATCCCGAACGGGCTTTCAAAAAGGCGGGCGTGATGGCGAAATTAAGTCGCCGATCTCGATGAATGTTACGGGATTCGTCTAATCCAGTCCTCTGCAACTGGCAAATGAAAGCCTGGTAAGAAACGGAGGCGGATGAGCAAGCTTTCGTGAGGACACCAGCCTCTACGCCACCCATCGAAGCCGCTATGAAAAAAGCATCTGGAGCAGGGAAAATTGAGATATGTAGGTAATGGTACCCCAAGCCGGGATCGAACCAGCACTCCTTTCGGAACCGCATTTTGAGTGCGGCGCGTCTACCAATTCCGCCATTGGGGCAACGGTGGTAATGTCACGGCGTCTATCACGGGCAAGACCCTGCGTGCAACCCCAAAAGCTGGAAATTTGCGCGTTTGAGCGTGTAACTTCGCGCCTTTCAAATGACAGCTCATCGCTGCCATTCCTTGGAATTTTAAGCGTTTCGCTGTGCCTGAGCACCAGGTAGGGCGAGGACGGACAGGCCGCTGGCTTCCGGTATGGCGCTCGTCGTTTCCCACCATTGGCCGAGAGAGTCGATCAGCGGTACAAGCGTGTTGCCCGCGGGGGTCAGGTCGTATTCGACGCGCAACGGATAACCCTGAAACTCTGTCCGTTGAACGATGCCGGCGTCTTCCAGTTTGCGCAATTCCAGTGCGAGCATCTTATGCGAGATCGTCGGGTTGTCCCTGCGCAGATCGCTGAAGCGTTTTGTGCCATCCTTCAGGTAGTAGATCAGGAGCGTCGGCCAGCGCCCGCTCAGGACCTGCATGGCCTCCTCGATGGGGCAACGGGATACAAGGTCCTTCATCAGTGCCTCGTGGTTACAAAAAGGTTCGTAATTTACTTGGCGCTGCCCGGCGCTAAGTTCAACCCGCTGCGCAGCGCCCTCGAAACTGAGAGTATGAAAAATGGAACCGATTTTACTTTATGGCTTCCCGGCGGGAAGTTCGATGGGGCTTGTCGCGGCGCTTGAGTGGCTTGGCAAGCCGTACAGGCTTTGCCGGGTGGATATGCTCGGTGAAATGCGGCAGGCACCCTATAAGCGTATCAATCGACGCGTCGAAACGCCCGTCCTTATCACGGACAGGGGCGAGATACTGACCGAGACGATGGCGATCGCTGCATGGCTGGAAACACGCGACACCGAGCGGCGTATCAGTTTCGATCTCCATTCACGGGAGGCCGAGCTGATGCATCAGTTTATGGCGTTCATAAACACCGGCTTCACCGGCGCTTTCACCCCGCTGTGGGTTGCGCTTGAGATGGAGCCGCCGAACCCGGCCCTGCAATCGGCTCTTCGGCAGTATGGAACGGACGCCGTGATCAGACGGCACGACCTGCTGGAGGAGATGATTGGCGTCACCCCCTTTGCAATCGGCGACAGGCCGAGCCTCGCGGATGGAATCCTGGTCGGTGTCGCCCGCTGGCTGGAGATTCACGATGTGGCTGACCCGGGCCGGTGGCCAAAGCTAGCCGCGTTGCGCAGGCGTCTCGAGGCTGATCCCGCTATTGTCTATGCGAGTGGCCTGGAACGTGGAGAGCCGGCTAAAGGCAATGGAAGCTGCCGGGGCCATGTTGATCTCGCAACGCTTGTCGAACGGTTCGGAAACTGAAGAGGGCAGCGTGGACGGATTTTACCGCCCACGCTGTCTCGAAATGATACATCCTCGGTTGCGTTTTCATGATAATTTTAGATAGTTCTAATAAATTAGTATGTACGCAATTGCTAATTGAATTTATAATGGCCGGGTGGAGTTTCCACGCGGGGCGGGAGTAGCCAACTCATAGGGAGGAAATTATGAGGGCTTTTTCTCGCAATTTATTATTGTCTGCCTGCCTGATCCTGCCGGTCAACGCCCACGCGCTGGATATAGGGATCGGTGGAGAGAATGGGGTTAATGCGAGCGTGGGTGGTAATGGCAGCGGTGGGCTCGGGGTCGATGCTTCCGTTGGTGGCAGCGGCGGCGTCAACGCCAGTGCCGATGTCGGCGGCAGAAGCGGCGGCGGATTGGGCGCGGACGTCAACGCTTCGGTTGGTGGCAGCAATGGGGTCAATGCGGATGTCAACGCATCCGTCGGCGGTTCCAGCGGGGTCAATGCGGGCGTGAACGCCTCCGTTGGCGGCTCCAACGGCGTCAATGCCAATGTCGGCGCAAATGTCGGCGGATCGAGCGGCCTGGGCGTTGATGTCGGTCTCGGCATTGGCGGTTCAGGTTCCACGGGCAATCCCGGTAATCCGGGCAATCCTGGAAACCCGGGCAGTCCGGGAAATCCGAGCAATCCCGGCAAATCGGGGCCGGTAACGCCTGGCGCCATGCGTAACGCCATTCAGGCTTATAACGACATGTCGCGCACCGAGCAGATCAGGCTCGCCCGGCGTTGCATCGATATTCTGGGTGGCGGATACGATGCAGCTTTGACGCAATTGTGCAAAATGATCCGGACGGCCTCGCGCTGAAGCTGGACCCGAACAATCCGGAGGATGCCGTTGGCGTCCTCCGGCCTCAGTTGCCCTTGCGACCAAAGGACAGGATTTTCTGCCGCAGGCTGCGGGCGAGGTTACGGGTGTTGCGATACATGTCCACCTGCGTGGAAACCTGTCGAACGTCCCTGTCACTGTTCTGGGTGAGCCCCACGACAAGCGTGCCCATTTCCTGCCGTTCCTGCCAGAAGCGGCTCATGACAGGATGATCGGGCACGGCGCAGCTGTCACTGCGGAGAATATTGGCGTCGTCCAGATGCCAGTCGGTCAGTTTCTGTACCAGGAGCTTGCCGGGCGAAAATTGCGC
Source organism: Agrobacterium sp. CMT1 (assembly GCF_037203725.1). NCBI lineage: Bacteria > Pseudomonadati > Pseudomonadota > Alphaproteobacteria > Hyphomicrobiales > Rhizobiaceae > Agrobacterium > Agrobacterium sp. CMT1. The sequence continues at coordinate 410,177 of NZ_JBBCAR010000007.1, forward strand.
GTAATTCTCGTCGAAGGCGGTCTTCCACGTATAGGCCTCGCCGGCGGTGATGAAGACGATCATGGAGGCAATGGCGCTTCCGTTGAGATCGATAGTGTGGATACGCACGGCATCGGCTTCGGCCAGGTTGGTGATCGCCTCGCGGGCGAAGGCCGCGCGATACCGGTCGTTGACCAGCGCGGTGCGTTTGCGGCCTTTCCAGCCGCTTGCCTCCAGCGCCAGAAACTCCTCCATGCGGTAGCGTATATCCTTCGGCTGGCGCGCGACAGTGTAGGATAACGCGCCCAACCTCTCGAGCTGTCGCCACTGCCGGCGCATTTCCCGCAAATGATGCGGGGCAAGGGCTTTTTGCAGATAAGCCTGGCCATCAAGCAGGCTTTCCAGCATCGGCCGGTGATAATGACCCGTCGTCGTCACCGGCAGGTTGCGGCTGAGCGCGATGGCTCTGAACATGCGGGCAAAAGGCCCGTCCAGCCGCACATCCGGCAGAACCAGAACATTCGGCAGCCGCATATCCCGGTCGGAAAGGGCGTCGAAAAGGTTATCGAGGGTCTCGGCCGCCCCTTCGGTATCCACCAGCGGCGTCCCGAGCGGCCCGAAAGGATTGGCCCAGACGCGAATAATGGAAGGACCGATGGAAAAACCCGGCTTTTCAACGGTAAAAGGCATCAGAAACCGCATGCGGCTTCGGGCGCCGTTCTCATCGCGAATGAGGGCGAAGCGCACGGTCTTGTCGTCGATACGCGGCATGGCCGGAGCAAGAAGCCGGCCGGTGAAAAAGACGTTTGCCTCCATGACGCGGTTGGAGAGAAAGTCGAGTTCCTCCTGCATGTCGTAACCGAGCTGCCCCGGATAGATGCAGAATTCACGGCCTTCCCGGCCCACACGCCGGCTGCTGTCCGCCACCGGGCGATCACGCTCCGCAGACGCCATGAGCGCCGCGATGCGCGGGTCCTGAAAATCCGGATTCTTTGGATCGCTGGACATGCTTATCGTTACACCGCCTTACCAGTGTTTTGACTCGCCCGGGGGTCGTTGAAGGCAAAAAGGACGATCCCGAGTGTACGGCGTATGGCAACATGCAATAGCACAGCCTCTATGGACATGGCTATCGCCACCGCTGCCGCGGCGCCTGTCAGACCATAGACCGGAATGAGCGCCATGTTGAGTGCAATGTTGCAACCGAAGATGATAATATAAAGCATCACGCACAATTTTTGTTTGCCGGCCATATTCAGCAGCGTCTCTCCGGGGCCGATGAGCGCTTTTGCCAGGAACCCCGCAAACAGGAAGAACATCAGCTCGTAACCCTCCACGAAGCCAGGACCGAACAGCGACAGCAGGAATGGCCCGGCCAGAAGCACCACGCTGCCAACGGCGAGAGACGGCCAGAAGGCCCAACGTGCGGCCTGGCTGGCGAAGCTCGCAAGCCCCGGCCTGTCATTGGCCGAAATCAGCGCCGCGAGACGTGGTGCGGCCGCCGCCTGGACGGAGAAAAACACGAACTGCATCAACACGATGGTTTTCGCCGCGGCGAAATAGATGCCGACCTGATCCGGCGGCAGATAAAGGCCGACGATCACCACATCGGAATTGGTCATCAGAAAACCGATGCCGTCGATCAGAAAGACCGGAAAGGCAAACCTGATCCAGTGACGAAAATGAACCCTTCTGGTGACGCTGCGGAAATGTCGGTTGAGCCGGCGGTTCAGGAAGACGAAGTGAAAAATGGTGGTGACATAAGTTGCGAAAAGCGCTGTCAGCATGGCCGTCGTCGCAGTCTTTTCGGCTCCCAGGGCAATGGCCACCAGCATGAACAGGAGGATCAGCACGGGACGTACGATATAGGTGGGGCTAAGGGCGGAGATGGCCCAGCCATTGGCCCGCGCCGTGCCGTTCAACACATCGCCCAGAGCCACCATCGGCAGGGTGAAAAGCGCCAGCGAGACAGGAATGAGATAATAGGCGGCGATGCGCTCGCCAAAGAAATACAGAAAGATGAAACCGCAAAGCGCCAGCGTGCTGGCAGACAGCATGGCGAATACGCGGGCCGTCGAGGTTAGCCCCATGATCTTGTCATGGGCATCTTCCAGACGGTAGCCGGGCAGGAAGCGGATGACGGTGGTGTGGAAGCCGAGACAGGAAAGATTGCCGAACAGGATTACCAAAACCCACACGAAGGCGAAGAGGCCATATTCGAACTCGCCCATCAGGCGGGCAAGGATGATCTGCGATATGAAGGCGATGCCGGCGCTGACGATGCGCACCGCGAAGGCGACGAGCGCCATGCGCTGTGCCCGGGCAACCTCGTCCCTCGCGGAGACAATGAGGGCGATTTTATCGCCCAGCGGCGAAATCTTCGCGCGCAGGCCTGCGGGTAAGGCTTTTTCCGCCGTGCTGAGGATAGCCATGATCCACACGCCATTATTTCCAGTTGAATGGGCAGGCCGATTGTAAGCCCTTCATCCTTAACGAAGCGTTTGGGAGGCGGCTGCGCCTGTCCTGATGTCACCCGCTTCCCGCGGCTTGCGGATGCCGTTAAAGAGGAACAGAGCCAACGGGCTGCGGCGTATCGCCTGATGCAGAGAGTAAGCCGTGATGGTCGTGGCTGCGACGATGATGGTGAATTCAACGAGGGGCGGCAGCGAGATGAGAATAAAGAGCGTACCCAGAGCGTAAATCAGCGGGTGGTGAAACAGATAGATAGTGAAGGAGGCATCCGTCATCCGTCTGGCAAACCGGCTCGGCCGGTCGAAATACCGGCAGGCGAGGTCGATCAGCAGGCGGCTCACCGTTACTGCGGCAATTGCCGACACCAGCACGAGCAGGGCTGAATTCGAAAACGGGCTTTGCAGCCTGAGTGTCACTGCCGCCGCAATGGCGGCCGTCGCTACGATTGCCGTGAGAATACCGGTCTGGCGAAAGCGGTGAAAGAGGGTCCGGTCGCGGTGGAGCAGGGCTCCGACAAGGAAGAAGGGCAGGTAGCGCCCATAGGGGTCGGAAGCGCGCTCATAGAGAGAAAGCAGGCTGCTTTCGGTTTCTGCCGCAATCAGGCTGGAACCATATATCGCCAGCTCCCATAAAATGGGCAGGATGCAGAGTGCGGCGAAAAACACCCCGGCATGTCGCCGCCGCAGCCTGTCGAGCCTGTCTACTGCGCGCGCAAAAGGCGGACGTTCCAGAAGATACAAGAGAGCGGCAAGCACCACGGAATAGGCGATGAGAGCGGGCAGGAACCACAGATGCATGATCCATTGTTCACTCGGGCGCAGCAGACCCGGCAGGCTCTCAATCAGTCCTTCGGCTGCAATCTCGCCTTTGGCGATACCGGCCAGTCGCAACAGTAAAAGCTGCAGCGGCCCGAGCAGAACGAGCGTCACGACGAAGGGCACGCCGAGGCGGAGGAAACGTTGTCTGAGCCAAGGCATTTTGCCTTTTTTGCCGATGACCATGGTGGAAAAATACCCGGCGACCAGAAAAAACGCCGGCATTCGGAAGGTGACGAGCCCGGCACCAAGCGCGGTCAGGAGCGTGCTGGTCTCAAAATCCTTGATGTCCCAGGGCAGGGCGTAGCTATGGAGCAGTGAGGCATGATAGGGAATGCCGAGCAGCATCAGAAGCGCTCGCAACGGGTCCCAGTAATGTTCATAATCTGAGCTGCTCGGTTGCATTTTCTCCTCGCGTCGCACATGCGATCACGCGTGATCTGCGGTAGCCGACACGACTATTGGTGGAAAACGCTAACAAACCCTTCATGCGCCGGCCGGTGTGGGCGGAGCCTTCTTTTTGGGTAGCAGATCGAGCACCAGCGCGCAGCCGAGGATAATGGTGCCCGCGCCGACGAGCTGAGGCAGCGACAGCGGCTCATCCAGCACGAGGGCGCCGATAAGCACCGCCACAACGGTGACTGCAAACTCCACACTGATGGCCTTTGTCGCGCCGATAACCGAGACGAGGCGGAAATAGGTTATGTAGGTGAGGCCGCTCATGACGATGGCCTGGATGAGCAGGTATAGATAGTCGATCGGCGCGGGAATGCGGGGAATCGGAACTGCCAGCAGCAGTGGCAGTGTCATGATGCCACCGGTCATGAATGAGCCGATGGTAATTTCCCATGAACCCACGCCTTTGAGATACCGGCTGGCATAATTGCTGCCGAAGGCCGCGCAGATGCAGGCGGCGACACAGGCGATGCAGCCGATGACAAAGCCGGTCGTGACGGGTACGGCGGGAAAACCCACGAGCAGCACAATGCCGCCGAAGCCCAAAACCAGCCCCACGACACCTTGCCTCGTCAGTCGCTCCAACCCCCAGACCTGCGAGATGAGCATGGAAAAAAGCGGGATGGTCGCGACCAATATTGCGGCCATGGCGGTCCCGACAAGCGGCGTGCCATAAGAAAGGCCGATTAACTGGCCGGCAACGGTGGTTGCGCCCACAATGGCAAAGGCTTGCCAGCTTGCCGAAAACGCCAGTTTGCGTCGCGCAGTTCTCGCGATCAGGAAAAGAGTGGTGGCGGTCACCAGTGACCGCAACGTCACTGCGCCGATCCAGCCGAATGCATCCACAACCTGTAGAAGCAGGAGGAAGGACGCGCCCCATGCGAGTGCGAGAAAAACATAGGCGGCAAGATCGCGAGGGGCCATGGCAGCATTTTCCGGAGGATGATCCAGCTCCCATATTGGAAACCGATCATGCCCGTCAACAACAATGAATTGCGCAAAGAAAATCGCCCGCAACCTGGGTTACGGGCGATGGTCTTCATCGGATATGCGCGGCGTTCAGGCCTGTTCGTAAACGCCGTGGCAGTGCTTGTATTTCTTGCCGGATCCGCAGGGACACATTTCATTGCGGCCGATACGGCCCCAGGTGGCGGGGTTGTTCGGATCGCGCTCCTCTGCCGGCACGAAGGCGGCAGGCGCCGCCTGCAAGCCTTGACCCATTTCATCCTCGCCCGTGTTCGGGTCAAGGTGATGGGCAGTCATTTCCGGCAGTTCCGGCTGCTGCGGCTCCTGCTGAACCAGTTCCACGCGCATCAGCTGGGCGGTCACGGCTTCGCGCAGATTGGCGAGCAGCGCCTGGAAGAGTTCGAAGGCTTCCGCCTTGTACTCCTGCAGCGGGTCGCGTTGCGCATAACCGCGGAAACCGACGACGGAGCGGAGATGGTCGAGGTTGACGATATGCTCGCGCCACAGATGGTCGATCGTCTGGAGAATGACCGAGCGTTCCACATAGGTCATGATCTCGGGGCCGAAACGTTCCGCACGCTCGGCGGCGTATTTGTCGGCCGCCTCGGTGACGCGCTGGAGAATATCGTCCTCGGCGATGCCTTCTTCCTTGGCCCACTCTTCCACCGGCAGGTCGAGGTTGAGGAACTGGGCGATGCCCGCCTTCAGGCCTGCAATATCCCACTGTTCGGCATAGGCATTTTCGGGAATATGCTTGGTGACGAGCATTTCGATGACTTCGTGACGCATATCGGCTGCGGTTTCGCCGATATTATCGGCTTCCATCAACTCAAGGCGCTGATCGAAGATCACCTTGCGCTGATCGTTCAGCACGTCGTCATATTTCAGAAGGTTCTTGCGGGTCTCGAAGTTGCGGGCTTCGACCTTCTTCTGGGCGCGTTCCAGCGCCTTGTTGATCCACGGATGGACGATGGCTTCGCCTTCCTTGAGGCCCAGCTTCTGCAGCATCGAGTCCATGCGCTCGGAACCGAAGATGCGCATCAGGTCGTCCTGAAGCGACAGGTAGAATTTCGAGCGGCCTGGGTCTCCCTGACGGCCGGAACGGCCACGCAGCTGGTTGTCGATACGGCGGCTTTCATGGCGTTCGGTGGCGATGACGTAGAGGCCGCCGGCGGCCAGCGCCTTTTCCTTGAGCACCTTGATTTCGGCGCGAATCGCCTGTTCCTTCGCATCGCGCTCCGGACCCGGCTCCATGCCTTCCAGCTCGCGCTCGAGACGCATCTCGACATTGCCGCCAAGCTGGATGTCGGTACCGCGGCCCGCCATGTTGGTGGCGATGGTGACGGCGCCCGGCACACCGGCCTGCGAGACGATATAAGCTTCCTGCTCGTGGTAACGGGCGTTCAGGACCTGGAAGTCGGAGAAACCGGACTGGCGCAGGAGATGTGCCAGAAGCTCGGATTTTTCAATCGACGTCGTGCCCACCAGAACCGGCTGGCCGCGCTCATGCGCTGCCTTGATCTCGGTAATGATCGCCTGGAATTTCTCTTCGCCGGTGCGATAAACCTCGTCGTCTTCGTCGATACGCTGAATCGGCAGGTTGGTCGGCACCTCGATGACATCGAGGCCGTAGATGTTGCCGAATTCTTCCGCTTCCGTCGCTGCCGTACCCGTCATGCCGGCCAGCTTTTCATACATGCGGAAATAATTCTGGAAGGTGACGGAGGACAGCGTCTGGTTTTCCGGCTGGATCTGTACCTTTTCCTTGGCTTCGAGAGCCTGGTGCTGACCTTCGGAGTAACGACGGCCCGGCATCATGCGACCGGTAAATTCGTCAATGATGACGATTTCGTCGTTGCGGACGATGTAGTCCTTGTCGCGGGTGAAGAGCTTGTGGGCCTTCAGCGCATTATTGATGTGGTGGACGATCGCGACGTTCTCGACATCGTAAAGCGATTCGCCCTTGAGCAGCCCCGCCTGCCGCAGCAGGTTTTCGAGCTTTTCGGTGCCTTCTTCGGAGAAGTTGGCCGAGCGCTGCTTCTCATCGATTTCGTAATCTTCCGGCGTCAAGAGCGGAATGAAGGCGTCGATGGTATTGTAGAGATCGGAACGGTCGTCCAGCGGCCCGGAAATGATGAGCGGCGTGCGCGCCTCATCGACCAGGATCGAGTCGACTTCGTCGACGATTGCGTAGTTGTGGCCGCGCTGAACCATCTGGGCGCGGTCATATTTCATGTTGTCGCGCAGGTAATCGAAGCCAAGTTCGTTATTCGTTGCGTAGGTGATGTCGCAGGCATAGGCCTCGCGGCGCTGGTCGTCGTCAAGGCCATGAACGATGACGCCGGTGGTCAGGCCGAGGAAGCGATAGAGCCGGCTCATCGTGGCGGCGTCGCGCTGGGCGAGGTAGTCGTTGACGGTGACGACGTGCACGCCCTTGCCGGCGAGCGCGTTGAGGTACACCGCAAGCGTCGCCACCAGCGTCTTGCCTTCACCGGTCTTCATTTCGGCGATGGCGCCGCCATGCAGAATCATGCCGCCGGTCAGCTGCACGTCGAAGGGGCGCATATGCAGAACGCGGCGCGACGCTTCACGGGCGACGGCGAAAGCCGGGATCAGCAGGTCGTCCAGCGTCTTGCCGTCGGCAAGCTGCTGGCGGAACTCAGCGGTCTTGGCCGCCAGCGCTTCGTCGGAGAGCGCCTTGGTGGCTTCTTCCAGCGCATTGATGGCTGCGATCTTGCTTTTATAGGAGCGGACGCGGCGGTCATTTGCCGAACCGAACAACTTGCGGGCTATTCCGCCGAGACTGACCATCTTACTGGCCCTTTCTGAAATTCCGTTTTGCCGGGCGCTTTTCTCCGTCACGCCGATTTCAGCATAAATGACGGACTTCGCCCTTCAACGTATCTGGACGCGAGGTTGCGTGACAGATAAGAGGGGGGGCAAATGATGTCAACGGTTCTGCCCGTTACAGAATGGCCACAATCCGGTGTTTGGAAGTTTTTTCAGAGCCGGAAACCATGTCTGGAGCCGGCATTGTCCCCGAAAGGTTCAAAATGTTGCGCTATAATAAAATTGCGGCTGCGGTGATTGTGGCCACGCTCGGCCTCCAGCTTCCGGCTTTTGCACAGGAAGACAAGGTTGTCGCCAAGGTCGGCGATCTGGAAATCCACCAGTCCGAACTCGACCTCGCCATGAGCAACCTCGACCCCCAGCTCGCGCAGCTTCCCGATGAACAGAAGAAGGTCGCAGCCCTTTCCGGCGCAATCGACGTCAAGCTCCTGGTGAAGAACGCCGATGCCGAAGGTCTGGAAAAGACTGAAGATTTCAAGAAGCGCATGGACTTCATCAAGGACCGTGAGCTGCACAACGCCTATTTCCGCAAGCATGTGGTCGAGGCTGTGACCAATGACGAAGTAAAGGCTCGCTACGACAAGGAAGTCGCAGCCCTGCCGAAGGAAGAAGAAATCAAGGCCGCACACATCCTCGTCGCCAGCGAAGATGAAGCCAAGGACATCATCAAGCAGCTTGATTCGGGCAAGGATTTCGCAGCGCTTGCCAAGGAGAAGTCGACTGATTCCAACAAGGATGATGGCGGCGATCTCGGTTGGTTCGGCAAGGGCCGCATGGTGCCGGAATTCGAAGAAGCCGCTTTCGGCCTCGAAAAGGGCGCCTACACCAAAACGCCTGTGAAGACCCAGTTCGGCTTCCACGTCATCAAGCTGGAAGACAAGCGCATCGCGCCGCCGCCGGCTTTCGAGCAGGTCGAGCCGCAGGTTCGTCAGCTTGTCATGCGCGACAAGTACGTTGCCCTCATCGAGAAGGCCAAGGCTGACCAGAAGATCGAAATCATGGATGAGACACTGAAGAAGGGCTACGACGAAGCCACGAAGGAACAGCAGGCACAGCCGCAGCAGTAAAATTTCGGATTACGGGGCGGCTTAACGGCCGCCCCGTTTCATCTCAGGCCATCTCCAGACATCCATTCCAGAATTTCAGGCGCTTCCCATGTCCGTTGCCGTTTCTCCGCTCGCTCCGAAATCCTATCCTGACATGCCTGCGCTCCGCGGCGTTCGCATGGCGACGGCCGCTGCCGGCATCAAGTACAAGAACCGCACGGACGTTCTCTTGATGGTGTTCGACAAGCCTGCAAGCGTTGCGGGCGTCTTCACAAAGTCGAAATGCCCTTCCGCCCCGGTTGATTTCTGCCGCGCCAATCTCGGCGGCGGCGCGGCGCGCGCCGTGGTGGTCAATTCCGGCAATGCCAACGCCTTTACCGGCCTCAAGGGCAAGGCCGCGACCGAGCTGACGGCGAAATCCGCCGCAGCTGCCGTCGGCTGCTCCGAAGGAGAGGTCTTTCTGGCATCGACGGGCGTGATTGGGGAACCCCTGGATGCCTCGAAATTCGCCGGTGTCCTGGGTGACATGAATGTTCGGGCAGAAGCCGATTTCTGGCAGGAAGCTGCCAAGGCGATCATGACGACCGACACCTATCCGAAGGTCGCCAGCCGCACCGCCGAGATCGGCGGCGTGATCGTGACGATCAACGGTATCGCCAAGGGCGCCGGCATGATCGCGCCCGATATGGCGACGATGCTTTCCTTCGTTGTGACGGATGCGGATATTGAGCCTGCCGCGTTGCAGGCCCTGTTGTCGGCCGGCGTTGGCCCGACCTTCAATTCCGTAACGGTCGACAGCGATACCTCCACCTCCGACACGTTGATGCTGTTCGCCACGGGCGCTGCGGCCGAAGACGGCCAGGTGAAAGTGACGAATGCCGATGATGAGCGCCTTTCCGGCTTCCGCGCCGCGCTGAACGATCTTCTGAAGGACCTTGCCTTGCAGGTCGTTCGTGATGGCGAAGGCGCGCGCAAGATGGTGGAAGTTACCGTGACAGGAGCGGAAAACGACGCCGCCGCCAAGAAGATCGCCCTTTCCATCGCCAATTCACCGCTGGTGAAGACCGCGGTTGCCGGTGAGGACGCCAATTGGGGCCGTGTCGTCATGGCCGTAGGCAAATCAGGAGAAATGGCGGACCGCGACCGTCTCGCCATCTGGTTCGGCGGCGTGCGCGTAGCCGTCAACGGCGAACGCGACCCGAACTATTCCGAAGCGGAAACCAGTGCCGTCATGAAACTGGAAGACATCACGGTAAAGGTCGATATCGGCCTCGGTCAGGGAACGGCCACGGTCTGGACCTGTGACCTGACGAAAGAATATGTTGCGATCAACGGCGACTACCGGAGCTGACCGTTGGAGCCGAAGAGAATGCAGGACAACAAGGCCGTCAATCTGCCGCTGGTTCGCCGTCTGGAAGCCGTCAGCTTCCGGGCGTGGCCGGCCTCGTCGGTTATTTATGACGGCAGCTGGCAAATCCGTCTCACGGGTTCGCATCCCTCCAAGCGTATCAACTGCGTAGTGCCGCTCGATCCGTCCGATTACGGAAACAGCGCGGTGCGGCTGGAAAAGGCGCGCAAGCGTTTCGATGATTTCGGCCGGCCGCTGGTGGTGCGCGAAACGACGCTGATGCCGCCGCAGCTTGTGGAATTTCTGGTCAATGACGGCTGGTCGATGTTCGAAGAGGTTGTGGTCATGACGGCCGATCTTTCCGACATGGAGTTGCCGGAAACGCTGGTCAGCCTTCCGAGCCACGATATCGGCCGTTTTGTAGAGGCGAGCATCAAGGTGAGCGATGGCGATCCGGCGTTGCGCCCGGCAATTGCTGAAATCGTCAGTTCCATCAAGCCGACGCTCGGTCTCTTCATCAATGAGGAAGTGGAAGGCAATCCGCTCGCAACCGTCATCTGCGTGCAGGACAACGATCTTGCCGGCATTCTTTCCCTCGATGTCGAAAAGTCGCAGCGTAAGAAGGGCCTCGGTACGCAAATCCTGTCATCCGCACTGCGCTGGGCCAGGATCAGCGGCGCAAAAAGCGCGTGGCTGCAAGTTGAAGCCGCCAATGCGCCGGCAATCGCACTTTATGAGAAATTCGGCTTCTCCGAGGCCTATCGCTATCGCTATTGGCGCAAGGGTTCAGGAGAATGAGCGAGGCCGGCAAAAAAATCCTGCTGGTCGCCGCCTGCGCCCTTCTCGATCAGGATGGCCGCATTCTTCTGGCGCAACGTCCGGAAGGCAAGTCGCTCGCGGGCCTGTGGGAGTTTCCGGGCGGCAAGGTGGAGCAGGGCGAGACGCCCGAGGAAACCCTCGTGCGCGAACTGGACGAGGAGCTGGGTATCAAAACCAAGATCGCCTGCCTTGCGCCTTTGACATTTGCCAGCCACACTTATGAAACATTCCACCTTCTGATGCCGCTTTACGTGTGCCGTCGTTACGAGGGCATTGCGCATGGCCGGGAAGGACAGGCGCTGAAATGGGTAAAACCGCAGGCGTTGCGCGATTATCCCATGCCGCCGGCCGATGAGCCGCTGATCCCCTTCCTGCAGGATCTGCTTTAGAACAGGCAATCGCCGGCGTCCCTCGCTTATGATCCCGTCACAGCTTTGTGAAAATGCCCCATTGCCAGCGCTTTGCCGTGCCAAAACGGGTCTGTGTTAAGAGATCGTTCAGCACCCTCTGGCAGATTGTTAAGCTAAAGAAGCGGTAAACTGCGCGTTACGAGGTTGGTCATGAACGAGGATTTCTGGAAGACGGTGGAAGGTCGTCACTCTTATTCCGATAAATCCAGTCGCACCGGCGTTCTGAACGTCGCATTGCTTTTCGGCACGGCCGTCATCGCCCTGTCGTTGATCATCACACCCATGCTCGCCGGAAAGTCTTCCACGCGTGTGGCGCAGTTTCCCGACAATTACGACATGATCAGCACCGGCTCCATCAAGAAGACAGATGTGGGCAAGACATACTCCATCCGCCGTAGCATAACACAGCCGATGCCGGAAATGCCCTGCGTGGTGACGGGCTACAGCAATGAGAGCGGTTGCTGATCGTTTACCATTGTCGGTAACCGATCTCTCACATAGCCCGTCTAGAATAAGCCGACTTCAATAGGTCATATTGCCGGCTGGCGGATTGGGCATATTCTGTGCTGCGTTCATTTATCGATTTCTGCAGGAATGAAGACGGCGCCAGCGCCGTTGAGTATGGCCTGATAGTGGCCGTGATTTCCGTCGCCCTTGTCGGCGGCGCGAGCGCCATCAGCAGCGACATCAATGCTCTGTTTCAGTTCATCGCCGACACTTTCGCCAGTTTCTGAAACGGTCATTCTTGCGTTCAGGATAGCTTGACTTCCCTGGTCTTCAGGGCGTCCGCCAGGCGCACTTTGGCGGAGCCGGGCTTCAGCGGTTTCTGCTGGCTCTCATGCGGCGCCCAGCCCGAGACATAGATGACGGAGAATGTCGCCCTTATGCGCCCATCCGGATCGGCATAACGTTCAGCATAGAGCTCTGCCGCCCGCATGAAAAAGGCACGGTTGAGCGGTCGTCTGCTACGGCCTGCCAGCGGATTGGCCATGCCCATCGCACGCAGGTCGCGCATCAGCGGGAAAATCGAATCGTAACGTACCGTGTAGGTTTCCGCGTCGGTGACGGGAAGCGCAAAACCGGCGCGTTGCAGAAGCGCGCCGACATCGCGCACATCGGCGAAGGGAATGACGCGCGGGCTTGCCCCGCCGGTCAGTTCCGCCTCTGCCGTCAACAACACGTCGCGAAGTTCCTGCAGCGTCCCGCTGCCGGGAATCGCGCCGAGAAACAGGCCGTCCGGCTTTAACGCCCGCCGGATCTGGATCAGCGCGCCGGGCGTGTCGTTGGTCAAATGCAGGGCAAGCGGTGAAACGATGAGATTGGCGGAGGCCTCTTCCAGCGGCAGATGCTCCATGGATGCCGCCTCCGGAATATTTTCATCCGTGGTGAAACGGCTTTCCGTCTCTATGCGGCGAATGGAATTCACCTTTCCTGTCTGGGCCAGCCGCCGGGCGGCAACGCCGGTGCCGCCATGCAGCTCGATGGCGGACTCGAACTGGCGTTCGACAATGGCAAGCCTGTCTGCCAGTTCTTCAGCCGCCATGTCGAGAAGAAAAAGGGCCTTGTCGTCGCGCCGGTTCCACGCCCGGCGACGGTTTTGTTCGATCACGGCCTGGTCAAAAAGAATGTCCATCGTCTTGCCTGCTCGGCCTCTGGCGCCATCGGTACGGCGGGGCCGCATTCTGTGTCATGCCGTTTCAGGCATTGCTTTTCCGGCATCAGCCGGAATGATCTGTCTCGCAAAGGCACCCGTTCGGCGCTAAAGTCAACCTCATGGGTGCTGGTGAAGGTCTGTTTTCGGGGATGCTGTCGAAATCCGCGGTCGTACCGCGGGTCGCGGGAGACGTGTTTCGTTCGGTCTTCCGCATGATTTACCCGCCGACCTGTGCCGGCTGCACCCGCATGATCGGCGCAGAAGGGGCGTTGTGCGCAGAGTGCTGGCGGGACATTGTTTTTATCGAGCGTCCTTATTGCGAAATTCTCGGCATTCCCTTTGTCCACGACCATGGCGAAAACATTGTCAGCGCCGAGGCCATTGCCGACCCGCCGCCTTTTGACCGTCTGCGTGCCGCCGCCAGCCATCAGGGCGTCGCCCGCAAGCTGGTGCACCGTCTGAAATATCAGGACCGGCCAGAGCTTGCGCGGTTGATGGCGTTGTGGATGCTGCGCGCAGACGACGGAGCGGTCAGCGCCTGCGATTGCATCGTCCCCGTTCCTCTGCATCGCTACCGCTTCCTGCGCCGCCGTTTCAACCAGTCCGCCGAGCTTGCGCGGCATCTGGCCAGGGCGGCTGACAAGCCTTTGCTCGCCGGCACCCTGCTGCGGGTGAAATCGACGGAGCGGCAGGTTGGGCTCTCGGCGATCGCCAGGCGTGACAATATGCGGGGCGCTTTCGCTCTCGCGCTTGGTCGGGAAGCGGATGTTTCAGGCAAGCACGTGGTGCTGGTGGATGACGTTTACACCACCGGCGCGACGGTGCGTGCGGCAAGCCGGGCCCTCCGAAAAGCGGGTGCTGCGGAAGTGACAGTTTTGACCTTTGCAATGGCCATTTCCGGTCCTATATGAAGCCGTAATGACATGAGGAAACCGTGCGCTTGACCGCACGTTTGCGAGGCTTTGAAAACATGGCACCGGTGACAATCTATACGCGGGATTTTTGTGGTTATTGCGCGCGCGCCAAGGCGCTGCTGGATAGCAAGGGCGTGGATTATGCCGAATATAACGCCACAACGACGCCCGAATACCGGCAGGAGATGATCGAGAAATCGGGCGGAACGACCTTCCCGCAAATCTTCATCAATGGCCAGCACGTGGGCGGCTGCGATGATCTTCATGCGCTGGACCGCGCCGGCAAGCTGGACGCGATGCTGGCGGCCTGATCTGCCCGACCGACGGAGGAAATCATGAGTTTCAAGGCTGCCGCCATTCAGATGCGCTCCGGTGTCGATACGGCGAGGAATGCCGCCGATATGGATCGGCTTGTGCGCGCCGCCGCGGCCGAAGGGGCTGTTTATGTTCAGACCCCGGAAATGACGGGCGCAATCCAGAAGGACAGGCAGGCGCTGCGGGCCCAGCTGCGCGACGATGACGGCGATATCATCGTAGCGACCGCCGCACGCCTTGCCCGCGAACTCGGTATTCACGTCCATGTGGGCTCTACGGCTATTGCCCGCCCGGACGGCAAGATCGCCAATCGCGGCTTCCTCTTCGCGCCGGACGGCTCGCGCATCTGCAGCTATGACAAGATCCACATGTTCGATGTCGATCTCGACAATGGCGAGAGCTGGCGCGAAAGCGCCGCTTACGAGCCCGGCGAGGTGGCGCGCATCGTTGAACTGCCGCTGGGTAAATTCGGCTTCGCAATCTGCTACGACGTCCGTTTTCCGCAGCTTTTCCGGGCGGAAGCTCTTGCCGGCGCTGAGATCCTGACGGTTCCCGCTGCCTTCACGCGCCAGACCGGGGAAGCCCATTGGGAAATTCTGCTGCGCGCCCGCGCCATTGAAAACGGCGCGTTCGTCATCGCCGCCGCTCAGGCTGGCGTACATGAGGACGGGCGTGAAACATTCGGCCATTCCATCATCATCGATCCCTGGGGTAAGGTTCTGGCAGTCGCCGGCGGCGCTGGCGAGGAGATCATCTTCGCCGAGATCGATACATCGCTGGTGGCGACTGCCCGTGGAAAGATTCCCAATCTGCGCAACTCCCGGGAGTTCGGGCTGGATACGGTCATTCCCCTCAAACCTGTGGGAGGTGAGGCAGCGTGATCCGGTATGCGCTAGCCTGTGAAAAGGGCCATGAGTTCGAAGGCTGGTTTGCCGGCAGCGACGATTTCGATGATCAGTTGCAGCGCGGTTTCCTGTCCTGTCCGGTTTGCAATTCCGTGCAGGTCTCCAAGCTTTTGATGGCGCCGTCGGTTTCCACCGCCCGCAAGAAGGACGAACGCCAGACGCTCGCCATGGATGCCGCCAGAAAAGAGGCGCTTGCAAAAATACGCGAGGCCGTCGCCAATATTCGCGCCAATGCCGAGGATGTCGGCGACAGGTTTCCTGAGGAAGCCCGCAAGATCCATTATGGCGAAGCGGACGAGCGGGGCATCATCGGCAATGCCTCGGTGCAGGACGCCAGGGCCTTGCTGGAAGAGGGCATTGAGATCGCACCGCTGCCGGTGCTGCCCGACGACATCAACTGAATTTCAGAGACATCGCTTACGCAGCGCCCGGCGTTACCCCTGCGCCGGGCGCTTTGCCAGCATCATGTAGTTGACGTCCATATCCGGCGAGAGGTTCCAGCGATCCTGCAGCACGTTGTAGAAGACGCCTGTCCGGTGGATGATATCCATTCCGCTTGCAACCAGCGGCCGCTCAAGCTCTTCCGGGCGGACCAGCTTTTCATATTGATGCGTGCCGCGCGGCAGCCAGCGCAAAACATTTTCGGCGGCAAAGATCGCCAATGCCCGGGCTTTCAGCGTGCGGTTGATGGTGGCCGCGAACATCAGGCCGCCGGGGCGTACCATTTTCGCGCAGGTGGTGACGAAGAGATCGACATTGGCCACGTGTTCGACCACCTCCATGTTGAGGATGACGTCGAAGGTTTCGCCGGCTTCCTGCAGCTGTTCGGCCGTCACCGCGCGATAGTCGACGCTGACCCCGCTTTCACGGGCGTGGGTGGAGGCGATGCCGATGTTCTTTTCCGAGGGATCCGCGCCTACCACATCGGCGCCCATGCGGGCGACGGGTTCGGAGAGAAGGCCGCCGCCGCAGCCGATGTCGAGAACGCGCAGCCCTTCCAATGGGCGGTGCGCCTTCGGGTCCCGGCCGAAATTGTCGCAGATGCGGTTGCGGATATATTCGAGACGCACCGGATTGAATTTGTGCAGCGGGCGGAACTTGCCGGTCGGGCTCCACCACTCTGCGGCCATCGCGGAGAAGCGATCCACTTCGCTCTGGTCGACGGTCGTCTGTGCGGTCTCGCTCATGGTTCTGCTCCATATTGCTGTTGCATTGAAGTCGGATGATTGCCCCCCGAAGTCAAGACCGCCCGTTCGTTCCTTCGGTAATTTGCCGGGAGCGGATTGCCGCAGGTGGAACTGAAAAGGCATCTCATTTGTTTCATGCTGCGTTCATGCAGCAACGCGTATTTTCCGATCGTGGCAGTATGCGGAACGCATACTCGTCCATCGAACGTGGTGGATGCCGACAAAGGCAAAGCGGGCCTTTGCTTGAGGAGAAAGAAGTGAAGAAAAAACTGTTTGGCGCAATTGCGCTGGTGGCCATGCTCGCCGCGCCGGCACTTGCCGAAGCTGCGACGCGCGGTTTCGCCACCGCGAATGTAAACATGCGATCCGGCCCGAGCACGGCTTATCCGGCCGTCGTCGTGATCCCGGTTGGCGCACCATTGACGGTGCATGGCTGCCTGTCCGATACGCCGTGGTGCGACGTTTCTTTTGTCAACGGTCGAGGCTGGGTCGCCGGTCGTTATATCCAGACGACGTTCCGGCAGAACCGGGTCTATGTTGAGCCGCGTTATTATCGCGACCTCGGCGTTCCCGTGATCACCTTCGAAGCCGGCCGTTATTGGGACCGTTATTATCGCGACCGCGACTTTTACCGTGAGCGTGATCGCTGGCGCCGCCCGCCGCCATCAGGCGGTTACTGGAATGCGCCGCCTCCGAGTGCCGGCTGGGATCGCCCGCGTCCGCGTGACGAGTGGCGTGACGGTCGCCGCGATGACTGGCGCGACGGTCGCCAGGGTGGCGGTCCGAATGACGGGCGCTGGGAACGCCGTTACGGCGACTGGAACCAGGGTGACCGAAATCAGGACAGACCGCGTCGCGACGATGACCGCCGCCGCTGGGAAGACGAGAATCGCGACCGTGACCGCAATCGTGATGCCAATCGCGATCGCGATCGGCAGCGACCTCAATTTGATGGCCAGCGCGGTCAGGTTGAAGGTCAGCCAGCCCCCGCGGCACCGCCTCCTGGTACGGTCGAGCAGGGTTGCATTCTTGGAAGCCCAGGCTGCTCATACCGTTAATGACAAAGCCCGGCGAATATTCGCCGGGCTTTGTCACTGAAGCGTATTGCAACGCTCCGCGGGACTATTTCGCGACACTCGCCTTGCGGGAACGGCTTTTGGGTTTCGCCGCGGCTTCTGCACCCAGTGCCGTCTCCACGGCTGCGATCTTTGGAGCAACCTTCTTCCGCGCTGCAGGCTTGGTCGCCTCCGATGTCTTCAGCAGGGAAAATTCATGCTTTGCCTGTTCCCAATGTTGCGCGTCGCGACCATGGGGATGGCCTTCCTTTTCCCAGAGCGTATATGCCCGCTTGCTGATCCATTCATTTTCCGAAACCTGCATGCTCGTCTCCCGTTGCTGTTTACAGCGCCTATGAGAAGGCGACATTCCGCTTTGGTCCGGCACACGCTCGACAGGAATCAATGCCGGCA
Organism: Agrobacterium sp. CMT1; assembly: GCF_037203725.1. Taxonomy (NCBI): domain Bacteria; kingdom Pseudomonadati; phylum Pseudomonadota; class Alphaproteobacteria; order Hyphomicrobiales; family Rhizobiaceae; genus Agrobacterium; species Agrobacterium sp. CMT1. The sequence goes on from NZ_JBBCAR010000007.1 coordinate 427,782, forward strand.
TTCCAGAGGCCATTACATGCCATGATTTTCCGGGCGTCAAGCAAACATGCTGCATTGCGAAAACCGATTTCTGGCATTTTCTGCCCGTTAAAGCGGTTTGAGCGAAAGACGTTCCTGCCACGCAAGATCAACGTTGCGTGATTGCGCCAAGGCCGCCAAGATGGCCGAACGAACGGGCAGTGGAGGAGGCGGTCTTGGAGCGGAGAATGGAAACGGATGCGCAGGTCATCGTCGAAAAACAGGGAGGGGCGGGCATCATTCGCCTCAACCGGCCGAAGGCCATCAACAGCCTGACCTTGCCGATGGTGCGCGACCTGTTCCATGCGCTTCAGCGTTTCGAGGAGGAACCCGGCGTTGCCTGCGTGGTGGTGACGGGAGAAGGGGACAGGGGGCTTTGCGCCGGGGGCGATGTCCGCATCATTCACGATCTCGGCAAGGCGGGCGACCCACAGGTCCTTGATTTCTGGCGGGAAGAATTTCCGCTCAATTATCGTATCGCTCACTTCGGCAAGCCCTATGTGGCGCTGATGGATGGCATTGTCATGGGCGGCGGCGTTGGCATTTCAGCCCATGGCAGCCATCGTGTCGTCACGGAGCGCACAAAACTCGCCATGCCGGAGACGGGCATCGGCTATTTTCCTGACGTTGGCGGGTCCTGGCTTTTGCCACGGGCGCCGGGCGAATGCGGCACCTGGCTGGGGCTGACGGGCAATGCCGTTACGGCCGCCGACGCCATCTATGCGGGCCTTGCCGATTATTTTGTTCCTTCGGATCGCCTTGGCAGGCTGGTTCAGGATCTATCGCGATCGGCGGATACGGACAGTGTTGAGACGGCCATCACGGCGCACGCCATTGAGGCCGGCGAAGGTATCTTATCCCTCAATCGGGAGATCATCGACGCGACATTCCGTTTTGACACGGTCGAGGAGATTTTTGCCGCGCTTTCGGCGCGCCAAGATGCATTTTCACGCGAGACCCTCGAGGTTCTGCAAAAGCGATCCCCCACCAGCCTGAAGCTGACCCTGAAGCTGCTGCGCCTGGGTCGGGAAAGCGCGAGCCTCATCGAATGCCTTGAGCGGGAATTTGCTGCCGGCACGGAGATATTGCGCCAACGTGATTTTTATGAGGGCGTGCGCGCCGCCCTCGTCGACAAGGATCGCAATCCCCGCTGGTCGCCGGCGCGGCTGGAAGAGGTGCGGGAGGAGGACCTTGCGCCCTATCTCGCCAAGCATTCCGGCAACCTGTTTCCCGATCATCGCCTTTAGTCAGGCGCAAAAGAAATCCGGGTTCGGGGCCTATATGAAATCCTCGCCTTCCAAGTGGATATTATTTGGGCAAAATTTCCAATCCATCCTCCGGCAAGGCATAGTTGTTTCTCGCGGGCGTTGCTGCCGCCCGCTATGTTGAGCACCATTCGAATTGCCGGGGGTATTCATGAAACGTCTTCTCATTATCGGAACTGCCATCGCCGCTCTTTTTTCAGGTGCGGCGCAGGCGCAGTCTCCGACTACCATTCTCAACGCATCCTATGATGTCGCCCGCGAGGTCTTCGCGGCCGAGAACGAGGCGTTCATCAAGCAGCATCCGGGCGTAACCGTCGATCAGTCGCATGCTGGCACCTCCAAACAGGCGCGTGCCATCGTTGAGGGTCTCGAAGCCGACGTCGTCACTTTCAACCAGGTGACCGATGTCGATTTTCTGGTGAAGCAGGGTTTCGTTTCCGCTGACTGGCAGAAGGATTTCCCGAATGACGCATCGCCCTTCTATTCCTTCCCCTCTTTTCTTGTCCGCGCCGGCAACCCCAAGGGAATCAAAGACTGGGACGATCTTGTCCGCGACGACGTGAAGGTCGTTTTCCCCAATCCGAAGACCTCCGGTAACGCCCGTTACACCTATCTCGCCGCCACGGCCTACGCCAAGGAAAAGTTCAAGGGCGACGACGCGAAGGTCCAGGAATTCGTCAAGAAAATCTTCGACAATACGCCTGTTTTCGACACGGGAGGCCGCGCTGCAACCACCACTTTCGTGGAGCGTGAAATCGGTGACGTCTTGATTACCTTTGAAGCGGAGACCCGCGGCATCGCCAAGCAATATGGCGCCCAGAAGGTGGAAGGCGTCGTGCCCTCCGTCAGTCTGCTGGCCGAATTCCCGGTTGCCGTGGTGGACAAGGTCGTCGACAAGCGTGGCTCTCGCGATCTGGCGAAAAGCTATCTCGACTTCCTCTATACTGAAGAGGGGCAGCGCATCGCCGCTGAATTCGGCCACCGTGTCCATAATGAAAAGGTTGTCGGTGAGTTCAAGGACAAGTTTCCGGCCATCCGCCTCGTCAACGTCAATGACGTTTTCGGTGGCTGGACTAAAATCCAGAAAGAGCATTTTGCATCCGGCGCGACGCTTGATACGCTCTACGGCAGCCGCTAATCACAGCGACAGCAACATTTGAATGACCCGGCGGGAAACTGCCGGGTCGCTTTTTGATTGATGGGGGCGGGGTTTGAAGCGGAATGTTCTGCCGGGGCTGAAATTGTCCCTTGGCGTTACCCTCACTTACGTCGCAATCATTGTGCTTTTGCCGCTCTCGGCGCTTGTGTTCAAGGCGGCAAGCCTCGGGCCCGCCGAGTATTGGTCCATCATTTCCTCGCCGCGGGCCGTCGCCAGTTACCGTGTCACCGTGCTCTGCGCACTGGCCGCAACCCTGTTCAATGTGATCTTCGGACTTGCGCTCGCCTGGGTGTTGACGCGCTACCGCTTTCCCGGCTGGCGTTTTGTCGATGCGATCGTCGATCTTCCCTTCGCGCTTCCCACCGCCGTCGCCGGCATCGCCCTGACGACGCTGTTTGCCGGCAATGGTTGGTTCGGCTCGGTGCTGGCGCAATTCGGCATCAAGGTGGCCTATACGCCGCTTGGCATCATGGTGGCGATGGCTTTTACCAGCCTGCCCTTCATCGTGCGCACCGTGCAGCCGGTGCTGGAAGACCTCGATCCGGCGCTGGAAGAAGCGGCGCAGTCGCTCGGTGGTTCCGATCTTGAGGTTTTCCGCAAGATCATCCTGCCGCTCCTGACTCCGGCTCTGCTCGCCGGTCTCTCGCTCTCTTTCGCCCGCAGCCTGGGTGAATTCGGGGCAATCATCTTCATCGCCGGCAATCAGCCGTTCTCGACGGAAATCACCGCCCTGCTGATCTTCATCCGGCTCGAGGAATATGATTATCAGGCGGCAGCGGCCATCGCCTCCGTGTTGCTTATCACCGCCTTCGTGATGCTGGCGGTGACCAATTATCTGCAGGCGCGCGCGCTTCGATATACGGCGAGGGGCTGAGAAGATGAGCGGCGTTTCCTCACATCGCAAACCGCCCCGTGTCGGCGATGCACCTCTTGTGCGCCGCAGCCTGATCGCCTTCGTGCTCATCATCGGCACGCTTCTCGTTGTGGCACCGCTCGTCATCATCGGTGTCGAAGCGTTCTCGCAGGGCTGGAAGGCCTATTCGGCCACCATCACCCATCCGGATACTCGTCACGCCATTATGCTGACGGTGCTGACCGCACTGATCGCCGTGCCGGTCAATACGGCCTTCGGTGTTGCAGCGGCATGGTCCATCACCAAGTTCGATTTCCCGGGCCGGCGCTTCCTGCTGGTGCTGATCGAGATACCTTTCTCGATTTCACCGATCGTTGCCGGTGTCGCATATCTCTTCGTATATGGTTTGCAGGGCCTGTTCGGGCCGTTCCTCGACGCGCATGATATCAAGATATTGTTTGCGCTTCCTGGCATCGTTATCGCCTCAATGTTCGTGACGGCACCTTTCGTGGCGCGTGAACTCATTCCGCTCATGCAGGCGCAGGGTCGTGATCTCGAGGAGGCGGCGACCTCGCTTGGCGCATCCGGCTGGCGAACCTTCTTTTCGGTGACCTTGCCGAACATCAAATGGGCGCTGCTTTATGGTGTCGTGCTGTGCAACGCCCGCGTAATGGGGGAATTTGGCGCCGTATCGGTCGTGTCAGGCAATATTCGCGGTCAGACCAATACGCTGCCGCTGCATATCGAGCTGCTTTATCACGATTACCAGACGGCTGGCGCTTTCGCCGCGGCGTCGATCCTCGCGACCCTCGCCGTCGTCACCATCATCGCCAAGGTGGCGCTGGAACGGCGCGGCGCAGGGCGCGGGCGTAAAAAGACCAACGCCGATGCCGCCATCGCCACGGAGACCTGATTCCCATGAAAATCCGCCTCGAAAATGTGGTGAAGACCTTTGATACGTTCCGTGCCGTGCGCGATGTTTCGCTTGATATCGAAAGCGGCGAGCTTCTGGCGCTGCTCGGTCCGTCGGGCTCCGGCAAGACCACGATTTTGCGCATGGTCGCCGGCCTCGAATATAGCGATGGCGGCCAGATTTTCTTCGGGGAGGAGGATGCCACCAATATTCCGGTGCGTGACCGCGGTGTCGGATTTGTGTTCCAGCATTATGCGCTGTTTCCGCATATGACGCTCAACGAAAACATCGCCTTCGGCATGAAGGTCTCTAAGGTGAACCGGGACAGGGCGGCTATCGCCGCGCGCGTCGAAGAATTGCTGCGACTGGTGAAGCTCGATGGCCTGGGCGACCGTTTTCCCGCGCAGATTTCCGGCGGCCAACGGCAGCGCGTGGCGCTGGCGCGGGCGCTTTCGGTCGATCCCAAGGTGCTATTGCTGGATGAGCCTTTCGGAGCGCTGGACGCCAATGTGCGTCGCGACCTGCGCCGCTGGCTGCGCGAGATCCACGATTCGCTCGGCATCACGACGATTTTCGTGACGCATGACCAGGAAGAGGCGCTCGATCTGGCCGACCGGGTCGTCATTCTCAATCAGGGCGAAATCGTGCAGCAGGGCACGCCGAAGGAGGTCTGCCGCCAGCCGAACAGTGCCTTCGTCATGCGCTTTCTGGGCGACGCCAACCGGGTTGCGGGTGTGGCGCGCGGCGGAAAGGTGTATGTGGGTGAGAATGAACTGCCCTTCTCCTATGCTCAGGGCGATGGCGCGGTTGATATTTACGCGCGTCCCGGCGATCTGGAGTGGGAAGACCTGCATGAAGGCATACCGGCCTCCGTGGAGCGCGTCCTTGACCGCGCCGGTGAGCGCCGGGTGATCGCCAGCACCGACGGCGGCGATATTCTGGAATTCGACGTGCCGCCCGAAAACGACGTCGCCGCCGGAGATCGCGGTTCCGTCATCATTCGCCGGGCGAAGATTTTCCCGGCGCCGTAAGGCGCCAGGGCCTTTGTCCGCTTAAAACAGAAGTTCGAATGCGCTTTCGGCTATCAGCCTGCCGTTGATCACAAGGTCGACCCGGTGGACACCGGGATAGTGTTTGCGGGTCGTAAAATCACGTATGGCGCGGCTGATTGACAATGTACATGTCTCGCCGGGCGGAAGCTCGACTTCCTTCCACTTGAAGACCTTCGCGGAGGCATCGCCGCTCTTCTTCACATAATGCACGGCGTAATCGATCACCAGCTTTTGCCGGCTATTCCCCGTCGAAGTGAAAGAGGCGGAAATCCGCACCGGATTGCCGAGAGCGACTTTTGCCGGCAACACCTCGAACGCCGCAAGTGTAATCTGCGCCTCCTCATGCGCCCCGAGATGGGCAAGCGCTGCGGTGTCGCCCTTCTTGATCAGCGTGCGCAAGGCCTGCCGCATGATCCAGCGTGTATGCGGGTTGTCCTTCGGCCATCCATCGATGAGCGCCAGCACAAAAGCGGGATTATCCTTGGTGATGTCGTTCAGGTGGTTGGCGACGGATTTGCGCACATAAAGCGCCTGGTCTGCTTTCATGGTGTCGAGGATCGCGGTAACCGGCGAGGGATCATCGATCAGGGGCTTGAGCTGGAATGACCATGGCAGGCGAGGCCGGCAGCCTTCGCTTGCAAGCCGCCGCACATGCTCATTTTCGTGCCGTGACCAGGTTTCCATCACGGCAAGGGTGGCGGTCAGGTCCTTTTGCAGAAAATGCCGAATGGCGAATTCCGAGGAGCCAAAGCGGGTGAAATATTGCAGCGCGCCCATGGAAAGATCGAAATCATCAAGGCCGTAAAGCGCGACATACTCCGGAAGCGAAATCGAAGCGAAACCGTTGCCGATGCCGGGCGCTGCGGCTGTGAGGATTTCGATGTTGCGGGCATAGTCGCCCGGAAGCGTCGCATGCAGGCTTGTTGCCACCTGCCGCATGCGCTGCATGATGCCCAGCGCTTCAAGGTTTTCGGTGGCGAGCGCCATGAAGGCGGAAACGTCAAAGGGCGGATGGACGGCCTTGGTCTGATTGGCGATATGCTGCAGTTTCTCGTGGTTGAAGATTTCCTTCAGTGCCGGTGCCGCTGCGTCGCCCATAATGTCCCCAAAGTTCACTTTTTGTTCCTTTAAGGCAGGAGGAGAGGCGAGGCAAGGGAATACTGAGTCGCTTTCGAATACTGCTGACGGACCGAGCGCGTGGCACAAACGTCTTCTCCCCGTCCGGGGAGAAGTTCGCGGTAGCGGGATGAGGAGGCAAGGTCAGCGAAAAGTCGCGAGCTTGCCCCCTCATCCGGCACTTCGGGCCACCTTCTCCGCGGCGGGAGAAGAATTTTCTGAGAAAATCAGCTCATCTGGCTGACGAACTTCGTCTCCAGATAGGCCTGGACTGCTTCGGAGCCACCTTCCGTGCCATAACCGGAGTCCTTGATGCCGCCAAAGGGGACTTCGGGAAGAGCAAGGCCGTTGTGGTTGATGGTCAGCATGCCGGCCTCGACCTGTTGGCCAAGCGCGTGCGCGGTCTTGACCGAACCGGTGAAGGCATAGGATGCAAGGCCGAAGGGCAGGCGGTTCGCCTCGGTGATGGCGTCATCGAAGCTTGAGAACCGGTTGATAATGGCGACCGGGCCGAAGGGCTCGTCATTCATGATCTTGGCTGATGTCGGCACATTGGCGAGAACCGTCGGCTCGAAGAAATTGCCCTTGTTACCGATGCGGCGGCCGCCGGTCTTCAATTCGCCGCCATGCGAAACGGCGTCGTTGATGAGGCCTTCCAGCGCCGGGATGCGACGCTCATTGGCGAGCGGGCCCATCACGACACCATCTTCCAGGCCATTGCCCACCTTGATCGCCTTGGTTGCTTCCACAAAACCTTCAAGGAACCGATCGGCCACACCGTCCTGCACAAGGAAGCGGGTAGGGGCGACACAGACCTGGCCGGCATTGCGGAACTTGGCAAGCGAGGCGACTTCGATGGCCTTGTCGATATCGGCGTCGTCGAAGATCATGACAGGCGCATGGCCGCCCAGTTCCATCGTTGCGCGCTTCATGTGCCTGCCGGCCAGTGCAGCCAGATGCTTGCCAACGGGCGTGGAGCCTGTGAAGGATATCTTGCGAATGACCGGATGCGGAATGAGATATTCCGAAATCTCTGACGGTACGCCATAAACGAGGCCGACGACGCCCGCCGGAACGCCGGCATCAACAAAGGCGCGGATGAGTTCGGCAGGCGACGCCGGCGTCTCTTCCGGCGCCTTGACGATGATGGAGCAGCCGGTTGCAAGCGCGGCGGAAAGCTTGCGGACGATCTGGTTGATCGGGAAGTTCCATGGCGTAAACGCTGCAACGGGTCCGACCGGCAGCTTGATGGCAAGCTGTGAGACACCGGTTGCCCGCGCCGGGATGACCTGCCCATAGGTGCGGCGCGCCTCTTCTGCGAACCAGTCGATGGTGTCGGCCGCGCCCATGATTTCAGTGGCGGACTGCGCCAGCGGCTTGCCCTGTTCGCGGGTCATGATGTAGGCGATCTTGTCCTTGCGCTCGCGCAATATGTCGGCCGCCCTGCGCATGATCTTGGAGCGCTCAAAGGGCGAGGTGTCGCGCCACACCTTGAAACCCCGCTCGGCGGCGGCGAGCGCCAGATCGAGGTCTTCCTTCTCGGCATGCGCAATCGCGCCGATGATTTCGTCCGTCGCCGGATCGGAGACGGCGATTGTCTTACCGGAAACGGCATCGCGCCATTCGCCACCAATGAGAAGTTTGATGTCGGGATAGGTGTGCATAGGGGCTACCTTCATGATGCGGCCGATACGGCGCATGCCGCCCGGCCCGGAGAGGTGAACAGAATTTTCCTGGCCGGACGAAATCCGGCGTCGCAGCTTTCGCAGCGTGGAACAGGTGTCTGGGCTTTTCCGGCGGAGGTCGTGGACTGCCGGAAACGGAAACGACAGTGCTTATATTAAGTTCCGGGCGGTATGTTTCAACCGCTTGCCCGAGGTAATGCCATGATTTTTATGTGACGCGGAACCATCATTCGCCGTTTGTGCCGCCATGGAAGTCGATGCCGTTTTTCGGCCGCAACGGCGGGCGCGAATCACGTTGCTCCGTAAGGAAACGGTGGAAATTCGGCCACAATTCGGCCGTGGTCACGCTGGACGGATCAGGGGCGGGCGGTGCGCGGCGTTGCCGGTTGCGTCATAACAGGGCGCGCAACGTCAAAAAGTACAATAAGACGGAAAAATTATCCAAAGGGTTTACTCAATACCTAGAGAAAATACGGATAAAATCTCAGTGAGGATATAACATCGGTTCCTGATATATATGCTGTTGGCGGTTCCCTTGACCTTCCAGGGTTGGCGAAAACCCTCGACCTGAACGTTATCGATGGAGAAAAATTATGAATTTCGCCCGGGTACTTCTCAGTGCGTTCATGTCGCTCGTGTGGCTTTCCTGTGCCGAGGCGGGAAACATAGCCAAGCCGCAGGGCAAGCCGATATTAACCATATCCGGCAACATCACCAACACTAATACCGATGGAGCTGCGGAATTTGACCGCGACATGCTGGAAGCGCTCGGCATGGACACCGTGGAGACGACGACACCGTGGCACGACGGCCGTGTCCGCTTTGACGGTGTGTCGCTTGCCAAGCTGATGGATGTCGTCGGCGCAAAGGGCACCAGTGTCACGGCGGTGGCTCTCAACGATTATGTGAGCACGATACCGGTTGAAGACTTTAAGAAATTCAATGTTATCCTCGCCATCAAACTGGATGGCAATTATATGACAGTACGCGAAAAGGGCCCGTTGTTTGTCATCTATCCCTATGACAGCGATCCGGAACTGCAGAAGCAGACTTATTATTCGCGGTCCGCATGGCAAGTCGCCAAACTGATAGTGGAATAAAGGTGCCGTTTGCGAAAACTTGTGGCGGTGATCATCTGTTGCTTCGTCCTGGCAACGGGCTATATCGCTTTCGTCATTGCCGAGCGGCAGACCGCTCTGCAGAAGTTCGCCCGCTATAATGACTCATGGGCCGTCAGCCAGACCGTAGCCGAATATCTGCGCCTCCAGAATAAACTCGCCGTGTTCGCGCTTAATCCCGGCAGGGTTGACCGGGATGAATTACAGCTGCGTCTGGATATCATGCTCAGTCGCCTGGAGCTGTTGAAGCAGGGCAACCTCGGCGCTTTCATCAATGAAAAGCAGCAATGGCGGGATCTGGTAACCCGCCTTGACGCCGTTCTGGCGCGTCTCGAACAGCAGATAAACAGCTTGAATTCGAGCGATGTGCCGGATCTTCTTGCCGCGATGAGCGCGCTGGATGCGCCGATGACGACGCTCGCCTCGTCTTCCGTCGCGTATGATGTGAATCTGATCGATACCGCCCATGAGGATGTCCGCAAGCTCCACATCGTCTATACGGCGCTGGCGGGCGGTCTCATCCTCTGCGGCATCGCGCTTGTCATATTGCTGCTTCGCCAGAACGATCTCCTGAACCGCGCGCAGAAAAGCATGCGCGGGCTGACGGACGATCTGCGCGCCGCGACGCTGGAGTTGCAGGCAAAGAATGTCCGTCTGGAGCATGATGCCTATCACGATGCGCTGACGGGCCTGCCGAACCGGGCGCTGTTCCGGCAGGAACTGATCGAGCGGCTGCGCCGGTCCTTCGGTGGCACCGGTACGACAGCCATATTGTTGCTCGATCTCGACGGGTTCAAAGATGTCAACGACACGCTCGGCCACGATGCAGGCGATGCGCTGCTTCAGGCCGTGGCGCAGCGCCTCTCGGCCATCGGCGGCGATTATGACATGGTTTGCCGCCTTGGAGGCGATGAGTTCGCGGTTGTCTCCGACGATCTGAATGAGGACGCCGCGCGCCGGCTTGCCACCAAGCTCATCGATCAGATCAGCCGCACCTATCAGCTGGGTGAGCAGGAGGTCAAAATCGGCACCTGCATCGGCATCGCCATATCGCACGGTGCAGTGGATGCGGATGAATTGTTCAAGCGGGCGGATCTGGCGCTTTACGAGGCGAAAGCCATCGGTCCAGGCCGTGCGAGCGTTTTCAAGGTTCGGATGCAGAAGCAGTTGACCGAGAAGAAATCCTTCGAAGCCGATCTGCAGACAGCACTGCAGAACGACGAGATGGAAGTTTATTACCAGCCGCAGGTAGCGACGCAGACGCGCAAGCTCTGCGGCTTCGAGGCGTTGCTTCGCTGGAAACATCCGGTGCGCGGCGATGTGCCCCCCAGTGTGTTCATTCCCGTCGCGGAAAGAACCGGTCTCATCCATTCGCTCGGAAAGTGGGTGATGGAGACCGCCTGCCGCGAGGCGATGGGCTGGGACGAGGACATGAAGGTGGCCGTCAATCTATCACCCGTTCAGTTCCACAGTACCAACCTTATTCAAAACGTCATGGGCGCGCTTGAAAAAAGCGGACTGGAACCAAGCCGGCTCGAACTTGAGATCACCGAATCGATCCTGCTCAACAAGAGCGACCAGACGATCAACACGCTGTCGCGGTTGAAGGCAGTCGGCATCAAGATCGCCATGGATGATTTCGGCACTGGCTATTCATCGCTCGCCAATCTGCGCGGCGTCCCCTTCGACAAGATCAAGATCGACCGATCCTTTCTGCGCGATATCACCAGCGACCGGGATGCGCTGGCGATCGTGGAATTCGTGGTCGGCGTCGGCCGCAGTTTGCGAATGACGACGATTGCGGAAGGTATCGAGACGGAAGAGCAATATGAATGCGTCAGGCGTCTGGGATGCGACCAGGTTCAGGGATATCTGATCAGCAGGCCGCTGCCGGCCAAGGAGCTCGTCGCCTGGAGCTCTGCCTGAGACGCGCCTGTCCTGGCGGCCATTGGAATTTTTACCAAGTGATACTGTCGCTCGCGAAAACCCATACCGGTTACCGCAACGATGCTGTAGAGCATTTTCGGTTGATACGGGACCGTTGCGGCGAGACGACCGGATTTTGCGAAAAGGTTTGAGACATGGAAATACTGGACGTGCATGGAGTTGCACTGCCTCTTTCTTCCGATGAGGTGTCGCCCGTCATCTGGCAGGCGCTGACCGACGGCAGCTACGAGGCGAAGGAGGCTCGCAGCGTCCTGAAAGCCATCAAGCCCGGTGATCGGGTGCTGGAGCTGGGTTCCGGTATCGGGATCATCACGTCGATCATTGCAGGCATCAAGGATGTTTCCGTATGGGCTTTCGAGGCCAACCCCGCGACTGCGGCGCTGGCCGAGCGGGTGATCAAGGCCAATTGCCGGGGTAACGTCGTGTTTTCGCAGGGGCTTCTCACCGCCGACGAGCCCAGCTCCTATCCATTTTACGTTCGCAGGGATCTCTGGATGTCGTCCATGGACGAAAATCAGGGTCCCTATGAAAAACGCATCGAAATCTCCTCCGCCAACATCGATGAATTCATCACGAGCCGCGGCATCACAGCGCTCGTCATGGATATCGAGGGTGCGGAACGCGATCTGCTAGGCAGGGCCGACCTGAGCGGCGTTGAGCGGATATTCGTCGAGCTGCACGACCACCTCTACGGTCTCGCCGGCGTCCGCGACATCATGCAGGCACTCACCGCCAAGGGTTATGCCTATGATCCGCGCGGCTCTCGCGGTCCTTGCGTGCTGTTTTCCCGGGATGACAGCCCGAGGGAATACGATCCCGAGGTGGATTGAAAGCGGGGCATCTCAAGCCAAGGGTGACGTTGGAGAGTTTGTTTCAAGCTGCGGGCAGGCGCTAAGCGTTCTGCGCGCAATCATTTACCGACCGCTTGCGCCATCTGGCGCAACCTTTGGCGCTTCATGCCGTTTAGTGTCCGTGCCGCAATTCATCTGGCAGCGGGCAGCTCTATTATTATTGCGAAAAATGCAATTCATTCCGAATTATTATTGTAATTGTTGAAGTCATTTTCCTGCGTCATTATCCCTCCATCAAACCGGCGCACAACAGGATGCACCATTCCAACGCAACCGAAGGAGAAACGATCATGGGCTTTGTTAAGACGACAGACGGAACCGAAATCTTCTATAAGGACTGGGGCCCGAAGGATGCCCAGCCGATCGTTTTCCACCATGGCTGGCCGCTCTCGTCCGATGACTGGGATGCGCAGATGCTGTTCTTCGTCTCCAAGGGTTTTCGTGTTGTCGCCCATGACCGCCGTGGTCACGGCCGTTCCGCCCAGGTTGCCGATGGTCACGACATGGACCACTACGCCGCCGACGCCTTCGCCGTCGTCGAAGCGCTGGATCTGAAGAATGCCGTCCATATCGGCCATTCCACCGGCGGCGGCGAAGTTGCGCGTTATGTCGCCAAGCATGGCGAACCCGCCGGCCGTGTCGCCAAGGCGGTTCTCGTTTCCGCCGTACCGCCGATCATGGTCAAGACCGAAGCCAATCCGGAAGGCCTGCCGATGGAGGTTTTTGACGGCTTCCGCTCCGCGCTTGCCGCAAATCGTGCGCAGTTCTTCCGCGACGTGCCGGCCGGCCCGTTCTACGGTTTCAACCGCGATGGCGCGACCGTGCATGAAGGCGTGATCCAGAACTGGTGGCGTCAGGGCATGATGGGTGGTGCAAAGGCCCATTACGATGGCATCAAGGCCTTCTCGGAAACCGACCAGACCGAGGACCTGAAGAATATCAGCGTTCCGACGCTTGTTCTGCACGGTGAAGACGACCAGATCGTTCCGATCGCCGACTCCGCTCACAAGTCGGTGAAGCTGCTGAAAAACGGCACGCTGAAGACCTACCCCGGTTTCTCGCATGGCATGCTCACCGTCAATGCCGATGTGCTGAACGCCGATCTGCTGGCCTTCATCAAGGGCTGATACTTTTGCGACATCAGAATGCGGCCGATCATTCGGCCGCATTTTGCGTTTCGCATCAGGCGAGGCGGCCTCGCCAGACATTGCGGTAAGAGGTGAGACCGGGAATGTCGTGCGGCGTGAAATGGCGCTCTCGACCGGCAAGCGGTTTGATACCGGTGAGCAGGGCCGCGCCCGCGCTGGTGCCGGTTGATCCTTCGACCGCCGTTACGTCCGCCTCTGCAAAGCCGGCCAGCGCCTTCAGATAAAGGGCGTTGCTGGCGAAAGGGCCTTCGACAAGGATGGGACCTTTCCGCCCGATGAGCGAAAGGCTGAATTCCGTCATCAACGCCAGGTAAAGCGATGTCGCCGCGTGTCGCTCTGCAGCGGTGGCGTTTTTATCGCCGAGCCACTGTGCCGTCTTGTCCGGAAACGGGCCGGAGCCGCTGACAACACTCGGCAGCAGCATCATGCCCCCGGCCACAACGCCGCCGAGAGCTGCGTCTATTGCTTCGTCTTTTGCTTCTCCGAATTGCTGTGCCAGCATTTCATATTCCCTGCCGCCCATGAAGCGGGAGGAGGGAACGGGACGGCCGAAAGCATCGACATTCAGGAGTGTGTCGCGGATGGGATCGAGCGCACCCGCCGCACCGCCAATGGCGAAATTCACCACCCAGGTGCCCGTGGAGACGACCGAAAAATCACCGTCGCGGCGCAGAAGATGCGGCAGGAGCGAGGCGTTGGAATCGTGGATTCCACAATAGACCGGCATATGCGGCGAAAGGCCGGTTTCGATTGCCAGTGATTGGTGGATTGTACCCAGGACATCGAAAGCGGAGCGGACCGGCGCCATTAACGTCTCGATACCGAGACGCTCGACGAGCGAGGAGAAGCTCTTCCGGGGCGGGTTCCAGAGATCGGTATGACAGCCGAGCGAGGTCGTTTCCGTGGCCCGAATGCCGGTCAGACGTCCCGCCCAATATTGTGGATAGGTAACGATGCTGCGCACCCTGGCGAAATCGTTCGGAAAGGCCGTCTTCTGGAAATGGATTTGCGCGCCAAGGTTCAGCCCGGCGGGAAGCTGTGGTGAACCGGTCTCGGCAAAATCGGGCCGGATGTTGTGATAGGCTTCCTCAATGGCTGCGGGATAGCTGTGTTCATAATCGAGCACAGGCATGACGAGGTCGCCGTTCCCATCGAGAAGTGCTGCCGAAGCGCCATGGGTCGTGATGGAAATCGCATCGAAGCCGGGCTTCTGGCCGAAACGCTGAAGCGTGGAGAGAATGAAGCGCCAGAGCATCTCCACATCGTAATGCGGATAAATTCCATCGCGGAGGACAGGGTTCGCCTGTTTTTTGCTGGCAATCTCCTCGCCGCTGCCGGTGTCGATGACGACGACCTTGGCGTTGGTCTTGCCGATATCGATGACCGCGACGCGGTCCGGTCTGGTGCTCTTGCTCATGGCAGATGGAACACCGTCACCAGGTCTTTTGCGACCGGCGAATTATCGGGATTGCTCTCCATGATATCGGCCATGTGGGCCCACCACTTTTTCATCACGGGATGCTCTGGCAGAGCAGCCATGCGATGGGTCTTCGGGCGCGTCAGCACGCCGAAAAGGATGTTGGTTTCCGGGTCGAGATGAATGGAATAGTCACTCACCCCTGCCTCGTGCAGCAGCGTCACCAGTTCCGGCCATATCTCGTCATGGCGCTTTTTATATTCGGCCTCTTTTCCCGGAAAGAGTTTCATCTTGAAGGCGTATTTTTCGAGTTCCGTCATGGCTCAGCTTCTCATGGACCGAAGGCGGCGGACAACGATGGGGATGGCGATGGTGATGATCAGCAGCAGGCCGACGAAGATCGACATGACGATGCCGGGCACATTCAAAAGACCAAGCCCGAAGGTAACGAGGCCCATGACGAAGGCTGCGATGACGACGCCTGCGATGGTGCCGGAGCCGCCGAGGATCGACACACCGCCCAGCACAACCATCGTCACGACCTCCAGCTCCCAGCCCTGAGCAATCGAGGGCCGCGTCGAACCGAGCCGCGAGGTGAGGCAGACGGCGGCAATGCCGCTCATCAGGCCCGTGAGCAGGAAGAGGATGAACTTCACCCGCTCGACGGGGATGCCGGAGAAACGGGCGGCGAACGGGTTGTTGCCGATCACATAGACCTGCCGGCCAAAATTGGTGGCATGCAGCAGAACGGCGAAGAGAATGGCCATGGCGATAAACAGGACGAATTCGAACGAAATCACCCAGAAGACGTAACCCTGACCGAAATAGGCGAAATCGGCGGGGTATTTGCCATAGGCCTGATCACCCAGCACCATGTAGGAAATGCCGCGAAACAGGCTCATGGTGCCGATGGTGACGACGATGGACGGCAGTTTCAGCCCGGCGACCAGGAACCCGTTGAAGGCGCCGCACAAAAGCCCGGTGGCGATGCCGATCGCAACAAGGCCCGGTGTGCCGGCGCCCATCTGCGCCGCAGCACCCATGGCGGTGGACGCGAGCGCGATAATGGCGGCGACCGAGAGATCGATCTCACCGGCGATGATCAGCAGCGCCATGGCAAATGCGATGATGGCCTTTTCCGTGAAATTGAAGGTCGCATCAGACAGGTTCCAGGCATTGAGGAAATAGGGCGAGGCCAACGAATTGGCGATGAAGATCAGGATCGCGACGCCGAGCAGCAGCACTTCCCAGCTGCCCATGATGCGCCGTAGAGGTGTTCCCAGCTTGTCTGGAATGACGCGCGGGCTTTGTGTTGAATGGGACGGCGTGCTCATGCTGCGGCCTCCTTGGGCTGATCACCTGCGGCGCGGTCCCGCAGGATGATGCGGCCTTTCCTGGCTTCGGCGCGGGCGTTGAAGACGACGGCGAGCACGATGACGACGCCTGATATCGCCATCTGCGCGAAGGGCGAGATGCCAATGACGGGGAGCGCGTTCTTGATGACGCCGAGGAACAGCGCGCCGAGCACGGCACCCGCCACCGAACCGATGCCGCCCGCAATCGAAATGCCGCCGATCACATTTGCCGCCACGCTGTCCAGTTCGAAGCCGGCGGCGATGTCGACATAGGCAACCGCGTAACGCGACACCCAGAGATAGCTGGCGAGACCGGCGAGCGCGCCCGAGAGCACGAAGGCGAAGAAGCGCGTGCGGCCGACATCGATGCCCGCATAAACGGCTGCACTCGGATTACCGCCCGAGGCATAAGCGGAGCGGCCGAAGGAAGTCCGGCCGAGCACCAGCCAGGCGCCGGCGATGATGAGGATCGCCACCCAGGAAAGGACCGGCATGCCGAGAAGCATGGTGCGCGGCACGTTGAGGAAAGTGGGGGATAGCTGGTGCGCATTCACCCAGCCGCCGCCCGAAAGCACGAAGGCCATGCCGCGATAGATGGTGAGTGTACCAAGCGTGACGACGATGGGCGGAATGCCGAGCCACCAGACCAGAACGCCGTTGAGCGAGCCGAGAAACGCGCCGATGCCGACAGCCATGACGATAAGAAGCGGCAGCGGAATGCCCGGAAAGGCAGCGTTGGTCATCGCCACCGCCATGCCGGTAAAGGCAAGATTGGCTGCGACCGAGAGGTCGATGGATTTTGTAAGGATGACCGCCATCTGGCCCAGCGCCAGAATGATGAGAATGGAGGTATCGTTGAAGATGTTGACGAGATTGCCGGGCCGGCCGAAGCCGGGGGCGCGCATCGCAAAACCGGCGATCATGACGATGATGATACCCGCCAGCAGCCATTCGCGGTTTTTGAGTAGACGTTGCATGTTAGCCCCTCTCAGGCATTGCCGGTGGCGGCGCGCACCAGCTTTTCCGGGGAAAAATCGGCGCGTTCGAACTGGCCCGCCATCAGGCCTTCGCGCATGACGATGGCGCGGTCGGACATGCCGAGGATTTCGGGAAGTTCGGACGAGATCATGATGATCGACAGGCCTTCGGCCGCGAGCTCGCTGATGAAGCCGTGCACCGCTGCCTTGGAGCCGATATCGATGCCCTTTGTCGGCTCATCGAGGATGATGACCTTTGGCTGGGTGGCGAGCCATTTGCCGATCACCACCTTCTGCTGGTTGCCGCCTGAAAGCGTACCGACCGCCACCGAAAGGGCGGCGGCGCGCAGATCGAGCCGCGAGGCATATTTGCGCGCAAGCGCGAATTCGTTGGCAGCGGCCAGAAAGCCCTTGCGCGAGGTGCGTGTGAGTGAAGGCAGCGACATGTTCTGGTAGATCGGCATGTCGAGCGCCAGACCGTGGCGGCCGCGTTCCTCCGGCACGTAGACGATACCGGCGCGGATGGCATCTTCCGGCGAGCGGATTGTGATGGGTTGGCCGTTCAACATCACTTCACCCGATGCCGGGCGGGTGATGCCGAACAGCGACTGGCAAAGCTCCGAACGCCCGGCGCCGATCAGCCCGTAAAGGCCAAGAATTTCGCCCTTGCGTAACTCGAGAGAGATATCGCGAAACTCGGTCTGATGAGAGTAATCGCGGACTGAAAGAACCGTGGGACCCAGCGTAACAGCCTGCTTTGGAAAGGCGTTCGTTACATCACGGCCAACCATCAGCCGAACGATTTCATCCTGCGGGGTGGTCGTGAGCGTGCCGGCGCCCACCATCCTGCCGTCCCGGAAGACGGCATAGTTTTCCGCAATCTCATAGACCTCATCGAATTTGTGGCTGATGAAGAGAACAGCCTTGCCCTGCCGCTTCAGGTTTTCGACGATGCGGAAGAGATCATCGATTTCCTTGCGCGAAAGGGCGGCGGTCGGTTCGTCCATGATGACGATGCGCGCCTCGACCGACAGGGCGCGGGCAATGGCGACGAGGTGGCGCTGTGCGATCGACAGGTCTTTCAGCCGGATCGTCGGATCGATGGCGCTTTCGAGCTGTTCAAGCAGAATTCTGGCACGCGTATTGATGGTCTTCCAGTCGATCAGGCCGAAACGGCCCTTCGGGGCATGGCCGAGAAAGATGTTTTCACCGACGGAAAGCTCATCGAACAGCACGGTTTCCTGATGAATGGCCGTCACGCCGGCATCGATGGCATCCTGTGCGCTGTGAAAATTGACGGGCTGGCCGTCGAGAAGGATGTCGCCCTCGTTCGGGCGGTAAATGCCGGTGAGGATCTTGACGAGCGTGGATTTGCCCGCGCCGTTTTCGCCGATCAACGCGGTGACCTTGCCGGGGTAAAGCGCAATATCGACGCCATCCAGCGCCTTGACGCCCGGGAATATCTGGCTGATGCCGCGCATTTCGAGAATGGGCGTGGCGCTGGAAGCTTCTGCAGCGTTTAGGATTTGGGGTTCGGCACGCATCATTCGTCTTACCGGTCGGTTTGTGTGAAGCGGCGAGGAGCTACCCCCTCTGCACTGCCGGGCATCTCCCCCTCGAGGGGGAGATGGGCAGGAGGCTCTACCACCACTTCATTCGCAAATGTCGAGATGGGCGAGACCTAACCGCGAGTCGATCTCCCCCCTTGAGGGGGAGATGCCCGGCAGGGCAGAGGGGTAACCCTCCGCCCTCGGTCAGCAACTTCTCAGATCAAAAAATCTTCGAAAACTGATCGATATTCTTCGCGTCATAAACAAACGGATCAGCCATGGCCGCTTCGCTGTTTTCACCAACCTTGATCTTGCCCATACGGCCGGCTTCAATTTCCGAACCCGGCTTGCCGTCGGTTTCGCCCTTCACGAGGCGATAGGCGATCTGGGTGGCGGAATAGCCGAGGTCGATGGGGTTCCAGATGGCGAATTCCTTGGTGGCGCCCGACTTGATGGCGCCGGCCATTTCGGAAGGCAGGCCAAGACCGGTGACATAGACCTGACCGATCTTGCCAGCATCCTTCACGGCCTGCGAAGCGGCGAGAACGCCAACCGTGGTTGGCGCGACGATGACCTTCACATTCGGCTGCGAGGAGAGAAGGCCCTGAGCTTCGCGGTAGCTCTTGTCGGCGAGGTCGTCGCCATAGACCGTCGTGACGAGGTTGAGGCCGGGGAAGTCCTTCAGCTGCTTCTTCATCTCATCGATCCAGATGTTCTGGTTCGTGGAGGTGGTGGTGGCCGAAAGAATGGCGAAATCGCCCTTGCCGCCTTCCAGATGCGACGCTGCGAGCTGCAGGCACATTTTGCCGATCAGCGCGTTGGACGAGGGGTTGAGCTGAAGAATGCGTCCTTCGGGCGCAACGCCGGAATCCCAGGAAATCACCTTGATGCCGCGCTGCGCCGCCTTCTTCAGCGCCGGAACCACGGCGTCGGGATCGTTGGCGGAAATGGCGATGGCGTCGACGCCCTGCGCGATCAGCGAATTGATGACTTCGATCTGGCCTTCCGCCGTTGTGCTGGTCGGGCCGGTATAGATGATCTCGACTCCGCCGAGGTCCTTTGCGGCTTCCTGTGCGCCCTTGTTGGCGGCTTCGAAAAAGCCGTTGCCAAGCGATTTCACCACCAGCGCGATCTTCACGTCGGCGGCCTGTGCAACGCCGCCGAGGCCGGCTACGGAGAGTGCCGCGCCGAGCGCGAGTACGCTCGTCAATGTTCTGCGTGTAAGTTTCATGTCCCTTTTCCTCCCGTTTTTGAACCTTGCAACTTCCCTGCCGGCGCTCCTCAAGCGACCGACGAAGAATTCTCCTCATCCGGCGGACCGGCCGTTTTCGCGTCCGCCACGGCGCCGGCGATCAGCAGCTCTACCCCGGCATCTTCCACCATCCTTGCCGCCTCGTCAGAAATCCCGTCATCGGTGATGATGGTCGACACGTTCTCGAGCGGGCAGAGAATGAGGCTGGACCGTTTCCTGAATTTCGAGGAATCGACCATCACGATCAGCTCTTCCGCCTGCCGCATCAGCTTCTGCTCGCTCTGTATGACCAGCGCGTCGGATTCCATGATGCCGAGCGCACCCACGCCCTGCGCCCCGAGAAAAATCCGCCGTGCATAGAAGTTGCGGATTGCGTCATTCTCGAAGGGTGACAGGATCAGGCTCTGGTCACGATAGATCGCGCCACCCGGCACGCTGACATTGCATTTGGAATGCTTGACCAGATGCTCGGCGATGGCGAAAGAATTGGTCATCACCTGCAGGCGGCGCGCCGCCATGTAATGCACCATCTGGAATGTCGTGGTGCCGCCATTCAGGATGATCGCATCGCCATCATTGCAGAGATCGACCGCCTTGCGCGCAATTGCGCGTTTCTTGTCGATATTGACTGATTCGGACACGCGGAAAGGCCGCGCGGCCAGATTGCCGAGCTGTGGCGGATGCACCGCTTCCGCACCGCCGCGCACGCGCCGCAACTTGCCCTGCACGTGCAGGGACGCAATATCCCGCCGAATGGTCGCTTCCGACGCATCCGTCAATTCCGCAATATCCTGCACCGTCACCACAGGTTTTTCCTGTACGGCGCTCAAGATGATGCGATGGCGTTCGCGTTCGTGCATTTGGTCCTCCTGATCGTGATTATTCGCAATCTCTTTACGTTGTCAATCAACAACGATCAAATTAGTCAATATCGCGCTGCAACATGAAAATTTGTGATCGTTTTTGATTGACATTGGGCTTTTGGATGCGCGATACCTGCCGTCAAAGGAGGCGGACCGGTGTCGGTTCGCGAATGAAGACCATGTGGGAGGAAGACATGACGGGAACATCCCGCCTTCTCGAAAGCCGTTGGGACGACGCTTATGCCAGGACGCTTGATGAGCCGGGAAAGCTTCTTTACCGCTCCAACCTGCTCGGTGCCGACAAGCGCATCACCAATTACGGCGGCGGGAACACATCAGCAAAGGTGCTTGAAACCGATCCCCTGACGGGCGAGAAGGTCCGCGTCATGTGGGTGAAGGGCTCCGGCGGAGATGTCGGCACCATCAAGCTCGATGGTTTTGCAACGCTTTATCTCGACAAGCTGGAAGCGCTGAAGGGCATTTATAAGGGCGTTGAAGACGAGGACCGCATGGTCGGCTTCCTGCCGCATTGCACCTTCAACCTCAATCCGCGCGCGGCCTCCATAGATACGCCGCTGCACGGTTTCGTGCCTTATGATCATGTCGACCATATGCATCCCGATGCGATTATCGCTATCGCCGCCTCGAAAAACTCGAAGGAATTGACGCAGCAGATTTTCGGCGACGACATCGGTTGGCTGCCCTGGCGTCGCCCCGGTTTCCAGCTGGGCCTCGATCTGGAAGCTTTCGTCAAGGCCAATCCGAAAGCCAAGGGCGTCGTGCTGGAAAGCCACGGCCTCTTCACCTGGGATAACGACGCCAAGGCATGTTACGAACTGACGCTCGCCATCATCAACAAGGCGATCGAATGGTTTGCGGGAAAGACCGAAGGCAAGGTGATCTTCGGCGGGGCGGTGGCCAAAAGCCTGCCGGTTGCCGAACGTCGGGCCATCGCCGCCCGGTTGATGCCGGAAATCCGTGGCCGCATCGGCCGTGAAGAACGCAAGCTCGGCCATTTTGATGATCAGGATGCCGTTCTGGAATTCGTCAATTCGAAGGACTTGAAACCGCTCGGTGCGCTGGGCACATCCTGCCCTGACCATTTCCTGCGCACGAAAATTCGTCCGCTGATCCTTGATCTCGATACCGCAAATCCAGATGTGGATGCGCTGACGGCCAGCCTAGACAAGGCGCTGGAGGACTATCGCGCGGATTACACGCGCTATTATGAAGCTTGCCGCCACGATAATTCGCCAAAAATGCGTGATCCGAACCCGGTGATATTCCTCATCCCCGGCGTCGGCATGCTGTCTTTCGCTAAAGACAAGGCCACGGCCCGCATCGCCGGCGAATTTTATGTCAACGCTATTAATGTCATGCGTGGCGCGTCCACCGTGTCGGAATATCAGGGTCTTCCCGAGCAGGAAGCCTTCGATATCGAATATTGGCTGCTGGAAGAAGCGAAGCTGCAGCGCATGCCGAAGCCGAAGAGCCTTGCGGGCCGCGTGGCCTTCGTTACGGGCGGCGCCGGCGGTATCGGCCGGGCGACGGCGGAGCGGCTGGCGGGCGAGGGTGCCTGTGTGGTGCTGGCCGATATCGATGAAGCGGCACTGGAGGCTGCGAAGGGCGATTTCGTCAAGCGGTATAGCGCGGATGCGGTGCGTACCGTCAAGCTTGACGTGACGCAGGAGAATGCAGTGATTTCCGCCTTCGCGGAAGCGAGTGTGGAATTCGGAGGCGTGGATATCCTCGTTTCCAATGCCGGCATCGCTTCTTCCGCTCCCGTGGAAGATACGACGCTTGCCATGTGGAACAAGAATATCGACATTCTCGCGACAGGCTATTTCCTCGTTTCGCGAGAAGCATTCCGGCTGCTGCGGCGCCAGAATCTCGGCGGCAACGTCGTTTTTGTCGCTTCCAAGAACGGCCTCGCCTCTTCGCCCAATGCCTCGGCCTATTGCACCGCGAAGGCGGCAGAAATTCATCTCGCCCGTTGCCTTGCGCTTGAGGGGGCGGAGGCCGGCATTCGCGTCAACACCGTCAATCCCGATGCCGTGCTGCGCGGTTCGAAGATCTGGAGCGGCGAATGGCGCGAGCAGCGCGCGGCCTCTTCCAAGATCGAAGTGACCGACCTGGAGGAACATTACCGCAAGCGCTCCATGCTAAAACTCAATGTCTTTCCGGAAGATATCGCCGAGGCGATCTACTTCCTGGCGTCCGACGCCTCCGCAAAGTCCACCGGCAACATCATCAATGTCGATGCGGGTAATGCGCAGAGTTTTACGCGGTAGAAATTTCTCCACGTCTTACCTCCGTCACTCCGGCCTTGAGCCGGAATAACGGAGCTGGGGCGATGAACTAGCATGCACTGGACCGATTCCGGGGAGGAAGAGATGACCGAGACGACAATCGCCGCCGATGTGATCGCGGCTGAAAACGAAAAGCGCGCTGCTGCTTTGAAGGACGATTATCAGGCGCTTGGCAACCAGCTCGCGCGCCGCAATATCGATATCGAGGCCGTCACAACCAGGGTCGCCGAATTTTTCGTTGCCGTGCCCTCCTGGGGCGTCGGCACCGGCGGAACCCGTTTTGCCCGTTTTCCCGGCGCGGGCGAACCGCGCGGCATTTT
The DNA here is from genome assembly GCF_037203725.1 of Agrobacterium sp. CMT1. Classification (NCBI taxonomy): domain Bacteria; kingdom Pseudomonadati; phylum Pseudomonadota; class Alphaproteobacteria; order Hyphomicrobiales; family Rhizobiaceae; genus Agrobacterium; species Agrobacterium sp. CMT1. The sequence continues at coordinate 450,950 of NZ_JBBCAR010000007.1, forward strand.
CGACAAGCTCGATGACTGCGCCGTCATCAACCAGCTGACGCGGGCGACGCCCAATGTTTCACTTCATATTCCGTGGGACAAGGAAGACCCGAAACGCCTGAAAGCCCATGCGGATGCGCTGGGTCTCGGCTTCGACGCCATGAACTCCAACACGTTTTCGGATGCTCCGGGCCAGAGCCATTCCTACAAATACGGCTCGCTCAGCCACACCGACGCCGCCACACGCCGGCAGGCGGTGGAACACAATCTCGAATGTATCGAAATCGGTAGGGCCATCGGCTCCAAGGCGCTGACGGTGTGGGTGGGTGATGGCTCCAACTTCCCCGGACAGAGCAATTTCACCAGAAGTTTCGAGCGTTATCTCGCCGCAATGGCCGACATCTACAAGGCGCTGCCCGATGACTGGCGCATCTTTTCCGAACACAAGATGTATGAGCCGGCCTTTTATTCCACCGTCGTGCAGGATTGGGGCACCAATTATCTTATCGCCAATGCGCTCGGCGACAAGGCCTTCTGCCTCGTTGATCTTGGTCACCATGCGCCCAACACCAATATCGAAATGATCGTCGCCCGGCTGATACAGTTCGGCAAGCTCGGTGGTTTCCACTTCAACGACAGCAAATATGGCGATGACGATCTGGATGCCGGCTCGATCGACCCTTACCGCCTGTTCCTCGTTTTCAACGAACTTGTCGACGCCGAACACCGCGGGGTGAAGGGTTTCCATCCCGCCCACATGATCGATCAGTCGCATAATGTGACGGACCCGATCGAAAGCCTGATCTCCAGCGCCAACGAAATCCGTCGCGCCTATGCGCAGGCGCTGCTGGTGGATCGTGTGGCTCTTGACGGCTACCAGCAGGACAATGATGCATTGATGGCTTCAGATGTGCTGAAGCGGGCCTACCGCACCGATGTCGAACCGATTCTCGCTCAGGCGCGGCAACTGGCAGGCGGTGCGATTGATCCGATTGCGGCCTATCGGGCAAGCGGCTATCGCGAGCAGGTTGCGGCGAAGCGCCCGGCTTCGGTTGGCGGCAGCGGCGGGATTGTGTAAATTCGGTGTCGTTGGAACAGGGGGGAGCCGAGGCTGACTACACACCTTGCCTCTATCTCGACGTCATCCCCGGCATTGTGCCGAGGATCTGCCTGCTTTGCATAAAATCGATCGGTAATAGATGCTCGCGAGAGGCCCGAGCATGACGACGGTGAAGGTGTTGGTCACGAAGCGCCCCCGCCCGCTGCGCCTTCACGACGTCCCAGAAGGCGATTGTCGGCGCACCTGAAACGTATGTTCGGGCCCGGGAAACGCCCCTGCGCGAACCTCATCGGCATAGGCCGCCGCCGCTTCGGAGATCGTCGGGCCCAGATCGGCGAAACGCTTGACGAATTTCGGTTTGAAGTCGGTGAAGAGGCCGAGCATGTCGTCGGAAACCAGCACCTGCCCGTCACAGGCTGGCGATGCGCCGATACCGACGGTGGGCGCGGCAAGTTTTTCCGTCAACTCGCGGGCCAGCGGCTCGACTGTGCCTTCTACGACGATGGCGAAGGCGCCCGCCTGATCCACCGCAATCGCGTCACGCCAGATCTTTTGCGTTTCCGCATCAGAATGCCCCAGCGAGCGGAAGCCGCCGGCCGTGTGAACAAGCTGCGGCATCAGACCGACATGGCCGAAGACGGGAATGCCGCGGGCTACCAGGAAGGCGATGGTTTCTGCCATTTCCTCGCCTCCCTCCAGCTTCACGCCGTCGCAGCCGGTTTCCTGCATCAGCCGCGCCGCGTTGCGGAAGGCCTGTTCCTTGGATTCCTGATAGGTTCCGAAGGGCAGATCAACAATGACGCAGGCATGTTCGACGCCGCGCATGACGGCGCGGCCATGGGCGATCATCATGTCCAGCGTCACGCCGACTGTGGTATCCATGCCGTAGAGCACCATGCCGAGGGAATCGCCGACCAGCAGCAGGTCGCAATGCGGGTCAAGCAGGCGGGCGATCGGTGTGGTATAGGCGGTCAGGCAAACGATGCGCGCCTCGCCCTTCATCTGCCGGATGAAGGCCGTCGTCAGCCGTTTTTGTTTTCCATGGGCGCTCATTGGGCAGCCTCCCTTTTCTCTGTTTTCTCGCGGCCGATGACGCGGTTGTCGAGAAGCCTTGTGCTGCCGAGGCGCACGAACAGCGCCACCAATATTGGCCCTGCCTGCACGGAAGCAACGGGTGCCAGCGTATCGGGATCGCGTACCGCAACGACGTCGGGACATGCCAAAGGCTCGGCGGCGATAAATGTTTCGAGAGCCGCTTCGAGCGCGGCGGGGTCATCCAATCCCAGGTCATAAAGCCGTTCCGCCTCGTTCAGCGCCCGCGGAACGATCACGGCGGCGGCACGTTCCTGGTCGCTCAGATAGACGTTGCGTGAGGAGCAGGCGAGCCCATCCGGCTCTCGCACGGTTGTGACGGGAACGACCCTGACCGGCTGGGCGAGGTCCTCGACCATGCGGCGGATCAACGTTACCTGCTGATAGTCCTTCTCACCGAAATAGGCCGAATCTGGCTGAACAAGATTAAAAAGCTTCGTCACCACGGTTGCGACACCGGCGAAATGCCCCGGCCGAACCGCGCCTTCCAGCTGGCTGCCGAGTTCCGGCACGTCAACGACGGTTGCCATTGGACGCGGATACATCTCCGAGACTTCGGGCGCGAAAAGAATGTCGACGCCAGCTTCCTCCAGAAGCGCGCTGTCGCGGGCGAGGTCGCGCGGATAGCGGGCCAGATCCTCATTGGCGCCGAATTGCAGCGGATTGACAAAGATGGAAACCACCGTCACGTCGTTTTCCGCCTTCGCCGTGGAAACCAGCGTGAGATGACCGATATGGAGGAAACCCATCGTCGGTACGAAGCCGACGGTTTTGCCGGCGCGGCGAAAGACGGCGATCGCATCGCGCAATTCGGCGACAGTTTTTACAAGGCGCATAAGGTCTCCTCCGGCTTCCCGATCACCCTCCGGCGAAAGGTGCTGGATAGAACGCGATTTGTGAAACGGGGTCAACGCGGTCAAACCCATTATATCGATTAACGGAGTTGGCGATCGACACACCCTGCCTGTCTGGCCTCAGGGCTTGCCGGTCCAGCGCGGGGGACGTTTTTCCGCAAAGGCCAGACGTCCCTCCCGCGCCTCATCACTGCCGCTGACGACGGCGATGATGCGTTCGGCGAAGACGAGCCGCTCCGCCGATGGCATGTCGCGCATGGCGAGCAGCGCCGCCTTTCCGGCCGCGATGGCACCCGGTGCATTGTGCCGCAGCGTTGCAAGAACCTCTTCGATCAGGCCGTCGAGGCTGGCGAGGGGAACGGCGCGGTTTATGAGCCCGAGACGTGTCGCCTCACTGGCGCTGACCGTGTGGCCGAGATAAGCCATTTCCTGAAGCCCGCCCAATGGAATTTTTGCCAGAAGTTTCGCTGCGACCATGGCGGGGAAAACACCGACCTTCACCTCCGGCAGGCCGAATTCGGCATGATCGGCTGCATAGACGAGATCGCAGGCGGCAACGAGGCCAAGCCCGCCCGCCAGAACCCGGCCATTGATGCGGGCGATGACGGGCCTGTCGCAGCCTTCTATGGCGCGCATGACGTCGGCTATAGGGTTCGTGCCGTCCCGGGACAGGAACATGCCGCCCGCACTTTCCTTCAGATCTGCACCCGAACAGAAACTGCGTTCTCCCGCTGCCGTTATCACAACGGCGCGCAGGCCATGGTCGCCGGAGGCTGCGCGGATCGCATGGGTGAGCGCATCGGTCATCGCGGCATTCAGGGCATTATGCACCTCCGGTCGGTTGAGCGTCAGCCACAGAACATCCTTGCGTTTCTCGCTCAACACCTCATTTGCCATGGGCTTCACCCTTCCGTTTCGCGGCGAGAAGTGCCTTGCCGGCACGCGCTGCATTGGACCTGCCCAGATGCCTGCTTATCCAGTCACCGGTTGTCGCCACGGCCATCAGGTCGACGCCGGTTTCTATACCAAGTCCCGAAAGCAGATAAATGACGTCTTCGGTGGCGACGTTGCCGCTCGCGCCCGGCGCGAAGGGGCAACCGCCCAGCCCGGCGACGGAACTGTCGAACGTCGTTATGCCCTGTTGAAGCGAAGCCAGCACGTTGGCGACGCCCTGTCCGTAGGTATCGTGGAAATGCATGGCAAGTTTTTCAAGCGCGATATGTGCCGAGACCCGCTCGATGATGTTGCGGATCTGGCCCGCCGTGCCGATGCCGATCGTATCACCCAGCGAGATTTCATGGCAGCCGAGCGCAATAAGGGCATCGGCCATCGCCGCCACTTCATCGGGCGCAACTGCTCCGTCATAGGGGCAGCCGGCAATGCAGGAAAGGTAACCGCGCATGCGGATATTTCGCACGGCAGCGGCATCCGCGACATCGCGCAGACGGTCTAGGCTTTCGGCGCGCGAACAGCCGATGTTGTGCTGGCTGAAACCTTCGGAGGCGGACACGAAAACCGCGATTTCCGTGACACCGGCTTCAAGGGCAGCTTCGAAACCTCTCTTGTTGGGAACAAGCGCCGGATAGGCCGTTCCCGCTCGCCTTTCGAGGCCTCTAAACACCTCTTTCGACCCCGCCATCTGCGGCACTTTTTTGGGTGAGACGAAAGCGCCCGCTTCCACCGTTCTCAGTCCTGCTGCAGCCAGCCGCTCGATCAGCTCGATTTTTGTCGCGGTCGGAACCTCGGTGGTCTCATTCTGCAAGCCGTCACGTGCGCCGACCTCAACGATCCTGACGGTTCGGGGCAAGCTCATCTCATGCTCCTTCCGGCTCGAAATTCACCAGCACCGCGCCGGCCGCGACCATATCGCCTTCATTGCAATTGATGGCGTTGACGATGCCCTTCGCCGGTGCACGGATCGTATGCTCCATCTTCATCGCTTCCATAACCACAAGCGCGTCGCCGGCCTCCACGACAGCACCGTTCCGGCTGAGCACCGCGCGGATCACGCCCGGCATGGGAGCTTCCAGGCCAGCGGCGTGAACGGAAGAATCCGCGATTTCGATGGGATCTGGCTGGCTGATGCGGTAAGGCTCGCCATGCAGGAAAAGCGCATAGGTGCCGGTCTCTGCGAAGAAATAGCCCTGACTTTTCCGGCCGTCCAAGGTTGCAAGGAGCTGGCCGTCACCGGAAAGGCTGCCGTAGGCCCGGATCGTCCGCCCCTCGATTGCGAGCGTGAATTCATCACCCTCATGCGTGACGCCGACGCTTAACGGCTGGTTATCAAACATGAAATTCAGCGTTTCCCGCGCCGGTGCGTTGAGGCGGAATGCGACCTTCGTGTTCCACGGGCTATGGGGATCCGCCTCTGATTGCGACATTCCATTTGTCCGGCGGGAGAGCAGCAGGCCAAGCGCGGCGAGGGCGATGACACCTCCATCATTCGGGGCTGGAGCAAAGAGCGACGCCTCGTTGCGGGTGATGAAACCCGTATCGAGGTCGGCTGAAGCGAAAGCTTCCAAACGGGCAAGCCGTGTCAGAAAGGCGGCGTTGCTGGTGACGCCGCAGATCGCCAGATTTTCCAGCGCCAGCGTCAGACGCCGCACGGCTGAGGCTCGGTCCCGATCCCAGACGATAAGCTTGGCGATCATCGGATCGTAATGCACGGTGATGGCGTCGCCGGCGCGGATGCCGCTGTCGATCCTGACGTGAAGGCCCTGATCGGGGAAAACGAGATGGCTGATGGTGCCGACCGAGGGCAGGAAATCATGCGCCGGGTCTTCGGCATAGATACGGGCCTCGATGGCATGACCATGTATGCTGAGATCGGCCCAGTCCTGCGGTAACGTTTCACCATCCGCAACACGGATCTGCCATTCGACCAGATCGAGACCGGTAATATACTCGGTCACGGGATGTTCGACCTGAAGCCTCGTATTCATTTCCATGAAATAGAATGCGCCGGAAGGATCGAGCAGGAATTCCACGGTTCCCGCACCGCGATAGTCGATCGCGCGGGCGGCGGCTGTTGCCGCTTCATACATACGTTGCCTGAGCGCATCCGGCAGGCCGGGTGCAGGGGCTTCTTCCAAAACCTTCTGATGCCTGCGCTGGATCGAGCAGTCACGTTCGAAAAGGGAAAAACAATTGCCGTGGCTATCGGCAAATATCTGCACCTCCACATGGCGCGGCCGTTCGAGATATTTTTCGATCAGCATGCGGTCATCACCGAAGGCGGCCGACGCCTCGCGTTTTGCCCCGGCAAGTTCCGCTGCAAATTCACGTTTTTGCCTGACGATGCGCATGCCCTTGCCGCCGCCGCCGGCCGAAGCCTTGAGCAGGACGGGATAGCCTATGGCTTCCGCCTCATTCCCCAGCCGTTCCTCCGCCTGGTCCTTACCGTGATAACCAGGAACCACGGGCACGCCAGCCTTGGCCATCAGTGCCTTTGCTTCGCTTTTGCCGCCCATGGCGCGAATCGCCGCGGCCGGTGGGCCGATGAACACCAGCCCGGCGGCGGCACAGGCTTCGGCGAAACCGGCATTTTCCGAAAGAAAACCGTAACCCGGATGAATGGCTTCTGCGCCGCTTGTCTTCGCTGCGGCGATGATCTTTTCGCCATCGAGATAGGAGGCACGCGCGGGTGCAGCGCCGATGGCGATCGCTTCGTCGGCAAGCGCCACATGCATGGCGTCACGATCGGCATCGGAATAAACGGCGACGGTACGAATGCCCATTTTGCGGGCGGTATGGATGATGCGGCAGGCGATCTCGCCCCTGTTGGCGATGAGTATTTTCGAAAACATCGTCGCCTCACATCCTGAATATGCCGAAACGGGTGGGTTCAATGGGTGCGTTGAGCGCGGCGGACAGACCGAGGCCGAGGACGAGGCGGGTATCCTTTGGGTCGATGATACCGTCGTCCCAAAGCCGCGCGCTGGCATAATAGGGATGGCCTTCCCGTTCGTATTTTTCCCGGATCGGCTGCTTGAACGCCTCTTCGCCTTCCTTCGACCAGTGGCGGCCATCGGCCTCGATGCCGTCGCGTCGGATTTGCGCCAAAACGGAGGCCGCCTGTTCGCCGCCCATCACCGAAATGCGGGCATTCGGCCACATCCACAGGAAGCGTGGCGAATAGGCCCGCCCACACATGCCGTAATTACCGGCCCCGAAGGAGCCACCGATGATGACGGTGAATTTCGGCACCTTGGCGGAGGCGACGGCGGTGACGAGCTTGGCGCCATCCTTGGCAATGCCGCCAGCCTCATAGGCCTTGCCGACCATGAAGCCGGTGATGTTCTGCAGGAAAACCAGGGGAATACCGCGCTGGCAGCAGAGCTCGATGAAATGCGCGCCTTTGAGCGCCGATTCCGAAAACAGGATGCCGTTATTGGCGATGATGCCAACGGGATAGCCATGGATATGGGCGAAACCACAGACCAGCGTCGTGCCATAAAGCGCCTTGAACTCATCAAATTCAGAACCATCCACCAGACGGGCGATGATCTCACGTACCTCGAAGGGTTTGCGCGTATCGGCGGGAACGATGCCGTAAAGCTCTTCGGGCGGGTAAAGCGGTTCTGCCGGTTCACGGATATCCAGCTCCACCTGCTTGCGGCGGTTGAGGGTTGAGACAATCCGCCGGGTCAGCGCCAGCGCGTGGCGGTCGTCATGGGCAAAATGATCGGTGACGCCGGATTGCCGGGAGTGCACATCCGCACCGCCCAGCTCTTCCGCACTCACCACCTCACCTGTTGCCGCCTTCACCAGCGGCGGGCCGCCAAGGAAGATCGTGCCCTGGTTTTTGACGATCACGGACTGGTCGCTCATCGCAGGCACATAGGCCCCGCCCGCCGTGCAGCTGCCCATCACCACGGCGATCTGGGCGATGCCTTTCGCCGACATATTGGCCTGATTGTAGAAGATACGGCCGAAATGATCGCGGTCGGGAAACACTTCGTCCTGATTGGGTAGGTTCGCGCCGCCGGAATCCACGAGGTAAATACAGGGCAGGCGGTTCTCGGCGGCAATCTCCTGCGCGCGCAGATGTTTCTTCACCGTCAGCGGATAATAGGTGCCGCCCTTCACCGTCGCATCATTGGCGACGATTACACATTCTCGGCCCGAGACCCTGCCGATGCCGGTGACAATGCCGGCGGCCGGAACGGGTTCGTCATAAACCTCGTAAGCTGCAAATTGCGAGAATTCGAGGAATGGACTGCCGGGATCGAGAAGTGTCTCGATGCGGTCACGTACCAGCAATTTGCCACGGGAAAGATGCCGTTCACGGGCCTTGTCGCCGCCGCCTCTGGAGATTTTTTCGACGTGTTGGCGCAGGTCAGCCACCAGATTCGACATGAACTCGACATTGGCAGCGAAGACGGGATCGCGGTTCATACTGGACGTAAGCTTCATCGCGTCCTCACCCGTTGCCCTTGACCAGTTCGCGGCCGATCAGCATCCGGCGAATTTCGCTGGTGCCTGCGCCGATTTCGTAAAGCTTGGCATCGCGTAGCAGCCGCCCGGCCGGACTTTCATTCACGTAACCGGAGCCGCCGAGAAGCTGGATTGCATCCAGCGCCACCTGCGTCGCACGCTCGGCGGCGAAGAGGATAGCTCCCGCCGCATCCTGCCTCGTGATGCGGCCATTGTCGCAGGCCCGGGCCACGGAATAGACATAAGCGCGCGATGCGTTCATCGCCGAATAGATATCCGCGAGCTTACCCTGCACGAGCTGGAATTCACCGATCGGTTTGCCGAATTGCTTGCGCTCGCGGGCATAAGGCAGCACCAGATCGATGGCCGCCTGCATGATACCAACAGGGCCGGCGGCCAGCACGGCGCGCTCGTAATCCAGCCCGCTCATCAGCACCGTCACGCCGTCATTGAGGCGGCCGAGAATGTTCTCTTCCGGCACCTCGCAATCCTCGAACACCAATTCTGATGTGGGTGAGCCGCGCATGCCGAGCTTGTCGAGTTTCTGGGCCGGACGAAACCCTTTGAAGCCTTTTTCAATGAGGAAGGCGGTGATGCCGCGGGGGCCGGCGGACATGTCGGTCTTGGCGTAAACGACCAGCGTATCGGCCTCGTGGCCGTTGGTGATCCACATTTTCGCGCCGTTGAGCACATAGCGGTCGCCCCTGCGTTCCGCCTTCAGCCGCATCGAGACGACATCCGAACCGGCCTCCGTCTCGCTCATGGCAAGCGAACCGACATGCTCGCCCGAGACCAACTTCGGCAGATATCTGCGCTTCTGCTCTTGCGTTCCCCAGCGGTGAATCTGGTTGATACAGAGGTTGGAATGAGCGCCGTAGGAAAGGCCAATGGAGGCGGAAGCCCGGCTTATTTCCTCCATCGCCACGCAATGGGCGAGATAGCCCATGTCGGCACCGCCGAATTCTTCCGAAACAGTAATGCCGTGCAGGCCAAGCTCGCCCATTTGTGGCCAGAGCTGACGCGGGAAGCGGTCGTCCCTGTCGATCTCCGCCGCCAGCGGGACGATTTTATCATCTGCGAATGCACTTGCGCTGTCGCGCAATGCTGCGATTTCCGGGCCGAGATCGGCATCGAAAATGGCGGCGAGGTTCAAACTCATCGCGTCTCCTCCTCCGGACGGCAGGCCGTCCCTTTGTCAGCAGCCAGCACCTCCTCCGCGCCGGCAGCCCTTACTTACGGCGTGTCACCCCCCCGGTGAAGGCGGCGGAACGGCGCACGAATGTCTTGATGGCAAAGTTGGACTGGATGCGCGACACGCCGGGGACGGTGGTCAGGAAATCCAGCAGCTGCTGGTAATGCGGCAGATCCCGCACCATGGCGTGGATCAGATAATCGGAACTGCCACTCGTCTGGTAACCACCCACCACCTCGGGAATGGAGGCCACATGATGTTCGAATGTCGTCAGCGCTTCCTTAATCTGCCGCTCCAGCGTGACGGAGATGAAGACACCCATATTGCCGAGCAGCCGGTTCTCGTCAAACACGGCGGTATAGCCGCGAATGATCCCTTCCTCTTCGAGCTTGCGCACGCGGCGCAACGTTGGCGTGAAGGAAAGGCCTATCCGAGCCGCAAGATCCCGCCAGCTGACCCGCCCGTCATCGCCGAGAACATGCAGAATCTTCTGGTCGAAACTGTCGAGCTCAATCATGGATCATTTGCTCTATGATATGACTATTTGTTGGATCAAAGATATCGCCAATCAAAAAACTGTCAATCAAAATAGCTTTGAAATGAATTCGAGATAGTGATAGCGTTCACGTCAGTCGCGGTCTGGAGGAGATTTGCGGCGGGCCGGTTCCTCACGTCAGGGCTGGCCAAGGGAGGTGAATTTGGCTGTGCATGACCCTGTCGTGATCGATGGGGCCGCCCGTGCTTTCAAGGGCAGCCCTCGCGACCAATTCCAGCTGGCGACGCGCCTGATACGCTTCTGCTTTTTGGCGGGAGGCGGCGATGATGCTCACTGAATCCCAGCAGCAGATCAGAGATATGGCCCGCGACTTTGCGCGGGAAAGGCTTGCCCCTGGCGCCGCTTCGCGTGACCGGGAAAGCCGTTTCCCCAAGGAAGAATTGAAAGCGATGGGCGAGCTCGGCTTCCTCGGCATGCTGGTGTCCGAAGAGTATGGCGGGGCGGAAACCGGTGCTGTCGCTTATGCGCTGGCGCTGGAAGAAATCGCTGCGGGGGACGGTGCCTGTTCCACCATCATGAGCGTCCATAATTCGGTCGGCTGCGTACCGATCCTAAAATTCGGGACCGAGGACCAGAAGCAGCGTTTTCTGCCGAAGCTTGCCTCCGGCGAATGGATCGGTGGCTTTGCGCTGACCGAACCACAGGCTGGCTCCGATGCCTCAAATCTCAAGACCAGGGCGCGTCGCGATGGCGATCACTATATTCTTGATGGCGCGAAGCAGTTCATCACCTCGGGTAAGAATGGCGATGTCGTCATTGTTTTTGCCGTTACGGATGCAGCGGCAGGCAAGAAGGGTATCAGCGCCATCATCGTGCCCACCGATACGCCGGGCTATGAGGTTATCCGGGTCGAAGAAAAGCTCGGCCTTCACTCTTCCGATACCTGCCAGATCGCTTTCAATGACATGGCCATTCCCGCCGATTTACGGCTCGGTGAGGAAGGTCAGGGTTACCGCATTGCGCTCGCCAATCTGGAAGGCGGCCGCATCGGCATCGCGGCTCAGGCGGTGGGCATGGCGCAGGCGGCGTTTGAGGCGGCGCGGGATTACGCCCGTGAGCGCAAGGCCTTCGGGCAGGCGATCATCGAACATCAGGCGGTGGCGTTTCGTCTCGCGGATATGGCAACGCGTATTCAAGCGGCGCGGCAGCTGGTGCTGCATGCGGCGGCGCTGAAGGAGGCGGGCGAGCCGTGCCTTTCCGAGGCTTCGATGGCCAAGCTCTTCGCGTCGGAAATGGCCGAACGCGTTTGTTCGGACGCCATCCAGATCCACGGCGGTTATGGCTACATGGCGGATTATCCGGTGGAGCGGATCTATCGCGATGTGCGCATCTGCCAGATTTACGAGGGGACAAGCGATGTCCAGCGGATGGTGATCGCGAGGAACCTTTGAGGATTGTTTCGCGGTCTGGAGGAGACCGCGACGGGAGGAGTAGAATGGATATATCAGAAACGCCACATCTCAGCCTGCATGTTCCGGAACCCGCCGTGCGGCCCGGCGATCAGCCGGATTTCTCCAATGTAAAGATACCCAAGGCCGGCTCCGTGCCGCGCCCGGATGTGGATGCAGCGCCGGAAAGCATGCGTGATCTCGCTTATTCGATCATTCGCGTCCTTAATCATCAGGGTGAGGCCGTCGGACCTTGGGCCGGGCTGCTTTCGGATGACGACCTGCTGACGGGTCTGAAGAACATGATGAGGCTTCGGGCTTTCGATGCGCGCATGCTGATGGCGCAGCGGCAGGGCAAGACCTCTTTTTATATGCAGCATCTCGGGGAGGAGGCAGTGAGTTGCGCCTTCCGCAAGGCGCTTTCCAAGGGCGACATGAACTTCCCGACCTATCGGCAGGCAGGTCTGCTGATCGCCGACGACTATCCGCTCGTCACCATGATGAACCAGATCTATTCCAACGAACTCGACCCGCTGCACGGGCGGCAACTGCCGGTCCTCTACTCTTCCAAAGAACACGGTTTCTTCACCGTATCCGGCAATCTCGCCACGCAATATGTGCAGGCGGTGGGATGGGCGATGGCGTCGGCCATCAAGGGTGATACAAAGATTGCGGCCGCCTGGATTGGCGATGGCTCGACGGCGGAGTCGGACTTTCATTCGGCGATGGTTTTTGCATCGACCTACAAGGCGCCGGTCGTTCTCAACATCGTCAACAACCAATGGGCCATTTCCACCTTTCAGGGCATTGCACGCGGGGGCTCCGGGACCTTCGCGGCACGCGGGCTGGGTTTCGGTATTCCCGCACTGCGGGTCGACGGTAATGATTATCTGGCCGTTTATGCCGTGGCCCGTTGGGCCGTGGAGCGGGCGCGCCGCAATCTCGGCCCGACGCTCATCGAATACGTCACCTATCGTGTCGGCGCGCATTCCACCTCTGACGATCCGAGCGCCTACCGCCCGAAGACCGAGTCCGAAGCATGGCCTCTGGGCGACCCTGTCCTGAGGTTGAAGAAACACCTCATCCTGCGTGGCGTCTGGTCGGAAGAGCGGCACCGGCAGGCGGAAGCGGAGATCGCCGATGAGGTGCTGGAAGCCCAGCGCGAGGCGGAAAGCCACGGCACGCTGCACGAGGGCAAAAAACCGCCGAAGAAGGATATTTTCGAAGGTGTTTACGCCGAGATGCCGGCGCATCTCGTCCGCCAGCGCCAGAAGGCAGGATGGTAAGACATGGCAAGAATGACGATGATTGAAGCCGTCCGCAGCGCCATGGATGTATCCATGGAACGCAGCGACGATGTCGTGGTTTTTGGTGAGGATGTGGGTTATTTCGGCGGCGTTTTCCGCGCCACGCAGGGGCTGCAGCAGAAATACGGTAAAACCCGCTGTTTCGATGCGCCGATCAGCGAATCCGGCATTGTCGGCACCGCCATCGGCATGGCCGCTTATGGATTGCGGCCCTGTGTCGAAATCCAGTTCGCCGATTACATGTATCCCGCCTATGACCAGATCACCCAGGAGGCAGCGCGTATCCGTTACCGCTCAAACGGGGACTTTACCTGCCCGATCGTTCTTCGCATGCCGACCGGCGGCGGCATTTTCGGAGGCCAGACGCATAGCCAGAGCCCGGAGGCGCTTTTCACCCATGTCTGCGGGCTGAAAGTGGTGGTTCCTTCCAATCCTTACGACGCCAAGGGGCTACTGATAGCGTCCATCGAAGATCCCGACCCCGTAATGTTTCTGGAGCCGAAGCGGCTTTATAACGGCCCGTTTGACGGTCACCATGACCGACCCGTAACGCCATGGTCCAAACACGAGAAGGGGGAGGTGCCGGAAGGGCACTACACCATTCCCATCGGCAAGGCCGAAATCCGCCGCCCCGGAAACGATGTCACGGTCATCGCTTATGGCACCATGGTGCATGTGGCGCTGGCAGCGGCGGAAGAGACGGGGGTGGACGCCGAGATCATTGATCTGCGCAGCCTGCTGCCGCTCGACCTCGATACCGTCGTGAAGTCGGTTTCCAAGACCGGCCGCTGCGTCATGGTGCATGAGGCGACGTTGACCTCCGGCTTCGGGGCAGAAGTCGTCTCCCTGGTGCAGGAACATTGTTTTTATCACCTTGAGGCTCCCGTCGTGCGCGTCGCAGGTTGGGATACGCCTTATCCCCATGCGCAGGAGTGGGACTATTTTCCGGGGCCAGCCCGCGTCGGGCGGGCTCTTGTCGAAGTCATGGAGGCCTGATCATGGCAGAATTTATTCTAACCATGCCCGATGTCGGTGAAGGTGTGGCGGAAGCCGAACTCGTGGAATGGAACGTCAAACCGGGCGATCTTGTCCACGAGGACATGGTGCTGGCCGCGGTGATGACCGACAAGGCGACGGTGGAAATCCCTTCGCCGGTGGCGGGCGTCGTCACCTGGCTCGCGGTAACGGTGGGAAATACGGTGCCGGTGAAAGCACCGCTCCTGCGCATCGAAACCGATGTCGCTGCCGTCGCTGCCAATGGTAGCGCGCCGGAAGGGGAGGCGCCGACCCGCATGACGGAAGAGGAAGCGCCCGCCGACATGACGGACACGCCGCCACCCGTTGAGACCCAGCCGGTGCCACGCGAAGCCGGGGAAGCCAACACGGCGCCTGCGGTCGAACTGCACCATAAGCCGCTGGCATCTCCGGCCGTTCGCCAGCGTGCTGACGATCTCGATATCGATCTTGCACAGGTCAAGGGAACGGGTCCCGACGGGCATATTACCCATGCCGATCTCGACGCGTTCTTAACCGTGCGGGGGCGGCCGGAACGCACTGAACCGATGGCACCCCACGATAGCGCTGTCGAAGAGGTGAAGGTGACCGGGCTCAGGCGCAAGATTGCCGAGAAGATGGTGCTTTCCGCCTCCCGCATTCCCCACATCACCTATGTCGAAGAAGTCGACGTGACCGATCTGGAAGATCTGCGCGCTACGATGAACGGCAACCGCCGTTCCGGGCAGCCGAAACTGACGGTCCTGCCATTTTTGATGCGCGCGCTTGTCAAAGCCGTTGCCGATCATCCTGGTATGAATGCGCTTTTCGATGATGAAAAAGGTGTCGTCAGCCACTACGAGGCGGTTCATATCGGCATTGCAACGCAGACACCGTCAGGCCTCACCGTCCCGGTTGTGCGCCACGCGGAAGCGCTCGGCCTTTGGGAGTGCGCAGACGAGGTCGCACGCGTTGCCGAAGCCGCTCGCACCGGGACGGCGCATCGGGAAGAACTGATGGGCTCCACCATCACCATCAGCTCGCTTGGGGCGTTGGGTGGTATCGTTTCGACGCCCATCATCAATTACCCCGAAGTGGCGATCATTGGCGTCAACAAGATCATGACGCGGCCGGTCTGGGACGGAATTCGCTTTGTGCCGCGCAGGATGATGAACCTGTCTTCGAGCTTCGATCATCGTGTCGTGGACGGCTGGGATGCGGCAGTCTTCATACAGGCCGTCAAGGCGCTTCTGGAAAAGCCGGCGCTTATTTTCATCGATTGAAGGCGATCCGTGCTCCCTCCTCCGTGTGCTCGTCAAAGGGACCCAGCCAGCCCAAGTCTTTGGGCTGAAAGGAACTCGTCCCGTCGCCCAGACGCGCGTCGGCTGGATTCCTGTGACGAGCACAGGGAGGAGGGCGTATGCGTGTCATGACCGCATTTCTTAGCCCGCGTTTTCAGCCTTCACGGAACTGTTTCGCTATCGGTATAGGCTTGCGTTCGTCATCTTCGGGTATAGAAGAGAAGAACGAGAAGCATGTTTTCTCATCACGATCACAGTCGCGGACGAGGGCGCTCCGGTGCCCGGCGGTCCGCTCTCCGCCGGCAACAGAACGAAAAAGGTCCTCCCATGCAAACTCCCAAGCCCGTTGTCCTGACTATTCTCGATGGCTGGGGGCTGAGTGAGGATACATCCAGCAACGCGCCTGTTCTGGCGAACACGCCCACCATGGACCGGCTTTTCGCCACCTGCCCGAATGCGAGGCTCACCACGTTTGGTCCTAAGGTGGGGCTGCCTACCGGACAAATGGGCAATTCCGAAGTCGGTCATACCAATATCGGTGCGGGCCGCATCGTCGCCATGGATCTCGGCCAGATCGATCTTGCAATCGAGGATGGCAGCTTTTTCCGCAATGCGGCGATGCTTGATTTCGCCGCCAAGGTGAAGGCCGCAGGCGGTGTGGCGCATCTGATGTGCGTCGTTTCCGATGGCGGCGTTCACGGCCATATCCTCCACGGCCAGGCGGCGGTGAAGCTGATGGTCAGCCACGGCCTGAAGGTCGTGGTGCATGCCATCACCGATGGTCGTGACGTCGCGCCGCAATCCGCTGAAGATTTTGTGGCTGCGCTTGTGGCAAGCCTGCCGGAAGGCGCCAGCATCGGCACCGTGATCGGCCGTTATTATGCGATGGACCGCGACAACCGCTGGGAGCGTGTCGAAAAGGCCTATGACGCGATGGTCCTGGCCAAAGGCGAGCACGCCCGGGATGCGGTGAGCGCCGTTGCACAGAGCTACGCGAATAAAGTCACGGACGAGTTCATCCTGCCGACCGTGATCGACGGTTATGAAGGCTTCAAGGCCGGCGATGGCCTGTTCTGCCTGAACTTCCGTGCTGACCGCGCGCGTGAAATCCTGCTTGCCATCGGTGCCGATGATTTCGACGGTTTTGCGCGCGAAAAGCCAGTGCTCTCGGCGCTGCTTGGCATGGTGGAATATTCTACCCGGCACAATGATTTCATGACCACGGCTTACCCGAAGCGCGATATCGTCAACACGCTTGGCGCCTGGGTGGCGAAGCAGGGACTTACGCAGTTCCGCCTCGCCGAAACGGAAAAATATCCGCATGTGACGTTCTTCCTGAACGGCGGCAAGGAAGAGCCGGAAGTCGGTGAAGATCGCTTCATGCCGAAATCCCCGAAGGTCGCGACCTACGACCTGCAGCCGGAAATGAGCGCGCCCGAGGTAACGGAAAAATTTGTCGAGGCGATCGGCAAGGGTTACGATCTCATCGTCACCAATTACGCCAACCCTGATATGGTCGGCCATACCGGTGATCTGCAGGCCGCAATCAAGGCCTGTGAAGCCGTGGATCGTGGCCTCGGTGCGGTGGTTGCCGCACTCGAAAAAGTGGGAGGCGCAATGCTTGTGATTGCCGACCACGGCAATTGCGAAACCATGGTCGACCCGGTGACCGGCGGCCCGCATACGGCGCACACCACAAATCCGGTTCCGGTGATCCTTTTCGGTGGCCCTGAAGGTGCGAAGCTGCATGACGGCATTCTCGCCGATGTCGCGCCCACCCTGCTGCAACTGATGAATGTGCCCTTGCCGCCGGAAATGACGGGCAAGAGCCTGATCGACCTTTAATCATACGTCGTCGCGCGGCAGCATTTCACCCCCGCGCGACCGTCTGTTTCAGGTTCCGAACGAGCGTTTTAAGCTATGACTGCTTCGCGTAGAGGCGGTCGTGAGCCAGCATGCCGGCAATCATGGCGCAGACGAAAAGAACGACTGGCATCAGCCCAAGGCCGACAGCGGAGAGTGCCGGGCCGGGGCAGAAGCCGGCAAGCCCCCAACCGATGCCGAAAATCGCCGAGCCGGTTATCAGCGGCCCGTCGATGCGGGTCTTTGCTGGAAGGCGGAAATCGTCGGCGAGAACGGGCTTGGCGAGACGTCTGCTGAGCAGCACGCCCGGCGCCGCGACCATAATGGCACCGCCAAGAACGAACATCAGGCTCGGGTCCCAATGGCCGCTTGCGATGTCGAGAAAGCCGGAAACACGCGCCGGATCGACCATGCCCGACAGCGAAAGGCCGAATCCGAACAACGCTCCTGCAAGCAATGCAAGTGCAATACGCGCTACGGCCGGATTTTTCATGACAGGGCTCCCGCTATCGTCGCAGTAAAGATGCCGGCGATCAGGAAGGTGGCGGTTGCGGCTATCGAGCGCCGGGAAAACCGCGCCAGCCCCATGATGCCATGGCCGGAGGTGCAGCCGGAGCCCAGGCGTGTGCCAAAACCCACCAGCAGACCGGCAATCAGGATGAGGGGCCAAGGGGCAGCGACGGTGATTGCGGGTAGCCGGCCGAATGCTGCGGCATGGATATAAGGTCCCGCCAGCAAGCCGGCGATGAAAGCGAGATCGGCAAGACGCCGCTCCCTGCCAAGAGTTCTGCCGATGATCCCGCTGATACCGGCAATGCGGCCGTTAAAGACAAACAGGAGAACGCAGGCGAGGCCGAGCAACATGCCGCCGAAAAGAGAAGACCAGTAGGGGCTCACGCGGTCTCCTCCTCCGGCGCGCAGAATATGGTGTAAAGCGCCTCGATCAGCTGCGCCGCTTTCGCTTCGCTCAGCTGGTAGAAAATTTGCTTGGCGTCACGCCGGGTTTCAACCACACCGGCTTCCCGCAGGACGCCCAGCTGCTGGGAGAGTGTAGGCTGGCGAATATCCAGCCTGGCTTCCAGCTCTCCCACGGAGAACTCTCCCTGCGCCAGCGTGCAGGCCAGCATCAGCCGCGCAGGGTGGGCAAGGGTCTTCAAAAGCAGTGCGACTTCCACGGCCCGTTCCTCCATGGCGGGAAGGGGAATGTCAGGAGTATGAAGGGGCTTTCCGAGCGTCTTTCCTTTTACCATGTGCTGCCCTCCAGCACATCAAGAGGGAATTTCAGGTAACGCCTGCCATTTGCCTCCGGCTCCGGCAGTCGTCCGCCGCGAATATTGACCTGCAGGGCATGGAGGATGAGCTTTGGCATCGGCAAGGTCCGATCCCGCGTTTCCCTGAGGTGGATGAAGCTTTCCTCCGTCATGCCGACCAGATGTGGATTGCTGCGTTTCTGTTCGCCCACAGTACTTTCCCATTTCGGCGCGCGGCCGCCGGGCTGATAATCATGGCCGGTGAACAGCCGTGTTTCGTCCGGAAGGGCGAGAATGTCCTGAATGGACGCCCAGAGTTCTCTGGCGCTGCCACCGGGAAAATCAGCCCGCGCTGTGCCTGAATCCGGCATAAAAAGCGTATCGTGCACGAAGGCGGCATCTCCCACCACATAGGTTACGGAGGCGAGCGTATGGCCGGGCGAAAACAGCACGCGCGCTTCAAGCGAACCGATATTGAACCTGTCGCCCGCCTCGAACAGCCTGTCCCATTGCGAACCATCGGTTTCAAGGTCCGGCCAATTGTATTTTTCCTGCCAGAGCCGCTGTACGCCGGTGATCTTCGCGCCGATGGCTGTCTGCGCACCGGTCTTCTGCTTCAGGTAATGGGCGGCGGAGAAATGGTCGGCATGCGGATGAGTATCGAGAATCCATTCCACCGACAGGCCTTCGCTTTCCACATGGTTCAGAATGGCGTCGGCATTCATCGTTCCGGTTGCGCCGGATTTCTCATCGAAATCATAGACCGGATCGATAATGGCGCAGCGTTTGGTCACTGGATCGGAAACGACATATTGCACGCTCCAGGTGCGCGGATCAAAGAATGCCTTGACGTGCGGAACCGCTGCCGCGCGTCGCTCCAGCCAGCGGGTGGCGCCGGAAAGATCAAAAGCCATGCGCCTTGCCAAAAGCCTCGATGTCGCCACGTTCCATGCGTCCGTCGAGCGCTTCCCCGAGCACATGAAGCGTGAGCGCACGGGTGCCACCCTTGCAATGGGCAAAAACGGGGCCTGCCGCTTCCGCCATTTTCTGTTGAAAGGCGCGGATATCGGCCTCAGTGATGGCAGGGCCGGTGACCGGGATGAAGCCATAGTCCATGCCTGCCGCCCCGGCGGCGCTTCTTTCCTGCTCATTGCCCGGTTGGCTCGGCTCTTCGCCATCCGGCCGGGCATTGATGACGCTTTTATAACCCTGCGCGGAGAGCGATTGGAAATCGGCGGTCATCGGCTGCCCCGCAACGGTCAAGCGCTCGTTGATCTTAACGACTTTCATCGACATCTCCTGTGGCAACAACTCAATATATATTATTGTATAATGTATATTGATCGATGGCAAGAGTGCGAGGTACCTTCTCAGCTATCTGCGGCTTGTGGCGTGTTAGCGGAACATCCCCTGCGCCCGGGTGGCAGGGCGCAAGGCATGTTTGCGGCATCGATTAGGATTCACACTGGCCTCAGACGGCAAGCCTGCTGCGCGTCGCCTTCCAGCCGAGACAGATCGCTCCTACAAGCAGGACCGTCTGGGCGATCAGGAAGGGTGGTTCGTTGCCGTTCGGCGCCAGCTTGTTGAGCGTTTCGACCTTGAGAAAGGCCTGCACAATCAGGACGAACATGTTGAGATAGAGGCTCATCGTGGCGGTGATCGTATAAATGATGCGCGCCCTGCCATTCAGACCGTATCCGTAAAGCGCGACAAGTGCGATTGCCAGAACGAGGGTCGATATGACGCCGACACCGAGTGCCGGTGTGAAATTTCCGATTGGGAACAGGAAGCCGGTGAGCGTGGTGGCAAGCGTGGTGACGAGGAATAGCGCCATCATGCGGGGCATCCATCGCCCTGCCGCATAAGCGGGCAGGGCGATCAGTCCGGTAGCAATGCCGATGAAGCTCAAGCCCACATGCAGCGCTGTGAATTGGGGAATGGTCAGTCCGAGGATCATGATACGTGCCCCTCTATTCGGGTTTGGCTGCACGATACCGGCTGGCGGCAAGTGCATGGGAGAGATTGGGCCGCAGGGCTGCACGCGCGGCAAGGAAATTTTCAAGATCGGCAGTGTCCGGCAGGGAGGGAATGGTCAGCGCTTCGCCAAGGTCGAGACCGGCAAGGGCAGCATCCACCATGTCATTGACATCCATGACCATCGCGGCCGGAATGGCATCGAGCCGTTCTTCCTCCCAGATGGCCGTGCGGGTGATACCTGGCAGGACAGCCTGAACCCGCACGCCAGAGGGTGAAAGCTGTGCCTGCAGCGCCTCGGTAAAAGCGAGCACGAAAGCCTTGGTGGCCGGGTAGACGGCGGTGAATGCTGCCGGCATCAGTGCTGTAACTGATGTGATGTTGATGATCGTGCCATTTCCGTCGGCGGCAAGGCGCGGCGCGATGGCCGCCGCAAGCCGTGTGACGGCGAGAACGTTGAGGTTGATCATCGTCGTCACATAGGCCGGGTCCAGCGCCGTGATCGCGCCTTCGCCAGCGATACCGGCATTGTTGACGAGGCCGGTAATCCGCCGGTCCTCACGCAGCCGCGCCTCGACCTTTTCGAGATCTTCCGCCCTGGAAAGATCGGCGGAGAGAACCTCGACGGCGATGTGATGATCCTTTTCCAGCTGCGCGGCCAATGCCTTCAGCTTCTCGTCGCGTCGCGCCACCAGAATGAGATCGTGGCCGCGTTTTGCCAGACGTTCGGCATAAACCGCGCCGATGCCGTCGGATGCGCCGGTGATGAGAAATGTATTCTGTGTCATGTCCGTGTCTCCTGTATCCGGTGGTTTCAGCCGTTGATGAAGGCGAGCAGGTCGGCGTTGAACCGGTCCTGATGGGTCTGTGTCAGGCCGTGATCGGCTCCCTGATAGATTTTGAGCACCGCATGTTTGACGATCTTGACCGTGGAAAGCGCGGAAGCGCCGACCGGCACGATCTGGTCGTCATCGCCGTGCAGAACCAGCGTCGGCTTGTCGAAAGCTTTCAGGTCCTGATGGAAATCGCTTTCCGAAAAGGCGCGGATACTGTCGAGCTGACCTTTCAGGCCGCCCATCATGCCCTGCCGCCAGAACTCATCACGGATACCTTCGGATATGACGGCGCCTTCGCGGTTGTAGCCGTAGAAGGGAATGGTCAGATCCTTGAAGAACTGGCTGCGATTGTCATAGGTGCCCTTACGGATGCCGTCGAAAACATCGATTGGCAGACCGATGGCGTTGCTTTCCGTCTTCAGCATCAGCGGCGGCACCGCGCCGATGAGAGCGATCTTGGCAACGCGGGCGGTGCCGTGGCGGCCGATGTAAC
Organism: Agrobacterium sp. CMT1; assembly: GCF_037203725.1. Lineage (NCBI taxonomy): Bacteria > Pseudomonadati > Pseudomonadota > Alphaproteobacteria > Hyphomicrobiales > Rhizobiaceae > Agrobacterium > Agrobacterium sp. CMT1. Next base: position 472,524 of record NZ_JBBCAR010000007.1, read on the forward strand.
GTGTCACCTCGCCGCCACCGGTGGAATGGCCAACCAGAATGATGTCGTGAAGATCGAGTTGTTCGATCAACTCGGCCAGATCGTCGGCATATTGATCCATGGTGTTGTCATGCCAAACCTGATCGGAGCGGCCGTGGCTGCGGCGGTCATGGGCGATGGTGCGCAAACCGTTATTGGCGAAGAACACCATCTGCGCGTCCCAGGCGTCGGCGCTGAGCGGCCAGCCGTGGGAGAAGATGATGGGCTGGCCGTCTTTCGGGCCCCAGTCCTTGTAGAAGATGTGCGTTCCGTCTCTGGTGGTGATCGTTGTCATGGCTCTCTCTCCTGTTGCAGGGAGCTTGCTTGCGTCCCGTGGGAATAGAGATACTCTTGACGCAGCCGGGGCTGGATTGGCGCTTCTGACAGAAAGCGAGCCGAAACTGACAAAACGGGGGTTGGGCATGGCGGGTGTAACGGGAAGCGCGCTGGAAGTGGGGCTGGTCCTCTATCGGGACTGCCAGATCGCCATGGTGCATGGCATCACCGATCTTTTCGCCATCGCGTCGGTATTTTCACAGGATCGCGGCGGGCCTAAATTGCGGGTCAGCCATTGGAGCATGGGCGAAGGCGGTGAGTTTTCCCGCTCCTATGACACGGAACCCGGCAGGCCGGGGCATCCCGATATCTTCGTTGTGCCCGGCCGGTTGACCGGGCCGGCTGAAATCGAGGAAGCCGAGCCTTACGCCCGCTGGCTGCTGAACCGGCACGCCCAGGGCGCGACGCTGGCTGCCAGTTGCGGCGGGTCGTTCATGCTCGCGGCCACCGGGCTTCTGGCTGGCCGCCCGGCGACGACCCACTGGTTGTTTGCGGAGCGTTTTCGGGACCGATTTCCCGATGTCCGGCTGGAGATAGACAAGATCGTCATCGAGGACGGCGATATCATCACAGCCGGCGGGTTGATGGCGTGGACCGATCTTGGTCTGCGCATCGTCGACCGGCTGCTCGGCCCTTCCGTGATGATCGAGACCGGCAAGTTTCTGCTGATCGACCCGTCAGGACGGGAACAGCGTCATTATAGTAGTTTCGCCCCAAGGCTGACGCATGGCGATGAGCCGATCCTGAAGGTGCAGCACTGGTTGCAGGCCCGTGCCGGGCGGGCGACAAGCGTTACCGACATGGCCGGCCATGCCGGGCTGGAGGAGCGAACCTTTCTGCGCCGCTTCAAGGTGGCGACCGGCATGAAGCCCATCGAATATGTCCAGCACCTGCGGGTCGGCAAGGCGCGTGAATTGCTGGAATTCACCCGCCGTTCGGTCGATCAGATCGCTTGGTCGGTGGGTTATGAGGATGCTGCCGCCTTTCGCCGGGTGTTTCACCGCATTCTCGGCCTCTCACCGGGAGAGTATAGAAGCCGCTTTTCCAGCGGTTCGGCCATGGTTGCTGCCTGAGGTTGATCCAATGGGGGTGGTGGTACCCGGCACTTGCAATGTGGCCGGGGTTTGCTAACATGCCAGACAAGTTTAAAACAGGTGGACCGAAATGGACGTCGAGAGCAGCGCCAAGCAAGTATCGCTTGCGGCGAAAATCAGTTCGGCCTTGCGACGGGACCTGGCGGAGGGGGTGTTCCGCCCGGGTGACCGGCTTCCGAGTGAAAGCGAATTGACGCGGGAATATTCCGTCAGCCGAACGGTTGTGCGCGAGGCCATCGCCATTCTTCGTGCCGATGGCCTTGTTGAAGCACGCAAGGGCGCAGGGGTCTTTGCTGTCGAAGCCAAGCCGGCAAAGGAACTGCCTTTTAACGATCTCGCCGTGGGTCGCATTTCCTCGGTTATCGAACTCCTGGAACTGCGGACTGTGTTCGAAGTGGAATCCGCCGGGCTGGCGGCCTCGCGCCGTTCCGCCGTGCAGGTGGAATCGATCGTGGATGCGCATCGGCGTGTCGGTGACTGTCTCGCCGCCGGGCTACCAACGCGGGACGCCGATTTCGAATTCCATCTCGCCATCGCGCAGGCCACGCAGAACAGGCGGTTTCCGGAGTTTCTTCAACTCATTCGGTCCGGTATCATTCCCCGCGGCGAATTGCAGGGTGCCGCGCCGGGGTCGCGCCCCAAGGATTACAACCTCCACCTGCAAGAGGAGCACGGCAAGATCGTCGATGCCATTATCGAGGGAGACGCCGATGCCGCGCGCCAATATATGGCCTCGCATCTGCGCGGCAGTCTCGAGCGTTACAAGGTGCTCCTGCGGTCCCGCACCGTGGCTGAGTAGGGCGGAAATAGCTGATATGGCAATGAATTATGCGTTGGCCCGTCGGTAAAACGCCAGGGAAGCAGCAAGCGTCAACAGCGCGCCGCCGCAGATGCGGTCGAGCCATAATGCTCCGGACTTGCGCAATATCCTGACCGCCTGCGCGCCGAACAGGGCGTATGCGAACATCACGATGAAATCGATGCCGGCGAAGATCAGCGCAAGTACGGTATATTGCTGAGTCTGCGGCGCGGCGACATCGATGAATTGCGGCAGGAAGGCCGAAAAAAACAGGTATCCCTTAGGATTGGTCACGGCGACGAGAAAGCTCTTCAGGAAGATCGAGCGCGCCGATGCGGCCCTGTTTGCCTCTGCAGAGCCGCGAGCGCCGTCAAGCGTCCCTCTTGAACGCAGAAGCATGATGCCAAGGTAAACAAGGTAGCAGACCCCCGCCCACTTGACGACACCGAACCAGAACTCCGAGGCGGCCATAAGGGCCCCCAGTCCCAGTGCAACCGCGCCGATCAGGACGAAATCCGAAAGGACGGCACCAACCATGCCGATCATCGCGCGACGCACGCCGAATTTCGAACCATTGGCAAGCGCCAGCAAGACGGTGGGGCCGGGTGTTGCAATGCCGATAAAGGCGACCATGGCAAAGGCCAGGAGCGTCACGTCGATCATATTTTCCTCCCCCGAGGCAGCAGACACGAGCGGTCAAATCGCCACGAATTTCCATGTCAGCCTTCTGTGGGCAGGGAGAATACAGCGTTTTGCGGTTGTGGCAATGTGGGCTTCTTTAGGGAAAGAAGAACGCCGCAACCGCCGCCTGGGCAACGCTGTCCCTGTATACCCCCGCGCTTGCCGATATCGATTTTGGCGTCGGATGCTTGACAGCCCGCAACACCTGTGACAACTTTACCATAGTTGTCAGACAGGATGTGCTCCTTGCACGTTCGATGACTGGCAAGGGAGGAATCATGTCAAAAAGACGCCTTTCGCTTTATGGCTTGTCCGGCCAGATCGGAAGTATTGCGGTCACGCTGCTTGGATTGCTGCTGCTGACCTTTTTCATTGGCCGCCTGATGCCCGCCGACCCAGTGCGGGCCATTGTCGGTGAGGATGCGACCCGCGAAACCTATGAACAGGTCTATCACGCGCTCGGCTTTGACCGCCCGCTGTGGCAGCAGTTCGTCTATTATCTCGGAGATGTCTTCACCGGCAATTTCGGAACGTCGATCCGCACGGGCCGCCCCGTCATCGAGGACATCATAAGCGTGATGCCGGCGACGATCGAGCTTGCGACCTTCGCCATCCTGATCGGTGCCGGTCTCGGCATCCCCATGGGCGTTTACGCCGCCGTGAAGAAAGACCGCTGGCAGGATCATCTTGTGCGCGTTCTCAGCCTGTTCGGCCATTCCATGCCGATCTTCTGGACCGGCATGATCGCGCTGATCGTTTTTTACGCCCATCTCGGCCTCGTTGGCGGCGGTGGCCGCATGGACCAGTTCTATATCGGTCTGGTGGAGGAGCGGACGGGCTTTCTGCTGATCGACAGCCTGCTTGCGGGTGACATGGAGGTCTTCCGGTCGGCCATCAACCACCTCATCCTGCCAGCTGCCCTGCTGGGCTATTCCTCCTCTGCCTATATCACCCGCATGACGCGCAGCTTCATGCTGGATCAGCTGGGGCAGGAATATGTGACGACCGCGCGTGTCAAAGGCCTGTCGCAACGGCAGACGGTGTGGCTGCATGCTTTTGGCAATATTCGCGTGCAGCTGGTCACCATCATCGCGCTGGCTTACGGTTCGCTGCTGGAAGGAGCGGTCCTCATTGAGACCGTCTTCGCCTGGCCGGGTTTCGGGCAATATCTCACCAGCAATCTTATCATCGGCGACATGAATGCCGTGATGACCTGTGTACTGATCGTCGGCGTCATCTTTATCGGGCTCAATCTCCTGTCCGACATTCTCTACCGCTTTTTCGATCCGAGGACCCGCTGATGACGGCCCGTGCTGAAACTTCCTTCCGTCTTCCGGTGCCGCTGAACGCGCTGAAGAACATTATCGTCTTCCTCCTCAAAAGCCCGACATCGGCTTTCGGCCTGCTGATCTTGCTGCTGCTCGTCATCTCGGCGATTTTTGCGCCCTGGCTCGCGACGCATGATCCTTACGCACAGAATCTCGCCAACACGCTGCAGCCCCCGGGCAACGGCCATGTCTTCGGGACGGATGAGCTGGGGCGCGATATCTATAGCCGTCTTCTCTGGGGCGCTCGCATCACGCTCACCATCATCACGCTGGTATCGATCATCGTCGGTCCCGTCGGCCTTCTGGTCGGTACGGCATCCGGTTATCTCGGCGGCAAGTTCGATACGGTGATGATGCGCATAACGGATATCTTCCTGTCTTTCCCTAGCCTCATCCTGTCGCTCGCCTTCGTCGCAGCACTGGGTCCGAGCCTTAATAACGCGATCATTGCAATTGCGCTCACCTCATGGCCGCCGATTGCGCGTCTTGCCCGCGCTGAAGCCATGACCTTTCGCAAGGCGGATTACATTGCCGCTGCAAGGCTTCAGGGCGCGTCGCCGCTGCGCATCATCGTCAAGTCGATCATGCCCATGTGTCTCCCCTCGGTTCTCATCAGACTGACGCTGAACATGGCAACCGTCATTCTGACCGCCGCAGGTCTGGGCTTTCTTGGCCTCGGCGCGCAGCCGCCGCTGCCGGAATGGGGAGCGATGATCGCCACCGGCCGGCGTTACATGCTGGATAGCTGGTGGCTGGTGACCTTTCCCGGCATTGCGATCCTGTCTGTCAGTCTCGCTTTCAACCTCCTCGGTGACGGGCTGCGGGATGCGCTCGATCCGAAGCAGATGAACCGGAGATAGAAACATGGAAAAACCAATCCTTGATGTTGAAAATCTCCGTATCCGTTATGGTGGCTCACCCACCGAGGCGGTGCGCGGCATCTCCTTCACGCTCGGTCGGGAGCGGCTCGGCATTGTCGGTGAAAGCGGTTCGGGAAAATCCACAGTCGGACGCGCTCTGTTGCGCCTCCTGCCTTCGGCAACGATCACCGCTGACAAGCTGGCTTTCGACGGGCTCGATCTTCTCTCCCTCGATGAGAAGGAGATGCTGAAGGTTCGCGGCCGGCGCATGTCGATGATCCTTCAGGATCCGAAATTCTCCCTCAACCCCATCCGTCGCGTCGGCGATCAGGTGACGGAGACCTATCTGCGCCACTTCAGGGCATCAAAAGCCGAGGCACGGGAAAAGGCGCTGGCGATGCTGGATGCGGTGAAGATCCGCGATGCCTCACGTGTCTACGAGCAATACCCGCACGAAATCTCCGGTGGCATGGGTCAGCGCGTGATGATCGCCATGATGCTGCTTGCCGATCCCGATCTCGTCATCGCTGACGAACCAACTTCGGCGCTTGATGTGACGGTGCGGTTGCAGGTGCTGAACATTCTCGACGGTCTGGTGCGCGATCGCGGCATCGGCCTCATCATGATCAGCCACGATCTCAACCTTGTGCGCAATTTCTGCGACCGGGTGCTGATCATGTATTCAGGCCGCGTGGTGGAAACGCTGGCCGCCCGCGATCTCGATCAGGCGCAGCATCCCTATACGCGCGGCCTTCTGGCGGCACAGCCGCGTATCGGCGGTGCGCGCGCACCGCTTGCGGTGCTGGACCGCCGCCCTGAATGGCTGGAGGAGAATGCATAATGGCCGTTTCTGTCGAAACCCGCGATCTTTCCATCACTTTCGGCAGCGGCAACACTTCACTGAAAGTGCTGCCTTCGGTGTCGTTCCGTGTCGAGCCTGGCGAATGTTTCGGGCTGGTCGGTGAAAGCGGTTCGGGCAAGTCCACCGTGTTGCGCTGCGTCTCAATGCTCAACGATTTCTGGACTGGCGATATCCTCATCGACGGCAGATCGGTGCGAGACGTGCCGCTGATCGAGCGCTGCCGTATGTTGCAGATGGTGTTTCAGGACCCCTATGGCTCTCTGCATCCCCGCCAGTCGGTGCGCACCGTGCTTGGTGAATCGCTTGCGATCCACAAGCACGGCGACCGCGAGGAGCGCATGCGCAAGGTCATCACTGATGTCGGCCTGCCGGTGTCTTTCCTCGACCGTTTCCCGCACCAACTCTCCGGCGGCCAACGGCAGCGCGTGGCGATTGCGAGGGCGCTGATCCTGGAACCGTCGCTGCTGCTTCTCGATGAGCCGACCTCGGCGCTCGATGTCTCGGTCCAGGCGGAAATCCTCAACCTCTTGCAGCGGCTGCGGGAAGAGCGCGGTTTCACCTATATCATGGTGACCCATGATCTCGCCGTGGTCGATCACATGTGCGATCGCTTCGCCGTGATGCTGCGTGGCGAAATAACCGAAATCCTGCCGCGCGAGGCCATTGCTGGCAACGATGCAACGCATCCTTATGCGCGCGAACTGATCGGCGCCTCACTGGAATATGAAGGCGCGTGACGACTCCAAGAACGTGACCGTCCTCCTTCCGGGGCGCCACGGATGATAACAGCCTCCTTCCTTGCCCGGCCTCCCCGCCGGGCATTTTTTTGGGGGAGGCAGGCCGAAGATAGAAAAGACCGGTGGTAATCGGGCCTCGGGCTGCTGACAAACGGAGCCTCTCCGCCGTCATGCCGGACTGGATCCGGCATCCAGCCACGGCGCCGCAAGAGGAGTCTTACGCGATCAAGGACTTGATCGCGCTGGACCCGAGATCTAGTCCGGGGTGACGGAGTGCGGATGCCTCACTTTTGGGGAATATTTCGGCTTTGTAAGGCCTCGTCGGCAGCAAAAAAAAGCGCGGGGTTAGCCGCGCCTTTTCTTACTCGCAGATATGGCGGCCGGTTATCGCTCCTTGCTCACCACTTCAAACCTCGAGAGCCAGGGGCTGACGATCATGCCCTTGACGTCGCTGCGGAAGGCTGCGGTGTCGACCACTTCGGAGAAGGGCTGAATGGACATGACGATTTCATCCATATAACCCTGCAGGTCTTCATAAAGCTTCGTCTGTTTTGCCGCATCGCGCTCGACAAGCGCTTCCTCGATCATCTTGTTCAGCTTTTCGTCGAAGAAGCTGGTGCGCCAGCTCTGGTAATTGGTGAGCTTGGCGTCATCCGCATTATTGGGGTTGTAGGCAATCGAGCGCAGGTTGTTGTCCGGGTGCGGCTGCTGGCCGCCGCCACCGCGGCCGAGCAGCAATTCGAAGTTGCGCTCGCGCATCGCACCATAGATCTGGTCGCCGGAGCCGCTGATCAGCTCGGCCTGAATGCCTGCCTGGGCGAGCGTGTTCTGGATCGCCGTTGCGGCTTTCATGAACGGGTCTTCCGAAAGCACGCGCAGCGTTGTCTTGAACCCATCAGGATAACCGGCCTCGGCCAGAAGCGCCTTGGCTTTTTCAATATCGAGCTTGTAGCCCTGGTCCGGCAGCGCACCCATGACGCCGGTGCTGAGGGAGCGCTGATGCAGCTTGCCGTAATAGGGCATGACCGCCTTGTCGAGACCATCGTAATCAATCAGGTAACGCAGGGCCTCCCGCACCTTCTTGTTCGCGAATTTCTCGTCCTTCATCGAAACGCTGAGGTAATAGAAACCGGAGCCCGGCGTGGATTCGATGGTGACGGCCTTGTCGGCCTCAAGTGATTTCAGATCCGGAGCCTGCAGGGAATAGGCAACGTCGATATCGCCCTTTTCCAGCATGAGCCGCTGCGACTGCGATTCCGGCAGATGGCGCATCAGGATACGCTTCATCTTGGCCTTTTCACCCCAGTAATCGTCGTTGCGGGTGAGGATGATATATTCGTTGGATTTCCACTGGGTCAGCTTGAAGGGGCCGGAGCCGGCGGAATTCAGCGTCAGCCATGCGCCGCCGAGATCGCCATCCTTCTCATTCTCAAGCGCGGTCTGGCTGTCGATGATCGAGCCGGGACCGTTCTGGGCAAGGATCATCAGGAGAAGGTTGGGATCGTCGGGCTTGGGGATATTCAGCACGAAGATCTGATCGCTTTCGGCAACGAAAAGCTTGTCGGCCTCTTCGAGCTTGAAACCGCGGGTTTTCAGAAAGGATGATTGCGCCAGATTGCGGGCGAGCAGCCGTTTGAGGCTCCATGCCACATCCTTTGCCGTCACGGCATTGCCGGAAGCGAACTTGGCATCGGCACGCAGATGGAAACGGATCGACTTCCGGTCTTCGGCTATTTCCCAGCGTTCGGCAAGGCGCGGCTGGACGCTGCGGTCCTCAGGCGAAAGCACGATCAGGGTGTCATAGATATTGTTCAGAACCTGCACGGTCTCGCGGCCGGTGATGGCGGCGGGGTCGAGTGTGAGGATATTGCTCATGGTCGTGGCGACAATAAGCTGGTCCTTTGGCGTCTCGGCAAAAGTGCTGAGCGGCATGGCGCCGATCAGCAGGGCGCCAAGTGCTGCTGTTGCAAGAAAATGTTTCATCTTTCCTCCCAATACGGCCGCTTCATACGGCCTTCCACGTTTCGATCCACGTGCCCGGTTCCTCCTCGGGCGGCGTGTGATCAACCAAGAATATCTTTGACTGGCGTGGCCAGGGCCCGGCCGATCGCCGCTGTCGCCGGCGCGTCCAGATGCACGCCGTCCACCGGCGAAGCACTGGCGACCGAACCGGCGTCGAAGAAGTGATGTCCGAGTTCGGTAGCGAGTTTTTGGTAAAGCGGTGCAAGCCTGAGCGATTGCCCGACGTCCCGCCCTCCCGCCGGTTCTCCACCGGGGCCTGCAACGCAGGGCGGTGGGGCAACGATCAGCAGTTTCGGTACCGCTTCTCGCGGCTTGTAGATGAAGGTCTCGACGATCTGCGCTAACCGGCGCATGCCGGAAACGGCGGCTTCCGCGCGTCCGCCATGCACCGGTTTGATGTCGTTGGTGCCGAGCATGATTATGACGAGGTCAAGCGGCATATGGCACGAGAGCGCTATTTCCAGCGCCCGCGCGCCGTTGCGGCAGGCCGGACCGGCGTGGTCGTCGTAGCAGGTGGTTCGTCCGCCAAGACCTTCGGGGTAAACTTTCGCCATGCCGGCAAGCTCGGTTTCCAGAACCTCCGGCCAGCGATATGCGGCGGGGTGCCTGAGGCCCGTTGCCGGGTCCGCGCCCCAGGTGAGGCTGTCTCCAAAGGCGAGCACCGTTTTCATCGCCCGTTACCTCACCCGGTTGTTGTCGATGAAGGTAAAATCGATGTCCTCGCCAAGGCCCGGCCGGTCGGGAACGTGGACAAAGCCATCCCGGTCCATCGGATCGGACAGAGACTTCAGATAGTCGTGGCCGTCATCATATTCGAGGAAGGGATGTAGCAGGCCACGCTCATACCAGCGGCAGTTCTTGGTGGCGGCAACCACATGCAGGTTCATGGCGGTATTTCCATGCACTTCGCACTCCATACCGAAGGCTTCGGCCAGATGCATCGTCTTCAGCGCCGGTGTGATGCCCCCGACATCGTTGACGCCGGTGCGCAGAATGTCGCAGGCGCCGGCCTTGATCCATTCGGCACGGTGCCAGTGTTTGCCGGCCGCACTTTCCGGGCCGACGACCGGAATATCGAGATTGTCGGAAAGCCACCTGTAGGAGGACAGCGACTGTTCATCCATCGGCTCCTCGATCCAGTCGAAACCGAGTTTTTCGAGGCCGCGGCCCAGCGCCAGCGCATCGGTGCGGGAGTACCAGTGGAAGGCGTCAATCATCAGGCGGATATCGGGGCCGACCGCCTCGCGCACGGCCGCGCAGGCCTTGAGGTCCATCTTCACATCCGGCGCCCAGCTGACGGGCGGCATCCACGTGTGCAGCTTGATGCCCTTGTAGCCGCGCTTCACCAGTGTCTCGGCAAAGCGGCCGTAGTCGTCCGGTGTCGCCAGCCCGCCTTCCAGTTCGTCACCGCACATGATGGAGCCATAGGCGAGCACCTTGTCGCGATAACCGCCGATCAACTTGTATACAGGTTGATTGAGGGAGCGGCCGGCAAGGTCCCATAGCGCGCAGTCAACCACCGCCAGCGTGCGGTCAGTCAGTTGGGCGGCCGAACCGCGCTGCCAGTGGGCAAGGTCCTGCCACAGCCGTTCGCGGTCTCGATGGTCCTCACCGACCAGGACTTTCTTGACGAATTTTTCGATGACATGCGGGCGAACGATCTCTGGCGCGGTAAAAGAATGGCCCTCGTGGCCGTCCTCTGTCCGGATCGTCAGCATGGCCTGTTCCACCTGATGCGCCGGACCCGGATGCGCGTGGCCGGCACTGTCCGAGTGCCGACGGGTCGTCGTGCGGAAAACACGGACCTCGACGTCGGTAATGATCATAATTCCTCCCTCATGCAGGTGTCTCGGCGTTGTTGGTCGCCGCAATGTCATACATGTGTGCAATATTTGTCAACATGTATGATAATCTGTATTACATGTTGGAGGGGGAAATCAAGGTCATTTGTGCTCGACGCTGCGCAGGTCGACGGTGAGGAACAGCCTCTGGCGGATTTGCCTCATTCCAAAAAAAGACCCGAGGAAGCGTGAGGGCGGGCTGTGTGGAGGGATAGTCGACAATTTTAGTGTATTATTGAATCGCGCAATGATCTTTCAACAATGGCCGGGACTATAAACGAACATGCCGCGCCAGTTGCCGCCGTCATCATGCATGCTGTGTGAGCATGCGTCGCATCGGGCGGTCGTTCCAAACCAGGAGGGCTGCATTTGCGTCGCTGAGTTTCAACTCGTTTCCGGATGCGCGCCCATGCCCCTTTCCCACATCTCCCATTTCGCCTTTCTTGTCCCGGGCAACTATCATGACGATGATCCGGGACAGGGGCTGGAAGAAACCCTGCAGCTTTTCGAAGCAGGAGAGGCGCTGGGTTATCATAGCGCCTGGGTCCGCCAGCGCCATCTGGAGCGGGGTGTTTCCTCTGCGGCGACTTTCCTCGCTGCGGCTTCGCAACGAACCAGACGGATCGGATTAGGCACCGCCGTTATTCAACTCGGTTACGAGAACCCGTTCAGGCTGGCGGAGGATCTGGCCACCGTGGATGTCCTGTCGCGCGGACGGCTGAATGTGGGGGTTTCGGTGGGCGCACCGCCCTTCGCCCATCTTATTTCCGACTATGTTGATACGGTTATCGAAGCGGACTACAGCCACGCGCGCGCTGAGAAGCTGGCGAGGGCGCTGCGATCGGAGCCGCTGTCGAACGAGACGGAGGCGGGCAATGCGGCCGGTGCGCAGGTGCCGCGGCTTCGGCCAGTCGCTAAGGGGCTGACGGACCGGTTATGGTATGGCGGTGGATCGCAGAACTCTGCGCGCTGGGCTGGCAGGGCAGGGTTCAATCTTCTGACGGGCAATATTGTCAGCGGCGAGAATACCGATGATTTTCTGACCGCTCAGGCGGCTCTCGTTGCTCGCTTCCGGCAGGAATGGGCGCATGAGCGCGAACCGCGTGTCGCTCTTGGCCGCGTCATCCTGCCAACCGATAGCGCAAGCCCCGCCACGCGCCGCCGTTACCAGGAATTCGTTGCCGAGCGGGACAAGCGCACGACCTCGCCGCATGGGGCGCGCCGCACGCTTTTCCTGCCGGATATCGTCGGGACGACGCATGAGATTCTGGAAAGATTGTCGAGCGACCCCGTTCTGCCGTTTGTCTCGGAATTCCGCCTCGAACTTCCCTATGAATTCCAGCCGGACGATTATCGCCAGATCGTGACGGATTTCGCCTCTGTCCTGCCGCAGCTTTCCGGCGAAAGGCCGGTTTTGAAAGTGGCGACGGGGCAATAACATCGCCACCTCCCGCCATTCGACTTTCAATGGAAGCCGGCGGGAGGTCGACTGAGCGACATTGCCGCATCCGTCCTTCAATCGGGGTATGGCAGGCCATAGCGGTCGCGGATCGTCGCGGCTTCATATTCGCGCGGGTAAACCCCACGATCCTGCAGTACCGGAACAACTTGTTCGACGAATTCAGCGATATCATCGGGCGCCCGTGGCGGCTGTAATGTGTAGCCGTCCACTGTGCCATCCTGCCAGAGCTCGATAATGCCGTCCGCTACCTCTTCCGCCGTGCCGAGCAGCAGCCGGTGATGTCCTTCCGAGCGGCGTACGGCCTCGCGGGCAGTCAGTTTTTCATGGGTCAGAAGATCGGAAAGGCCAAGGCCCATGCCTACCGCCCATTGCCGGTTCTGGTCGGGGATGAAACGCTCGGCATCGAGTTTCGCGTCGGGGTCGAAATCGCGAGGCTCTATGCCGTTTTCTCTGGCGAAACGTGCCAGGAGACCGTCTTCCGAACCGGCGCCGCTGTAGAGTTCATGTTTACGCAGGGCTTCCTGCCGGGTTTCGCCGAGAATGACGACGAGGCCGGGAACGATGCGGATGCCAGAGGGATCGCGCCCGAGGGAGACAGCGCGGTCGCGGACCTTCTTGCCAAAGGCCTGCCCTGCGGGACGTGACAGAATATTGCAATAGATGATCTCGCCATGGCGTGCCGCGAGATCAATGCCGCCTTCGGAGGCGCCGGCCTGCGCGATAACGGGATGCCCCTGCGGCCCGCGCGGAACGTTGAGGGGGCCTTTGACATGGAAATATTGCCCCTCATGATCGATGGTTTCGGCTGTCGCCGCATCCCAGAAGCGGTTCTCCGGCACGTCGCTCTCGCGGCGGGGGTCCCAGCTAGACCAGAGCTTTTTTGCGACATCCAGGAATTCGGTAGCCTTGGCATAACGTTCGCTGCGCGGCGGCAGCGGATCGTTGCCAAAATTGGCGGCAACATTGGGATTAAAGGAAGAAACGATATTGACGATCAGCCGGCCGCCGGTGACGAGATCGATGGATTGAGTTCGTCTGGCGAAATTATAGGGCGAATTGTAGGTGGAGGACACGGTTGCCACGAAGCCGATATCCGGCACCTGTGCGGCAAGCGATGTCGAGAGGATGAGCGGATCAATGGTGTGGAACGGCCGGCTTGCCGGGTCGGTCAGCAGTGCCGGGTGGTCGGAAAGGAAAACGGCGTCGAACCGGCCCTCATGCGCCAGTTCCGTCAGTCGTCGGTAATATCCGATATCGTTTATATCGTGCCGGTCTCCGCTCCGGTATTTCCAGGCACTGGCGAGATATCCTGTCGTGTTGATGCCGACGTTGAGATTGAGCCGGCGTTTGGTCTTGCTCATGCTGCCACTTTTTCTTTCGGGTCTGTTGGATTATCGGCCTGTATGGCCGCGCAATTGCGGGAAGCGTAACAGCCGGGGGGCCGGTCGCGAGTTAAAAATCCTTGCTGTGCGGAGAAGAAAAACTTTCGTCTCCAGTTTCACCCGCGCGTGGTCGATCTGATCGATGCCCGACAAAAATCCCAGCGAAATCCTGCTTTTATCGAAAGGATATTCCGCCATGCGGCGCATGAGCTGGTAAGATGGAAACGAATTTCCTCAATCGCGTTTGAAATAGTACACTTTATCTATAGAAAATGTTTTATGGCGTGTAGCGTGCCGTCCAGATCGCAATTTCGAGGACGAACGCCATGGCCAACGCCGCTCTTCGCCAGGGAACCCAACCCGTAACGGTGTGGTATACACGCTGCCCGGCGCCCACGCCGCTTTCCATCGCAACGCAACTGGGCTGGATTGAGCAGAGTTTTGCCAACCACGGCATCTCCGTTTCGTCCATTCGCGATGCGGCCGATCCAGCCATTCGCCAGAGTCATTTTGATCATCGGCTGGACTGGTCGTTCCGTCAGGGCGGCAACATCCCACCGATCTGGGCGAAATCCGGTGGCCGGAAAACACGGCTGGTGGGGCTGACAAGGACCGACGAGTTCCAGGCCGTCATTGCCTTGCCCGCAAGTGGCATAAGCAAGGGAAGCGATCTGAAGGGGCGGCGCATCGGTCTGCCGAAGCGCCCGGACGAGATCATCGATTTCCAGCGCGCCACCTCGCTCAAGGGCATCGTGTCGGCATTGACGGTCTCGGGGCTTTCCATCGCAGATGTCGAGCTTATCGAGCTTGCCGCCAAAGAACCCGTGCTGCTCGGCCCGACGGAGGAACGGTTCCACGGTCTGCGCCGGCGGCTTCCTTATGGCGAGGAAATCGCAGCATTACACCGGGGCCAAATCGATGCATTTTTCGTCAAGGGCGCGGAAGGCGTCACTGTCGCCAATCTCATCGCCGCGCAGGTCGTGGTATCGACGGGTTTTCACCCTGATCCGAAGATCCGCATCAATAACGGTACGCCGCGTCCCCTGACCGTGGACGCCACTTTTGCCGATGAGCGTCCGGATCTGGTAGCGGAACTGGTGGCCACGGTTCAGCGCGTTGCGGATTGGGCAAATGACAATCCGGGGGAGGCCGTGCGTTTCATCGCTCGCGAGATCGGCGTCAGCGAGGAGGCGGTTCTCGCTGCGAATGGCCCGGACGTATATCGCAATCTGAGACTCGATCTCGATCCGGCTGAGCTGGATGCGCTCAGTCACTTCAAGGATTTCCTGCTGCAATGGAAATTCATTCCCGAAGATTTCGATGTGCAGGACTGGGCCGATCCACGCGCCCTTTCTGCACCGCAGGATACCGCGCACCATATTGTTGGGAGATGATAACATCATGGCAGCCATCATTCTTGTAACGGGTGCAACGGGCAAGCTCGGGCAAAGGGTCGTCAGCCGTCTTTTGCAACGTCAGGCGGAGGTTCGGGTCCTGACCCGCCGGCGCGAAGACGCGCAGAAGCTGTGGGGCGACAGGGTCGAGATTGCGGAGGGTAATTTTTCCGATCGGGCCAGCCTGAAGGCGGCGGCGCGGGGGGCCGACAGGGTGTTTCTGCTTTCGCCCATCGGGGAGACGCTGGCGGCAGACCAGAAGACGGTCATCGATGCCGCTCTCTCCGCCGGTATATCGCGGATCGTGAAAATATCCGGTTCCGACTGGACTATTGGAAATGCTGCACGCTCGATTTCGGGAGCGGCGCATGGCGAGGTGGAACAATATCTGGCGGCAAGCGGCATCGCGCATACGGTGTTGCGGCCGAACGCCTGGATGCAGGTTGCGCTGGAGCCTGTTGCCGCCGCGCTTCGCAAAGGCGAGGACGTGCCGGCCCGTTTCGGCGATGCGGCGGTCTCCTTCATCGATGCCGACGATATTGCCGATGTCGCTGTACAGGCTCTGGCTTCAAGCGCACCGCTCGTCGGCCCATTGGTGCTGACCGGACGCGAAGCGCTGACGGCGCTGGAAATTGCCCGCATTGCGGCCCGTATCCTGCATCGGCCCGTTGGCGTTTCGCACCATGCTGCCCCCGTCTTTCCGCCGCATATCGGCGCTTTCGAACAGACGGCGATCGGTGAATTCGGAGAACTCATCCGCGAAGGTTTCGCCGCATCCATCACCGACGCCATCTACCATATCACCGGCCGCCAGCCCCGCAGTGTCGAAGATTATCTGCGCGCGCGGCTGGCGACTGCCCCACAGGGTGATCATTCCGAGGGAGAAAAGACATGGCGCTGACTGTTCCATTACCCGAAGATTCTGAGCTCAAAGGTCTTGAGCTGAAAGGCCCGGCTGATTTCGACGACAGCCCGCTCAGTCGCGCCATAAAGCAGCCCCTGATGCTCGGTCTGGTCCTCAATCTGCAGGATATCAATTTCTCCAGTTTGCCGACCAGCAACAGCTGGACCTTCGATTACAATGTCGAACTGGTGAAGCGTGCCGAAGAGCTGGGTTTCGAAATCGCCTTCAGTCGCACGCAATGGCTGCCGAAGGGTGGTTATGACGGTGAATCCTCGCTTGACAGTTTCATTGCGCTTGGCGCGATGGCGGCGGTGACGAAGAGCATTTTGCTGATCTCCACCATCCACGTTCTTTACGGGCCCCTGCATCCGCTGCATCTCGCCAAATATGGCGCGACGCTGGATCATATCGCCAAAGGGCGCTGGGGCATCAACATCGTCACCGGCCACCGTGCCATCGAACATGAAATGTTCGGCTGGCAGCGGATCGATCATGACAAGCGTTATGACATGGCGGGGGAATTGTTCGATGTGCTCCACCGCCTTTGGGGAGAAACCGAAAACTTCACTTATGAAGGCAAGCTCAACCCGTGGGCGATCAACAATGGCTGGATCACGCCAAAGCCCGCCTTCGGCCGCCCGCCGCTGGTGACAGCGACGGGTTCGCCCGCCGGCATCGATTTCGCCGCCCGTCATTCAGATCTGGTTTTCGTCACTTCGCCGGGCGGTGCGCATATAGACAGTGCGCTCGAAACGCTTCCCGATCATGTCGCCACCATCAAGAACCGCGCCAAAGCCTATGGCCGGCAGGTGAAGACGATCATCAATCCGATCATTGTCAGTCGCGATACGGAGAAGGAGGCGATCGCCTATGCCGATGCCATCGAGGCCGGAAAGCCGCAGCCCGGCACGCGTGCTTTCGCCACCAACAATTACGACAGCGACGCCCATGCCTGGCGCGGACGCGGTGATGCACGCCACAAGCAGGGCCGCAATCTCGGTGGCAATATCGAAATCATCGGTTCGCCGGAACAGGTGGTCGAGCAGCTTGTCGGCCTGAAGAAGGCGGGGATCGATGGCGTTCAGCTGAATTTCTACGATTTCCGCGAAGACCTCGATTATTTCGCCGAGCGTATTCTGCCCTTGATGAAGGAGGCGGGCCTGAGGCTCTGACGCCTTTCCAGCCCTGATTTTCCTATCCGAAGCCAATCCTTCGCAATCGTCCGATTGCGAAAACGATATTTTTTGTCCTGAGGAGATACCGTGAATATCGCCGTCGATCCCGTTAAAACACCCGCCCCTAAAATCATCGACCGGATCGGGACCTTTGTTCCCGAGCTCGTCTCCATCCGCCACGACCTGCACCAGCATCCCGAAATCGGCTTCGAGGAGGTGCGCACGTCAGGCATCGTCGCTGAAAAGCTTGCTTCCTGGGGCATCGAGGTTCATCGCGGTTATGGCAAGACCGGCGTGGTTGGCGTGCTGCGCGGCCGTCATGCGGGCAATCGCTCCATCGGGCTCCGGGCCGATATGGATGCCCTGCCGATGCCCGAGGAAACCGGTCTGCCTTATGCGTCCGTCTACCCCGGAAAGTTCCATGGCTGCGGGCATGATGTGCACACCACCATCCTGCTCGGCACCGCCCGTTATCTGGCGGAAACCCGCGATTTCGCCGGCACGGTGGTGTTCATTTTCCAGCCTGCCGAAGAGGGGCTGGGCGGCGCGCGCGCCATGATTGCCGATGGGCTGTTCAAGGATTTTCCGGTCGACGAGATTTACGGGCTCCACAATTCCACCCATGCCGCGCCCAATCACCTCAAGGTTTCGCCGGGCACCATTCTGGCTGGTGCGGATTTCTTTGACATCCGGCTCAAGGGCCGGGGTGCTCACGCCGCGCATCCCGATGTCTCCCGCGACCCGGTGCCGGCAACGGGTGAGCTGATCCAGGCGCTGCAGACCATCGTCAGCCGCAACGTATCGCCCACCGATCCCGCCGTGCTGTCGATCACGCGCATCGAAGCTGGATCAGCCTATAACGTCATTCCCGAAACGGCCGCGATTGCCGGAACAGTGCGAGCCTTCTCCGACAGCGTGCGCGAAACCATAAGGGGTCGCATCCGCACCATCTCGGATCACATCGCTGCTGCCTATGGCCTGACTGCTGAGGTGGATATTCGCGACATATTCTCGGTCCTAACCAATGATGACGTGTCAGTGGAAATCGTTGCCGGCGTGGCGCGCGAGGTTCTGGGAGACGAGCGCGTTTCCACCGAGCCCGGCCGCTTCATGGGCAGCGAGGATTTCGCCGATCTTTTGAAACACGCACCGGGTGCGTTTTTCACCCTTGGCCATTCCGGCACGGTGCCTGCCCACAATCCCGGTTTCATCGTTGACGACGACATCCTGCCCGTCGGGGCGACCCTGTTCGCGCGGCTGGTGGAAACTCGGCTGAAACCTGCCTGAAATTTAAAAAACAAGTCTGTAAGAGGAAACATCCATGGATATTACAAGACGTAAGACATTGCTTCTGAGTGCCGCCCTGGCCGGAGCCACATTGCTGCCATCCCTGCCGACGCTGGCGGCGGAAACGCCGAAAAAGGGCGGGATCGTCACTTTTGCAGGTCTTGGTGAGCCAACGACGCTGGTGCCGCTTTCCGATTCCAATACGCGCACCCGCGCCATTTCCACGAAAATCCTTGAGGGTCTGGTGCGGTTCGACAGCGAGTTCAAACCGCATCCGGTTCTGGCCGAAAGCTGGGAAACATCGGCCGACGGGCTGCGCTATACTTTCAAATTGCGCAAGGGTGTCAAATGGCATGATGGCAAGGATTTCACATCGCAGGACGTCAAATTTTCGTTGCTTGCCTTCAAGAAGGTCGGACCGCGGGGGCGCATCACCTTCGCCAATGTTGCCGATATCGAAACGCCTGATCCGCTGACGGCCGTGGTGGTGCTTTCCAAACCCGCGCCTTATCTTCTGCGCGCGCTGACGGGCGGCGAGACGCCCATATTGCCGGCCCATGCCTATGCTTCGGAAAACTACAATGAAAGCCCGAACGGCAATGCGCCAATTGGCACAGGCCCCTTCGTGTTCGAGGAATGGAAACGCGGCAGCTATGTGAAGCTGAAGAAGAACCCGGATTACTGGCAGGCCGATCTGCCCTACCTTGATGGTTTCGTGGCACGGTTCGTCGCCGATGCGGCTTCCACCACCATTTCCGTGGAGACGGGTGAGGCGGATTACACCGCCGATGTCTCCTACAGCGATCTTGAGCGCCTGCGGCAAAATCCGAAACTGGCTGTGGAGGTCTATACCGACGCTTATCTCAACAATGCGGCCGTGTTCGAGTTCAATCTGGAGAACCCAATTCTGGCGAAGAAGGAGGTGCGTCACGCGCTGGCCCGTGCCATCGACCGCGATTTCATCAATGACGCCATCTTCTTCGGGACGGCGAAACCTGCCGGCTCCAACATCCCGGCAGTCTTCACCGCCTATAACGACGAAAAGCCCTTCACCTATGCCTTCGATCTCGCCAAGGCGAATGAGTTGTTGGACAAGGCCGGCTACCCGAAGGGCGCGGATGGCACCCGCTTTTCGCTGCGGCTCGCTTTTCTGCCGTCCGACGTCTTCCGTAAAACGTCCGAATATCTCCGCTCATCCTTCGGCAAACTCGGCGTGAAGGTGGATATCGTCGAAGGCGATCTCGCCACCTTCATCAAGCGCGTTTATACCGAGCGCGGTTTCGACCTGACGGTGAACGGCATCAGCCGGTTGTTCGATCCGACGGCGGGCGTGCAGCGTCTTTACTGGTCCGATGGCATCAAGAACCCCGCGCCTTATGTCAACGCCGCCCACTATAACAATCCTACGGTGGACAATCTTTTCCGGGCGGCCGCCATCGAGGTTGATGAAACGAAGCGGGCCGGGCAGTTCCATGAGATCCAGAAAGTCGTCGGCGATGACCTGCCGAATTTCTCGATCGTTGCTTTGCCGACCGTCATTCTACGCAACACCAGCCTGAAATCGCTCGTGACGACCATCGACATTGCCTATGGCGATCTGGCGACAGCCTGGAGAAGCGAGTGAGGACAGAAATCCAATAACCCTGCGCGTGAGAGTTATGACGAACTTTTCTCCGCATTCAACGTCATCCTCGGTCTTGTACCGAGCATCTGCCAAGGCATCCTACGCCTTGTAGATCGCAAATGCTTGGGAAAGGCCCGAGCATGACGAAGGAGAGGTTTTACGCCAACAGCATCTCACCAGAACCCGGCAATTCTGCCGGGTTTTTTATTGCCGAAACCCACCTTCCATCCTGTTTGCACCTTCGCGCGGCAAGCCTGTTTCAGGGAAAAACTTTGCGCATGAGACAGATCGGGTGAAACAGCGATACCATCCACGAAAATTTCGAAAAAATCAATTTCATCAATAATTTAGCGCAAAGCTTTTCTTCGTTTCCAAGCAAGAATTGCTTTCTGGACCCGCGCTATGGCCGCCTGCACTGTGAGCTGGAAACCTCACCCTCACATGATGGATGCCATGGCCAAGGATACGCTTTTTTTGATCGCTCCCGGTTTTGAAGACCCCAAGCACCCCGGTGTCCGGTTCGTCTGCCCGCATTGTAACCAGATCGAGGGTCTGCTCGCCGCGTTTCCTGACCTTGCCGCTGGGATCGACGTCCACCGCGTCGGGTTCCAGCGCCCACGTGAGGCGGTTATCGCCGTAGTGGGGGAGGAAAATCAGTCGCTGCCGCTGTTCATCTTCGCCGGCGACGCGCCTGCCGACGTCACGGTCAAGGGCGAGACGCATTTCATTCAGGACACCAAACGCATTTTGCAAATCCTCGCCGAGCGCCACGGGTTCCCGCAGCTTCATTGAGTTGCCGCCCCCGCATATCGGCTTTTTCGGAGACAGACATGACCATTTCCAGACGCCAGTTTCATAAGATCGCACTTGCTGCCGGCGCATTCGTGGCGCTCCCGGGCGGTTCTTTCGCCGCGGCCGAAGAGCCGGTTTCGGGCGGCACGCTCAAGATCGTTTATTTTCCTGAGCCGACCCAGCTGGTGGCCATCAATACAAGCGCGGGCGGACCGCAGTTCATCGGCTCGAAGATTTATGATGGGCTTCTGACCTATGACTATGAGCTTTCGCCGAAGCCGAGCCTCGCCAGGGAATGGAGCGTATCGGCGGACGGACTGGAATATGTTTTCCACCTCCAGCCGAAGGCCAAATTCCATGACGGCAAACCGGTAACATCGGCGGATGTGGAATTTTCCATCCTGCGGCTGAAAGAGGCCCATCCGCGCGGTCGGGCGACGTTCGCGAATGTCGAACGCGTCGATACTTCCGATCCGCTGGTCGCGAAGGTGAAGCTCTCCAAGCCGGCGCCGGGCCTGATCACCGCGCTCGCGTCGTCTGAATCGCCAATCGTGCCGAAGCACATCTTCGAAACCTTCAAACCGACCGACAATCCCAAGCCTGCCCAGATCATCGGCAGCGGCCCCTTCGTGCTCAAGGAATGGGTGCCCGGCAGCCATATCCTGCTGGAGAAAAATGCCGACTACTGGGATGCGCCGCGCCCCTATCTGGAGCGCGTCATCATTCGCCTCATCAACGATGCGGGCGCCCGCGCGGCGGCGCTGGAAACCGGGGAAGGGGATATTGGCCCCAACCCTGTGGCGCTCGCCGATCTGGAGCGGCTGAAAGCAATCCAGACGTTGAAGGTGGATGACCGCATCTATGCCTATGCCGGCCAGCAGAACCAGCTGGTCATCAATCTTGAGAACGAATATCTGAAGGAACTGAAGGTCAGGCAGGCCATTGCCCACGCCATCGATGTTCCGGCGCTCATCGATACCGTGCTTTACGGTTACGCCGTGCCATCGCCGACGCCGATCAGCCCCGGTCTTGCAAAGTTCCACAATCCCGATATCGGTTTTGCCAAGTTCGACGTCGCGCAGGCGGAAAAATTGCTGGATGAGGCCGGTTTCTTGCGCAAGGATGGCGGCAAGCGTTTCAAGCTCCGCGTCACCACCAACCCGTTCAATCCGCAGACCTATTCGGATTTCATCGCACAGGCGCTGTCGAAGATCGGGATTGAGGCCGATATCCAGAAATTCGATTTCGGCACCTATGTGAAGGTGGTCTACACTGACCGCGCCTGGGACCTTTCGGTGGAATCCCTGTCCAACACTTTCGATCCGACGGCCGGCGTCCAGCGCGTCTACTGGAGCAAGAACTTCAAGATCGGCCTGCCATTCTCAAATGCCAGCCACTACGCCAATCCGGAAGTGGACCGGCTGCTGGAAGCGGCGGCGGTGGAGCCTGACATCGAGAAACGCGCTGCCTTCTTCAAGGAATTTCAGGCCGTTGTCGCGAAAGATCTTCCCGTCATCAATCTCGTCGCACCCATCCAGCCGGTCGTCGGCAGCGTGCGCATCAAGGATTATGCGACGGGGGCCGAAGGTCTCGGCGGCAATCTGGCCAGGGCATGGCTGACGAAGGAGGCGTGAGCCGCCGCAGTTGGTCCTTAGAGCAGTGAGGTCATTTCATGAGCAGAAAATCCGAAAAGCTGGTTCTCAACGCCTTCATCTATCCGGGCGGACATCACGAAGCGGCCTGGCGGCATCCGGATTCGGAGCCGCACCGCGTCACCGATATCAGGCTTTATCAGGATATCGCCCGCAAGGCCGAGGCGGCGAAGCTGGATGCGATCTTCTTTGCCGATGCGCCGGTGCTGGATGCCAATATCCGCTATGCCGCCCGCCACCGGCTGGAGCCGATCACCATGCTGGCGGCGCTCGCCGCCGTCACCGAAAAGATCGGCTTCATCGCCACGGCGTCGACCACCTATTATGAGCCCTATAATCTCGCCCGGCTGTTTGCCTCTGTTGATCATATCAGCGGCGGCCGTGTGGGCTGGAACATCGTCACGACCTCGGCGGATGCAGCGGCCGGCAACTTCAATCTTCAGAAGCATCCGCCGCATGCCGATCGTTACCGTCAGGCCATCGAGTTCGTCGATGTGGTGACGAAGCTCTGGGACAGCTGGGAGGATGATGCCATCGTCGCCGACAAGGAAAGCGGACTGTTTGCCGAAACAGATCGCATCCATCCCGCCAATCACGATGGCGAATTTTATCGGGTGCGGGGCGCACTGAATGTGCCGCGCTCACCGCAGGGCCGGCCAGTCTATGTTCAAGCAGGCTCCTCGGAAGAAGGGCGCGGTTTTGCCGCCCATTATGCTGAGGCAATCTTTACCGCGCATCAGACTCTGGAGAGTGCGCGGTCTTTTTATTCCGACATCAAGCGGCGTGCGGCAGCCACGGGGCGCAATCCCGCCCATGTGAAAATCTTACCCGGCATCAGCCCCTTCATCGCATCAACCGAAGAGGAGGCACGAAACCTTGAGGCCTCCTTCAACGATCTCATCCAGCCAGCATTTTCGCTTGGGCAATTGCAGCGCATCACCGGCATAGACCTGTCATCGGCCGATCTCGACCGACCGCTGCCGCAGGAGGCCGTGGAAGCGACGCGCGCGCAGGCGAACAGCAGCCGCCATCAGCTGGTTCTCGACGTCATCGACCGGGAAAACCCGACGATCCGGCAATTGCTTCACCGGCTTGCCGGCGGGCGTGGTCACAAGGTCATATCAGGCACACCGGAACAGGTGGCGGACTGGATAGAGACCTGGTTTCGCGAGGGTGCTGCCGACGGATTCAATATCATGCCGCCATGGCTGAATGGCGGGTTTGACCTCTTCGTGGACGAGGTGGTGCCGATCCTCAAACAACGAGGCCTCTTCCGTGAGGATTATGAGGGCGACACGTTGCGTGATCACTACGGCCTGCCACGACCTGACAATATTTACGTGGCGAGAGAGCCGCAAAAGGAACGCGCCTGAGGTGGGACGGGCGTGTTCAGGCGGCGGCCTCAAGAGCGCGCATATCCTCGCGCAACAGAGCGAGTAGAGATGCGACCTCCGGCAGCCGCCGCCTGTCAGGACTGGTCAGGAGGTGATAGCGGCTGGCGGTCGGCTGCGGCGAACCAAAAGGAGCGATCAGGCGGCCGCTTTTCAGTTCTTCCGAAATCAGCGAATGACGCACCAGGCCTATGCCGTGCCCGGATGAGATCGCTTCTATCAGCGCGGTCTGGCGTGAAAAACGCGGACCAGTTGCGGAAAGCCTCAGCGGAATGCGGCAGGCGCGAAGCCAGTTCGCCCACTCAAACGCCGGGTCAAGGCCATTACCACGCAGCAGCGCAAAGCCGATATCACGCAACCGCTCCGGTTCGCCTGCAAGGCCATGGCGGGTTGCAAAATCCGGGGTGCAGACGGCGCTGACGGTGTCGGGAAATAGCGGTTCATGAATGAAGCCGGGAATTTGGGCGGCGGTGGCCACGATGGCGCAATCGGCATCAAAATGGGTGAGATCGACGGTATCGCCCTCGATGGATTCGATTGAAAGTTCGACGTCTCCGAGAGCCGGAACGATGCTTCCAAGCCGCGGCGCCAGCCAGCGGGCGGCAAAGCAACCTTCCGCCAGAACTTTCAACTGCGGCCGTGCATTCGAAACCATCAGGTCGGAAAGACTGCCGATCATGGTCTCGAAAGCATCCGCCAGACCGGGATAAAGCGCGCTGCCGGCATCGGTCAGCACCAATTCACCGCGCTGGCGGCTGAAAAGCGGCTGGCCGAGGTGGGTTTCGAGAATGCGGACCTGCTGGCCGATGGCAGCGGTCGAAACATGCAGCTCCTCCGCCGCGCGTGAGAAGCTGGCGTGGCGCGCAGCCACGACAAAGGCGCGCAGGGCCGTCAGCGGCGGCAGGCGGGAAAGCGTGGGCAGGCGAAAAGCTGTCCGGCCCCCGGCGGGAGCGACAAACTCCGTTCTCATTGCTGCTTCTCCTTTGTCGGCTGCATCTTCCGCACAGTCAGAACACCCGGCCTTCCCTGAGATGTGTCGTCGTGCCGTTGAGATAATAATCACCGATCACCCGCGCCTTGTGGGCAAGCGGATTGTGATTGTAGACGGTGCGGATATTGCGCCAGTGGCGGTCGAAATTCCGGTCGCTGGATGTCGCCGAGCCGCCCCCCAGTTCATAAAGGTTGGTGGCAACGGTCAGCGACAGCTGCGAGGCAATGATCTGGGTGCGGGCGGTGGCGAGCGAGCCTTCCAGCAGGGCTGCCTCGATCGCCTCTTCATCGCCGGTGGCGAAGGCGGCCGCGGTACGGTCGAGTGTTCGGGCTGCTTCGCGGATAAGGGTTTTCACCGCGAAGGCGCCTGCACTGATTTCGCCCAGCATCTTCTGCACGAAGGGGTCTTGATTGGCGGTTTCGGCGGTGCTGTGGAGCGTGGTGCGCGCCTGGCGTAGAACATACTCGACACCGTCATTCAGCGCGCCCTGAACGGCGCCAGCGGCCGAGGCGGCGAGGTGCAGCTGCCGCATGGCCGAACTGTGCCGGCCAATCTGGCTGCCGAGCTTACGGGTCGTCAATTCATGCGGCAGCACCTCGACATTCTCCAGCAGCACGCCGCCGCTCGCCGTCATACGCTGGCCCATGCTGTCCCAGTCATCGAGGATGGTGATGCCCTGGCGATCAAGCGGAATGAGCACGCCGATCGGTTGCTCGTCATCGCCGATAGCGCTGAAAGTGCCAAAATCGGCAAAGGCGGTGCCGGTTGCATACCATTTGCGACCGTTCAGCCGGTAGCGGTCGCCATCGGCGCTGAGCCGTGTGGTGATTTCGCCGGGGCGCTTGGTGCCCTGTTCGGTGCTGGCACCGGCGAAAAGCTTGCCGGCGAGCACATGTTCGAGATGGCGCCGGTCTTCCAGCTCGATGGGTGCGAGAGCGAGGTTTTCGGTAAAATTGAAATGGCTGCGAAGCGCGTGCGGAATATTACTGTCGGCTTCGCCGAGGATCATCAGCACCTCGATATAGTCCGCAATCGAGCCGCCCGGTCCGCCCTTGGCTTCGGGAATACGCAATGTACCGATCTTCGCCTCCTTGATGAGGGCGAAGATATCGTAAGGAAGTTCCCGCTGGCGTTCGCGGCGGGCGGCATCCTTTGCTGCGATAGCCGCAATGTCCTTTGCCCGGGCCAGAATCTCGTCACGGCTCGGTACGCCGGAATTGTCGGTGGTGGTTGTCTGCAGTTTCGGAGTGGACATTGCGGTTTTCCCTGAGCGGATGTCGGGGCCTGCGGCACAGCGCGCCGCAGGCATGTTCTTCTGGACGATCAGGCGACCGCGCGCGGCTTGAGCGCCGGGCGGTGCGCGGCTTCAAGATTGCGCGGCACACGGCCTTCGACGGGGTGGCTCGGATCGTTGAAACCGGGTGTGGAGGGATGGCCTGTCGTGACGAGGCTGTCGACCAACGCTTCATCTTCCGCATCGATCTTCACATCGAGTGCGCGAATATATCCGTCCCAATGCTCTTCGGTGCGCGGGCCAGTGATGGCGGCGGTGACGAACTTATTGTTCAGCACCCAGGCGAGTGCAAAATCCGCCGCCGAAACACCCTTCGAAGCGGCATGGGCTGCGACCTTCTGGGCGATCTCGACCGATTCCGGACGCCATTCCGTTTCCAAAACGCGCTTGTCGCCACGGCCAACGCGGGTATCGGCGCCGGGCTGTTCGCCAGGCTGGTATTTGCCGGTCAGCACGCCGCGGGCGAGGGGCGAATAGGAGACTACGCCAAGGCCGTAATGATTGGCCGCCGGCAACTGCTCGGCTTCGGCCGTACGGTTGACGATGTTGTAGAGCGGCTGGCTAGCAACCGGTCGGTCGATGCCGAGCTGGTCGGCCAGATGCGAAATTTCGGCGATGCGCCAGCCGCGGAAATTCGACACGCCGAAATAACGCAGCTTGCCGGCGCGGATGAGGTCGGCAATGGCGCGCACCGGCTCTTCCAGCGGCGCATCGAAAACGGCGCGGTGGAAATAGAGGATGTCAATATAATCGGTGTTGAGGCGGCGCAGCGAATTTTCGACCGTTTCGATCACCCATTTGCGCGAATGGCCGCCAAGGTTCGGGCCCTTGGTATGGGAGTTGACGAATTTCGTCGCCAGCACCCAGTGATCGCGACTGGACTTGATACCGCGACCGACGACTTCTTCCGACTTGCCGTCGTGATAGACATCGGCGGTGTCGATGAAATTGATGCCCTGTTCGCGAGCCTTGTCGATGATGCGGAAGGCCACGTCATCCGGCGTTGGGCCTCCGAACATCATCGTGCCGAGGCTCAGCGGTGAAACTTTCAGCGCGCTGCGTCCGAGATAGCGATAGTCGACCATTATGGTTGCTCCTTCAGTTTATTGGGCATGGTGGCAGGCCACGGCGTGGTTCTTGCCGAAAAGGGTATAGTCAGGTGCTTTTTCGCGACAGAGATCTGTGGCGAGCGGGCAGCGTGTATGGAACCGGCAGCCGGATGGCGGATTGTGCGGGCTCGGCAGATCGCCCGAAATGGGGGCCGCCTGCTTGCGGCGGGCGGGATCCGGAACGGCGGCGAGAAGCGCGCGGGTATAGGGGTGTTTCGGGGATGCCCAGAGTTCCGATGTGGGCGCGCTTTCAACGATCTTGCCAAGATACATGACCAGCACACGATCGGAGAAATAACGCACCACGGAAAGGTCGTGCGAGACGAAGAGATAGGACAGCGAAAGTCGCCTCTTCATCTCCACCAGGAGATTGAGAATCTGCGCCTGTATCGAAAGATCGAGCGCCGAGACCGGCTCGTCGCAGACGACCAGTTCCGGTTCCAGAACAAGTGCGCGGGCAATGCCGATACGCTGGCGCTGGCCGCCCGAGAATTCATGCGGATAACGGTCGAGTGAATCCGCCGGCAGGCCCACCTGCGCGACGATGGCTTCAACGATCTCCCGCTGGCGCGCCCGGTCTCCTATGCCATGGACCTTCAACGGCCCGGTAAGGATGGTGCGCACCGTCTGGCGGGGATTGAGCGAGGCAAAAGGATCCTGAAAGATCATCTGGATGCGGCGGCGAATGCCGCGCAGTTCGGACGATGTCATTGCGGTCACATCCGCACCCTTGAAGGTGATCCTGCCGGAAGACGGTTCGACCAGTCGCATCAGGGACTTGCCGAGCGAAGACTTGCCGCAACCGGATTCGCCCACCAGGGCAACGGTTTCACCCGCCTCGATATCGAGCGACACGTCATCGACGGCGCGCACCGTGCCGCGTCCGCCCGTATAATGGGTGGAAAGACTATGCACCGACAAGAGCGCCATTGGGTATCTCCTGAGATGTTGGAGCAACGAAGGGGCAGGCGGCGTAACGGCCGTCTGAAATCTGCCTCAGCGGTGGTACATACTGCCCGCAGAAGCCGCGGGCGCTCGGACAGCGCGGCCGGAAGGCGCAACCGCGTTCCCCCGTGGCGGAAACGATGGAGCCGGGAATCTCGATGAGCGGTCCGTCGCGATAATGCTGGCCGTCTTCGGCGCGCGGCGAGGCGGCAAGCAGGCCGCGCGTATAGGGGTGGTAGGGAGTGGAGAAAACCGGTTCCGGCAGCCCTTCCTCCACCTTGCGTCCGGCATACATCACCATCACCCGGTCCGCCCATTGCGCCACGATGCCGAGATCGTGGGTGATGAGGATGACGGCCATGTTGAGATCACGGCGCAGATTGTCGAGCAGCTGGAGTATCTGCGCCTGTATCGTCACGTCGAGCGCCGTCGTTGCCTCGTCGGCGATCAGCAGTTTCGGATTACAGGCAACGCCGATGGCGATCATCACGCGCTGACGCATACCGCCGGACAGCTGGTGCGGATAATCATCCACTCTACGGCTGGCATCGGGAATATTGACGAGGTCTAGGAGCTCAATGGCCCGTTTGCGGGCCTGATGTCGATCGATCTTCTCATGGATGCGCAGCACCTCGATGATCTGTTCGCCAACGGTCAGAACCGGGTTCAGCGAGGTCATAGGCTCCTGAAAGATCATGCCGATATCGCGACCGCGAATGCCGCGCCATTGTTTTTCCGAAAGCGGCAGCAGATCGCGCCCTTCGAGCAGAACCCGCCCGCCCGTCTTGGCGTGGGAGGGCAGGAGGCCGATCAGGCCGAGCGCCGTCAGGGATTTGCCCGAGCCGCTCTCGCCGACGATCGCGAGCATTTCACCGGGGCTGACATCGAAACTGACGCCTTTGACGGGCTGGGCAGAGCCGAAGCTGACGGAGAGGTCATGGACTTCAATCAGTTTGCTCATCGGCGTTCCTCCGAAAAACGGGGGTTGAGCGCATCGTTGAGGCCATCGCTGATGAGGTTCAGCGAAATGACGGTGAAGACGATGGCGAGGCCGGGAAGGGCGGTCAGATACCAGGCGGTGCGGATGACATCGCGGCCGGATCCGATCATCGAACCCCAGGAAACGCGGTTGGGGTCGCCAAGGCCCATGAAGGAAAGTGCTGCTTCCATGAGGATTGCGCCCGCCACCATGACCGAGGAGGTGACGATGATCGGCGGCAGCGCGTTGGGCAGGATTTCCTGAAACACGATGCGCGCATGGCCGTAACCGAGGCTGCGCGCGGCAAGCACGTAGTCCTTCTCGCGGATGGCGCGGAATTCGGCGCGGGTGAGGCGTGCCACCAGTGGCCAGGTGATGATGCCGATCGCCGAGGTGACCGTAGTGACTGAAGGCTGGGCGATGGCGACGAGCACGACCAGCAGCACAAAGTTGGGCAAGGTCTGGAAGATTTCGATCAGCTTGACGAGGATATCGTCAATGATGCCGCCGAAATAACCGGCGAAAGCGCCAACGGCGATGCCGATGGTGAGCCCGATCAGTGTCGCCACGACACCGACGGTGAGTGAGATGCGCGCACCATGCACGATGCCCGCCAGAACATCCCGGCCCATGGAATCTGTGCCAAGCGGATAGGCCGCGTTCTGGCCGGGCCACAGGAACGGGCGGGCCACCATTTCCAGGGGATCGCCGGGATAGATCAAGGGGGCGATCAGCGCGGTAACGATGACGGTCGCGAGAAACAGCAGCCCCACGATGGCGTTGGGATTGGTGAGGAAGATTTTCAGTTCCCGCCGCAGGCCGCGCCGGGGCACGGAAACGGAACGGGCCGAGAGCGCATCCGGCGCATGGATATAGGGCCAGGTCTTTTCTTCGGGCTTCTTCGGTTTGGGGCTGGTTTCTTCAGCGCCGAGTTCGGCCGTGTCGAGAACCGCTGATGTATGGGAGGAATTCATCGGCTTTCTCCAATGCGGGGGTCAAGCCATGCCTGCAACAGGTCCACGGCTGCATTGACGATGATAACGACGAGGGAGGAGAGAAGCAGAATGCCGAGCAGAACGCTGAAATCCCGCGCCATGACGGCTTCGAAAGCAAGGCGGCCAAGGCCGGGCCAGCTGAATACGGTTTCGACCACGACAGCACCACCAAGCAGGCCGCCAATATGCATGCCGGCCATGGTTGTGATGGGGATCAGCGCATTGCGCAGAATGTGGCGTGTGGTCAGCCTGATCGGTGAAACGCCCTTGGCACGAGCGGTGCGCACATAGTCCTGCGACTTCACCTCGAGCATCGCCGCGCGGGTGAGGCGGGCATAGATCGCCAGAAAATAAAGTGCCAGCGACAGGGCGGGGAGGACAATATAGCGGAGCCGGTCCAGCAGGGCGGAAAACCCGGTGAGGCTGCTGCCAATGGTGCTGTCGCCGCCCGAGGGAAGCCAGCCGAGCTTCACCGAAAAGGTAAGGATCAGCATCAACCCGATCCAGAAACCGGGTACGGAATAAAAGATCAGCGAGCCGATGGAAATGATCCGATCCGGCAGCTTGCCGGAAAAAAGCGCCATGATGGAGCCGAGAAACACGCCGACGAAAATCGCAATGCCGAGCGCCGCGCCCATCAAGGCAAGCGTGCCCGGCAGGCGCTGACCGATGAGATCAGCCACCGGCATGCCGTAGCGCGGCGAAAATCCGAGGCTGAACTGGGCGAGATTGCCGAGATAATTCATCAGCTGGTGCAGGACCGGCAGGTCCAGCCCGAAACGATTGCGGATTTCCGCCATGGTTTCGACGGTCGCCGAACCCGCTTCCGCAGCCAGCACATCTGCGGCATCGCCCGGCGCTAACTGCAGCAGGAAGAAGTTCAGAATGACGATACCGAGAACCGTCGGGACGGCCTGAATGGCCACCCGTTTCGCCTGCGATAAAATCCTTTTCGAATTTGACATCGGCTCCAGTCCGCAATCGTTAAAACATAAATCCGCCGGTGAAGGCACAGACATTAGTTGACTAATTTTATGGAATTTGTCAAAGAGTAATAGAATTATTTTCTGAAATTTACGGAAAATAGCGCCATAAAGAAAAGATAATTCCCATTATTGAGAATGGTTGGTTCACTATCCCAATCTCGTTCTCGTCCGAGGAACAAACTTCTTCCCAAGCGCAAGAGTTCAGTTTCGCCGGTTTTTTGCCGGTTCAATCAAGGAGAGGGTATCGCATGACTGTTTTCAACCAGACGACGCGGCGGGGATTTCTGCTGGCGTCGGTCGCCCTTGGCGTGGTGTCTTTGCCTGGGCTGAAGCTTCGCGCGGCAGAGCCTGCCAGTGGCGGAACAGCCACGTTGCTTATCTCGTCGGAACCGCCGGTGCTGACGACGATTGCGCACACGGCCTATAATTCCGTCTATATATCACCGAAGGTCACCGAGGGTCTGCTGACCTATGATTTCGATCTCAATCCCAAGCCGCTGCTGGCAAAATCATGGGATGTGAGCGCGGATGGCCTGCGTTACACCTTCAAGCTGAGACCCGGCGTTAAATGGCATGACGGCAAGCCCTTCACATCCGCCGATGTGGCGTTCTCCATCAACGCCATCAAGGAAGTGCATCCGCGCGGCCGCAACACATTCCTCAATCTGACTGCCGTCGAGACGCCGGACGAGCTGACGGCGGTGCTGGTGCTTTCCAAGCCCGCGCCCTACCTCATTACGGCGCTCGCCGCCGCTGAAACGCCGATCGTGCCGAAACACCTCTATGAAGGGACGAAAGTGACCGAAAACCCGGTCAATCTCGCACCCGTTGGCACCGGCCCGTTCAAGTTCAAGGAATGGGTACGCGGCAGCCATATCGTTTTCGAGCGCAATGCCGATTATTGGGATGCGCCGCGCCCCTATCTCGACAAGCTCATCGTTCGCTTCATTCCTGATGCTTCCGCCCGCGCGATTGCCATTGAAACCGGCGAAATCGATCTCGCGCCCAGCACGCCGGTTGCCTATAGCGATCTCGATCGTTTGAAGGAGCTTCCGAGCCTCGGCTTCGAGACCAATGGCTATCAATATACCAACTCGATCAGCCGCGTGGAGTTCAACCTTGAAAAGGATGTCTTTAAGGATGTCCGTGTCCGCCGCGCCTTCGCGCATGTCATCGACCGCAACGTCATCTTCAACACCGTCAACTATGGTTACGGCGCGACGATCACCGGGCCAATCAATCCGAAGCTCACGAAATGGTTCGTGGATGATCTGAAGACCTATCCGATCGATCTGAAGGCCGCCGAAGCGCTGCTCGATGAGGCCGGATACAAGCGCGGTGCCGATGGCATCCGTTTCAAGCTCAATCTGGATTACGTGCCGAGCACCGAGGCCTATCCCCGCGGCGCAGATTATATTCGCCAAGCGCTGGCGAAAGTCGGCGTTGATGTGACGGTGCGCACGCAGGACTTCGCCACCTACACCAAGCGTATCTACACGGATCGCGACTTCGATTTTGCCTATGAGGGCATGAGCAATCTCTTTGATCCGACCGTGGGTGTGCAGCGGCTTTATTGGTCGAAGAACTTCAAGAAGGGCGTGCCTTTCTCCAATGGCGCGGCTTACAGCAATCCCAAGGTGGATGCACTTCTTGAAGCGGCCGCCATCGAGATCGATCCCGACAAGCGCGTTGCGCAATGGAAGGAGATCCAGCAGATCCTCGTCGAGGACGTGCCGGCCATCGACATCGTCGCAGCACCTGAAATCACCATCTACAACAAACGTATCGCCGATCACACCATCGGTGCCGAAGGTGTGGCGGGAAGCCTCGCCTTCGCGCATATCGCCGCATCCTGATCGTCTCACCAGACCCGGCTCGCCCTTGCGGCGGGCCGGGATGTCTCCCTTCAGCCGACGGGCGCCGCAGCTTCGCTTTCCGGTGCCATCGTTTCATTGAGGCCATTCCATGAGCACGTCACTTTCTGAAATCTGGTACACACGCTGCCCGGTGCCCACGCCAGTGGGGCTCGCGGCGCAGCTGGGTTATCTCGAGCAGACCTTCAAAGAGGCCGGCATAGCGCTGAAATCCATCATCGACTCACCTGACCGCTCCGTTCGCCAGAGCCATTTCAACCACACGCTGGAATGGTCGTTCCGCCATGGCGGCAATGTGCCGCCCATCCGTGCCCGCTCGGAAGGGCGCAATACGCGTCTCATCGGGGTGACGTGGACGGATGAGTTTCAGGCGATCATTACCCTGCCGGAAACCGGTATCCGTTCGCTTGCCGATCTCGTCGGTCGCCGTTTCGGCGTGCCGCGCCGGCCGGAGGGCATCGTCGATTTCATGCGGGCGACGGCGCTGAAGGGCATCGTTTCGGCGCTCTCGCTGGAAGGGCTGAAGGTCGGGGATATCGAACTCACAGATATTGTCATCAAGGATTCGGTGCTCGCCTCGCAGGAGGGGCCGTCGCTGTTCGGCCTGAAGCGCCGGCAATCTTTCGGCGAAGAGATCATCGCGCTCCTGCGGGGCGAGGTCGATGCGATTTTTGTCAAGGGAACGGCTGGCATCGCCGCCGCGAACCTGATCGGTGCGGTGCAGGTTGCGGAGTTCGGTTTTCACTCCGATCCGAAGATACGCATCAATTCCGGTTCACCCCGGGTGTTGACGGTGGATGGGCGGCTTGCCGATGAGCGTCCCGATCTGGTCGAGCGGCTGGTTGCCGCCATCGGCAAAGCCTCGCTCTGGGCGGAGCAGCACCCCGAGGAGACGCGTCGTTTCATCGCGCGTGAGGCTGGCGCGACGGAAGAACAGGTTCTGGCCGCCAACGGCGCGGAGGTTCACCGCCATCTTGGCCTTGGCCTCGATGCCGAGCTTGTCGGTGCCGTGGGCCATTACAAGGACTTCCTGCACCAGTGGGGCTTTCTCGAAAACGACTTCAATCTTGAGGACTGGATCGATGATCGTTTCGTTACGGCGAATGAAAGGGCGGTGGCATGAGCGCCGCACTTTCCGCCGTTCCGAAGGCGCCGGCGCAGCGAGGCGATCCCGTGGCACTGGCAACCGCGCTTGCCGAAGATTTCAGCCTGACGGCTGCGGACCATGACAAAAGCGGTGAATTCGCTGCGGGTAATTTCGAGGCGCTTTTCAAATCAGGCCTGCTCGGTCTTGTCACGGCTGAGAAGGATGGCGGCTGGGGCGAGGGCATGGAAACGACCCATGCCGTCATCACAACCATCGCCAAGGGCGATCCATCGACCGCTCTCATCCTCGCCATGCATTATAGCGTCCATGCCGCGATCCGGCGCGGCAAGTGGCCGGCGGCACTGGCCGCAAGGGTGCTGGCCGCCAATGGCCGGGAATTGGCACTCCTCAACAACGCGCAGGCAGAGCCGGGTGTCGGTTCGCCGGCCCATGGCGGCCTGCCGGAAACAACGGCGCGAATTGAGGGCGATGTCTGGGTGGTCAATGGCCGCAAGAGCTTCGTGACTGGCCTGCCGGGCCTGAAATGGGCGATCGTGCTTGCCGTGACGACGGAAGAGACGCCGCGCCTCATCCAGCTTCTGGTTCCTCTCGACGCGACTGGAATCACCCAGGAAAAGGCATGGGAAGCGACCGGCATGTATGCCACCGCCAGTCATGATCTGGTGTTGGAGGACGTCAGGGTGCCACTTGCCGATATCGTGGCCGAGCAACCGGCGGATGAGCCGCTGCGGCGCGATGAAGTGGACGGTTACAATTTCTTCGTGCTGCTGGCTTCCGTCTATCACGGCGTCGCGCTCTCGGCGCGGGACGATCTGCTGCGCCATCTTAATGGCCATGTTCCGGCGAGTCTCGGGGCACCGCTGTCCTCCATCCCCCGCATTCAGGAAGGTCTCGGTCAGATCGAAGTATTGCTGGCGGCGAACAGACGCCTGCTTGCCTCCGTCGCCCGGGATATCGATGTGGGGGAGAGAGTGGGAACCGATGCACTGGCCGTTCGCCATGTCGTGATTGACAATGCGGTGGCGGTGACGGATCTGGCTCTGGAACTGGGCGGCAATCGCGGCCTGCGCCGGGACTACCATCTTGAGCGCCATCACCGCGATGCCATCACGGCACGGGCGCATGCGCCGCAGAGCCATATGATCCGTACGATCCTTGGCCGCCAGAGCATCAAGGCAGCCGGTGGCTGACCGGAGAAGGCATTGGGCGGTCCTGTTTCAGCAGGGTCGCCCGGCAGCGTCACCGCATCAATCCCGCAGCAGCGGCAGCAGCCTGTCGCCCTGCCGCTCAATTTCTTTCAGATAGGGCGTATCGGACAGCACGAAATGGGTGATCCCCAACGCACGATACTTCTTGAGCGACGTTGCGACATCTTCCGCTGATCCTACAAGCCACGTCGTACCGGCGCCGCCGCCACCAAATTTGCCCGGAGCGGTGTAAAGATTGTCGTCCAGCACGTCGCTCTGCCGGTGCAAGTCCAGAAGGCGGCGCTGGCCGACTGCGACTGCCTGAAGATGGTCGTTCCAGCGCACGCCATTGTTTGCGGCCATCTCGGCAACCTTTGCTTCCGCATCGCGCCACGCCTCGGCGGTCGTTTCGCGCACCAGCGTGGTGATCCGCAGGCCGAATTGCAGCGGCGGCAGATCGCGGCCGAGCGTTTCACTGAGGTACCTGAGCCGTTCTATCCGCTCACGCACACCGGCGAGCGGCTCTCCCCAGAAAAGCTGCACGTCGGCCTCGGTTGCGGCAACCTGCTCGGCTGCTTCGGAAGCGCCGCCGAAATAGAGTTTGGGATGCGGCCTGCCTTCGCGCGGCGCGATGCGCGGCAGGACAGTGGAGTTCTTCACCCGGAAATGCTCACCTTCGAATGAGACGTTTTCCTCCGTCCAGAGCCGCCGCACCAGCCGCATGAATTCTTTCGTGCGGGCATAACGCTGCGCCTGATCGCCTTCTTCGTCGCCATAGGCCGCAAGCTCATCCCTGCCGGAGACGATATTGATCCTGACCCTGCCACCCGAAAGCTGGTCGAGGGTGGCGGCTGCCGATGCGAGGTTGGCCGGTTTCCAGTAGCCGGGGCGGATGGCGATCAGCGGTTCGAATGTGGTGGTGCGCGCAGTAAGCGCCGCCGCCACCGTGAAAGTGTCGGGTCTTCCCCAACCCGTGCCGACCAGCGCGCCTTTCCAGCCATGGGTTTCAAGCGCCCTGGCATGGCCCGTCAACGTGTCGAGACTGTTGTGATTATCGCTGACGGCATCGCCACGGTGACCGGGTTTGACGTCATTGGGGATGTACCAGAGAAATTCGCTCGTGCTGCTCACATTATCCGCCTGAATTTTCGTTCGTGGTGCGGCGGAGCGGCTCTGCCAAAGCCCGGCCTCTGCCACTTGGGCTACGGGAAGCGCAAGCCTACCCACGTGCGAGAATGGCAAAGCGGCGACGGCCCGGCGAAGCAGCGACGTTTCTTTTGTTGTCCGGCAGAGGAAAAGCTTTCCGTCTGGAAAGCCTAAATTGCACATATTTTCTATATAAAAAATCTGAGCAAATGATTTCCTCTTACGGACATTATCTTGGGGACCGAGAACGTATTTTCTGAACTATCGGATTTGTCTGGATCGTTTTTCCTCGTGCATCCAAAAGGTGAGCAAGGCGATAGTCGACTGGAATCATAAAATTCACCATGCTTGGTGCACTCGCACACAACCTACGGAGCAGGCATGTGTACCACCTTGATTGTTCCTGGCCTGAATGGTTCGGATGAAGGGCACTGGCAGCGACATTGGTTGCTGGATGATCCCGATGCCCAACTGGTTGATCAGGACAATTGGCAATGCCCGGTTCTCGACGACTGGCTTGACCGTCTGGAGGCAGCGCTGGCGACCGTCGAAAGTGCTTATGTCGTCGCCCACAGCCTCGGTTGCCTGTTGGTGGCGAATATGGCGTCTCGACCCTCCGCCGCAAAGATCAGGGGCGCGCTTCTGGTTGCACCCGCTCATCTCGACCGCGTGGAGGCGATGCATCCCTGTATTGTGCGGTTCGGCGCATTTCCGCAGCAGCCGCTTGCTTTTCCGAGCCTCGTCGTGGGCAGTATGAACGATCCCTACATGGATGCCGAAGAGCTCTCGCGCAGTGCCAGCCTGTGGGGGAGCGATCTCATCAATCTCGGCGCCGTCGGGCATATCAATATTGCCAGCGGCTACGGACGATGGCCCGAGGGTTATGCTCTGCTCGAACGGCTGAAGATGGGTAACGCACCCGCAAAGGCGAGGACCCGATCGAGGTCGAACACACTGACTGCGCTCAGTGATGCGTATTTTTGAAGAGAAGAGTGGTCGTTTGCGGTTCATGTCCTGCCATTGGCCGTCGGAAACGGATTTTTTCCGTCACGCTGCAAGCTTGGTCGACATTTGCCGATGATCCTCTAATTATAGAATAGTAATTTTATCGAAAATATTGACGATTTTGGATGATCGCCTGAGGATGGAGTGAGTAGAGCAAAGGAGGCGCACATGCCACAGGGACTTCATGCGTTTACTTTCGATCTGTTCGGTTTGACCCGGCGTCAGCCGCGTGACGAGGAACAGGTCAGCCTTCATCCCTTGGACCATTCCGGACGTATCAGGCGAGAAAAAAGCGATCTCGAACTCGAGCGGGAAGAAATCTGCGAAATGAATTTTGCAATGCTTGGCCTTTACCCGGTCTTCTGACGGCTATTGGCGAAGGCTTCGTTTCGCTTCGCAAGGCGGGTTATCCGGGAGAGAAACTCTCCATGCCGAATGGAAATTGGAACAAAATTTCTTAAACGCGCCGGGGAATTGGCTACCCTTTATGATCAAACGCATTGCCCGAAGGGCGGATTGCAAAGGACCAGCCGATGAGCACAGCCGACAAACCCCTCGATTTTCTTTGGTTCATTCCCTCGTCGGGCGACGGTAGTTATCTGGGCTCCGACGATCTCGCGCGTCCTGCCGATCCCGGCTATTTTCGCGAAATCGCGCAGGCTGCCGATCGGCTGGGTTATTCCGGCGTGCTCATTCCAACCGGCGTCGCCTGCGAGGAATCCTTTATTCTCGCGGCCAATCTTGCGGCTTATACCGAGAAGCTGAAATTCCTCGTTGCCATCCGTCCGGGCGTTGCGTCACCCGCCTATTATGCCCGGCTGGCCTCCACGCTTGATCGTGTTTCCCATGGACGGCTGCTTCTCAACATTGTGGTTGGCGGCAGCGCGCAGGAACTGGGCGGCGACGGCATTTTCCTGCCGCATGACGAACGTTACGACCATGCCGACGAGTTCTTCCAGGTTTTCAATTCACTGATCGAAACCGGCAAGGGGAGCCTGGACGGCAAATATATCAAGGCGGTGGACGCAAGGCTCGGCCTGCCGCCGGTTCAGGAGCCGCGCCCGCCGCTTTATTTCGGCGGCTCTTCCGATGCCGGCATCGAGTTTTCGGCTGGTATCACCGACAAATATCTCACCTGGGGCGAGCCGCCGGCACAGGTCGCTGAAAAAATCGCCAAGGTACGTGCGGCCGCCGCCAAAAAGGGCCGCGAGGTAACCTTCGGCATTCGCCTGCATTTCATCGTGCGTGAAACCGACGAGGAGGCCTGGGCCGATGCCGACAGGCTGATTTCGAAGCTCTCCGACGAGACCATTGCGTCTGCTCAGGAAGTATTCTCCAAAGCGTCGGATTCCGTCGGGCAAGCGCGGATGCAGGCGTTGCACAACGGCCGACGCGACCGGCTCGAGGTTTCCCCGAACCTGTGGGCGGGCATCGGGCTCGTCCGTTCGGGCGCCGGCACGGCGCTGGTCGGTTCGCCGAAGACGGTTGCGGCGAGACTGCGGGAATATCAGGCGCTCGGCATCGATACCGTCATTGCGTCCGGTTATCCTCATCTCGAGGAAGCCTATCGCGTTTCCGAACTGTTGTTCCCGGAAATCGGGCTCGGCGGACCGCGCGATCAGATCCGCTCGTCATTCGGAACAAAGCAGGTCTTTGGCGGCGGTGGCCATGGCGGCAACGTCAAGCTTGTATCCGGGTCCTGAATGGCCTGCGAAAGGCAGGCCATTCTTCTTCCGCCTCGTATCCTGCGGCAGGCTGCAACGGCGCAGAAGCATATAAAACATTATTTCTATAGAATTTTGTCATTATGGAAAAAGGTGCCTGTTTCCCACCCCATCGCCGCTGTTAGCTATTGAACAAATCAGCTTTTTCAGGAGCCACCGATGACATTGCAATATGCGGCCAAGGATCAACAATTCATCAATCTCCGTGACCCCGTTGCCGGCAAGGCTCCGGATGCCGACAGCCTCAAGGCGGCGCTGAGAACACTGGGCGGCGGCGTCAGCGTGATCACGGCGGGGGAAGGGGAGGCCCGAACGGGTGCGACCGTAACCTCGGCCACGGCGCTGTCGGTCGATCCCCCCAGAATTCTTGTCGCGCTCAATCGCTCCTCGTCCACATGGCCGGTCGTGCAGCGTTTCGGTCATCTCGCCGTGAACATCATCGGCCCCAACCATCAGTTCATCGCCAACCAGTTCGCCGGCATCGGCGGCCTGAAGGGTGCGGATCGTTATCGCGGTGCTGAATGGACCCGGCTGGCGAGCGGCGCGCCCATCCTCGAGGATGCTGTCGCGGCGATCGACTGCACCATTGAGGAAGCGATCGAACGGCATAGCCATGTCATCGTGATCGGCAAGGTGGAGGCGATCCGCGTCGGCTCCGGCTACTCGCTGGTCTATCAGAACGGGCGTTATCATTCGCTGGGTTAAGCGTCGGCCGCCGGCGCGTTACTTTGTCATTGTTTGAGGGAGTTGAGCATGGGATCCGTCACGCCTCTCGGCGAAAGACTTCGTTTCGTTCCTCCACGCCTTGGCGCGGATATCGATGTGCTGACCGTCGCACGGGCAATCGCCGCGAACTGCGGGGTTGAAAGTCCAGGACACATCCACGCTCGCATTGCCCGTTCCGGCCTTCTCGCTCTTTCCGTTCCAACGGAGCTCGGTGGAGCGGATATCACCAATGACATTCTGTCACAGGCGCTTGCCATTATATCAGCAGCCGATGCCGAGGCGGCGCAGGGCCTCGTTGAACATTTCACTGCCCTTGAGTTCATCAGGAATGCGGGCAGCGAAGAGCAGCGCAGGGCGCTTTTCGCCCGTCTCGATCTTGGCGAGACATTCGGACTGGCAACGTCTGCCGCGAATCTGGACCAAGCGGTTACGGTGACGGAAGACGACTATGCCCTGCGGCTTCCCGACGACGTTGTTGGGTCGGTGAGGGGCGACGCGGACTGGATCGTCGTGCCAGCGGTCAATACGTCCGGGCAGCCCTTGCTTATCGTCTTGCGCAATCGCCCCAATACGTCGTGGGAGGGTCTGTTGCGTGCCGATCAGGTTGTGTTCCTGGCTCAGGGCGCCGGAAATCTGGCCACTTCCGTTTCAACACTTTTGAGGGCCGCAGTGGCGTTGGGACAAAAGCAGGGTGAGCTTTCGTCCCTGCTGATCGACAGGCTGGCGGATAAGAGTGCGGCGCGACCCGTCATAGGGGAAGTATTTCTCGCCATCGAACTCCTGAGGGCGCAGATAGCAAGCCTTGCGGCCAATATCGATGCGGCACAGGTTGGTGCAGAAAACGTCACCTTTCGCTCGGTTCGCAACAATGCCATCACGCTTGAAATCCTGATGGCGCGCCTCGGTCTTGTCGAAGGCGTCAGCGAAGACGGATTGATCGCTTCGCTGGAGGACGATCTGCGCAGGCAATGAGTAGATCGCGAATGACCGACCGTTCGAAATCTATTGACCGGCCGGAATGGCGTGGGCGTGCTGCCCGTCCTTCTCCACGAATTGCGCAAGCGTCATATTGTCCAGAATCGTTGCGATGGCGTCACGCACGTCCGTCATCGAAAGTCTGACCTGACAGGTCTCCGGATCATCGCAGTCGTCACAGGCTTCAAAGGCTGTGCGACTTGCGCAGCGGATGGGCGCCAGAGGACCGTCCAGCGTGCGGATAACCTGGCCGATCATGATTTCCGACGGCATTTTCGACAGTGAATAACCGCCATTGGGCCCCTTCTTGGAGCGCAGGATTCCGCTATTGCGCAGTTCCAGAAGAATGGTGTCGAGAAATTTTTTCGGGATGTTGTTACGGCTCGCAATCTCTGTCACGAAGGCGGTTTCGCCCTGGGGCAACCGCGCCAGATCGACAAGTGCCTTTAGTCCGTATTTGCCTTTTTTGGTCAACATCACATGATCCGAAAGAGAGACGGCACATTTTACAGCGCCTCGCCATATTATTCCTGAGTTACTAAGTAGTTTTTACCGAATTTCGGCGCAAGCCCGTTTCGCCTTCGTTTGGTGCTGAAAGCGGCCAATTGCCACGTTATTTTGAGGTGACCTCCGCGTTGCGGATGCCTCCCGCCTGCGCCGGCTTTCCGAGACACCACTGAAAACAATATTTTCTCTCATCGCGCCGCAACGTGGAACGATCATCCTTTATTAGTATATAAAATCCGTAGACAAAGTATGCATCAAAGACACGCGAGGTGATGATGTATACGCTCAGTTTGCTGGACAAGAGCCCTGTTCCAACGGGTGAGGACGCGGCGAGTGCATTCCGCGACACGATCAATCTCGCCAGACGTGCCGAAGAGCTGGGCTACCGCCGTTTCTGGGTGGCCGAGCATCACAATTCGCCGGAACTAGCCGGGTCCGCGCCGGAAGCGCTGGTTGCGTGGATATTGGCGAAGACCTCCCACATCCGCGTCGGCTCAGGCGGTGTCATGCTGCAGCACTACAGCCCTTACAAGGTTGCCGAGGTTTTCAACGTTCTGTCGTCGCTCGCTCCTGGCCGGGTTGATCTCGGCATCGGTAAGACACCGGGCGGGCTGCCGCTCGCGACGTCAGCCTTGCAGCAGGCCTATGATCCTGCCCGCAAACCGGATTTTGAAGCGGCCTTCGGCGAGCTTACCACATTCCTGTCCGGCGCGGCGCCGCACGAACACGCGCAGGCCGGATTGCGGGCAACTCCCGTACCGCCGGTCGCTGCGGAACGATTCCTGCTCGGCGCCAGCCCGGAAAGCGCAAGGCTTGCCGCTTCACGCGGGTGGAATTTCGTTTTTGCCGGCCATCTCAATGGCGACGTGGAGGTTCTCCGCCGCAGCCTTTCGGCTTTCCGTGAAGAAAGCGGCGGCGTCGCCCCGGTCCTTGCCCTGTCAGCGTTTGCTGCCAGCGACCCCGCTCATGCCGCGCGGCAGGTCGAAGGTCAGCGCATTTACCGGGTGTTCCTCAGTGATGGCAGGGCCTTCAATCTGGGCCGGCGTGAACAGGCGGAGGAATTTGCCCGCCAGTCCGGCGATGCTGATTACCGCATCGAGGAGCGCAAGCCCAATGTCCTGCATGGCGGGCCGGAGGATATTCACAAGGCGCTTCGCGCGCTTTCCGAAGAGCACGGCATCGAGGAATTCATCATCGAGCCGCCGCATGTCGGGGCCGATCAGCGGCTTGCCTCGATCGAACTCTTGGCCACGCACCGCCTTTCCCGGGCGGCGTGATTTAGTCCTCAGGAGGAAATGACATGACGAGAAAGAAAATCCGTTTCGGCATCATGCTTCAGGGCCCCGGCGGGCATATGAACGCCTGGCGGCATCCCAAAAGCCCAGTTGACGCCAGCGTCAATTTCGAGTTT
This sequence comes from Agrobacterium sp. CMT1, assembly GCF_037203725.1. Classification (NCBI taxonomy): domain Bacteria; kingdom Pseudomonadati; phylum Pseudomonadota; class Alphaproteobacteria; order Hyphomicrobiales; family Rhizobiaceae; genus Agrobacterium; species Agrobacterium sp. CMT1. Next base: position 515,127 of record NZ_JBBCAR010000007.1, read on the forward strand.
TTCAGGAAGAATGCGTTGAAGGCGGAGGCGGCCGGTATCGCCTTCGCTTTCGTGGCGGACGGGCTTTACATCAACGAAAAGTCGATCCCTCATTTCCTCAACCGGTTCGAGCCGCTGACGATCCTTTCAGCGCTGGCCGCGGTGACCTCGAAGATCGGTCTCGCCGGAACCGTTTCGACCTCCTATAGCGACCCCTTCACCATCGCCCGCCAGTTTGCTTCGCTCGATCTCCTGAGCGGTGGCCGCGCCGGATGGAATGCGGTGACGACACCTCTCGAAGGCACGGCGAAGAACTACAGCCGCAATCATCCTGAACATGCGCTGCGTTATGAGATTGCCGACGAATATCTCGAAGTCATCAAGGGTCTGTGGGACAGCTGGGACGATGATGCCTTTGTGCGCAACCGTGAGACGGGACAATTTTTCGACCGCACCAAACTTCACACCCTCGGCCATAAGGGCCGCTTTTTCCAGGTGGAAGGCCCCTTGAACATCCAGCGTTCGCCGCAGGGGCAGCCGGTAGTGTTTCAGGCCGGCTCATCCGATGCCGGCATCGGTCTTGCGGGCAAACACGCTGATGCGGTCTTCACCAATTCCGCTTCACTTGAGGAAAACCAGACCTTCCTGAAGCGAGTCAAGCAGAGTGCCGTCGCGCAGGGCAGGTCCGCTGCCGATGTGAAGATCTTCCCAGGCATCGGTCCGATTGTCGGCGAGACCCAGGAAGAAGCGGAGGCGAAATACGACGTCATCCGCAACCTCATCACAATCGAGGAGGCGCTCGCCTATCTCGGCCGCTTCTTCGATCATCATGATTTCAGCGTCTATCCGCTGGATGAGCCTTTCCCTGACCTGGGCGATATCGGCAAGAACAGTTTCCGTTCAACGACCGACCGCATCAAGCGTCGCGCCAAGGAAAAGAACCAGACGCTGCGCGAGGCTGCACTGGAGGCGGCGACCCCGCGTGAAGGCTTCATCGGCACACCGGACAAGGTGGCTGACGAAATCATCCGCTGGGTGGAGCACGACGCTGCGGACGGCTTCATTCTCGGTTTTCCCGTGATCGCCGAAGGGCTGGATGATTTTATCCGCCTTGTCATTCCTGTGCTGCAGCGGCGGGGTTATTTCGATCCGCATCTGGACGGGGCGACGCTGCGCGACCATCTCGGGCTGCCTTTCCGGGAAAGCGTCTACACCCGCGGCGAAAGCGGTTCGGACAAGGCCATCGCATAAGATCGCGGCCGGAGGGCGACCCGGCCGGCGCAGACTTTCAGGACGCGGCGCTTAAAAGGGTCGTGCAGGAGATAGAACCATGAACATCCACATTGACGGCGCGCGTCCGCAGGACGACGCCGAACGGGGAATCCTTGCCTTCATCGAGGAGAGCATTGCCATCCGGCACGATCTCCACCGGCATCCGGAGCTCTCGCTGAAGGAGAAACGCACGGCCGCTCTCATCGCCCGTTATCTTCTGTCCTTCGGATATGAGGTGACGGAGGGCGTCGGCGGCCATGGCGTTGTGGCGACCCTCAAGCGCGGCCATGGCGAAAAACGCCTCGGTATTCGCGCCGATATCGACGCGCTGCCCATTGCCGAGGAAACCGGCCTTGCCTATGCCAGCGACACGCCGGGTGTCATGCATGCCTGCGGTCACGACGGCCATACGACCATCCTGCTCGCAGCAGCCCGTTATCTTGCCGAGACCTCGAGTTTTTCCGGCACGTTGACACTGATCTTCCAGCCCGCCGAGGAAATCGGCGCCGGCGCGAGGGCGATGATAAAGGACCGGCTGTTCGAACGCTTTCCGGTCGACGCCGTCTTTGGCCTGCATAACTGGCCAGGTGTCGAGGCGGGCCAGTTCGGTTTCGTTGAAGGTCCTGCAATGGCCTCCGTCGACAAGGCGAAGGTGCGGATTGTCGGCAGGGGCGGACACGGGGCAGCGCCGCACGAAACGGTCGACCCGGTTCTCGCCTCGGCAAGCTTCGTCACCGCGCTGCAAAGCATCGTTTCACGCAATGTCGATCCGCGCGAGATGGCGGTGCTGACGGTTGGCTCCATTCATGGCGGGACGGCTTCGAATGTCATTCCCGAGAGCGTCGAACTGCAGATCACTGCGCGCGCCTTCTCGCCGGTCGTGCGCGACAGGCTGGAGGAGCGGCTTCCGGCGCTGGCAAAGGCGCAGGCGGAAAGCTTTGGCGCAAAGGCCAAGGTTGCTTATGCACGGGGTTTTCCGCCCGTCATCAATCATGCCGTGCAGACGGCTTTCGCCCAAGATGTCGCCAGACGGCACTTCCCGCCAGGACAGATCGCCGAGAGCTTTCAGCCGAGAACGGCGAGCGAGGATTTCGCCTTCATGCTGCAGGAGCGGCCTGGTTCCTATCTCTTCGTCGGCAATGGCGACAGCGCGCCGCTGCACAGCCCTCACTATGATTTCAACGATACGATCATCGCGCCTGCGGCGCGCTTCTGGGTGCGTCTGGCGGAAGACTACCTCTCCTGACGCAAAATTTGGGACAAGGACATGAGCGACAGTTTTTTCTACACATCGGTCAAGGATCCGCTCGCGACGCCGCTTCTTGAGGAGTTGCTGTTCGAATATGACAGCCGCTACGGCACATTTTTCAATGCGGAAGGGGCCAAGGCGGAGCTCAGCAAATATCCGCCTGAGGCCTTCAGCCCGCCATCTGGCAACTTCCTGCTGCTCCTGCGTGACGGCAAGGCGATCGCCGGTGGGGCTTTCATGCGCTACGACGACGAGACGGCAGAATTCAAGCGCGTCTGGACACACTCCGCCCATCGCAGGCAGGGGCTCGCGAAACTTGTGCTGCGTGAACTGGAGCTGCAGGCGATCCGTCAGGGCTACGCCCGCGTTTATCTGACCACCGGCTTCCGTCAGCCAGAAGCGGTCGGTCTTTATCTGACCAACGGCTACCGCGCCCTGTTCGACACCGCGGCCGATCCCGAGACGATCAAGTCCCTGCCTTTTGAAAAATGGCTGTCTGAAGCTTCTGCGCCCATCAGGGATGGCGCATCGCTTTCGGCCGCGCGGCCGCAACTCTCTCCAGTTCATCCGTGAAAGGCCTTTTCCGATGACGATAGCTTCCGATTTTCCGAATGTCTCGGTGAGTGAACACAAGGGCGAGCCGGTCAGGGACGGTTACGCGCATTTCCGCGTCGTTCCTGCCCGCTATCCACTGCGTACGGCGGGCACCGTTCTTGCGGTTCTCATCATCGCGGCCGTCCTGCATTCCGTCTTCGGTAACCCACGCTGGGGCTGGAATGTATTTGCGGAATGGTTTTTCGCCGAACCGGTGCTTGTGGGGCTAGGCCGGACGCTGCTGCTGACGGCGCTTGGGGCTTTTCTGGGTTTCGTGCTCGGCACCGTTCTCGCCCTTGCCCGCGTTTCGGGGTCTCCCCTGCTTGTCGCGATCTCCTGGACCTATATCTGGATATTCCGTTCCATTCCGCTGATTGTGCTGCTGCTGATCCTCAATAATCTCGGTTATCTCTACGAGACCGTCACGATCGGCGTTCCCTATACCGGTATCAACTTCTTCAGCTGGAACACGACGCAGCTCATGACGCCCTTTGCGGCTGCGGTGCTCGGACTGACGCTACATGCTGCGGCTTTCTCATCGGAGATCGTGCGCGGCGGCATCCTATCAGTCGAACAAGGTCAGCTCGAGGCGGCGGCCTCGCTTGGCCTGCCGCGCCGCCGGCAGTTTTCGCGCATCGTGCTACCGCAGGCGATGAGAACCATTCTGCCCAATGGTTTCAACGAGATCATTCTCCTCGCAAAGGGAACGTCGCAGGTCTATATCCTCGCGCTGCCCGAGCTATTCTATACGATCCAGATCATCTATCGCCGCAATCTGGAAGTGATCCCGCTGCTGATGGTTGCCACCGTCTGGTATCTGGTGATCCTGACCGCGCTTTCCATCGTCCAGCATCACATTGAGCGGCACTTTTCGCGTGGCGCGCTGCGCAACCCTCCGCCCTCACTATTTGCAACGCTCTACCGCACAATCCGGCCGCGCCGGCCCTTGCCTGAAGCGGTGGAGGCACCAGCGCCTGCGGACGCTAGAGCCGAACGGCCGGCCGCCGTCAGGACCGGTAGTTTCCAACTCGGAAATCGCGGTGGTTCGGTCAATATTCACGGTGTTTCGAAGTCTTTCGGCTCGCTGAAAGTCCTTGATGATGTCACCGTTTCCATTCCGGCGGGCAGTGTCACCACCATTCTCGGCCAGTCCGGGTCCGGCAAGTCTACCCTGCTGCGCTCCATCAATCACCTGGAACGCGTGGATGATGGCTTCATTGCCATCGACGGGGAACTGGTCGGATATCGCCAGCAAGGCGACACGCTCTACGAGCTGAAGGAGCGGGAGATCCTCAAGCGACGCGTTGAAGTGGGTATGGTTTTTCAGAGCTTCAACCTCTTCCCCCATCTTACCGCACTGGAAAATATAGCCGAAGCGCCGGTCGTGGTTCGCGGCATCAAGAAGGAGCAGGCCGAGGCGGAGGCAAGGGATCTTCTGGCTCGCGTCGGTCTTGCCGAAAAGTCCGGAGCCTATCCGCGTCAGCTTTCGGGCGGCCAGCAGCAGCGCGTGGCGATTGCGCGGGCGCTTGCCCTGCGGCCAAAGGTGCTGTTGTTCGATGAGCCGACCTCGGCGCTTGATCCCGAACTCGTCAACGAGGTGCTTGACGTCATCAAGGAACTGTCCCGGTCCGGCGTCACCCTCATCATCGTCACGCACGAGATCGGTTTTGCCCGTGAAGTTTCCGACAGGGTGATCTTCATGGAGCAGGGGCGAATTCTCGAAACGGGCACGCCTGACAAGGTGTTCAATAATCCCGAGCATCCGCGCACAGCCGAATTCCTCGCCAAAGTTCTCTAATCAACAACAAGGAAACACTCACATGGCTTTTTCATCGAAATTATTATCCCTGCTCGCCGGTGGTCTTTTCACGGCCACTGCCGCGCTCATCCCGGCAGCGCATGCGCAGGAGGTTGACCTGTCGCCGGAGCAGAAGGGTCGCGTTCGCGCAGAAAAGGTGGAGGAGGCGATCAAGCTTCTGCCTGCCGGCCACAAGTTCGTTGCCGATGGAAAGCTGACGGTTGCGACCGTACCTTTCCGGTTGCCGCTGGTGGATTATGCGAGCGACACGAAGACGCCGATCGGCGTGGAGCCGGATATTGCCCAGCTCGTCGCCGACAGCCTTGGACTTGAACTTCAGCTTGTCCCCATCGCCTGGGCTGACTGGCCGCTCGGTCTCACATCAGGCAAATATGACGCCGTGACGTCTAATATAACGGTGACGGAGGCCCGCAAGGAAAAGTTCGATTTCTCCAGCTATCGCAATGACCTGCTGGGCTTTTACGTGGGCAACAACAGCAAGGTCACGTCAATCGGCAAGCCCGAGGATGTTGCCGGGCTGAAGGTGATTGTCGGCGCGGCCACCAATCAGGAGCAGATACTCTTGAAGTGGATCAAGGACAACAAAGCCAAGGGTCTGGCCGACACCGAGGTACAATATTACGACGACCAGGCGGTGCTTGATGTCGCTCTGCAATCCGGCCGCGCGGATGCCTATCTTGGCCCCAATGCCACCTCTGCCTTCCAGGCGGCAAGTCAGAAGAAGACGAAGCTCATCGGCACCTTCTCCGGCGGCTGGCCCGAAGCGGCGGAAATCGCCGTCGCTTCGAAAAAGGACGCCGGTATTGCCGAAGCCATCACTGCCGCACTGAATGCCCAGATCAAGAACGGCAACTACGGCAAGGTTCTCGCCCGCTGGAATCTGGGCTCGGAGGCCATCACCGAATCCCGCACAAACCCGCCCGGTCTGCCCAAGAGCTGAGAAGGCATATCGCTGACAGCCAAGTTGCCGAAAAAGCTGAGTTGAAGGTGGGACATCACTCAGCCGGTAGCGCGGGCCTCCTCCCGCCCGCGCTACCTCCGTCCCGCGATCAATATCGGGAAACACCAATGACTTTCACCTTTCGCCTGACGTCCGTCACGCTCGGCGCCTTTCTTTCCTTTGCCGGCTTCGCGTCTGCTTTCGCAGATGATGTCTTCGATCTGTCGCCGGATCAGCCTGGGCGTGTCAGGGTCGAGAAGGATGCCGGCGCCATTGCCGCCATCCCGAAGGATTTCCGGTTCGTCTCACCAGGCAAATTCACCGTGGCCGTTTCACCGGGCGGCCCGCCGCTGGCCACTTACGCAACCGACGCGAAGACTGTCGTAGGGGCCGATCCCGATTATGCGCTCGCCGTTGCCGACAGTCTCGGGCTTGAGCTGGAACTGGTGGCGGTCGCCTGGGCGGACTGGCCGCTGGGGCTCGCGTCGGGCAAATACGATGCGGTGATCTCGAATGTAGGTGTCACGGAGCAGCGCAAGGAAAAGTTCGACTTCTCCACCTACCGGCAGGGTCTCCACGGCTTCTTCGTCAAGTCCGACAGTGGCATAAGCGCTATCAGGGAGCCGAAGGATGCGGCGGGGCTGCGTATCATCGTCGGCGCCGGCACCAATCAGGAGCGTATCCTGCTGAAATGGAGCGACGAGAACGTTGCCGCCGGTTTGAAGCCGATCGAGCTGCAATATTACGACGATGAAGCAACGCGGCTTGTAGCCCTTTCGGCAGGGCGGGCGGATGTAATCGTTCAGCCGCATGCCCAGCTGGTTTTCATCGCAGCGCGAGACAAGACAATCAAGCGTGTCGGGACCCTTTCCGCCGGATGGCCGGAACGTTCCGACGTTGCAATCACCACCCGCAAGGGTTCGGGACTGGCCGATGCATTGACACTCGCCACCAACGATCTGATCAAGAGTGGTGCCTATGCAAAAATTCTCGACCGCTGGCAACTTTCCGAAGAGGCGCTGCCGGAATCGCGGACCAATCCTCCGGGACTGCCGAAAAGCTGACCTGCAGATGAGATGCGGCGGACTGCAATACCCGCTGGGTCAGCCCCGCGGGTATTTGTCCGTCAGAAATCCGCGACCTTGCCCCAGGCCGAGCTGTTAAAACGGCTGGGATGATAAGGCGCGGGATCGACGCTCGGGCTGGCGCCAGTGACGATATCGGCAATGAGGTGGCCCGCTCCCGGACCTATGCCGAAACCATGGCCGCTGAAGCCCGCGGCGAGGATGAAGCCGGGCAATTCGCTGGTTTCACCAATGGCGGGTACGCCATCCGGCGTGCTGTCGATAAAGCCGGCCCATGTGGTCGAAACCTGCGTTTTGCGTAGAGCAGGCAGGAGCTGCAAAGCTCTTTCATGGGTTTCGCGGATCGCTGCCGCATTCGGTTTCGGATCCAGAATGCGAACCCGTTCCATGGGGGTCGGCGCATCGAGCTGCCAGTTTTTCAGTGACTCATGGCCGCCGCGAACGCCTTCCAGGCCGCCCGGCCTGAGACTGCGCCAGCGCTTGAGGAACATCGGCACGAACTCACGCGCAAACCGCGCCTGCTGCGCCGTCGGGTCAATGCGTCCAAGCCCGCTGATGGCGAGCGTATAGCCCCCATTATTCCGCTTCGTTACCGAGACGGCGGCAGTGTGCAGCGCATCCGGCAGACCTTCCGCGCCGGGCGTAACGGCGAGAATAGAGGACCGAACCGAAGCCTGCGGAAAACGGATGCCCAGCTGGCGGCAGAATGAAGAGGCCCAGGCGCCGCCAGACATGATCGCCGTTTTCGTGCGGATGGTTCCTTTTTCGGTAACGACGGCGCTGACGCGACCATTTTCCGTCTCAAGGCCCCGCGCGGCGCAGTTCTGATGCACCGTGCCGCCCAGCTTCATGATGGCACGCGCTACGGCGGGGGCCGCCATGGAAGGATCGGCTGTCCCGTCGGTCGGTGAAAAAACGCCCCCCCTCCAGCGTTTTCCGGTCGCATGCCCACGCTCGCTTGCTTCATCTGCGCTCAACATATGGGTCGTCACGCCGCCAGTAAGGGCAAAGTCGCGCCAGCGCGCCCATCCAGCAAGCTCGGCCTCGTTGTCGCTCAGGTAAAGCAGCCCGCAGCGGCGAAAGCCGGTGTTCTCGCCGCTTTCGGCCGCAAATCGTTCCCAGAGCGTAAGGCTCTGCGTCGAAATCGGCAATTCCCTTGCGTCGCGGTTCTGCTGCCGGCACCAGCCCCAGTTCCGGCTGGATTGCTCGGCGCCGATAAGACCTTTTTCGACAAGGGCGACTTTTAGGCCGCGCTGCGCGAGGTAATAAGCAGCGAATACGCCGACGATGCCGCCGCCGATGATGACGGCGTCAGCCGCTTTCGGCAGGTCCGGCGATGTCGTTATCTGTTGCAGCGGGGCGGGCATGGTCTGGCTCCTTATAGTCGTCCTAATTTACCTTGGCTGGCGCGCAAACGTTGCCAGACTGGGCTCTCTGCCGGAATTTCCTGCTGTTCGCAGACCTCTCTGCAACTCTTTCTGCTGAATGAAAAAAACATCGTTGCGTCGACAGCGCGCGTCCATGTGGTAAGATTTCAATTGCCGCGCCAGAATTTTATGCCGCGTGTCTGAAAAAACAAAAGGGGTTCCGCACGTGATGAAACTTGACCGGATCGATATCAAGATTCTCTATGAACTTCAGAAAAACGGTCGCATCACCAATGTCGAGCTGGCGGAACTTGTCAATCTTTCGCCAAGCCCCTGCCTGATGCGGGTGAAGAAGCTCCAGTCGGAAGGTTATATCGAGGGGTATTCGGCGCAGATCAACATCAACAAACTCGGCCAGACGCTGACGGTCTTCACCGAGATCACACTCAAGAATCATCGCCAGATCGATTTCGCCCGCTTCCTCGGGGTCGTCGAAAAAATCGACCAGGTGGTGGAATGCCATCTCGTTTCCGGCGGTTACGACTACCTCCTGAAATTCGTCACGTCGGGCATTGTCGAATATCAGTCGATCATGGAAAGGCTGACCGATATGGACGTGGGCATCGACAAATATTTCAGCTTCGTGGTGCTGAAATCGCCGATTATCAAATCGCATATGCCGCTGACCAGCCTGTTTCCGCTTTGAAGTGAGCGGGAGTGCATCTGACGTCCGCAGAACCGATGGGTTTGACAGGGGGTTGCACTTACACTCCGTCACCCCGGACTTGATCCGGGGTCCAGCACGATCAAGTCCTTGATCGCAAAAGACTCTTTTCACGGGGCAGACGCGCCGTGGCTGGATGCCGGATCAAGTTCGGCATGACGGAGGACAGCGTCTCAATCCTCTTTGGTAATCACCCAGGTTTTTGCAACGCCTCACTGTTTTTCAGCGGCTCACCGCTTGGAAAACGCCCGCACCAGCTCCGCATCCTGCTGAAGATTGTCGAGCCATGTCGGGTCGAGTTTGGGTACCGAGGAGAAGAGCAGCTTTGAATAGGGATGCGTCGGCGATTTGATGGCTTCCGTCTCCAGATGCTCCACCTTCTTGCCGGCGTACATCACCACGATTTCGTCGCAGATGGTCTCCACCACCGAGAGATCGTGGCTGATGAAGATGTAAGAGAGGTTCAGCTCCCGCTGCAATTCGCCTAGAAGATCGATGATGGCGGCGGCAACCACGGTGTCCAGCGCCGAGGTGATTTCGTCGCAGATGATGAGTGATGGTTCGGCGGCCAGCGCCCGGGCGAAATTAACGCGCTGCTTCTGCCCGCCTGACAGGCCTGAGGGATGACGGTGGCGCACCGAGCGCGGCAGCTTCACCATGTCGAGAAGCTGATCGACCCGCGCATCCCGGGCCTTGCCCTTCATGCCGTGATAAAAGGTCAACGGCCGGCCGAGAATATCCTCGATCGGTTTCGAAGGGTTGAGCGCGGTATCGGCATATTGGAAAACGATCTGCATGCGGCGCAGCTGGTCGCTTGTCCGATGGCGGGCATCGGCATCCAGCTCCTTGCCTTCGAAAATGACATGGCCCCCTGCCGCCGGAAGAATGCCGGCAATGGCGCGTGCCAGTGTCGATTTTCCGCAGCCGGATTCGCCGATGATACCGAGATTGCGACCGGGATAGACCGAAAGGCTGACGGAATCCACGGCGCGCACGAGCGGCATCCTGTCGTCGCCCTTGGTGCCATATCCAGCGATCAGATTTTCAATATCCAGCAACGGTGCTGCCCGCTCCTGCGTTGGCGGGGCGACCGCGCGGACCTTGTCATGAAATGCCGTCAGCAATTCCTTTGTGTAGGGATGCTGCGCATTTTCGAGAATATCCCTGGTGGTGCCGGTTTCCTGTACCTCGCCGCCTTTCAGCACGACGATCCGGTCGGCGATCTGGGCAACGACGGCGAGATCGTGTGACACATAGACACCTCCGATGCCGCCCTTACGCATTGCCGATTTGAAGGCGCGCAGGACCTCGATCTGGGTCGTCACGTCGAGTGCGGTGGTCGGTTCATCGAAGATCACCAGCTTTGGATTGCCGATCAGCGCCATGGCCGCGGAGAGGCGCTGAAGCTGACCGCCGGAGACCTGATGCGGATAACGGTCACCGATGGTTTCCGGGTTGGGCAATGAGAGCGCCTTGAAGAGCTCAACCGCGCGTGCACGGGCTTCCTGCGGCGGCATCAGGTGATGGATGCGGGTGACTTCGATGACCTGATCGATGATCTTCTGTGCCGGGTTGAAGGCGGCGGCAGCGCTTTGCGGGACATAGGTGACTTGTGTACCGCGGACCCTTTCGCGCTCTGTTTCGGAAAGCTGCACCATATCCTGACCCGCCACCTTGACGCTGCCGCCGGAAATGCGGCAACCGGGGCGGGCATAACCCATCAGCGTCAGTGCGATGGTGGTCTTGCCGGAGCCGCTTTCGCCGATCAGTGCGACGATTTCGCCATCGGCGATATCGATGTCGACGCCCTTGATGATATCGATGCGACGGCCTGAATCGGTGGTTGCCTCGACCTTCAATCCGCGGATTTCAACGAGATTGTTCATGCTTCGCTCCTGTCGCGAATTTTCTGCGGCAGATTGTCGATCAGCAGGTTCACGCTGATCGTCAGGCTTGCAATGGCCAGTGACGGAAAAATGACCGCGGGGGCCGCGAAAGGCAGGCCGCCAATGTTTTCGCGCACCAGCGCACCCCAGTCGGCATTGGGTGGCTGCAGGCCGAGGCCAAGGAAGGAAAGGCCAGAAAGAAGCAGGACGATAAACACGAACCGTACGCCGAGATCGGCAAGCACGGGCCGGATGATGTTCGGCAGAATTTCGGAGCCGATGAGATAAAAGAGGCTCTCACCGCGAACACGCGCCACTGTGACGAAATCCATTGTGTTGACATTGACTGCAAGCGCGCGCGCAAAACGATAGGCGCCGGGCGTGTAGATGACCGAGAGCGTGACGATCAATACCGGAATGGACGAACCGACAGCGGCGACGACCACGAGGCCGAAAAGCTTGCTTGGAATGGAATTCACCGCATCGAGAAACCGGCTGAGCGCGGCGTCGAACCAGCCGCCGATGACGGCGGCGCACATGCCGAGCACAACGCCGCAGGTGCAGGCGATGGCGACCGCTGCCAGCGAAATGCCGACCGTGAAACGTGCGCCCATGAGAATACGGGAAAGCACGTCACGACCGAGATAGTCCGAACCAAGCCAGAGCTCCGATGTCATCGGCCCGAAATAATCGAAATCGACGATTTCACCGACCGGATGCGGAATGAGATATGGCGCGAAGATCGCAACCATGGCCCAGAGAAAGATGACGAGAAAGCCGAAAACGCCGACTGCGTTGATCTTGTAACCCAAACGCGAGGTCCCCGAAGTTGTTTTGACATGATCGGCCATCAGCGCAGCCTCGGATTGGACATGATGGCGATGATGTCTGCCGTCGTGATGAGGAGGAGATAACCGACGCAGAAGATCATTGCGCAGGTCTGGATCAGCGGCAGGTCGCGGGTGGCGACGCCATCGACCATCAGCTTGGCGATGCCGGGATAATTGAAGATCGTCTCGACTATGATAACACCGCCGACAAGATAGGAGAGCGAGAGCGCCACCGCGTTGACAATGGGGCCGAGCGCGTTTGGCAGCGCGTGGCGCAGCACGATGCGCATGCGCGGCGCACCTTTCAGCAGCGCCATTTCGACATACGGCGTGTCGAGTGTCTCGATAACGGCGGCGCGGCTCATGCGGATCATTTGGGCGGAGACAACGAAGGTCAGGGTGATGACGGGCATGGCGTAAACACGCAGCACATCGAAAAGCGTATGCACTTCGCTGACGAGCGATAGCGCCGGCAGCCATTTCAGGTAAACGGCAAAAAGCAGCACCGCGAGCGTCGCGATCATGAATTCCGGTACCGAAATGACGCCGATGGTCAGCACGGTGACGGCCCGGTCATAAAGCGTTCCGCGCAGCATTGCGGAACTGATACCGAGCGTCAGCGCCAGCGGCACGGCGATGATGGTCGTGATGCCGGCCAGCTTCATGGAGTTGATGAAACGCGGGCCGATGAGATCGGCAATCGCCATGTTATTGGCATAGGACGTGCCGAGATCACCCTGCACCAGGCCGAAAAGCCAACGGATGAAACGCAGCAGGGCGGGATCGTCGAGATGCATGGCGGTACGCAGGCCGGCAACGGCTTCAGGCGTCGCCGCCTGGCCGAGGAGGATCGTCGCGGTGTCGCCGGGTAACAGGCTGGTGGCTGAAAAGACGATAAATGAGACGATAAGCAGCGTCGTCAGCATGACGACCAGCCGCCTGGCGACAAGGGATAATATCCGGCTGTTCATTCACATGCTCCTGCAACCTGCCTGATGGTGGAGGCTTCCCGCATCTTGGGGAAAGCTTGCCGGGCGCTGTTTCACGCCCGGCACCATGGTTTATCAGGCTTCGAGCCAGACGTATTCCGCGAAGGCGTAACCCATCATGCCGCCGAGTGGATTGGCTTCCAGCCCCTTCAGCTTGGAGGAGATTGCGTCCACATTGGTGAGATAGGCGGGAATGATGGTGCCTGCTTCGTCGGCGATCATCGTCTGCATCTCGAAGTAGATCTGCTTGCGCTTCTCCATGTCGAGCAGGCCGCGCGCCTCCAGCATCAACTTGTCGAATTTTTCCGACTTGTACTGGCTTTCGTTCCACGGCGCGTCCGATGCATAAAGCAGCGAGAACAGGATGTCGGGCGTCGGACGCGGGTTGATGTTGCCGAAATGGATCGGGGCCTTCAGCCAGTAATTGCTCCAGTAGCCGTCGGCGGGAACGCGCTGCACGTCCAGCTTGACGCCGATTTCCGCAGCCGAAGCCTGGATGATCATCGCCATGTCGATGGCCGAGTTCGCCGCGTCGGAGGTAATGACCGGGATGGACTGGCCAATGACGCCGGCTTTTTCGAAGTGGAACTTCGCCTTCTCGGGATCGAAGGCTTTCGGCTTCAGATCCGGATTGTGATAGGGGCTCATGGGCGGCACCGGCTGGTCGTTCCCCACTTCCCCAAGTCCGCGCAGGGCCGCCTTGACGATCTGCTCGCGATTGACGATCGACTTCATGCCGGCAATGAAATCGGCCTTGTTACCGGGGGCCTGATCAAGACGGATGTTGAGATTGGTGTAGTTGCCGGACGTTCCCTTCGACAGGACAACGCCCTCCTGCTTGTCGAGCAGACGGAGGGCGCGCGGGTTGATGGCGGCGGCGAGCTGGATATCACCGGAGAGAAGCGCGTTGACACGGGCATTATCGTCCGAGATCGCGAAGAACTCGAAGCTGTCGACGTGCGGTCCACCGGATTTCCAGTAATTGGTATTCTTCGCCATGATCGAGCGTACCCCCGGCTCGAATTTTTCGAGCTTGAAGGCACCGGTGCCATTGCCCTTGGAGAAATCGGTGGTGCCGTCCGCCACGATCATGAAGTGGTGCATGGCAAGGATCGTCGGCAGGTCGGCATTGGCGCTGGCCAGCGTAATCTCGACGGTGCTCTTGTCGACGGCCTTGAAGTCGGTCATCTGTGCCGCGATCTTGGCAACCTTGGAGCCGACGGCTGGATCGAGATGGCGCTTCAGCGAATAGACCACGTCGTCGGCGGTCAGCGCCTTGCCGTCGTGGAAGGTCACTCCTGAGCGGAGTTTCACGGTCCAGGTCTTGGCGTCCTTGGATTCGATCGATTCGGCCAGCTCCATCTGCGGCGTGCCGGAAATGTCGAGAAAGCTCAGGCGGTTGTAGAGCGCGCAGCAGCGGACATAATCCGTCGAGAGCGAGGCTTTGGCCGGATCCAGCGTATCGGCAGTGGAGGCCGACCAGCCCGCCGCCTTCAGCGTGCCGCCGGAAACCGGGGTAGCCGCCACGGCCTGCGAGGCGCGGCCGAGGATTGCCGAGCCGGCGGAAAGGGCCACGCCGCCCGCCAGCATCATGTGAAGCAGTTCGCGCCGTGTGGCGCCGCGGCGTATCGCCTGTTCAACGGCAGCATCGTCGGAGCGGGTCCAGTTTGAAATCCTGTCACTCATGGTCTTCCCCTTTTGTATGATTTCTTGAAATGCGTCTGTAGAAATTATCTGCGGCTGGGCACCGGTGTGCGCCACGCCGACAGCAGGGGCGCTCAGCCGCCCGTTTGTCTGGCGGCTTCGGCAAGGCCGGCCATGGACGTGAAGTGATAATCCGGTTCGGTGAAGTTTTCCGGCTCGATCGTGCCGCCATATCCCTTCTGGGCATGGCGACGCTCTATCCAGCAATTGGTCATGCCGAGTTTTCGGGAAATGCCGATATCGTGGTACTGGCTCTGCGCCACGTGCAGAATGTCGTCCTTCGACGCTCCTTCGCTTTCCACGAAGGAGAAGACCTTCTCGAAGAAGGCAGGGTCGGGCTTTTCAGTGCCGGTGTCATCCGCGGTGAAAGCGGCGTGGAAGGGGTTGCCGAGTTCCTTCGAGAAATAGTCGAAGGCCCAGCGTCGGGCGTTGGTCATGGCGATCAGGCGGTGGGTCTTTGAAAGTTCGGCCATCGCGGCGCGGCTGTCGGAAAAGCCTTTCCAGTTCTTCGCCGCGTCGCGCAGACGCTCACCATAGGCGCGCTCCACCGGCAGGCCGAGCTCAGGGGCAATGATGAGGTAGACGCGCACGAGATCATCGGGAAAAAGGTCGGTCGCGTCGGAGTAGCGGGCCGCACGGTAAAGCGCGAGCGCCTTTTCACCATCGACCTCAACACCGTTTTCCGCACCGATTGCGGCCAGCGTCGATGTCAGACCCCGTTCGAAATCGATGAGGGTTCCCACCACGTCGAAGCTCATATATTTGAAGTCGCTCAGTTTTTTGGGCAATGTCGGTCTCCGCTCTGCCGCCACGTCCTTTTTAGGGGAGGGTTGCGGCATTTTATTTCGTTCCCGGACGGAATCCTTGTCCCGTTCCCATTTTTGAAAACGCCTGTTTTAGTGGCGTTTTGTGCTTTTTCTTAGGGATAGTTTGGCAGTTCCGGCGCATCGGATTCTCCGAAATGGATCGGCTCTTCGGCAGAATATTGCGAATATGCGCTGTGTGGCGACATTTCGCGAAGGTGCCGGGAAAGAGCCGGTCGCCGCTTCAGGCCATTGCCGCCCGCACGGCCGGGTCCTCTAACGTCTGATCGAGGGTTTTAAGCGTCCGTTCGATTATCGCATCGATCTCGCCATCCGTACAGCAGAGCGGCGGCGCGTAGCCGAGGATGCCGTTCGCGAAGGCGCGTACGATGAGGCCGTTCTCCCAGGCGCGATCAAAAACCCTGCGGGCCGGTATGGCCGCTGCCGGAAGCGGGGTTTTCTTCTCCTTGTCGGTCACAAGCTCGACGGCGGCAAGCATACCGCGGCCGCGCACATCGCCGACCAGCGGATGGCTTCTCAGCCCTTCCAGCCCCGCCATGAGGCGCGCGCCGGCGCGGCGGCCATTCTCCAGCAGCCCGCCTTCGTAAAGCTTCAGCACTTCCAGACCCACGGCTGCGCTGACCGGATGAGCGGAATAGGTATAGCCATGGCCGACCGCCGCTTCGCCTGCGAAATCGGCAATCGTGTCGTAGACATGATCAGCCATGAATACCGCGCCCATCGGCACGTAGCCGGACGTGAGGCCCTTCGCCGCGGTGATGAAGTCGGGCACGATATCTTCGTCGGCGCAGGCAAAAAGCGGGCCGGTACGCCCGAAGCCGGTGATGACTTCGTCGGCGACGAAAAGGATGCCGTATGACTTGCAGAGGTCCCGCATGGCCTTGATCCAGCCGGGCGGCGGCACGAGCACCCCGCCGGAACCCTGAATGGGCTCCGCATAAAAGGCGGCGACGCGCTCCGGACCGATCGTCTCGATCTTGTCCTTCAGAATTTGCAGGGAGGAGGCGATGATGGCGGCGGGATCGTTTCCGGCCGGGTTGCGATAGGCGTAGTGCGACGGGATTTTGTGCTGCCAGTCGTAAGGCACGCCGAAACCAGCATGGAACGCGGGCAGGGCGGTGAGGCCCGAACCGGCGGTGGTGGAGCCGTGATAACCCTGTTCGATGGAGATGAACTGGTCACGCTGCGGCTCACCCCTGGCGTGCCAGTAATAGCGGATGAAACGGATGGTGCTGTCCACGGCATCGGAGCCGCCAAGCGTGAAATAGACATGGTTCAGGTCGCCGGGCGCTCGGTCGGCGAGTTCCGACGCAAGCCGGATGGCCGGCTCGCTGCCAATGTCGAAATAGGCTGTGGCATAGGGCAATTCCCGCATCTGTCTGGCCGCGGCCTCAACGATGCTGTCATGACCATAACCGGCATTCACGCACCACAGACCGGCAAAGCCATCGATGAGCTGGTGGCCGGTGATGTCGGTGACGGTGGCGCCGCTTGCCGATTTCAGCACCCGCACGCCCAGCTTCTCATGGCCGCGGAAGGAGGAGACGGGGTGCACCAGATGGGCGCGGTCCAGTTCGATCAGGGAATTGCTTAACATGGTCTCTCTCCGGATTCAGCCGAGTGCCTGGCTGGTCAATGCAAATGTTCTGAATTTTCTGCCGGGGGCGATGTCGGTCTTCGGTCGGCGCATGGCGATGCCGCCGCCGACATGGGCAAGACCATTTTCGACGAGCCATGGGGCGAGACCCGTATCGGCGGTGGTGTCCACCCGCAGGAACATGCCGGGGCGCTCGGCAATGACGAAAGCGATGAGGGCCTTTGCAGTTTCAGCATTTTCTGCCACGACCGGGCCTATGACCTCACCGCGCCCGAAGGCGCGCAGGGCTGCAAAGCCCTTGAGGACGCTCTCCTGCCGGACTTCGGCAAAACGCGCTCTCGCGACAAGCGCTGCAAAGAGCGGGGTGCGGTCCGCGCCGAACGCCTGCGCATCGAGCACCGCAAGCTCCCCTGGAACGACGGTCTCGAGCCAGGCGACACCCGCCGGCTTTTCGCCAGGAACAGGAACACCCTGATGCTGGAGCACTTCCCCCGAGGCGACGAAGCCCATTTTTTCATAGAGGGGAAGGCCATCGGCCGTGGCGACCAGGCGGCATTCGCGCTTTTCGGTGGCGCCGATCGCCGCATCCATCAGACGGCGGCCAAGACCGCGCCCGCGCATTGCCTCATCCACGATCACCATATTGACGGTGGCGCAGCCATCTCCCAGCAACGTCGCCATTGCGGTTCCGACGACACGGCCGTTTTCGAGCGCGACGAAGCCATTGCTGATTGAAAGGACAAGCGCCCAGTCTTCCTTGCGATGCGGCCAACCGGCCTGGCGCGAGAGTTCGACGGCGGCGTCAAGATGGTCAGGTTGAAAGGACTGGATGTCGATGGGGCTGGCGTGCATGCCGAAACTCCGTTTGCTCTGCTGGTTCATTGATAGACTGAGGTTTGAAGAAGATTGTCCCGACAAATGGGAAGGTTCGATATGTTTCGCTGTTGCTTTTATCCGTTGCCGCATCTTATGCCGCCTGTCGTGCGCGCCTGGCGGCAAACCGGGCCGGGCGAGGGGATCCGGGTTTCTCCGCGCGCAACTCTCTGCCAAACTGGCAGCTACATACGCAACAATCTGCTTTCGCGACGGGCAATTGCGGTGCGCCGACGGGACAAAGGCTTTCTATGATCTCATTATTCCGGCCACACTCGATCCCCAATCAAGGATGACGACGACATGACCATCTTCCGCCCGAAATACATCACTTTCGATTGCTACGGTACGTTGATTAACTTTCAGATGGCCGAGGCAGCCCGCGATCTTTACGGCGACCGCCTGGATGAAGCGCAGATGCAGGAATTCATCAAGAATTTCTCCGCTTATCGTCTGGACGAGGTCATGCATGACTGGAAGCCCTACGCTGAAGTCGTTCACAACGCGCTGTCACGGACATGCAAGCGCAACGGCGTATCCTTCAAGGACGACGATGCCATCATGACCTATGAGCGCGTTCCGACCTGGGGTCCGCACGCGGATGTCCCCGCTGGTCTGGCGAAGGTCGCAAACGAAATTCCGCTCGTCATCCTGTCCAACGCCATGGATTCGCAGATCATGTCGAATGTCGCAAAGCTCGGTGCGCCGTTCCATGCCGTCTATACGGCCGAGCAGGCGCAGGCCTACAAACCGCATTTCAAGGCTTTCGAATATTTGTTCGACATGCTCGGCTGTGGTCCGGAAGACATTCTCCACGTCTCGTCCTCATTCCGTTACGACCTGATGTCGGCCCATGATCTCGGCATCAAGAACAAGGTCTGGGTCAATCGCGGGCACGAACCGGCAAACCCTTATTATGGTTATGTCGAGATCGCCGATATTTCCGGTCTCGCGGGTGTTGTCGGACTGTAAGGAAAGGACCAGGCCATGAAGCTCGTCTCCTACTGGCACGATACTGCCCCCTCTTTCGCGGGGGCGGCGGAAGGTCCTGTAGAGGGTCACTATGATGTGGCCGTCATCGGCGGCGGCTTTACCGGTCTTGGTGCCGCGCGCCAGCTCGCGAAAGCGGGCGCGCGCGTCGTTGTTCTGGAAGGGCAGCGGGTCGGCTGGGGTGCTTCCGGCCGCAATGGCGGGCACCTCAATAACGGCCTTGCCCATTCCTATCTTTCCGCCAAGGCGGAGCTTGGCAAGGAACGAGCCATTGCGCTGTACAAAGCACTGGACGCGTCAATCGACACGCTGGAGAGCCTGATCGCCGAGGAAGGTATCGACTGTAATTTCCGCCGGGCGGGCAAACTGAAAATGGCCTCGAAGCCGCAGCATTTCGAAGGGCTGGCGAGGAATTTCGAAGCTGTACACGCCGAGGTCGATCCCGATACGGCGCTTCTGTCCGCCGCCGATCTTACGACGGAAATAGGTTCGCCCTTTCATGGCGCCATGCTCTCGAAGAAGAGCGCCATGATGCATATGGGCCGTTATGTGGCAGGGCTCGCCGAAGCTGCCAGCCGTCATGGCGCGGTGATCTTCGAAAATGCGTCGGTGACGAAACACATTCAGAACGGCGGGCTTCACGAACTTGAAACCGCGCGCGGCAAGGTGACCGCGGACAATGTTTTCGTTGCGACGGGCGCTTACACGCCCTCCGGTTTCGGTTATTTTCGCCGGCGCATTATCGCCGTCGGCAGTTTCATCATCGCCACGCGGCCGCTGACGGATGCAGAAGTGAAGGCGTCGGTTCCGGGTAATCGAACCTATGTCAATTCCATGAACATCGGCAACTACTTCCGGCTGGCTCCGGATAACCGGCTGATCTTTGGCGGCCGTGCACGCTTCTCCGCCACGTCGGACCAGCGTTCTGACGCCAAGAGCGGAGCGATCCTGACGGAAAGCCTCCATCGCATTTTTCCCCAGCTTTCGCATGTGCCGATAGACTATTGCTGGGGCGGACTGGTGGACATGACCAAGGACCGCTATCCGCGGGCCGGCTATCACGATGGCGTCTGGTATGCCATGGGCTATTCCGGTCACGGGGCGCAGCTTTCCACACATCTCGGCATGGTGGTGGCGGATGCCATTCTGGGGCGGCCGGACAACAACCCGCTAAAGGGGCTTGAGTGGCCGGCGGTGCCAGGTCATTTCGGCAAGCCCTGGTTCCTGCCGCTCGTGGGTTTATATTACAAGATGCTGGACAAGATACAGTAGCCGGCCGCAATTTGTGGCCGCGCCAGCCAGGCGCGGCCACTCCTTGAATGCCCCGGATGAACGGTCAACCCGCGCGCTTCAGTTGAAGGTGGGATACACCCGCTGCAACATTCACGCCGGTTCCCACTTCGGCGCTGATCGGCTGCAGGGCAAAGTTTTTGGCATTGCCGCCGATCAGCGCATTGGCGCCGACACCGACCCCGACCGACGCTCCTGCGGAAGCGCCGACATAATCACCGCTCAGCGCGCCGTCACCCACACGGCTTGCCGCCGTGTTCAGCACGATCCAGCTCATATAGGTCTTGCCGGTCACGCCGATGTCGAGACCGAGCTTGCCGATCTTTCCCGTGTAGCGCTCAGTCTTTCCTGAGCGCTGGCGGAATTCGCAGTTCACCGCCTTGCTGGATCCGACGACGAGGCCGACGCCGCCGGCGATTTCACACGACAGCGTGCCGACACGCTCCTTCTGCGCGGTTTCCGTAGCGCGCTTGCCGTTGTGCTTCGTCTCGGCGGAAGCGAGTGGGGCAATGGCCAGCGTTGCAATTGCAGTTGCGAGAACGAGTTTTTTCATTGTCTGTCACTCCTGTTATCATTCACGAGGCGGATGCGTGGGGAAGAGGCATCCAGATAGGGATAGGGCGGCTGCCGGATCGCGAGATCCGCAATGATCGGCCGCGATGCGAAACATTCCGCGATGATCACCGCACGTTCGAAGGCAGAGAGCGTTTCAACCTCGCCCGAGAGCACAATACGGCCCTCGACCGACGTGACGGAGATTGAGCTTTTCTCCTGTCCGTCAGCATAGGCGATTACGGCCTGCAGGGCGGCGCAGAGGCTGACCTCCTGCGGAAGGCAGCTTGCCGCCGGGTTTGCTTCGCACGCAAGCATCATGGTGAAACCTCCTGCCTTGAACATTGACGGTTCACTTGAATGCTTTTTTGACGGTATCCTTCGTCTGGCCCAGCTTTTCCTGCGCCTGGCCGGCCAGTTTTTCGGCCTTGCCTTCAGCCTGAAGCTTGTCATTGCCGGTGATCTTGCCGGCTGCTTCCTTGATCGTGCCCTTTGCCTGACGGGCGATACCTTCGATACGGTTATTGTCCATGACGAACTCCTTCCATCGTTTGAGCGTGCCGCGGTTGGTAACGGCATGATGGAAAGGTAGCCCCGGAATAGTGCTCCTTGCAGAGCATTAGCTACTAGTTCAACTGGTACAAATTGACCTATTTTGCGGGTGGCGAATGTTGTTTTTCCCGGCGGCCGGCAAAACCGCGCTCCCTAGCCCAGATGACCGCCGCCGTGCGGCGGTTAACGCCGATCTTGCCGTATAGCGACGCAATATGATTGCGGATGGTATGTCTGGACAGGTTCAACCGGTCGCTCATTTCCTTGTCGCTGCATCCGTCGCAGATCAGAGACAATATCTGCTCTTCACGCTCGGTGAGATCCTTGAGCGAAGCGGAAGATGACGCCCCGCGGGAATTCTGCCTGAGCCCTGCCAGCCGTTCCACCACGGTGCGACTGAACCATGATGTATCGGCCATGACGCTCTCGATCGCCTCGATCAGTTCGTTCTCGGAGCGGCGTCGCTCTGTCACATCCTGTATCGCCCAGATGACACAGAGCTGGTCATTGATCTCGGCGCGTTCTGCAGAAACGATACATTCGGCCGCGCTGCCATCGGCAAGGTTCATGCGCAGGTTCTCGTTGCGGATCGGGATATTGTCCTTCAGCCGCTTTTCGACATCGCGCCGTGCTGCCACATCGTCCCACAATTTCAGTTCGCTCGCCGTCTTGCCCACCACCTCGGCTTCCTTGCGTCCGCACAGCATCAGAAATGCATCGTTGACTTCTGTCAGCACGAAGTCTTCAAGCCTCGAAATCGCAGCCGGTGCGGGCGAGAGTCGGAAGGATTTGAAAAAGCGCTCCTCGCTCTGGCGAAGTGCATTTTGTGCTTTCCGGCGGCCGTCGAGATCGGCGAAGGTAAAAAGCATGCACGGCTCTTCGGCAACGGCGATGGTTTCTCCCGCCACGATCACCAGCCGGTCGCCGCCGGGAATGGGGATGAGCGCCTCACGCTGGCGTATGACACGTCCTTCATGCAGGCGTTTCAGCGCATCCTCGCCGGTATCGCATTCGGAAAACAGGCCGAGTTCCTCGACGCTGATGCCGATAATATCCTCCCGGCTGAAGCCGGTCATTTCCAGAAAGCCCTGGTTGACACGAATGAAGCGCTGGTCTTCAAGCCTGCAGATGAGACCAGGTGCGGGATTTGCGTTAAAAGCACTCTCGAAACGTGCCTCCGCTTCGTAGCGCGGCGTCTCGTCACGAATGATCAGCACCAGCACATCCGGTTTCGCGCCGGCATCTTCCAGGATAAGGCCACGCACGGTGTGCACCCAGCATTCGGTTTCATCGTCACTCGGCGATATTTCCACCGTGACGTCTTCAAAGGTCTCGCCGGCAAGAAGCCGCTCAAGCGGATACTGCCCTGCTTCTAGAAGGTGATTATTGCGATACCGAAGCGTGAAATTCCGCCGGTAGCTTTCGGTATCGTCGCCGAGTTCGGATACCGATTCTATGCGGTGCATCACAAGCGCCGCCCTGTTGGCCCAGGCGATTGTTCCGTCGTTTTCGAGAAGGATCAGCCCGTCGCTCAGCCCGGTTACGAGATTTTGCAATACGAGCCGGTTGATCTTGGGAATGGTCACGCTGTCGTCCATGTCGCCCCTGGCATCTAGAAACTTTATGCCTTTATAACGCCAAGTTCCGCCAAGTGTTGCAAGGCACGGATAGACGACACGATAACGCGCCGCTTGACCGCGATAAGCGCGCCCGAATCGGATGGTGCGGATTTGTTGGCTGTCCGTCATCCCGTCACCTCAAGGTTCATTTTCGCCCCCTGCAAACGCGGCGGTGATCACTTGCTTATGGGCGCGCGCATCGGACATACTGCCTCTTGAACCACAGATGCCAAGGGCGAGACGACGCCAGAGACTTGAAGCTGGATCGCGCAGCCATCCGAGAAGATTGAGCCATGAATACCCGATTCCTCGAAACCTTTCTCTGGGCTGCCCGATTGAGCAGCTTTTCGGCAGCCGCGGAACGCTTGCATACGACCCAGGCATCTGTTTCAAACCGCATCGCCGCGCTGGAGCGGGAGCTTGGCGTCGTGCTGTTCACGCGTGATGTGCGCTGCGTCAACCTGACGCCCGCCGGTCGTCTGGCGCTGCAACATGCCGAAAAGATCGTCAACCTCACCGGCGAATTCCGGCAAATCGTCAGCAATCGGGAAGCGCTGAGGGGGACTGTGCGGATCGGTGCTGCCGATACGATCGTGTATGCCTGGCTGCCGCTTCTCATCCGCCGCATGAACGAGCAATATCCCGGCGTCAGTCTGGATCTGACAATCGATACCAGCCTGAAACTTTCACAGCGTATCCAGAACGGCGAGGTGGATGTCGGCTTCATCATGGGGCCGATCATGGCTGCTGACATCTATAACTCACCGCTTTGCACCTTCGAATCCTGCTGGGTGGGCGCGGTCGAACTGCCGCTGCCGGAAACCGGCGTGACGCTTGAAGATATCGCGCATTTTCCGTTGCTTACCTTCTCCACCGGCTCGCAGCCGCATCAGGCGTTGCGGGCGCTTCTGGATTCGCACGGCCTGTCCGACAGCCGGATTTATAATTCGAATTCGCTGTCGATCATGACACGCCTCGTGGCCACGGCCGTCGGCGTCGGTGCGCTGCCGCGTGTCTTGGTGGACGGCATCATCAAATCTGGCGAAGCGCGTATTCTCGACATCACGCCATCGGTGCCGCCCCTGACCTTTCACACGGTTTACCAGGAGCGAGGCGACAATGCGCTCGCCCGCGCGATCGCCGACATGGCGACGGAAATCGTCAGTGAAACCACGATTCAGTGGATGACCGCCGCAGCTTAATTTTTATGCTGCATTGCAAGATGATTAATCTATAAGCTTATCTTATGGGTTTCGATAGAGTTTTTCCGTTTGTCACGAAAACAGTTCCCGTTCTTAATTCTCCTCGCAACATGAGAGGAGAGCAACGTGAAAGTCTCACTTGTTCAAATGAATACCCAGAATGACAAGGCAGAGAACCTGAAGGTTGCTGCCGATTTGATTGAGAAGGCAGTCAAGGCGGACAATCCAGACCTTGTTGTTCTTCCTGAATACTTTGCATTTATTGGAGATAATCCTCAGGAGATGCATGAAAGCGGCGAGGAATTTCCCGGCGGTGAAATCTATACGCTGCTTTCGGGGCTCGCGAAGAAGCATGCCATAACGCTCCATGCCGGCTCCATCGTTGAGAAGGAAGGCAACCGCTTCTATAATTCGACCCTCGTTTTCGGCCCTGATGGCAAGCAGATCGCCCGTTATCGCAAGATTCACCTGTTCGACGTCGATACGCCGAACGGCATCAGCTACCGCGAATCCGATTCCGTCGCCCGCGGCGAAGAGGTCGTAACCTATAAGGTTGGCGACAAGACGGTCGGTTGCGGCATCTGCTACGATATCCGCTTCCCGGAACTGTTCCGTGCGCTGCGGGACAAGGGCGCGGATGTCATCGTTCTGCCGGCTGCATTCACGCTGATGACGGGGAAGGACCATTGGGAAGTGCTGGCCCGCGCCCGCGCCGTCGAGACGCAGACCTATTTCCTCGCCGTGGGACAGATCGGCACCCATGCGGGTGGAAAGAAAGCCTGCTGGGGACATTCCATGGTCATCGATCCGTGGGGTCACATCGTCGCGCAATGCTCCGACACTGTCGGGACAGCCGGCGCCGCTCTCGACTTCGACTATTCGGCCAAGGTGCGCGCCAACGTGCCGGTGGCGAACCACCACGTTCTCTGATCGGAGAAAGACCCAATGTTTATCGTCAACCCCATGCCGGAACAGATCGGCCCCGACGTCATCGAACTTCTTGAAAAGGTCGAAGTCGCGACGATCGGCCATGTGCTCCATTCCGGTTTCGTCGATCCTGAAATCCGGGCGGTCCTTCCGGGCAAGCGCGTGGCGGGCACCGCCGTCACGCTTCGCATCCCGAATGCGGATTCGACCATGCTGCACTACCTGACGCAACTCGTGCGTCCGGGCGATATCGTTCTCATCGACCGTTGCGGTGATACCCGCCACGCCTGCTGGGGCGGCGTCATCACCAACACCATGAAGATGGCCGGTGTCAAAGCCGGTGTCGTCGATGGTCCGGCGACCGATTTTTCGGAGTTCACCAAGGTGGACATGCCCATGTGGTGCCGCGGCCCGTCGCCGATCACCACGAAGATCCTCGGTCTGGAAGGCGCGATCAATATTCCAATCAGCGTTGGCGGCCAGGTGATCAATCCGGGTGATGCGATCCTGTGCGATGAGAGCGGCGTGGTCGCCCTTCATCCGAGCCAGGCTCGCGCCATGGCGGAGCGCGCCATCGGCATGCAGGAAGCCGAGATCGTGCTTCTGGAGCGCCTGCGCAACGGCGAGAAGCTGCCGGATATTTCGGGCGCCAATAAATTCGTCCAGGCCAAGCTCAGCGCCTGACACAGGCTTACGGGTGGCGGATCCGTTCGCCACTCCCAATAACAATAGAGGAGAACAGGACAATGAAGAAAACGATACTTCTGAGTGGGATTCTCATGCTCGGTGCGGCTGCCCTGCCGGCGCAGGCCCAGCAGACCGTGACGTTCCTCGGCTATAGCGGCCTTTTCCAGGAGCGTTACACGAAGGCCGTCATCGAGCCTTTCATGGCCGCCAACCCTGACATCAAGGTCGAATATTTCCCGCAGCAGGGTTCTGCCGCCATGCTCGGCTCGCTGCGCGCCCAGAAAGCCGCACCGCAATCCGATATCGCGCTGATGGATGTCTCTGTTGCCAAAACCGGCACGGATGAAGGCCTGTTCGACACGATCGATGAAAGCGTGACGAAGAATGTCGCCGACCTTTATCCGAACGCCCGCTTCGAAGGTGTGGCCGGTGTTGGCGTGACTTTCGACAACCTGGTTCTCATCTACAATACCGATGCGGTCAAGACCGCCCCGGACAGCTGGAATGCCCTGAAAGACAGCGCCTTCAAGGGCAAGGTCGCCATGCTGAGCGCCCCTGACATCGTCGGTATCGGCACGACGATCATCATGGATCACATGAATGGCGGCAAAGACTTCATCAAGAATATCGACGCCGGCATCAATGCGATGGCGGAAGTCGCGCCGAACGTCCAGACCTGGGAACCGAAACCGGAAGTCTATCCGAATGTCGTCAATGGCCAGGTATCGCTGGGCGTGGGCTGGAACGCCCGCAGCCAGGTGAATGCCGATGGTTCCAAGGGCAAGATGAAGGTCGTTCTTCCGAAGGAAGGTACGATCCTCCAGATCAATACGCTCAACCTCGTCAAAGGAGGCCCTTCGTCCGAGGCGGCCCGCAAGTTCGTCGATTATGCATTGAGCCCGGAAGCCCAGGCCGCCTTCACCGCCGCCATGTATTATGCGCCGACCAATGCCAAGGCCACGGTGGCTGCCGATGTCAGCGATCGCACGGTCGTCAAGGCGATGGACAAGGTCATTCCGGTTGACTGGATCGGCCTCTCGAAGGTTCGTGACCAGATCACGCAGGACTGGCGTCGCAAGGTCATTCCGCTCAGCCGCTGAGGCTTTTCGCGCCTGGCGTGAGAAATGGCAAGACTTCCGCACCCCTTGTCGGCTGCGGAAGCAGCATACCAAACCCCTCGGCTCATCTTTCCCACCGACGCTCGGATCGGTGGCGAGGTGGGTCGGCGCGCAAGGGACAGGACATGTTCAAGACGCCAAGTGTCTGACATGCTCTGGAGAAAGGCAAAAAGCCAGAATGGGAACTTCAGACATCATGCAGCCAGGATTTCTCTCAATTCGTTCGCTGACCAAGCGCTATGAAACCATGGTAGCCGTGGATAATCTCAATCTCGAGATACCCAAAGGCGAACTGGTCGCCTTTCTCGGTCCGTCCGGCTGCGGCAAGTCGACGTCGCTGCGCATGATTGCCGGGCTTGCCCCGGTGACGTCGGGCTCGATCCTGATCGATGGCAAGGACGTAACCCGGCTTGCGCCCTACAAGCGCGATATTGGCCTTGTCTTTCAGAGCTATGCGCTGTTCCCGCATATGACGGTTCTCAAGAATGTCATGTTCGGTCTTGAAATGCGCAAGGTGCCGGCTGCGGAAGCGGAACGGCGTGCCCGTGAGGCAATCGCCATGGTGCGTCTGGAAGGGCGCGAGGACCGCCGACCGGCCCAGCTTTCCGGCGGCCAGCAGCAGCGTGTCGCACTGGCACGCGCTCTCGTCATCCAGCCCTCCATTCTCCTGTTCGACGAGCCTCTTTCCAATCTCGACGCCAAGCTGCGCGACGAGATGCGCTCTGAAATCCGCCGTATCCAGAAACAGCTCGGCATCACTTCAATCTTCGTCACCCATGATCAGGTGGAGGCGCTCAGCATGTGCGACAAGGTCGCCGTCCTCAATGGCGGGCGTCTGGAACAGCTCGGCACGCCGCATGACCTCTACGAGCGCCCGGCGACGGCATTCGTCGCCTCTTTCGTCGGCCGCACCAACCGCCTGGTCGGAAACGCGGTCGGCGATCACATCACGGTCGGTGATGCGGTATTGCGGGCGCCCGGTTCGCACAATGGCAAGATCGACCTTATGGTCCGGCCGCATCGCATGGCCATGACGGTGGCCGGTGACGTCGCGCCCGATTTCGAGGGAGCGCCGGTCAATCGTATCGCCGGTGAAGTCCGCGATGTCTATTATGCCGGTGACATCCTCCATTACGAGATCGCCGCGGGCGGCCAGACGCTGTCCGTAGAGCGTGCCACATCAGGCGGCGAAACGCCGGTGGCGGCGGGCAGCGCAGTCAGCCTCGTCTGGCGCGTGGAGGACACGCTGGTCTTCGGAGCAAACCAATGACAGCGGCGGTCATGATCACGGCTCCCGGCAGCCGCACATCCTCCATGGTGTTTCTCGCAACGCTTCTTCTCGGGCCGATCATTGCGGTCAACGGCCTTGCCTTTGTGATGCCGGTCTTCAACCTGCTCCTGCTTTCCTTCCGCGAAAGCCTCGGCGGCGGCGGTCTTGGCGAAGCCCACACACTCGACAACTGGACATCGACGCTGACCGACGGTTTTTATATCGAACTGATCGGCCAGAGCATTCTGACCAGCCTCTTGATCACCGTCCTCACGCTTATCGCTTCCTATCCCATCGCGCTCTATCTTCACCGGGCGCAGGGTCGCTGGAAGACGCTGCTGCTGGTACTGGTCATCTCGCCGCTTTTGACCTCGGCCGTGGTGCGTACCTATGGCTGGATCGCGATCCTTGCCGATGACGGCCTCATCAACAATATCCTCTTCGCATTCGGTGCGGAAAGCGGTGTGCGGCTGCTGTTCAACAAGGTCGGCGTTGTCATCGGTCTCACCGAAATCCTGATGCCCTATATGATCCTGGCGCTGCTTGCCGGTTTCGGCAGGCTCGATCCGCGTGTCGAGGAGGCGGCCGAAACACTCGGCGCATCGCCCTGGAAGGTGTTCTGGCGCATCATCGTGCCGCTCACCATGCCCGGTGTCGCGCTCGGTTGCCTGCTCTCTTTCGTCCTCGCCGTCAGTTCGTTCATCACCCCCAAGCTGCTTGGCGGCGGACGTGTCTTCCTTCTCGCGACGGAAATTTACGATCAGGCCATCGTGACGCTCAACTGGCCGCTCGCTGCGACGTTGTCGATGATCATTCTCGTGATCTTCGGTGCAGCTCTGGTGCTTTATTCCCGGCTTCTGCGGGCCATTCTTTAGGGGAGATCAAAGATGGAAGAACGTCCCGTTCCGCTGGCGCTGAAAATCGTCGCCTTCATCATGTTCGTTTTTCTGCTGGCGCCCGTGGTGCTCGTGGTGCCGATCTCGTTTTCGGCCGATAGCTACATGGCTTTCCCGCCTTCGGGCTGGAGCCTGCGCTGGTATGTGGATCTCATGCATAATTCGAAGATGATGGGAGCGCTGGGCACCAGCACCCTTCTCGCCATCATCGTCACCGTGCTGTCCATGCTGATCGCGCTGCCGGCCTCCTATGCCATCGTTCGCATGCGGGTCATCGGCGCGGACGCGCTTCTCGCCTTCTTCACCGCGCCGCTGCTGCTGCCGACAATCGTTCTCGGCCTTGCTATCCTCATCGTCTTTGCCGGTGCCGGTCTGCTCGGCACCTTCACCGGTCTGGTGATCGCGCATCTCATCATCGTGCTGCCTTATGCGCTGCGTGTGCTTACCACCTCGCTTGCCGGCCTGCCGCTGATCTTCGAAGAGGCCGCCTCCACCCTGGGCGCATCGCCGCTCACGGTTTTCCGCCGCGTGACCATGCCGATGATTGCGCCGGGTGTCGTGGCGACGGCGGCGCTTTCCTTTTTGGTGTCGTTCGATGAAGCCGTGATTTCGCTGTTCCTCACGGGCCCGCGCATCACCACGCTTCCGGTCGCCATGTATCAGCATGTGGAGACGCAGGCGGATCCGCTTGTTGCGGCCATTTCCGTTCTCTTGATCGTGCTCACACTTGCCGTCGTCTTCATCGTTGACCGCACGGCGGGCCTGACAAAGACTTTTGTGAAGTAAAGTCGCGGGGTCGCCGGCCGGTGCCGGCTGCCCCTGACTGGCAAAGGCGAAGATTTCATTCCCGTTTATCAACACCGCTGCTGCATCGGTGCGACTCGTCGCGCCTGTTGATCTCGCTTGGAACGACGAAGGCAAAGGTAAGCCCATGGCCGAGACCCCCTCCACGGAATTTGATGTCGCCGTCATTGGCGCCGGTGTCGTCGGTTGCGCGGTCGCCCGCCGTTTCGCACTGGCCGGTGCGAAGGTGGTGGTGATCGAAAAAGGCCCCGACATCCTCTCCGGCGCTTCCAAGGCCAATAGCGCCATCCTCCATACCGGTTTCGATGCGCCGGAAGGCAGCCTGGAGCTGGAACTGGTGAAGGCAGGCCGGGCGGAATATCTCTCCATTCATGGCCGGATGGGTCTCAGCATCGTCGAAACGGGCGCACTGGTCTGCGCCTGGAACCCGGGCGAAGCGGAAAAACTGCAGGGGATCGCCGAACAGGGGCGGCGCAACGGCATTGCCGGGCTTGAGTTACGCACGGCCGAGCAGGCCCGTGAAGCCATGCCGGGCCTGTCCGGCCGCCTTGTCGCCGCACTTGACGTTCCGGGCGAACATATCATCGATCCCTGGTCCGCGCCGCTCGGCTATCTCACGCAGGCGGTGGCGCTGGGTGCCCAGCTGCTGCGCAACGCGGAGGTCCTGTCCGGTGCATTCGACGGCGTGTGGCAGATAGAGACGACGGCGGGCACTATATTTGCCGCCAGCGTCGTCAATGCCGCCGGGCTGTTCGGAGATATCGTCGACGCACGTCTGGGATTTCCGCCCGACTTCACCATCAAGCCCCGCAAGGGGCAGTTCGTGGTGCTTGATAAAGCTGCCCGTCGGCATGTGCCGCACATTGTTCTGCCCGTTCCGACCGAAATCACCAAGGGCATCGTGGTGTGCCCGACCGCCTTCGGCAACGTTCTTGTCGGTCCGACGGCCGAAGAGCAGGAAGATCGCGAACGCGCGACGGTCGAGACGGTGACGCTGGAAGGACTGCTGGAACGCGGTGCGGAGATCGTTCCCGCGCTTGCCTCCGTTTCCGTGACCGCTGTTTATGCCGGTCTGCGCCCGGCCTCTGAAAAAAAGCACTACCGGATTTCCACCCGGCCAGACCGGCGGGCGATCACGCTCGGCGGCATTCGCTCCACGGGCCTCAGTGCCGCGCTCGGACTGGCGCAGCATGCGCTGAGGCTTCACGAAGGTTTCGGTACGCGTTTTAACCCGCCATCCTCAATCCCCGAAGTGACGATGCCCAATCTGACCGAAACCTGCGGGCGGGACTGGCAGCGTGCCGATCACGGCGAAATCGTCTGTCATTGCGAACTCGTCACCCGCCGGGAAATCGAGGCGACATTTTTGAGCCCGGTGCCACCCGGCGATTTCGGAGGCCTGCGGCGGCGTACCCGCGCCGGCATGGGGCGCTGTCAGGGCTTTTATTGTAACGCGCGGTTGGCCGCGATGACCGGCGACCGTCTGGCAACGCCGCTTTCCGTCCGGGAGGGAGCGGACCTATGAGCGCCGGGGAGCCGTTTCAGCGCGTGCATCAAAACCTTGATAATGCAGATGTCATCGTGGTCGGCGGCGGTCCGGCGGGCGTGGCTGCGGCGCTGGAGCTGAAAGCGCGCGGTATCCCCCGCGTGATGATCCTCGACCGTGAACCCGCTCTCGGCGGCGCGACCCGGCATTGCGTGCATTCGCCCTTTGGCATGCGCGAATTCGGACGCGTCTATTTCGGCCCGGCTTATGCGCAACGCCTGCAGCGGCAGGCGCAGGAAGCGGGTATCGATATCCGCACCGGTCATTCCGTGGTCGAACTGCGGCAGGATGGCACGCTGCTGGTGACATCGGCACGCGGCGTCGAGACACTGAAGGCCCGGCGCATCGTGCTGGCCACGGGCGCGCGGGAAAAACCACGCTCCGCGCGGCTTCTGCCCGGTGACAGGCCGGTGGGCGTCCTCACCACCGGCACGCTGCAAGCCTATGTCGCCTTTCACGGCATCATGCCATTTCGCCGGCCGCTGATCGTCGGTTCGGAACTTGTGTCCTTTTCTGCGCTTTTGACCTGCCTTACGCATCATGCCCGGCCGGTGGCGATGATCGAGCCGGAACCTTATCCATTAGCGCGGTGGCCTATTCGATGCTTCCCGCCGGTGGTTGGGGTGCCCTTTCATTGTGGCGCCGCACTCACGGATATCCGCGGACGCGGCCGGGTCGAGGAGGCGGATATCCGTCTTGTGGATGGTCGTATCCTGACAGTTCAATGCGATGGTGTTCTGCTCACCGGGCGGTTCACGCCGGAGGCGGCGCTTCTCGATGCATCCCCGGTAGAGATGGCGGCAGGCAGTGCCGGGCCGTTGATCGACCAGGACGGGCGAATGGCCAATCCGATCTTCTTCGCCGGCGGAAATGTCTTGCGGGCCGTGGAAACGGGCGGCTGGGCGTTTCGCGAAGGCCGTCGGGTTGGCGCGGCGGTGGCAAACGATCTCGCCCGGGCACCCTGCAGCGCGCCGGGGGTGCCCGTCACCTTCGCCGATCCGCTCAAGCTGGCGGTTCCCGCCATGTTACGGCCGGGCGGGTTTAAACGACCGGCTTTTCGCGACTTCCAGCTTCGTTTCACCAGACGTGTTCGAGGCCTGCTTTCGCTTCATCTCGATGGAAAGGAAGTGTGGAGCAAGACCGGCCAGTGGTTCCCTGAACGCCGTGTGCTTGTGCCCATTCCAGCTGCGGCGTTTGAAGCGGCTCAGATTTCCTTTCATTTTCAGGAGACCAGTTGATGCGCGTTGCGGCGATCGACCAGGGGACGACGTCAACCCGGTGCCTTGTGGTGACCGATGGCGGCACGGCGGAGGTTGTGGCCAGTCGGCGTCACGCACAATTTTACCCCGCCGCCAATCATGTTGAGCATGATCCGGAAGAACTGCTTGTTAATATCCGCGCGGTGCTCGCCGCCGCCGGGCCGGTGGACGCCATCGCCATCGCCAATCAGGGCGAAAGTTGTCTGGCGTGGGATGCCGTCAGCGGTGAGGCGCTGTCGCCGGTCATCGTCTGGCAGGATGCCCGCACCGCCCAAACGCTGGCCGCCCTGCCGCCCTCGGCAACACATCTTTCGAAAGAGATTTGCGGGCTGCCTCTCGATCCGTATTTTTCGGCCAGCAAACTGGCCTGGCTGGTCAGGCACAATCCGGCAGTGGCAGAGGCGAAGGCAGCCGGGCGTTTGCGGCTGGGCACCACCGACGCGTTCTTTCTGGACCGGCTGACGGGCTGTTTCCGCACCGACCTTGCGACGGCGTCGCGCACGGGGCTGCTGAATCTTTCAACCGGAGACTGGAGTCCGGAGCTCTGCGCGCTGCATGGCGTGACGATGGATTGTCTGCCCATGGTCGGCCCTGTCGACGGCGGCTTCGGCTCGATCGAGGGAACGCCCATCCGCGTTTCCATCGTTGATCAGCAGGCCGCACTTTATGGCCACGGCTGCCGCACGGCAGGCGATTGCAAGATAACTTTCGGAACGGGGGCGTTTCTGTTGTCCGTTGCCGGTAACGCGCGCCCATCGACGGGAGAGCTTCTGCCAACAATTGCCTGGCAGATGCAGGGCGCGCGTGCCGTTTTCGCCATTGAAGGCGGCGTCTATGATGCCGGCGCGGCGGTCGAGTGGGCGAGAAAGATTGGCCTCTACGCTGAAAATGCCGAACTCGATTGTTTTCAGGGGCCATCGGCCATTCGCCGTGGTCTCGCGTTCGTACCCGCGTTTTCGGGCCTTGCCGCGCCTTATTGGGACAGACACGCCGCGCCGCTGTTCATCGGTATGAACCACGCCACCGAGCGGAGTGACATGGTGCGCGCGGTGCTGGAAGGCATTGCCCTGCTGACGGCGCGGCTGATCGAAGCTGCATCGGCGGTTGCTCCCATAGGCGACACGATCTCCATCGATGGCGGCCTGTCGAACAGCCGCTATTTTGTCCGTTTTCTGGCAGCAGCCAGCGGCCGGACCATTTGCGTGCCGGCCATGCGCGAGTTGACGGCGCTAGGGCTGGCCGAAATGTGCGGCATTGATGTCGCCGCCATGCGGCGCGAGACCGAGATATTCGCGCCCGATGGATCGGTCGGCGCCGAAGATCACGCCCGGTTCGCACGCGCCATAGACAATGCCCGCTGCTGGGGGCGGTAAGGCGCCTCGGCAACAGCTGTCACACCTCCCTTGGCGTAGAGGGACCAGTGGGTGGAATTGAACAGGCGACAAAGGCGACGAAATTTGATAAATTACAAGTCGGCCGGTTGCTGTTTGACGCACGGGTGAAAGTCGCCGGGCGTTCCCATACTGCCAGCCGGATCATGGCGCAGGAGGAGAAGTGCTATGACGGCATTCCATGTCATGGCCGGTGCGAGTGGCGAATTTGCCCGCCCGGAAGTCCGCAAGATTGGTATTGCAGATATAGCCGACGCGTTAAGGCTGGGACTGGAGGACTTTAAAGAAAAGCCGTCCCATTATTTTTTTCTCTGTCTCATGTATCCGATCGCCGGTGTTTTCATGGTGATGTGGAGTGCCGGCGCTAATATGCTGCCGCTGATCTATCCCCTGATGTCCGGTTTTGCATTGATTGGCCCAGTCGCGGCGATCGGCCTCTATGAAATCAGTCGACGGCGCGAACAGGGGTTGGATAGTTCATGGCGGCACGCGCTGGAGGTTCGTCACTCTCCGGCACTGCCGTCGATCATCGCGGTCGCCGTCATGCTGCTTGCGCTTTTCGCCGTCTGGCTGATTGTTGCGCAGCGCATATACTCCGTGAATTTCGAGGCGACGGCACCGGTTTCGCTCTCCACCTTCCTCTCCGATGTATTCATGACCCCGCAAGGACTCTCTCTCGTCATCTGGGGCAATCTGGCTGGCTGCGTTTTTGCCGTCATCGTGCTGGCGACAACGGTGGTGACGTTTCCTCTGCTGCTTGATCGGGATGTCGGCGCGGTCGCGGCGGTGGATGCAAGCATCCGTGCCACGCTTGCCAACCCGGTTCCGGTGGCGCTGTGGGGCTTGATTGTCGCTGCGCTGCTCGTTCTCGGGACGATCCCGGCATTCGTCGGTTTAGCGGTTGTCGTGCCCGTTCTCGGCCATTCTACATGGCACCTTTATCGGAAAATGATCGTCCCCGATTATTCCAGCCGTATGCCTTGAATTTATCGAGCAAACCTGTCGTGCCGTTCTTGCGGTGATGACGGGTAACCTTCGAAAGCGGCGGTTCGTAAGATCGGCGCAACCACATTCAGGATTGTGGAAGCAGCACGCCGACGGCAAATTCTTCCTCGGTTGCCGTGTGGCCAGCCTGTGTCTTGCGATATTCGCTGGGCGTAAAACCGCGCTCGGTTCGAAGCGTACGGGAAAGGTGGGGTGCGTCGCAAAAGCCGGTGGCAAGCGCGATCTGGGTGATGGGGTCGTGCGTGGTGCGCAGGAGCGAGAGCGCCCGGTCGAGACGGAGCTCCAGATAGACCTTGGATGGTGCCGCCTTCAGATCATTGAGGAAACGCCGCTCGAGGCTGCGGCGGCCAAGGCCGAGGTCGCTTGCCAGTTCCAGCACGGTCTTGGGAACCTCGATATTCTGCTGCATCCGCAGGATCGCTTTTTTGACAAGGGGATCGCTGGCCTTACGTGTGCTCTGCTGACCGGGCTGGGGTTTCTCACCGCTCAGCGCGCTGTCGATCATCATGATGTTAAGGCTCTTGATGGCGGCGGATTGGCCGACATGGCGCTCGACGAGGAAAGCCGCCAGATGCGCGGCACCATGGCCGCCCGAACAGGTCAGCCGGTCGCGGTCGATGACGAAGATCTGGTCGGAGATCATCTGAACCGTATCGAAACGGTCGAGAAAATCCTGGTGGTGGAACCAGCTTACGCAACAGCGATAGCCATCGAGCAGGCCCGCTTCGTGGAGGATGAAGACGCCGGTGCAGAGGCCGACAATCGGAACGCCTGCCGTTGCGCGGTCTTTCAGGAAGCGCAGTGCTTCCGGCGGCAGGGCGCTGTGATCGCTGATCAATCCGCCGACAACGACGATGTAGTCGTAGTGACCGGCATCGCTCAGCCGCGTATCCGGCTGCACTTTCACGCCGCAGCTCGACTGCACACTGCCGAGCGTTGCGGAGAGCACCGACCATTCGCAGAGGATGGGTCGGGAGCGGTCCGCCTCGTCCGCGGCTAAGCGCAGCACGTCGACGAAATTCGCGAAGGCCGACAGCGTGAAGCGGTCGGCAAGCAGGAAGGCGACGCTGAGGCGTTTTTTGGCGGCGTGCGATTTCATGACGCAAATATTCATGCAAACAGACGCGATTGTCCAGCCGGGCGATGGCAAATGATCCTAGCTTTTACGACAACAGATTTTCCAACCGTCGGGTCCGATCATGACGCGTTTTAATGCTTTCAGTCTTTTGAAGAATGCCCTGACGGGCAATAAAAACTGGGAAGAACAATGGCCCGACAGCCAGCCGAAGGCCGAATATGACGTGATCATCATCGGTGCCGGCGGCCATGGTCTTGGGGCGGCCTATTATCTGGCCAGCCAGCACGGCATCACCAATGTTGCGGTCATCGACAAGGGCTGGCTCGGCGGCGGCAATACCGGCCGCAACACGACGATCATTCGCTCCAACTATCTCTATGACGAAAGCGCCCGTCTTTACGATCACGCCGTTGATCTATGGGAAAATCTCAGCCAGGAACTGAACTACAACGTCATGTATTCGCGGCGCGGCGTGCTGATGCTGGCCCATAATGTTCACGACGTGCAGAGCTTCAAGCGTCATATCCATTCCAATCGCCTGAACGGTGTCGACAATCGCTGGCTCACGCCTGACGAATGCAAGGAATATTGCCCGCCGTTGAGCCTTTCGCCTAATGCGCGTTACCCTGTCATGGGGGGCGCATTGCAGGAGCGCGCCGGCACGGCGCGCCATGATGCGGTCGCCTGGGGTTATGCGCGCGGTGCCGCCGCCCGCGGTGTGGATATCATCCAGAACTGCCCGGTCACCGCCATTCGCCGCAACGCCGACGGTTCCGTTGCCGGTGTCGAGACGGCGAGGGGCTTCATCAAGGCAAAGAAGGTCGCAGTCTCCGCCGCCGGCCACACCTCTGTCGTCATGGATACGGCCGGTGTCCGCCTGCCGCTCGAAAGCTACCCGCTGCAGGCGCTGGTATCGGAGCCGATCAAGCCGATTTTCCCCTGTGTTGTCATGTCGAACGCCGTGCACGCCTATATCAGCCAGTCGGACAAGGGCGAACTGGTGATCGGTTCGGGCACGGACCAGTATACGTCCTATTCGCAGCGCGGTGGCCTGCCGCTGATCGAGCATACGATCGCCGCCATCGTCGAAATCTTCCCGATCTTCAACCGCATGCGGATGCTGCGCAAATGGGGCGGCATCGTTGATGTCACGCCGGATCGCTCGGCCATCCTCGGCAAGACCCCTGTCACTGGTCTTTATGTGAATTGCGGCTGGGGCACTGGCGGGTTCAAGGCCACGCCGGGTGCTGCCCACACCTTCGCCTGGACCATCGCCAAAAACGAACCGCACCCGATCAATGCGCCGTTCACGCTGGAACGCTTCCGCTCCGGCCGCCTGATCGACGAGGCCGCCGCCGCCGCCGTGGCGCACTGAGGATAACGACCATGCTTTTGATCCGCTGCCCCTATTGCAACGAAACGCTGCCCGAAGCCGAGTTTACCTATGCCGGGCAGGCCCATGTCGTCCGCGCTGCCGATCCCTCGTCGCAGAGTGATGAGCAATGGGAAGAATTCCTGTTCATCCGCGAAAACGTCAAAGGTCCGCATTTCGAGCGCTGGCGGCACCTGCATGGTTGCGGCCGCTTCTTCAACGCCGTGCGCGACACGGTAAGCGACCGTTTCCTCACGACCTATCGTGCGGGTGAGCCGCGTCCTGAACTGTCCTCCCTGACACGCCTGACCGCAAGCTCCGAGGTGTCGAAATGAACTCCTATCGCGTTTCCGGCCGGGGCCGGGTGGATGCTTCCCGCTCGGTCAGCTTTACCTTCGACGGCAAGACCTATCGCGGCGTCAAGGGCGATACCGTCGCCTCCGCGCTTCTTGCCAATGGCGTGCATCTCATGGGCCGCTCGTTCAAATACCACCGCCCGCGCGGCCCGGTGGCGGCGGGTTCCGAAGAGCCGAATGTGCTGATCGGCACCCGCCGCGGCGCCGGCCGGTTCGAGCCGAATACCCGCGCCACGGTGCAGGAAATCTGGAACGGGCTGGAAACCACCTCGCAGAACAAATATCCGAGCCTGAAATTCGATATCGGCGCCGTCAATGACATGGCCTATATGCTGTTTTCGGCCGGTTTCTACTACAAGACCTTCATGTGGCCGAAGAGCTTCTGGAACAAGGTCTATGAGCCCTTCATCCGCGCAGCCGCGGGTCTTGGCGTCTCCCCAAAAGAAGAAGACCCTGACACCTATGCCTCGCGTAACCTGCATTGTGATGTGCTGATTGTCGGTGCCGGTCCCGCCGGTCTCGCTGCCGCACGGGTGGCGGCGGTGGATGGCCTCAAGGTCGTGCTGGTCGATGAAAATGCCGAAGCCGGCGGCACGCTGCTGTCCGAACCCCAGGCAAAGATCGATGGCAAGCCCGCATGGATCTGGCTTGCTGATGAATTGAAGGTCCTGAAGGATCAGGGCGTCAAGGTGATGACCCGCACCACGGCGATTGCCTATTACCACCAGAACATGATCGGCCTTTGCGAAAAGCTGACCGACCATCTCGAAACCGTGCCGAAGGATGTGCCGCGCGAACGCCTGTGGCGCGTTCGGGCGCGTCAGGTGGTGCTGGCGCAGGGCGCACTGGAAAAGCCGCTGGTTTTCCACGGCAATGACCGGCCGGGCGTGATGCTCGCGGGTTCCGCCCAGACCTATCTCAACCGCTATGGCGTCAAGGTCGGTAACCGGCCGGTGGTGGTGACGAGCCATGACAGCGCCTGGTATGCCGCTTTCGATCTTCACGGTGCTGGCGCACCTGTTCAGGCCATCGTCGATACCCGCGCCAAGGTGCGCGAGGAGCTGGTAAACGAGGCGCGTGCGCTCGGCATTCCGGTCAAGCTCTCACATACGGTCACGGCGACGTCGGGGCGGTTGCGCGTCAAATCGGTTCGCGTCAATCCGGTGAATGGTTCCACGGTCGGCGCAGGTCAGGAAATTGCCTGCGATGCCGTGTTGATGTCTGGCGGCTGGACGCCGTCGCTGCATCTCTTTTCCCACACGCAGGGCAAGATTGCCTGGGATGACGAGCGCACGACCTTCCTGCCAGCGCTCACCAATGAGGATTGTGTGATAGCGGGCGCCGGACGCGGGCTTTGGGGCATCGAGGCCGCGCTGAAGGATGGTGCGGAGCGGGGCCGTGAAGTCGTCGCAGCTCTTGGCAAGACCGCCAATGTTTCCAGCCATGCGGTCGATCATGATCGTATCGGCAGCGGTGTCTCGCACACGGAGCTTCCGAGTGACCGCGACGCCGGCAAGGCCAAGGCCTTTGTCGATTACCAGAATGATGTGACCGCCAAGGATCTGCGGCTCGCCGTGCGAGAGGGTATGCGCTCCATCGAGCACGTCAAACGCTACACCACCAATGGCATGGCCACCGATCAGGGCAAGATGTCCAACATCAACGGCCTCAACATCGCTGCGGAAGCGCTGGGCAAACGCCAGCCGGAAGTGGGGCTCACCACCTTCCGTCCACCCTATACGCCGACAACCTTTGGTGCCTTCGCCGGTTATCACCGCGGCGCGCATTTCGAAGTGACGCGAAAGACGCAGATCGACAGTTGGGCTGAGGCCCATGGCGCGGTTTACGAGCCGGTCGGGCAATGGCGGCGCGCCTGGTATTTTCCGAAGCCTGGGGAGGATATGGATGCCGCCGTTCGCCGCGAATGCCGGGCGGTGCGCCAGAGTGTGGGCATTTTCGATGCCTCGACGCTGGGCAAGATCGAGGTCGTCGGTCCTGATGCGGTCGAGTTCATGAACCGCATGTATACCAATCCCTGGACAAAGCTTGCCGCCGGTCGCTGCCGTTATGGCCTGCTGCTCGGCGATGACGGCTTCATCCGTGACGATGGCGTTATCGGCCGCATGACCGAAGACCGTTTCCACGTCACCACCACGACTGGCGGTGCCGCCCGGGTGCTGAACATGATGGAGGATTACCTCCAGACGGAATGGCCCGATCTCAATGTCTGGCTGACCTCGACCACGGAGCAATGGTCCACCATCGCTCTGAACGGCCCGAATGCGGCAAAGCTGCTCGCGCCGCTGGTGGAAGGTGTCGAGCTGACCGAAGAGGCCTTCCCGCACATGTCCTGCGTGGAATGCACCGTTGCCGGCATGCCGGCGCGGCTGTTCCGCGTCAGCTTCACCGGCGAGATCGGCTTTGAGGTTAATGTGCCGGCACCGCTCGGTCGCAAGCTCTGGGAAATCCTGTGGGAGGCCGGTCAGCAATATGGGATCATGCCTTATGGCACCGAGACCATGCACGTGTTGCGCGCGGAAAAGGGCTACATCATCGTTGGCCAGGATACTGACGGCACGGTGACGCCCTATGATGCGGCGATGGGCTGGGCCGTGGGCAAGAACAAGCCCGATTTCGTCGGCAAGCGCGGTCTTGCGCGACCCGATCTCGTCGCCAAGGGGCGCCGTCATCTCGTCGGTCTACTGACGGAAGACCGTTCGAAGCTGGAAGAGGGCGCACAGATCGTCTTTGACCCGAAACAGCCTATCCCGATGAAAATGGTCGGCCACGTTACATCATCCTACCATTCGGATGCCGTTGGCCAGCCGATCGCGCTGGCGCTGGTGGAAGGCGGGCATGAGCGGATGGGCGAGACCGTCTACATCCCGATGCTGGACCGCACCATTGCTGCAAAAATCACCGGGATGGTCTTTGTCGATCCCGAAAACACCCGCCTGAAAATCTGACCCGGAGCCGACAATGAACATGCGCGTTTCCTCCTCCGTTTCCGGCGTGCTTGCCGAAAGCAAAGCGGCACGGGTCAGCATCTCGGCCGCACAAGCCCGGTTTTCGCTGCGTGCGCGCGGCGATCTGGCGCCGCTCAACGCTGCCCTCGGCCTCGACTTGCCCGACCGGATCGGCGCCCGCGCCGCTTCCGGTGAGATTGACGTCCTGCGCCTTGGTCCCGACGAGTGGACCGTCGTTGCACCGACGGCCGAAATCAACAGGCTGATCGCGGCCTGCGCAGACGTTTATGCCGACCTTCCGCACAGTCTTGTCGACATTTCCGGCCGTGAAGTGACGATGTTGATCGAAGGTCCGCGGGCTGCTGAGTTGCTGACATTGGGCTGCGCCCGCGACATCGACACGATTGCCGTTGGCGAGGGACGCCGGACGATTTTCGACGGCGTGACCGTGGTGCTTTGGCGAGATGCCGAACACCGGTTCCGCATGGATGTCTGGAACAGTTTCGCGTCGCATCTCGGCCATCTGCTTGAAACCGGCTGCAGGGAGCTCGCCGCCGAAACCGCCTGAACGCGTTGCAGTTTCAGAACCGTCCAGGAGCTGATCCACCAAGGGGAGCAGGATTTGACCACCTATGTCATGAAAGTCTCGTGCCCGGCGCGCAGCGGCATCGTTGCGGCCGTATCCGGATATCTCGCGCGGTCCGGCTGCAATATCAATGACAGCTCGCAATTCACCGATCAGGAAACCGGCCGTTTTTTCATGCGGTTGAGCTTCGTTTCGGAGCAGGGGCTGGAGCGGGACGCTCTCGCCGAGGGTTTTGGTCCGGTCGCCGTCGACTTCGACATGCAATACGACATCCACGACCTTTCCCGCAAAACCAGAGTGGTGATCATGGTGTCGCGCTTCGGTCATTGCCTCAACGATCTGCTTTATCGCTCCCGCATCGGCGCATTGCCGGTGAAGATCGTCGCGGTGATATCCAATCATCTCGATTATCAGAAGCAGGTCGTGAACGACGACATTCCGTTTCATCATATCCGCGTCACGCCTGAGACAAAACCGGAAGCCGAAGCGGAAATCCTGCAGGTGGTGCAGGATACTGGCGCGGAACTCGTCGTTCTCGCCCGTTACATGCAGGTTCTGTCGGACCGGCTGTGCCAGGAAATGTCGGGCCGCATCATCAACATCCACCATTCCTTCCTGCCATCATTCAAGGGCGCAAATCCCTACAAGCAGGCCTATGAGCGCGGGGTACGGCTGATTGGAGCAACCGCCCACTACGTCACCGCCGATCTCGATGAAGGGCCGATCATCGAGCAGGACACGATCAGGGTAACCCATGCACAGAGCGCGATGGATTATGTGTCACTCGGCCGCGACGTGGAGAGCCAGGTGTTGGCGCGCGCGATACATGCCCATATCCACCACCGGGTTTTCCTGAATGGCAACAGGACCGTGGTTTTCCCCGCCTCGCCGGGAGAATATGTCTCGGAGCGGATGGGCTGAGCGCGGCGCTGCCGTAGCCCCGGCTCCGCCATCCCCTTGAACAGGCGCGGGCTGCTGAACGGCAGCCGCCCTCGTCCGGTGCCGGGTCAACCGTCATACTCATCGTCGGTGACCTGTTCCAGCCAGTCCACCACCTTGCCGTCCTTGACCTCC
Organism: Agrobacterium sp. CMT1; assembly: GCF_037203725.1. NCBI lineage: Bacteria > Pseudomonadati > Pseudomonadota > Alphaproteobacteria > Hyphomicrobiales > Rhizobiaceae > Agrobacterium > Agrobacterium sp. CMT1. The sequence continues at coordinate 557,399 of NZ_JBBCAR010000007.1, forward strand.
TGAAGCGCGATATGGGTCATGGCCACATCAGGTGCGGCCCCGTGCCAGTGCCTCTCGCCCGGTGCGAACCAGACGATATCACCGGGGCGGATTTCCTCCACCGGGCCACCGTCACGCTGCGCCCGGCCGAGACCGGAAACCACGATCAGCGTCTGACCGAGGGGATGGGTGTGCCATGCCGTTCGCGCCCCGGGTTCAAATGTAACCTGAGCGCCCTGCACCCGCTCTGCATCGAAGGGGTTGAAAAGCGGATCGATGCGGACCGTGCCCGTGAACCAGGCCGCGGGGCCTTTTGCCGATGCCCGTGTTCCTGCGCGCAATATTTCCATGGTCATTCTCCTGACTGATGTTCCAGGCCGGCGTGAAGCGCGGGGCCTGCCGTCGCCCACAGGGCGGGGAGGGGTCATCGCTTTCCGCATTCTGTGAAGCCCTGCCTCCGGTCTCCGCCACGCGCTTCATTCTCGCGCGTTTCCGAGAGTTGCGCCGGCCGCTTCCGCGACCTTTTCAGACCGCTCGACAAAAATCAATCTCGGGATTGACTCATTTATGAAAACGGTTACATTCGCTGATGTAAACGGTTTCATAGTCGATATCCGTTGCTTGGAGGAGCAAGTTTTCATGTTTAGACATTTGTTGGCTGCTGCCGCGATGGTGCTGGCGGCGGGCACGTCCGTGCACGCGCAGGAACAGAGTTTCAAGATCGGTCTTTCCAATTCTTTCGTCGGTAGCGAATGGCGCACGCAGATGATCGAGGAAGCTCAGGCTGCCGCGAAGGCGTGGGGCGAAAAGGGCGTCAAGGTCGAGGTTGTCGTCCAGAGCGGCAATGTCGACGTGCAGGGGCAGATCGGTCATATCCGCAATTTCATGAACCAGGGCGTTGATGCGATCCTCATCAATCCCGGCAGCCCGACCGCCTTCGATCCAATCTTCGCGCAGGCCAAGGCGCGCAACATCCTCGTTATCGCAACCGACGCCGAAGTGTCCTCCAAGGATGCGATTTATGTCGGTATCGACCAGAAGGCATGGGCTGCGCAGTCGGCGCAATGGCTGGCGGATGCGCTGAAGGGCAAGGGTAGCGTCGTCGCCATCAACGGTATCGCGGGCAATCCGGCAAACGAAGCCCGCGTCGCCGGTTATCGCGAAGTGTTCAAGAAATATCCTGACATCAAGGTGCTGAACGAAGCCAATGCGAGCTGGGATCAGGCGCAGGGGCAGCAGGCCATGCAGAACCTGCTTGCCACTTATCCCGACATCAGCGGTGTCTGGGTGCAGGACGGCATGGCCGACGGCGCATGGCGCGCCATCGAAGCCGCCGGCAAGACGAAGGACATTGCTGCGACCGGTGAAATCCGCAAGGACTTCATGACCCGCTGGGAAAAGGAAAAATTCAACTCCGGCGCCTCGGTCAATCCGCCCGGCGTGATGGCCAGTGCGCTCAATGTCGCTGTCCTGAAGCTTCAGGGCAAGGAATTCAAGGACGGTATCTTTGGCGGCACCTATGGCAACGCCATCTATATTCCGATCCCCTTCGTCAGCAACGAAAACCTTGCTGACAATATCAAGGCTGCAGAAGGCAAGCCCGGTTACTGGTCCGTCACGGCGACCGTGACGCCGGAACAGGCCGGCGAGTTCTTTAAATAAGAACCGTCCCGGGCCGGCGGAAGCGCCGGCCCGAACCGGAATTTCGAGTGCGGACCGCGCGTTGGCTGGCCGCCTGTGACAAGCATTATTCGGGGACATGCGATGGCGAACGCTTTGGAAGCGGCCGGCATAACGAAGAATTTTGGCGCCGTACGTGCGCTTTCGGACGGCAGGCTGACTGTCGGTCGCGGTGAAATTCATGCGTTGCTGGGCGCCAATGGCTGCGGCAAGAGCACGCTCTGCAAAATCGTTGCGGGCGCGGTGGCGCCGACGAGCGGCACGGTCAAATTCAAGGGCGAAGATGTGCGCTTCAAGAGCCCGCGTGACGCCGAAGACGCCGGTGTTGCGCTGTTTTACCAGGAACTCAGCCTTGTTCCGCAGCTTTCGGTTGCCGATAACATCTTTCTCGGCCGGGAGCCGAAACGTGGCATTTTTGTTGACCGTAAGGTGCTGAAAGCCGAGGCGGCAAGGCTGATCGCCCTATTTGACGGCGTGGCCGGCGAAGGACTGGAGCCGGATGCGATCGTTGGCACTCTGCCGCCCGATCAGCGCCAGCTCGTCGAAATCCTCAAGGTCTTTGCCCAGAATGCCAGCCTCATGATTATGGATGAGGCTACGGCAGCGCTCGATGGCCGCCAGTCCCAGCGCTTTTTTGAGATACTCCGGGCCAAGAAGGCCGATGGCGTCTCGACCATCATGATTTCCCACCGTCTCGACGAGGTTTTTGCCGTCTGCGACCGCATTACCGTGATGCGAAACGGCGCAACGATTTCCGAGCTCGATACGGCGGCAACCACGCGTGAAGCTGTGGTGCACGATATGGTCGGCGATGTCCGCGCAGCACCTGCCCGCCAGCAGGGACGCGCTGCCGCAACTCCCAGCCTCAAGGTGACGGATGTTACAGGCGAAGGCGTGCGCGGTGTCAGTCTCGAAGCCTATCCGGGTGAAATCGTCGGTCTGGCCGGCCTGCAGGGGCAGGGACAGTCGGCGCTTTTGAAGGGGCTATTCGGCGCGACGCCCTTTGCGACGGGCCAGACATGGTTCGATGGCCGTGAAATTACCATCGGCAAGCCATCGCACGCGGTTCACAGCGGTTTTGCCTATGTCTCGGGCGACCGCGGGCGTGACGCTTCCCTTCAGGGCCGGTCGATCTTCGAAAATCTCGTCGCGGCCCTGATGGTGCGCGAAAAGATGCGGCTGGTCCGGCCCGCCACGCTGAAGCCGCGGGTGCAAAAGGTCGCTGATGATATGAAGACGAAGTTTGCCGGCCTGGATATGGCGATCGGCACGCTTTCGGGCGGCAATCAGCAGAAGATATTCATTTCCCGCTGGCTTGCCACGGCACCGAAACTGCTGCTGCTCGACGATCCGACCAAGGGCATCGATCTCGGCGCGAAGGCCGACCTCTTTGCGCTGATGCGGCACCAGGCCGATGCCGGCGCGACCATTCTTCTCTACTCCTCGGAGGATGCGGAAATCCTCGAATATGCCGACCGCATTCTTGTGTTCAACGGTGGACGCATTTCTGCGGAACTGACCGGAGCCGACATGACATCTGTAAACATGACCCGCGCCGCTTATGGAGATGCCGCATGAGCGTCTCCGGTTTCCTGCGCAGGCAGCCATGGGTCATCACCCTCGTCGTTCTTGCCGTTCTCGTCGCCGTGAATACGTTTCTGCAACCGTCCTTCGTTCAGCCCTCGGTGCTGCAATCGAACCTGACGACGTTCCTGCCGCTGATCCTGGTCGCCATCGGCCAGACCTATGTCATTCTGGCGGGCGATATAGATTTGTCGGTTGGCAGCATCGTGGCGCTCGCCAATGTCGTCACCGTCAGCGTCATTGCTGCTCTTGGCGGCACGACTGGCGCTGTCTTCGCCGGCATGGCAGCGGGTGTAACCGTTGGGCTACTCTGCGGCCTGGTCAACGGCCTCTTCATTTCGGGCCTGCGTTTCCAGCCGATCGTGACCACCTTCGCGACAGGCATCATCTTTGCCGGGATGGCGATCTGGGTTCTGCCGCAGGCTGGCCTGCCGGTGCCGGAGGCCTATTGGCAGACCTATTCCGGCAGCTTCGTCGGCCTGCCGTTCGTGCTTTGGGTGCTGATTGCCGGCATCGCCTTCACGCTTATCGTGTCGCGTATTCCTTTTCACACGCATCTGCTTGCGGTGGGTGGCAATCGCACCGGTGCCTTCCAGACGGGGCTACGCCTCTCCGGCATCCGTATCGGCGCTTACATGATCTCTGGTCTTTTCTCCGCGCTGGCGGCGCTCTGCCTGACGGGTGAGACGGCCTCGGGCGATCCGCTTCTCGGCGCAAGTCTGGCGCTATCTTCCATCTCTGCGGTGGTCTTGGGCGGTACGGCGCTTTCCGGCGGTTTCGGCAGTTCGACCGGGTCGATCGCGGGCGCGCTGGTGCTGGGCATGATCGGCAATGTGATCTTCTTTGCGGGCCTGCCCTTCGAGTACCAGACACTGGTGCAGGGTCTGATCGTGCTGACGGCTCTGGCCGGTGGCGTTCTGGTGACGAGGCGTTGATATGACCAATCCCGGCTTGCAACTCAAAACCCTTCTCACCGATCCCCTGACCATCGCCATCGGCGCATCGGCTTTCCTGCTGCTTATCGGCGAATTGTTGTCGCCCGGCTTCGCACAGGGATCGCAGATCGTGCGGCTGCTGACGATTGCCGCCATTCTCGGTATCGTAGCGGCGGGCCAGAATCTCGTCATCCTCGGCGGACGCGAAGGCATTGACCTTTCCGTCGGCGCGATGATCTCGCTCGGCGCGGTGCTTGCCGGCAATATGATGAACGGCCAGAATGCCGGTATTCCCCTTGCCATTCTGGTTGCGGGCGGCATTCCGTTCCTGATCGGCCTCATCAACGGTCTCGGCATCACCTTCGTGCGCATTCCGCCGCTGGTAATGACGCTCGGCATGACGGCGGTCATCCAGGGCGGGCTGGTGGTTTATTCGCAGGGCGTTCCATCAGGTGCGGCGGCTCCGCTGCTCGCAGGTTTCATCAACCGCCCCCTCATCTTCGGCATTCCCGGTGTACTCTTCGTCTGGCTGGGCATCGCCGCGATCATGCTCTTCGTCCTGCGCCGCACGGCTTTCGGCTTCGCCATTTACGCCATCGGCTCCAACGAGCGGGCGGCGACGCTGGTAGGTCTTCCTGTTCCGCTGATCCGCACGCTGCTTTATGGCCTTTCCGGCCTGTTCGCTGGCCTGACCGGGGTTTGCGTCATCGGCTATACCGGCACGTCCTTCATCTCTGTCGGCGACCAGTATGTGCTTCCGTCGATCATCGCAGTGGTCATTGGCGGCACCTCGCTGGCCGGCGGGGCTGGCGGATATGTCGGAACCATGGCCGGCGCAGTTGCGCTCACCATTCTGCAAAGCGTACTGATAACGCTCAACCTCGATGTATGGGCACGGCAGATCATATTCGGTGTCACGTTGCTAGCGCTGATGCTGCTTTATGGCCGCCAAAAGCAGTTGCGTGTGTGACAGATGAGCAAAGACCACAGTTCGAATATCAGGGAAGTTGCAGCTCTCGCGGGTGTCTCCATCGCGACAGTATCGCGCGCGCTGCAGCAACCCGACAAGGTTCGCCCGGAAACCCGCAAGAAGGTTTTCGATGCCGTTCGGCAGGCGAACTTCGTTCCCAATGCGCAGGCGGCCAGTTTCCGCCGCCAATCCAACAACACCGTCATCCTTCTCGTTCGCGATATCGGCAACCCCTTCTATCTCGAAATCTACAAGGGTGTTGAGGAAGCGGCGGGCGAAGCGGGCTTCAAGGTGCTTATGGGCGATGCCCGCAATGACGAGCACCGTGTGGCGACCCACATCGATATGGTACGGCAGAAACATGCCGACGGCCTCATCCTGATGACCGGGCAGTTCCCGTCCGAGCTTCTCGATCAGGGCGATGCGCTGCCGCCGATCGTCATCGCGTCGGAGACGGTGCCCGGCCTCGAGCTGCCGACCGTCAAGGTGGACAACCGCGCCGCATCGATGAACGCCGTGCGTCACCTCATGGAAGCGGGACATGAAAGGATCGTGCATCTGGCCGGTCCCGTACCGGAAAGTCTGGCGCAGGAACGTTTCGACGGTTACCGCGCGGCACTTGCGGAGGCCGGCATAGCTTATGCCGACGAACTGGTGGTGACGGGTGATTACAGCATTGAGGCCGGCCGGCAGGCGATTGCGGGTCTTCTCGAAGGCGGCATTGTCTTTACCGCGATCTTCGCATCGAGCGACCAGATGGCGATTGGCGCGATCAGCGAGTTGCGGGGCAGGGGCCTGTCGGTCCCGGGTGACGTCTCCGTCATCGGCTTCGACGATATCATCTTCGCCAATGCCTTTGAGCCGCCGCTGACGACGGTGCGTCAGCCCCGGCAGGAAATGGGCCGAAGGGCCATGGCGCTGATGGTGGACAGGCTTAATGGCAAACGCACCGCCGAGACCATCGTGCTGGATACCGAACTGGTGGTGCGCGGCTCGGTCGCGCCGTGCCGACCGCCGCACCGGTAGCGGCCAGACTGTGAATGCAAGGAGTGTAAGGACATGAAGACGATCAAAGGCCCGGCGATTTTCCTCGCGCAATTTGCCGGAAACGAGGCCCCTTTCGATACGCTCGACAATCTCGGCCAATGGGCGGCTTCGCTCGGCTACAAGGGCATCCAGGTGCCGACCGACCCCAAGCTCTTCGATCTGGAAAAGGCTGCGAAATCCAAGGACTATTGCGACGAGATCAAGGGCCGTCTGGCCGAGATCGGTGTCGAGATCACCGAGCTTTCGACGCATATTCAGGGCCAGCTCGTTGCCGTTCATCCCGCCTATGACGAGATGTTCGACGGTTTCGCTCCGGCCGAACTGCGCGGAAAGCCGCAGGCGCGGCAGGAATGGGCGGTCAATCAGCTGAAATGCGCAGCGAAGGCGTCGCGGCATCTCGGCCTCAAGAGCCATGCGACCTTCTCCGGCGCGCTCGCCTGGCCGTTCGTTTATCCGTGGCCGCAGCGCCCGGCGGGCCTTGTCGAAATGGCCTTTGCCGAGCTCGGCAAGCGCTGGACACCCATTCTCGATGCCTTCGAGGAAAATGGCGTGGATCTCTGCTACGAGCTGCATCCGGGTGAGGACCTGCATGACGGCGTCACCTTCGAGCGATTTCTCGAAGCCACCGGCGACCACGCGCGCGCCAACATCCTCTACGATCCCTCGCATTTCGTGCTGCAGGCGATGGATTATCTCGGCTTCATCGATATCTACCACGAGCGTATCCGCGCCTTCCACGTCAAGGATGCCGAGTTCAATCCAACCGGCCGTTCCGGCGTTTATGGCGGGTATCAAAGCTGGGTCGATCGGCCGGGCCGTTTCCGTTCGCTGGGCGACGGGCATGTCGATTTCGGCGCGGTTTTCTCGAAGCTCACCCAATATGATTTCGATGGCTGGGCGGTGCTGGAATGGGAATGTGCGCTGAAGCACCCGGAAGACGGCGCGCGCGAAGGCGTCGCCTTCATTGAAAACCACATTATCCGTGTGACCGAGCGGGCCTTCGACGATTTCGCCAAGAGCGGCGTCGATGATGCCGCCAATCGTCGCCTTCTCGGCCTCTGAAAGGGATAGCCATGTCTTCCACACCAAAAAAATTCGACAGCCGCCGTATCCGTCTCGGAATGGTCGGCGGCGGTCAGGGCGCCTTTATCGGTGCGGTGCACCGCATCGCGGCCCGGCTGGATGACCGTTACGAGCTCGTGGCCGGAGCGCTTTCCTCCGATCCCGCGCGTGCGGCCGCTTCGGCAACCCTGCTCGGCATCGCGCCGGAGCGTTCCTATGCCTCATTCGAGGAGATGGCCGCGGCAGAGGCCGGTCGAGACGACGGTATCGAGGCAGTCGCCATCGTGACGCCCAATCACCTCCATTTTGCGCCCTCAAAGGCCTTTCTCGAGGCCGGTATTCACGTCATCTGCGACAAGCCTGTGACCGCGACACTTGAGGAAGCAAAGGCGCTGGCCGAGATCGTCAGGGCGTCGGACAGCCTGTTTGTCCTGACGCATAATTACACCGGCTACGCCATGCTGCGGCAGATGCGGCAGATGGTGGCTGACGGAGCCATTGGCAAGCTGCGCCACGTTCAGGCCGAATATGCCCAGGACTGGCTGACCGAGGCGGTTGAGAAGACCGGTGCGAAGGGGGCGGAATGGCGCACCGATCCCAGCCGCTCCGGCGCGGGCGGGGCCATCGGCGATATCGGCACCCACGCCTTCAACGCCGCCGCCTTCGTTACCGGTGAAATCCCGAAGAGTCTTTATGCCGACCTGACCTCTTTCGTGCCGGGCCGGCAGCTGGATGACAGCGCCAATATTCTTTTGCGTTACGAAAGCGGCGCCAAGGGCATGCTTTGGGCAAGCCAGATCGCAGTCGGCAATGAAAACGCGCTGTCGCTGCGGGTCTACGGCGAAAAGGGCGGGCTTGAATGGCACCACCGCGTGCCGGATGAGCTGTGGTTCACCCCTTACGGCGAGCCGAAGCGGCTCATAACCCGCAACGGCGCAGGCGCAGGAGCCGCGGCCAACCGTGTCAGCCGCGTGCCATCGGGGCACCCGGAAGGATATCTCGAGGGTTTCGCGACGATCTACCGCGAAGCCGCAGATGCAATCATTGCCAAAAGGGAGGGAAAAGCAGCCGCCGGGGAGGTGATTTACCCCGGCATGGAGGACGGCCTTGCGGGTCTCGCATTCATCGATGCCGCCGTTCGCTCCAGCCAGACCTCGACCTGGATCAATATCGATATCTAGGTCGCAGCCTATCGGAGGAGACGACACAGGGTGCCGAAGGTGATGCCCGGCAAAGGACACGTGTCGTCATATTGATCAAACGGAAAGGGAGTTACGCGTTTGAAAACGTTCAAGTCAAAATTCGCAGGCATGGCAGTCGTCGCAGCATTGGCGGCCGGTTTCGCAAATCCGGTTTTTGCCGATGACAGCAAGACCCTGCCGATTGCCGCGCAGATGTATACGCTGCGCAATTCCGGAACGCTGGAGGAGCAGCTGACGATCCTCAACCGCGCGGGCGTTTCCGCGGTGGAAACAGTGGACATGCAGAAGGTCAGCGCCAGCGAATTGAACACGCTTCTCGAAAAGCACAAGATCAAGGTCATTTCCTCGCATGTGCCGATCGACAAGCTGCGCGGCAATCTCGACGAGGTCATCACCGAACAGAAGGCTGTCGGCAACCCTGTCGTGACCGTACCTTTCCTGAAGCCGGAAGACCGACCGAAGGACGCCGCAGGCTGGACCGCCTTCGGCAAGGAACTGGGTGGCTATGCGGACAAGCTGTCCGCTGCGGGCCTTTCCATGGCCTATCACAACCACGACTTTGAAATGGCCAAGTTCGACGGCAAGACGGCGCTGGAACTGTTGCTCGACGCCGCCGGCCCGAAACTGCAGGCCGAAGTCGACGTCGCCTGGGTGGCGCGCAGCGGCAATGATCCCGCAGAATTCCTCGGTACCTTGAAGGGCAAGGTTTTTGCCATCCACGCCAAGGACAATGCACCGGCGGGGACGGCGGAAAACGAACGCGGCTTCGCCATACTCGGCACCGGCACGCTTGACTGGAAGACGATCCTGCCGGCGGCCAAACATGCCGGCGCAAAATGGTTCATCCTCGAGCACGACCTTCCGCTCGATGCCGAAGCGGTCGTAACCAAGGGCAACGCGTTCCTCAACGAACACCTGCCGACCATTCAGTAAACGCTGCCAGTAAAACCAGAACCGCTCCCCGGCGGCCGGTTTCGGCGGGGAGCATGAGGTTCGACAGACGCATGTCCATTTTCCGCCGCGCCGCGACGGGAAGCGCTTTGCCCTGTCGTTTTTTCCAAGCTCACATCGGAGGAGTTATCATGGCAAACAATCATTATGATGCGATTGTTGTCGGCTCGGGCATCAGTGGAGGCTGGGCCGCAAAGGAACTCACGCAGAAGGGCCTGAAGGTTCTGATGCTGGAGCGTGGCCGCAATATCGAACACGTCACCGACTATCAGAATGCCGACAAGGAAGCCTGGGACTACCCCCATCGCAACCGCGCCACGCAGGAAATGAAGGCGAAATATCCCGTTCTCAGCCGCGATTATCTGCTGGAAGAGGCGACGCTTGGCATGTGGGCCGATGAGCAGGAAACGCCCTATGTCGAGGAAAAGCGGTTCGACTGGTTCCGCGGTTATCATGTCGGCGGCCGCTCGCTGCTGTGGGGACGCCAGACCTATCGCTGGTCGCAGACCGATTTCGAGGCCAATGCAAAAGAAGGCATCGCCGTTGACTGGCCGATCCGTTATGAGGACGTGTCCCCCTGGTATGACTACGTCGAGCGCTTCGCCGGCATTTCAGGCAGCCGCGAGGGATTGGACATCCTTCCAGACGGGGAATTCCTGCCGCCCATTCCTCTCAATTTCGTGGAGCAGGATGTCGCAAGCCGGCTGAAGAAGGCGTTCAAGGGCACGCGCCACCTCATCAATTCGCGCTGCGCCAACATCACCCAGGAACTTCCCGATCAGGAACGCACGCGCTGTCAGTTCCGCAACAAATGCAGGCTGGGCTGTCCTTTCGGCGGCTATTTCAGTACGCAGGCATCCACCCTGCCGGCAGCGGTCGCTACGGGAAATCTCACGCTTCGTCCCTTCTCCATCGTCAAGGAAATCCTGTATGACAAGGACAAGAAGAAGGCGCGGGGTGTCGAGATCATCGATGCCGAGACAAACCTGACCTATGAATATACCGCCGACATCATCTTCCTGAACGCATCGACGTTGAACTCGACCTGGGTGCTGATGAACTCGGCCACCGATGTCTGGGAAGGCGGGCTTGGCAGCAGCTCCGGCGAACTCGGCCATAATGTTATGGATCACCATTTCCGCATGGGCGCCACCGGCCAGGTGGAAGGTTTCGAGGACTTCTACTTCAAGGGCCGTCGCCCGGCGGGCTTCTACATTCCGCGGTTCCGCAACACCGGTGACGACAAGCGCAAATATCTGCGCGGTTTCGGTTATCAGGGCTCCGCCAGCCGGTCGCGCTGGGAGCGGGAGATCGCGGAACTGAATATCGGCGCCGATTACAAGGAAGCGCTGACCGAGCCGGGCGGCTGGACCATCGGCATGACCGCCTTCGGTGAAATGCTGCCCTATCATGAGAACCGCGTGAAGCTGGATCATGAGAAGAAGGACAAGTGGGGCCTGCCGGTCCTTTCCATGAATGTCGAGATGAAGCAGAACGAACTCGACATGCGCGAAGACATGGTCAATGACGCCGTCGAGATGTTCGAGGCGGTCGGCATCAAGAACGTCAAGCCCAGTCGTGGCAGCTATGCACCGGGCATGGGCATTCACGAAATGGGAACGGCCCGCATGGGACGCGACCCGAAAACCTCTGTCCTTAACGGCAACAACCAGGTCTGGGATGCGCAGAACGTCTTCGTCACCGATGGCGCCTGCATGACTTCGGCCTCCTGCGTCAACCCGTCCTTGACCTATATGGCGCTGACGGCGCGTGCGGCCGATTTCGCCGTTTCCGAACTGAAGAAGGGGAACCTGTGATGAACAGACGCGAACTGCTGAAACTCATAGCCGTTGCGACCGGCCTGCCGCTGATCGGTGCGGATATCCTGACAGCCGCCGAAAACGCTGCCAGGCCCGCCGGGGGTGCCCATGTCTTTACCCCCGAGGAAATCCGCTTTCTGGACGAGGTGGCGGAAACCATCATTCCGCGCACCTCCACGCCGGGCGCGAAGGACGCGGAAGTCGGTGCATTCATGGCCGTCTATGCGGCCGATTGCTACACTGACGAACAGCGGACACTCTTCCTTTCGGCCATTTCCGACATCGAGAAACGCAGTCAGGCCGAACACGGGAAGGCCTTTGTGGCTTTGACCGCCGAACAGCGCCAGGCGCTGCTTTCAGTGCTGGACAAACAGGCCAAAGCGGAGCAGTCGCCGGCAAAACCGCATGCTTTCACGCTGGTCAAGCAGCTGACACTGCTTGGTTTCTTCACCTCGAAGATCGGCGCCACGGAAGTTCTCGTCTATGACGAGATTCCCGGTGGCTTCGAGGATCGCGTTCCCTACAAGAAGGGCACGCCCGCCTGGGGCACGACCTGAAGAAAATCGCCGGCCCGTCTGCTTCCGCGGACGGGTCGTACTCAAGCGGCAAGACAAGGATGACACGATGCGCAAAATAACAATCATCGCGGCGGCAATGTTTGCCGCAAGCGCCATTCCTGCTTTTTCGGAGGGCGATGTTGCCAAGGGCGAGGCCGTCTTCAAGCGGTGTTCCGCCTGTCACGCCATCGGTGAGGGCGCTAAAAACAGGGTCGGCCCGCAGCTTAACGGGATTATCGGCCGCGCGGCGGGCGGCGTGCCGGACTATACTTACTCGGCAGCGATGAAAAAAGCGGGCGAGGAAGGCCTCGTCTGGACGCCGGAAGAATTGCGGGCATTCCTGAGCGCGCCCAAAAAGAAAATCCCTGGCAACAAGATGGCGCTGGCCGGCATCAGCAAGCCGGAAGATCTGGACAATCTCATTGCCTATATCGAAAGCGCGGCTTCGAAACCTGCAGAGTGATGGCGGCCGAGGCGGGGGATGATAGGCTGATCCTCCTTCCGGCTGCTGCCGGGAGAGGACGGCCAATGTCATAGAACCCGCCCCGCTTCCTCGATGAATCTTCGCACCAGCGGCAGATGTCGTCTTTCGGCAAGGCAGATCGCATATTCATCGATGAGTTCGGTGGCATCGCAGAGCGGCACGAAGGAAAGGCGCGCGTCGTGACCGAATTCCAGATCGGCCACCACGCCGCATCCCACACCGTTGGCGATGGCTTCTCGCACGCCCTCGCGGGAGGAGATTTCTATGACGGGCTGGATGGAGATGCCGTGATCGGCAAGGTTCTTTTCGAAGATTTCGCGGGTGCGCGATCCCCGTTCTCGCATGACGAAGGACAGGCCTTCAAGCTCTGCCACGAAGACGCTCTCCCGCGCCGCCAGCGGGTGAAAGACGGGCACGCACAGGCCAAGCCGCATGCTGAGGAATTTGACGCCATAGAGGCGCGGATCATCAGGTGCACGGGCGGTAATGGCGACATCGGCGCGATAATCGATGATCTGTTCCATCACCCGCGCGGAATTGTCCACCGAAAGCGAAAAGGTAAGCTGCGGCCGCTCGGCCTTCAGGCGCGAAAGAATAGGCAGCGGCAGCACGGGACCATCGGCAGCGACGCGCAGATGCCCGCCCGCAGAACCCGTATCGCCGCGCAGGAAGGCCTTGGCCTCGTTTTCGGCCTGAAACAGGCGCGCGGTGATTTCGAACAGGCGTTCGCCCTGCGGGCTGAGGCTCACCCCCCGCGGTTTTCTTTCCAGAAGGTTCACACCGCTGATCGCCTCCAGCTCGCGCACATGGGCTGAAAGGGTGGATTGGCTGATCGCCATGTCCCGCGCGGCCTGAGAAAAACCGCCCGATTGCGCGACGATGTGAAAGGCCTTCAGCTGGGTGGTCGACATGAGATCCTGTTCTGCCGGCGCTAGCGCCGTGTGCGCCTTCCTTCTGCCGTGCGGTTATCGGCGAAAACGCTGACAACACCATGACGCCCGCGGGAAGGCTTCGTTTACCCTGTGGCGTAACCGATGGCGGCCATGGGAAATCGCTATGGCGCGTTTACACTTTGTTAGGAATTCGTCATCCGGGCGTTAGCCCCTGCCTCTAATCGTGCCGCCATGGCCTCGGCCAATCCGTTTCACGCAAAAAGGCCCAAGAGATGACGACTTCGCAAAACTCGATCGCCAACCCCATCGAAACCTCTTCCGATTGGCTGCTGAAGATCCCGGACCTCTCGCAGCAGCAGAGCATTCTCGTTTCGCCTGGTGGCACCGGCACGGTAACGTCCTACAGCCTGGTATATGACGTCTATTTCCCTTCGGGCGGCTCCACCGAATGGATACCTTTCCTTCAGACGGATCTTACCAACAGCAACGACGGTGACATTTTTGGCTCTGCAAGCAGTGCCAGCTACGGTATCGGCATCGGCGGTAATTATCGCGGCACGGCCAAACTGGATGCCTGGAACCGTATTGGTGTCACGATCGAAAAGAATTCGAACGGCACCGTTTCGATGAATAAATACGTCAATGGCGACTATATCGCGACCCAGCAGATATCGTCCAACCCGGGACGCTTCGCCATCGACCTGTCCAAAGGCTTCCTGATCTTCTCGGATGAGGATAGCGAAACATCTCCCGGCTATCTCAGCAATTTCCTCTTTCTCCAGAAAGTGCTGACGAAGGCCGAAATGTCCTATCTGGGCGCAGCAAAAGCATCGGGTATTCTGCCGGATGCAATGAAGCAGGCGGCAGAGCAGACAGGCGCTCTCGAAGTCCGTTTCTCGGAAGGCTCGGCCGCACCCGCAATCGGCACGGGAACGATTACCGCAAAGGGCACCACGCTCGAATTCACGACGCCTGCAAAGGCTAACGTCCTGGGAATTGGCGAGACGGCCCCTGTCGATCCGTCGGCCGTGGCAAAAACTGCCATGATCAAGGACATGATGGTGACGCCCGACGCGGCAAACGTGACGATCGATCTGTCGAAGTACTTCTCCGGCGAAAAGCTTACCTTTACCGTGCAGAACAGCGAAAACAAGGTCGTGAATGCGGTCCTTGCGGAAGGCAACAAGCTGACGCTTGACTTTGCCGAACTCGGCCATTCCGACATTCGTGTGACCGCGACGGACGCTGCCGGCAAAAGCATGGCCGACGACTTTCGTGTGCGTGTGGCCGGCCCGAACGCCTATACGATCGCGGTTTTTCCAGACACGCAGGACTATACCTCGAACGATGGCATCAAGCATCTCTTCGGCGACATGACGCAGTGGCTGGTCGATAACCGCCAGAGCCACAACATCGTCTTCATGAGCCATGTGGGCGATATCACCCAGAACAACCAGTCGTCCGAATGGGATATTGCCGAAGCTGCGCTGCGCAAGCTCGATGGCAAGCTGCCCTATGCGCTGCTTCCCGGCAATCACGATCAGGGCTCGTCCGGCAACGCCGCAAACCATTCTTCCGACCAGCTGGACAGCCGTTTCTCGGCTGCAAAGCAGGCGGCGACCAATGCCGGCACCTTCGGGGGCGCTTACGATCAGGAACAGGCCGCCGCCCGCAACACCTACAGCACCTTCACCGCGCCTGATGGGACCAAGTGGTTGTCCATTTCGCTCGAATTCGGCCCGCGCGACGACGTGATCCGCTGGGCGGGCGATGTGATCGAGAAGTTTCCCGACCATCGCGTGATGCTCGCAACGCATTCGCTGACGAGCTATGCCGGCCGTCAGGACAATCTGGCCTTGCCGCTCTATGACGAAGGCGCCGGCTACGATTACGGTATGCGCACCGACCAGCGCGGCGCAAACGACGGCGAATATGTCGCCCGCGTCTTGTTGTCCCGTTATCCGAACATCGTCATGACCTTCTCCGGTCACATCTTCGGCGATGGCGCAGAAACCGACATCACCTACAACCAGTATGGCGAGCCGGTCTTCCAGTTCCTGGTCAACTACCAGAACGGCGTATCCCGCGAAATCACCGGTAATGGCATCGAGTCGCGCGGCAATAACGGCGGCAACGGCGCGATACGCCTGATCACCATCGATCCGGACAATAACCGCATCTCCACCGAAACCTACTTCACCGCCTTCGACGATTACCTCGACGGTTACCGCAGCAAGCCGGAAATCGATCGCAACGGCCTGACCGGTTATTATCGCGGTCATCAGGAAGTGTTCGAAAACGTCTATGTCGGTGCAGGCAAGGCGCGCGCCATGGCCGATGCCGGTGACGACATCGTCGCCAATGCGGCAACCGGTGCATCGAAGGCAAGCGTTAACCTCTCAGCGGCCAAATCACTGCTCTCGGCAGACATCAAGAAATTCGTCTGGACGGACAAGAACGGCGATGTGGTTGCCGAAGGCAAGGAAGCGGTTGCCGATCTTTCGCTCGGCAAGCACAAGCTGACGCTGACTGCAACCGACGCCAACGGCGTCAAGACCACCGATAAGATTGATGTTCTCGTTCGCGGCGACCGCACCCTGCTGGTTGAAAACTTCAATGACGGCAAGGCGGACGGCTGGGGCACCAATTTCGGCGCGACCGATGGCAACACCGGCAACTTCCTGCTCAAGGGCACGGTATTTTCGCGCTCGAGCACAACGGACGGCCTTGCCGCTCCGGAGGCAGCGCTCTTCGACCAGAGCGATGCGACCGGCAACAAGCTTGTTTATATTGGCGGACAATCGGCCGGCTGGAGCGACTACGTCCTGGAAGCGACGCTCATCCAGCTCGATAATGACGCAATCGGCGTCTACTTCTATTACAAGGACGCGAACAACTACTACCGCTTCTCGATGGACGGAGAAACGAACCGCCGCCAGCTGATCAAGGTTTCGGGCGGCAATGAAGTTCTGCTCGCCTCGGTCAATGAGGGCGTCCAGTATAATATGGAGCTTCCGCTGACCGTCTCGGTCGTCGGCGGCGTCATCAACGTCTTCCTGGGTGACAAGAACGTCTTTGGCGGCCCCGTCGTGGATGCGACGTCGCCGCTCTCCGGCGGCACGGTTGGCGTCTATTCCAGCGGTCAGCGCGCCTCGGTTTTCGATGACATCGTCGTCACGCGCGCGGTCACGACCGCCAAGGCCGGGATCGACCAGCGGGTCTACGACCTGGATGGCGATGGCAAGGCTTCCGTCACGCTCGATGCATCCGGCTCCTTTGGCCCTGAGCATCTGACTGGCTTCGTCTGGACGGACCTCGACGGCAATGTCGTCGCCACAGGCAAAAAGGTCGACGTCGCGCTCGATACCGGCATCAACAGGCTGATCCTGAAGGTCACCTCCGCCAACGGTGCCGTTTCGACCGATCGCGTTGATGTTACGGTCGTGGAGAAGGCGAAAATTCTCGTTGCCGAGGATTTCTCCTCCGCAGAAGCCATGGCGCGCTTCAAGATTGTTGACGAGGGTGAGTTCGGCGGTATCGGATCGGATGGAAAGTCCTCTGAGTGGTTGATTTCCAACGGCAGGCTGGTTCAGACAACCGAGCTTGCAAGCCGTGAGCTGACCTGGAGCGGCGCAACCAACTCCGACTACTGGAAGCGTGGCTGGAGCCCGATGGGGGACGGCGTCAACGTGCTGCGCCTTGGCACTTATGCGCTCTTCAACGACCCGGCAGCGCTGGCATGGACCGACTACGCCATCGAAACGACTTTCCAGACACCTTACAAGGACGGCCTCGGCTTCCTGTTCCGCTACAAGGACAGCAAAAACTATTACAAGCTCGAACTGGATGCCGACGGCATTCTTGATCGTACCCCGAGCAATGGCGCCGGCAGCATCTTCAATCTCGTCCGGATGCGAAACGGCATCGAGGAAATCCTCGCTCAGGTGCCGGGCAAATATGAGCCTGGCCAGGATACGAAGCTGCGCGTCGAGGTCATCGGCGACAAGATCACCGCTTTCCTCAACGAAGAGGCGCTGTTTGCCTATCCGATCGGCGATCGCGAACTCGACGCGGGTACTTTCGGCCTCTATTCCTGGGGTAATAAGGGTCTGGCCTTCGACAATCTGACGGTGGTCAATCTGAAATCCGGCCTCGAGGCGGGCACAACCATCAACGGCACGGAAGCGCGCGACACCCTCGTGGGTACAGATGCCGATGAAACGATCTTCGGCCACGGGGGCGATGACCGGTTGATCGGCAACGCCGGCAACGACCGCCTAGCCGGCGGCGATGGCAACGACGTGCTGATGGGCGGGGCAGGGCGTGACGCGCTGTCCGGCGGCAACGGTGACGACGTGCTGTTTGGCAATGAGGGCAACGATATCGTCTCCGGCGGTCTGGGTGACGACGTCATCGAAGGCGGTACCGGCAACGATCTGCTGCTGGGCGGTGATGGCTCCGACACCTATGTCTATGGCCGCGGTGACGGCTCCGACGACATCGTCGAGACCGCTGGCGCAACGGGCGACAAGGACGTTCTCGTTCTGCACGATATTGCCAGAAACGAAGCCGTCCTGCACAAGTTCGGCGACAACGTCGAAATCGAATTCGGCAACGGTGAAAAAATCTCGCTGCGCAGCCAGCTCGCTGGCGGCGGTCTAGAACTGGTGACCTTCGCCGACGGAACGCTTCTCAACCGCGATGCGATCGTCAAGGGTCTTGTCAACCGTGGCCCGGTTGCTGCTGCCGATACGCTGGCTGCAGTCGATGAAGATGCGGCATCCTTCCTTATTTCCTTCGCCACATTGCTGGCGAATGACAAGGACGCCGATCTCGACCAGCTGGCGGTGACGGGTGTCTCCCTTGTCGCGGGTGGAACAGCGGTTCTGGAGGAAAACGGCATCCGCTTCACCACGGCTGCCGATTTCAACGGCACGGCGTCCTTCAGCTACAGGATCACTGACGGTCGCGGCGGTTCGAGCGAGGCGACGGCAAGCTTCACCGTCAAGCCTGTCAATGACGCACCTGTTGCCGCCTCCATCGCCGTCAAAACGGAAGAGGATGTTGTCCTGAAGGGCAAGGTCGTTGCATCCGATATCGATGGCGATACGCTGACCTTCGCCATCAAGGCTGATGCCGGCGCGGCGAAGGGCGAAGTCAAGATCGACGCGGCGACCGGTGAGTGGGTCTATACGCCGAACGCCAATGTGAATGGAACCGACAGCTTCACGGTCGTCGTTTCCGATGGCAGGGGCGGCAGTGCCGAGAGCGTCGTCTCCGTGACGATCAATCCCGTCAACGATGCGCCCGTGGCCGTAGACGACAGGATCACCGTATCGGAAAAGGATAACGCCAGCTTCGATCTGGTCGCCAACGACACGGATGTGGAAGGCGATCGCCTGACGCTCATCAGCGTCGCAGTTGCAGGCGTCGCGGGCCTTGCCCTGACCAGCGAACAGGCAGCTGCTGCCTTCTCCGTGGTCGATGGCAAGCTGGTTGTCGATCCTTCCTCGGCTTTTGCGGCCCTGGAAGATGACCAGCAGGCGGTCGTGACGCTCACTTATTCGGTCCGCGACGCCAATGGCGGCGAAGCGCACGGCACGACAACCGTGACTGTGGACGGCTACACCGAATACACCATCGTCAGCGGTACTGACGGTAACGACGTCCTGGTGGCTGGCGATGGCAAGGACATGCTGGAAGGTGGTGACGGCAACGACACGCTGCTGGCCGGTGCCGGCAACGACGTGGTGGATGCGGGCGCCGGCAACGACCGTGTGGTTGCTGGTGACGGCAACGATATTGTCGAGGGCGGCGCCGGTAACGACGTGCTGATGGGCGGCGCCGGCAATGATGTTCTTCACGGCGGTGCTGGCAACGACCATCTGAACGGCGGATCGGGCGATGACACGCTGATCGGCGGGGCGGGCAACGATGTGCTGACCGGTGGCAGTGGTGCGGATACCTTCGTTTTCGCGGCCGGCAGCGGCCGGGATGTGGTGACGGACTTCCAGGCCGGGGCCGACGGCAAGGATGTCGTCGAACTCTCGAAGGACGTCTTTGCGGATTACCAGGCGTTTATCGCCTCCGGGGTCTTCACGGATGGCGACCACGGTGCCGAGATCGCCTTCAAGGACGGGTCGACGATTACCTTCGATGGTGTGAAGACCGAGCAATTCGTCATCGACGACTTCCGCTTCGCGTAAACCACAGGGGCGCATCCATCCGGGTGCCCTTCAAATCGCGCCAAACCCGCCGATTTCGGCGGGTTTGTGCTTGAGGGAGCCTGGCATGAGTGGCGCACCCTGTCGGCAAAGACGAAGTAAGAAAACGTCTTCGTCATTGGCCCCCCGGGGGCCGGAGAGCACGCTGTCGCCAATATTGCTGCAGCGGACGTGCTGACTGGCGCTGGCGCTGGACGCGATCGCCCATATTCGTACGGCGACCTGTTGGATGGCCAGCGTCGAACCAGCTGCCGGGGAATATCTCAAATCATAATCGATGTAGGGGAGGGCGGTTTTCATCGCCGATGCGTGTGATGACTCATGAATTTTCTTGATCGATTGTCGCAAATGCACGCGCAAGATTGACGTTTTTCCGGTGCGGCGCTACCACCTGTGCCGGTGCCCGTCAGCCGACGGTCATTCGCTGAAATAGCGGCTGGTCGGCGTGCTCGGGTTGTCGTGTCAAAGGGGGAACCGTCCTTGTCGCTTTATCCTGTTCTCCTCGGCAGGCTTGCCCGGCCGGATCTGTTTTCCGATCTTGCAGGCATCGCTCTCGGCGGCAAGGCTTGGTCGGGCGCGGAATTCGATGTTTTAAATCCTTCGACCGGTGCGCTGCTTGCGCGGTTGCCGGATATGGGGCCCTTGGAAACCCGGGGCGCGATCGACCGCGCGGCCGAAGCGCAGGGCGTGTGGCAGAGCCTGCCGGCCAAGGATAAGAGCGCGGTGATGCGCCGCTGGCACCAACTGATTGTTCTCCATTCGGACGACCTCGCAACGATCCTGACGGCAGAAATGGGTAAACCGCTGACGGAGGCAAAATCCGAAGTCGCCCATGCCGCTGCTTACGTGCAATGGTATGCCGAGGAGGCGAACCGCATCTATGGCGAAACGATTTCCGCCCCTTCCAACGATCGGCGGATGCTGGTTATCAAGCAGCCGGTGGGCGTGGTCGGCACCATCACGCCGTGGAATTTCCCTGCATCCATGGTCGCCCGGAAGATTTCGCCCGCACTTGCCGCCGGCTGTGCCATCGTATTGAAACCAGCGGAACAGACGCCGCTGGTGGCAGGGGCAATGTTCGTGCTCGCGCGGCTTGCCGGTTTTCCGGAGGGGGCGCTCAACCTTATCTATGCCAGTCACGGTGCCGATGTCGGTGCGGAATTGTGCACCAATGCCAGGATACGCAAGATCAGCTTCACCGGCTCAACCGAAGTCGGGCGGCTGCTGATGAGCCAATGCGCGCCGCAGATAAAGAAGCTCAACCTCGAATTAGGCGGCAATGCACCCTTCATCGTTTTTGACGATGCCGATATTGATGAAGCCGTGGAAGGCGCCATTCAGGCGAAATTCCGTAATGGCGGCCAAACCTGTGTCTCGGCCAACCGCATCTATGTCCAGTCGGCGGTTCACGATGAGTTTTCGGAAAAATTCGTTGCGCGCGTGGCAGAATTGAAGGTTGGCGACGGCTTCGATCCCGAGGTGACCATCGGTCCGATGATCGACAGCCACGCCATCGACAAGATCGAGGCACATCTGGCCGACGCCAGCGCAAGAGGCGGCACAATAAGGTGCGGCGGCAAGCGTGTCGGCAATGGCGGAACCTTTTTCGAACCAACGGTCCTCACCGGCGTCACCAGCGCGATGCGGGTGGCGCAGGAAGAGACTTTCGGACCTTTAGCGCCGATCATCCGTTTCAACGATGCGGAGCAGGTTGTGCGTGAGGCCAATGACACGATCTACGGTCTGGCTGCCTATTTCTACGCCTCCAATCTCAAGCGCGTGTGGCGTGTTGCCGAAGCCCTGGAATATGGCATGGTCGGTATCAATACCGGCCGCATGTCGTCGGAAGCAGCTCCTTTCGGTGGTGTCAAACAATCCGGCATCGGCCGCGAAGGCTCGCGCCACGGCATGGAGGATTATCTTGAAATGAAATATCTCTGCATGGGCGGCATATAGCGGCCGGCCGTCACGGGTTCCCGTGGATCATCGCCCTCAGTAACATTTGTGCGCCAGCGACGCTGGCTGCGATCAGCCTGTCGTTCATCAACGAGAAACGCAGGGTGGGCTGGTGAAGCAGCAGCCCTTTACGAAACCGATGGCCGCCATGGGAAATCCCTATGGCGCGTTTACGATTTTTCAGGTCTCCGTCATCCGCACGTTAGCCTTTGCCGCTAGGCGTGCCGACATGGCTCTCGGGCCACTCCCGTGTCGCGAAGGAAGGGCAGGAGATGACGACCTCTTCAAACATGATCGCCGGCCCGCTCGCGATGCGCTTTTTCCCGTTCGCGGAAGATTGTCACAGGCGTATTGCCGCCGGCTGATCCCGCCGCCGCGATTTCAATGGACAGTAAAATGCGTTTCCAATCCGCCAATAGTAATGTTCGTCAGATCAAGGGTGTATTTGCGGGCTGCGCCGTCGCTTTCATCGGCGTCGGTCTCATGAGCGCCCTGGTCAATATTCTTTATCTCACCGGCTCGCTGTTCATGATGGAGGTCTATGACCGCGTCCTGCCCAGCCGCAGCCTGCCGACGCTGGTGGCGCTGGTCGCCATCGTGGTGGCGCTTTACGTATTTCAGGGCCTGTTCGATGCCCTGCGCGGGCGCCTTCTGGTGCGCATCTCCGATCGTCTCGATCAGGTCCTCTCCTCGAGGGTCTACGAGGCGGTGATCGGATTGCAATTGCGCCTGCCGGTCAGCGGCGCCCAGGCACAGCCGCTTCGTGATCTCGATACAATCCGCTCTTTCCTGTCAGGAAGCGGGCCGACGGCCTTGTTCGACCTGCCCTGGCTGCCTTTTTATATTGCCATCTGTTTTGCCTTTCATTTCTGGCTTGGCGCCACCGCGCTTGCCGGCGCCGCAATTCTCACCGCGTTCACGCTGATGACCGAGCTTGTCTCCAGACGCCCCGTCGAGGAGGCCGCACGACACGCCTCCCAGCGCAATCGGTTGATTGAAAGCGTGCGCCGGAACGCCGACATCGTCGCCGTCATGGGTATGGTGCCGCCCCTGCGCGATCGCTGGCAGACGGGCAACCGCGCTTATGTGCGCGAACAGCGCGCTGCAAGCGATATAGCCTCCGGTTTCGGCGTGGCGAGCAAGGTGCTGCGCATGCTGCTGCAATCCGGCATTCTGGCGGTTGGGGCGTGGCTGGTCATCAATGAGCAGGCGACACCCGGCATCATCATCGCCGGCTCCATCCTGTCGGCGCGGGCGCTCGCGCCGGTGGATCTCGCCATCGCCAACTGGAAGGGCTTCATCGCTGCCCGGCAGAGCCGCCGCCGTCTCGAAAAGACGCTTGTGCTGTTGCCGGATGCCGCCATGCGCATGGACCTTCCGGCGCCCCGCTCCCTTCTCTCCGTCGAACGTGTCGGCGCCATTCCACCGGAAGCGACCGAGCCTGTTCTGCAGGATGTCGCCTTCACGCTGGCGGCCGGCAGCGCCCTTGGCGTGATCGGGGCGAGCGGTTCGGGGAAAAGTTCGCTCGCACGGTTGCTGGTCGGCCTCTGGCGCCCGCTCAAAGGCTCGATCCGTCTGGATGGCGCAACGCTGGACCAATGGCCGGCAGAGGCGCTGGCGCGCCACATCGGCTACATGCCGCAGGCAATCGACTTGCTGGACGGCACCATTGCGGAAAACATCGCCTCCTTCGACCGGCAGGCGAGTCCGGAAAAAATCATCGCGGCCGCCCGTGCTGCGCGCATCCACGACCTCGTTGTGAGCCTGCCCGATGGCTATTCCACTCTGGTAGGCGAAACCGGCCGGCAATTGTCGGCGGGGCAAAAACAGAGGATAGCGCTGGCGCGTGCCCTTTATGGCGAGCCGTTTTTCGTTGTGCTCGACGAACCCAATTCCAACCTCGATTCCGAAGGCGAAGAGGCGCTGACGGCTGCCATTCTCGGCATTCGCGAGCGTGGCGGCGTGGCCGTCATCATCGCCCATCGTCCAAGCGCGCTTCTGGCCGTGGACAAGGTGCTCATGCTCGCTGACGGACGGCAGCAGGCCTTCGGCGCCAAGGAGGAAGTACTCGCCAAGGTGCTGCGTCCGGTCGGTGGTGCGGCAGGCGCCCTCAAGGTCGTGCAGGCCACGGAAGCAGGAAAGATCTGAATATGGATGAATGGCAGACACTCAGACGCTCAATCCGCAACCATATTTTCGTTGGTGGACTGGGTTTTCTAACCCTCGTCGGCGTCTTCGGCGGCTGGGCTGTCGGTACCGAGATTGTGGGTGCGGTCATCGCGCAGGGTTCTCTGGTGGTGGAAACCAGCCTGAAGAAAGTCCAGCATCCCGTGGGCGGCGTTGTCAGCGAACTGGCCGTGCGGGACGGAGACCGGGTCAAGGCAGGCGATGTCGTCATGCGTATTGATGCGACGATGACCAAGGCCAATCTCGCCATCATCGTCAAGAGCCTCGATCAATTCACCGCCCGCAAGGCGCGGCTGGAGAGCGAGCGTGATCGGGCCGGCCGGGTGATTTTTCCGCAAACGCTGCTCGATCGCGCCGGCGATGGCGAGGTTCTGGCCATGATGAATGCCGAACAGCGCCTGTATGAAAACCGCAAGGCGGTTCGCGAAAGTAAAAAACGCCAGCTCGAACAACGCGTGCGACAGCTTCGCGATGAGATAAGCGGCATGGAAGCCGAGCGCGCGGCGAATTTGCGCGAGCAGGGCATGGTCGATGAAGAGCTCATACGCTTTCGCTCCCTGCATGAAAGGGGGCTGATGGAAAAAAGCCGCCTCAGCACACTGGAGCGTCAGGCCACGGATATTGACGGTGATATTGGCCGGCTGATGGCCGGCATTGCCGGGGTCGAAGCGAAGATTAGCGAAACCTCGCTGCAAATCCTGCAAATCGACGAACAATGGTCGGAAGAGGTGGGTTCCGATCTGCGCGAAATGGATGCGCGCATCGGTGAATATGTCGAGCGCCGGGTGGCGGCCGAAGACCAGCTGAAACGCGTCGATATCCTGGCGCCGCAGGATGGGGTGGTGCACCAGCTTTCAGTGCACACCATCGGCGGTGTTGTGGCGCCCGGCGAGCAGATCATGATGATCGTGCCGGAAGTCGACAAACTGGTGGTCGAGGTCAAGGTCGCGCCGCAGGATATCGACCAGATCTATTACGGACAGCTGACCAACCTGCGCTTCTCCGCCTTCAACCAGAAAACGACGCCGGAAATAACCGGAACGGTGGAGCGCATCTCCGCTGATGTGACGGTGGATCAGCGAACGGGCACCAGCTTTTATCTGGTACGTGTTGCCACGTCGCAAGAGCAGATAAAGCGTCTTGGCGAATTCAGCCTCATGCCCGGCATGCCGGTGGAAGCTTTCATCACGACAGGTGAGCGAAGCGTCCTGTCCTATTTCCTCAAGCCTTTGATTGATCAGGCGAACCGCACATTCAGAGAGGCCTGAAGGCAATGGGCGAGGGGCGTAGCTAGCGAAATGGTTTGCTCAATTCTGCGATGTCATGCGCTTTAATTGGCGCGTGCGTTGCAGTTTTCATGGGGCGCTCGGAATTCTGAGCGGTTGGGCCGCCAAGCGGCGTGATTTGGGCGTAACTATTCCGTGTGATGTGGCCCGGTGTCGTTCCATGATGCGGATTGTATGTCCGTAACGCCCCCTTCCGCTAATCGTTGGGCGACAAACCCTTCCAGGGGGTAGCTTCCCTTTGCAACTGCATCGCGTTTGTCGAGGCAGGTCCAACCTGGGACAGGCAGTTCATGCTGTGCCGTGTTTTTGCTTTCCGGAGAAATTGAACGGCCGTGTTGAAGCCGGGACTGGAAGCGAAGCGTTTGCATTGTGTGAGTTTCAAAAAGTTTGAATTGACCGCCTCTCACGGCGAGGCAAAACTTGGGGCATTGGCAAGGGAGAGCAAAAATGGACCAGCCGTGGCGTCACATGACAAGCGCACCGAAAGACGGTACCCGGATTCTCGTGACGATCCGCTCGTCGGAGCAAGGCCCGGCACAGGTGGATCTTGTTTATTGGTCCAATGGCGACAGAATTGGAGCAGAAGGCTGGCGAGCTTCGGATTCCTCACCGGGTCGGATAATTGAATATGCGGAACCGGAGCTGAAGTGCTGGATGCCGGTTCCGGCGGCGAATACTGGTGGGCTCTCGGCGCCATCTCCCTGGGAAGGGGATGATGACCGCGAGCTTTTCGGATCCGGAATATGACGGGAGGAATTGCAGTGAATTTGCGGGAACGCCGCGGGGTATGATCAAGTATCAAGGCCGCCCCCTGCCTCGTCCGCGGAACTGATATCGCAAGTGCACCTGCATCATCCTGATGCCCTGCGCGCAGGATCGCGTGCGGGTATGGATGTCATGCTCAGAGCATTCTCGATTGCAGCGCCTGAGGCGGTGTTGTCGAAGACGCACCAACCGTCAGGCGCAACGAGTTTGCAAAAGTGCCTGATCTCATCGTCGCTATAAGTGGAATAATAGATCTTTGGTTTTCCGTGCAGGCGAACATATCGCGGGGGTTCGTTGAAGGTTTCCGCAGGCCACACGAGCGCCGGATCGGCGAAAACGCGGTCAATCTTGTATGTTTTCAGCAAATCAATCGCGTCCTGCGACGCCCAGCTCTCGTGCCGGGCTTCAATGACAATCTGCCCTTTATCAGACCCACGCATCGCCTCGAACGCTCTGTCTGACGTCCGGATATCAAAGGCAAGCGATGGCGGAAGCTGACACAGAAGCGGTCCACGCTTTCGACCCAGTGGCGCAAGGTCTTCTATGAAAGTTTCAAACGGCTCGGCTATATCGTTCATTCTGCGCGTATGCGAAATCTCTTTGGGCATCTTTGCAGAGAAACGGAAGGTGTCGGGCACTGATTCAGCCCACCGCGCGAAGGTGGACGCCTTGTGCCGACGGTAGAATGTGGAGTTGATTTCGACTCCATCAAAGACCGAGGCGTAACGTTGAAGGCCGCTCCCCTCGGCCGGGAACCGGTCGGCCACCTTTCTCGGGATGGACCAGGCCGCAGTGGCAATGATTGGCAAATCGTGTCTCCTTCACCTCACCGGATCCAGTTCAACTCTTTAAAGCTCGACTTCAGCTCAAGAATTTGCTCCAGCCAAGTTCGTCTTAAAACCTCGTCGGCTGACAAGGTTCCGCGACGGTGATCCGGTCGGGGGTCCAGCCGGCTCTTTTCAGTGTCGCTCGCTGGTAAATAGCCGGTTGCAGCATCGAGACGGATCCGGGTGCTCGAATAGTATTCCGGTTACACAGTGTTGGGTGTTGGCGTCTGCGTCTTCCCGTGAGAGTAGCGATGAAACCGGACAATGACCCGGAGCCGGGACTGACCGATGATTGAAATTTCCGCTGCTGCCAGTTGGCTAATGGCTGAGTTCCGACCGGGCTTGGAACACTTCGACAAGGTCCGCGGTTTGTACCAAGGGTCAAGGCGGAAAAGAGAGGAGATATCATGTCCAACTCAAAATCCACGGGTGGCGGTTACGCCGAAAACACGGGTACGACCGACAATCGGTTCGGCTACTCGCTTGAAAGCCAGGCTCAGTTTGACGATGCCACCGAGATAGCGCGCGGAACGGCCGCCGGCGAAACCCTCAATGTTTATCGCCTTGAACCTGTTGCGGCGCCGGACGACCCACGCTGGCAGAATGCGCCTGCCCACGGAACCGTGGTCGTCGCAGCGCGGACGGCGGGTGATGCACGGGTTGTCGCTGCAGGTGCGGAACTCGATTTCATGGAGATCGACGCCCTTCCCGCTGAAGACGTGTCGACGTTGAATGCAAGCGCCTTTAGAGATGAAAAACTCTATACGGTGATCGAAGTGGAACACGGTCGACAGGGTCTGACGCGAGGGGTGATGGACGGCGATGTCCGTATAGACACCATCAAGCCAGTGCAGATCTGAGAACGTGCCGACCCGAAGGGCTGCGGAATTCTCCGTTCTGCCGCAGGCTTTTAGTTATCAGTTCCGATCTGGGTAACGATATGATCGTCAGCTCACCCGGCGGGCCTGCTCCCCGTCAGGGGATACGCGTTCCGGGCCAAGCTGCGAGAGCAAGGTCGATCAGCCGCTTCAGCAAGGCGTTGCAGGCGCCGTCGCAGGCTTGGGCGGACATGCCCTGGATGATTGCACCATAAAAGCGGGCAAGCGTGTCGGTATCGGTTCGCGCCGGCAGTTCCCCTTCGTCGACTGCACGGTCGAAGCGGGTCTTGAGGGCCTGCATTGATGCCTCGCGCAATCTTGCCGTCAGACGCGCTACGGACGCATTTTCTTCCGCATGCTGCAGGACGGCCGTGGAGACCATGCATCCGCGCGGCTTGTCCGGCTGGGTGTCTCCATCGGCAATATCGTAGAGGTAAAGCCTCAGAGCTTCGTAAAGCGGCAGATCGGACTGAAATATGTCGGATCGACGGGTGTTTTCACGAGCAATGCTGAAATCCAGCGCCTGGCGGTACAACTCCTCCTTCGATCCAAACATCGAATAGAGCGTCGGTGGATTGATGCCCATCGCTTTCGTCAGATCGGCGGTCGAGGTTCCTTCGTAGCCGCGCTCCCAAAACAGCCGCGCCGCGATGTCGAGCCCAACGTCGCGATCGAGCAGGCGGGGTCTGCCTCGTCTGCGGACTGGTGTCTCCATAAAATAGTGATCCCTATTATATTGTTGACAGATGCGTTTCGCTCCTTATTGTAGGGGTCACTATTTATTTTGGCAACGGAGTGATCAATGTCCAGACGACTTGCAGACAAGACAGCCCTTATCACTGGAGGTTCACGCGGGATCGGCCGGGCGGTCTCCCTTGCCTTTGCCAGGGAGGGTGCCGCGCTGATTGGCGTGCATTATGCCGCCAACGCGGATGCGGCTAATGCCACGGTGCGCGAGATCGAAGGGCTCGGCGTCAAGGCCGTCGCCGTGAAGGCCGATCTCAGACAGGGCAAGGACGCGGCCGACAGCCTGTGGGCGCAGTTCAGCGAAGCAGCGCAGATCGAGACGGGCTCGACCGCTCTCGACATTCTCGTGAACAATGCCGGTATCGCGCCCGCACTGCCATTGAAGCAGACGAGCGAAGCCGCGTTCGATGAGGTGATGACGATCAACTACAAGGCGCCGTTTTTCCTGATCCAGGCCGTGGCCGACCACATCCGTGAAAACGGCCGTATTATCAACGTGTCGACCGGGTTTACGCGCATCGCAGCGCCGACTCATCCCGCTTACGCCGCGTCCAAGGGCGCGCTGGAAACGTTGACATTGGCGCTGGCACCGGAGTTTGCCACGCGCGGTATCACAGTCAATGCCGTGCTGCCGGGTGTCACGGAAACCGACATGAATGCAGAGTGGCTGTCGTCTCCGGAAGCGCGCGCTGGCGCCGAAGCCCTCTCTGTATTCTCGCGCGTCGGAAAGGCGGAGGATATCGCCGACGTGATTACCTTCCTCGCATCCAGCGATGCCCGCTGGACGACGGGGCAGATGATCGATGCAACGGGCGGCGCCCGCATCTAGGGTACGTTGCTCTTGCTTTAGCTAAAGCTGTTCAAGCAAAAGCAGCCCACGAGGAGAGTCTGATTAAGTTCAGCTTGCTTGTCGTTTATCATCACATCCACGGGCGCTACGCGTGTCCGTGGCGTCGTTATCCCCTTGTGCGGTGCCGCCGAGCTACGCGCAAACGTGGTCGCGGACATGTGACGCGCCGATCCCTGCAGATTGATCCTGCCGGCACGCCGTCTAGACGCTTTGCACGACCATCGAGCGGGATGCAGCCCAAGGCAAAGCCACCGGCGCTGTCGCGGCGGGTTCAGCCAAATTCCGATAGTGTTCTGTCGCGCCTGCAGACTGCCTTGGCAAAAGCCGTCCATTTCTAAATTATTCTGCCGCGATTGTTACGTTTCCGAAACGAGCTTTGACGAGAAGCGCGGCTTCTGCGATTGCCTGATTTACCCGGGCGTTCACCACGGGAGAAACCTGCCCTTCCACGTAATCCCGGCCGGAGGTGTAGATTGCGGTCGGCGTCACGAAGGCTTCGAAAAAGGCAAATAGCGGCCTGAGTTGGTGTTCCACCACAAGCGAGTGCCGGTCTCCGCCGCCTGTCGCCGTCAAGATGACAGGTTTGCCCCTGAGGTCGGCGGGATCGAGAAGATCTATGACGTGTTTGAATAGGCCGGTATAGCTCCCCTTGTAAGTCGGTGAACCGATCACCAGAGCTTCAGCGTCGATGATAGTCTGAATGACCTGCCGCGCGCTGCCTTCCAGGTCCGCTACGGATCGTGCCGAGCTTAGGGAGGGGCCGAGATCCTCAACGTCGAAAACCTGATGTTGCAGGCCCAGTTGGCCGGCCAGCGCCTCGCTGACGCTTTCGACGAAGCGCTTTGTGCTTGATGGCCGCGATGTGTTGCCGGAGAAACCGACGATCAGATTGTTGCTCATTGAACTTTCTTTCGGGTGATCCTGCATAAATGCGGTTTGTGTCTGCGCGCCCTAGGCCGTCTTGAGAATCGACAGCCCGGCCGGATGTGCCGATCGATCATTCTCGCCGGTCTTCCACTTCTCAAAGGCGGCGCGTCCGAGAATGGCGACGGACGTGTCTTCCTGAGGTGCATGGACGAGGACTGACTGGATATCCCGGAAATGACGCTCGAGCCCGAGATCGGCATTGAGACCGGGGTTGCCGATGCCGCGGACCGCCAGCTGGACAGCGTCGCGGATTTGCCTCCCGGCGAGAAGGCGGGCCCTTATCAGGTGTTCGGCATCGCCAATATGGTTTGCGAGCGCGCCAAAGATGATCTGGCGGGCGCCGGCAACCAGAAGGTCGATTTCACCCGAGAGTTCAACGAAACGTTCCGTTTGCGCAATCGGGCGGCCAAGATTAGCCGGCACGCGCTCATGCGCGAAGCGGATGAACGCTTCTTGGGCGGCTTCGGCCGCGCCCAGATAGATGGCAGTGAGTGCAAGCGTCATTGCCGCGTGGCCGCGATTATCCTGCTGGGCGACCGAGGGATCAACGAGCTCCAGCACATTTTCTGCCGGGATTTCAACTTCGGTGTACTCGACATCGTGCGAACCGGTCGCCCGCATGCCGAGGCTTTTCCAGTTCTCGATAATCTTGATGCCGGGCAGACCGTTGGGGACAACGAAGGTGCCGACTCGTGGCTGAACCTCATCGGTATGCGCCCAGACGAGAAAATGGGTGAGGCCATAGGCACCCGTTACGAAGCGCTTGCGGCCCGTGATCGACCAGCCATTTGCCGTCCGGTGCGCACGCGTGGACGGCAATCCGCCGCGGGCCGGCGACCCCAGCTCTGGTTCCACACGCGCGGCGTTCAGAAGAAGCGGCTGCTGCTTTGCCTGTGAAAGAAGTTCCCTGTAGAGACCGTCCGGCCAATGGCCCTTCGTGGCCTGCCCGAGATGTGTAAAAATCGTCATTGCGCTGATAAGCGCTACAGAAGGATCGCCTCGCCCGAGCGCCGCCAGAATATGGGCTGCGGTGCTCAAGGTTCCTCCCGGTCCGCCATAACGCGTGGCCACCGTGCTTTCGAGAAGTCCAGCCTTATGAACGGCGCGAATACCGGTCCAGGGAAACTGACCGGTCTGATCCGCATCCGGTGCGGCTTCGGAAAGGACGCGCGCGGCTGCGTCGAGTGCGGTGGGGTCATAGGACATGCGGATAGCGGCTTTCTCATGGTCGGCAGGCGGGATCATCCGTCACAGGGGTGGATGATCCCGGTCTTGGAAGAGAGGTGGATCGGTCCGACGGCGTGGTCGGACTGCCGTCATCAGGCGGCTGCCTTCTTCTTCGCCTCTTCGCGTTCGCGAATACCCTCGCGGACGAGGGGCAGGATGTATCGTCCGTAGTCTACGGCATCATTATAGTTGTCGTATCCACGGATCGAAATCAGATCGGCGCCAAGGTCGATATAGTCGAGAATGGAGTCGGCGATCGTGCGTGGCGACCCGACCAGGGCGGTCGTCGCGCCGCTGGCATTGGTGGCGGTAACGGTCGGATACCAGAGCGCGCGGTCATGGACGTCGCCGCGCTTGGCGATATCCAGCAGACGCTGGGACCCGATATTGGCAGGAGGCGCTGCATTGACCGGGGCACGAGACAGGCCCTTCTGGCGGTTCTCGTTCAGACGGTCGAGAACCCTGTGCGCCTTTTCCCAGGCCAGTTCATCCGTTTCGGCGACGATCGGCCGGAATGTAACCCAGATCCGGGGGCGGTCGGTGCGCCCGGCTTTTGCGGCTTCGGCGTAGATACGGTCAATCTGCTGTTTTGTTTCAGCCAGCGGTTCGCCCCATAGGCCGAAAATGTCGCAAAGGGAGCCGCCGATACGATAAGCAGCATCCGAAGAGCCGCCGAGCGAAATCGGGATAAGGCCATTGGTCGGACGCACGGCGCTGCGGAACTGCTTGAACTGGTAATATTTGCCTTCGAAATCGAACGGCTCCGTCGAAGCCCATGCAAGGCGAAGAATGCGGATATATTCTTCCTGACGCTCGTAACGCTCTTCCTTGTTGAGGAAATCGCCTTCGCGTGCCTGCTCCTCGTCGCTCCCGCCCGCGATGAAGTGGACGACAACGCGCCCGCCGCTCAACTGGTCGAGAGTGGCGAGGGACTTGGCCGCAACCGTTGGATAAACCGTGTTGGGGCGGAGCGCGACAATGATCTTGATGTTCTTCGTGTGCGCAAGCACCGTCGCACCCAGCGTGAAGGGATCGAACGAAGAGGAGGAATAGGGAATGAGCGTGTAGTTGAACCCGTAGTCATCCAGTGCCCGCGCGTAACGTTCCAGAAACAGCGGATCGACCGGAGCATCAGGGATGGGGTTCAGATCATTGGATGCGTTGGGAAAGCTGACGCTGATGAATTCCGCAGCCATGGGAGCTCCTTGCTGTTTCTAAATGTCGAGTGAAAGCTAAAGCCGACGTGGCATATGAGGAAGACAGGTCTTTCTATTTCTATGGAAAATGTAGAAAATATTGCCTGACTATTCTGATGCCCTAGAACCGGCCATTGCCGCCGGGTCCGCATCTGCGTCGTAAGGGCCGGGTTTCCACCCAAGGGAGGGAGCAACCGTCGTCGCAAGATCGGTGAGCAATCTTACGTTTTCGGTCAATCCGAAAGCCGGAGGCAAAAAGAGGACGAGCTCATCTGCGGCCGCCAGCCCGGGGTCGCTCAGTACCGCCTCAATGACCGTATCCGGTGCGCCCTGAAAAACGGGGGAAATCATGGCACCAGCCGGTTGGCCGGCAGGAGCCAGCGCACCCTTCGGGCGTGAGGCCGCAATGCCGACTGTGCGACGTTCAAGGTCATAGGCGGCATATTTTTCCCGCAGTTCCGGAGTGGTGCCGACCAGGATCGACGCTGCAACGGCGACCGGAGGCGGCGTTGTCTTCCAGATTCGCAGCCAGTGGGTGCGATAGGCATCGATGATACGCGCCTGATATTGGCCAAACGTCTCGCCTTCGTCCTGATCGTGAAGGACGGTACCGGAAA
This sequence comes from Agrobacterium sp. CMT1, assembly GCF_037203725.1. Taxonomy (NCBI): domain Bacteria; kingdom Pseudomonadati; phylum Pseudomonadota; class Alphaproteobacteria; order Hyphomicrobiales; family Rhizobiaceae; genus Agrobacterium; species Agrobacterium sp. CMT1. Next base: position 590,250 of record NZ_JBBCAR010000007.1, read on the forward strand.
TCAAGCCGATACCGAGTTCGGCGGCCTGAATCGCTGAATCGATACTGGCGGAGCCCTGTCGGATACGGCTGCGCAAGGTAGGGCTGTGTGGGGTCACCCGCAACTCGGCTCCCGGAGGCGCACCAACGTCGTTCGGCGTAACAACGTGCAGAACATCACCGGCAATGGCGGCAAGAAAACGCGACTGTCGCCGCTTTGCCTCTGTCCGGGCATCGGTATCCACGGATCCGAATACGGCATCGAACGCCCCATTTGCCCCGGTTGAAATCGCAAGTTCAAGCCGGCCGTCGATCAGCAGGTCGGTCGTGCCCGCCGCTTCGGCCAGCAGAATGGGGTCCTGATAACGCATCGGGATGACGGCGGAGCCAAGCGTAATGTGCCGTGTATGCTGGCCGACCGCCGCAAAGAAGGGCAACGGCGAAGAAAGATAGTGGTCGAAATGGCGCTGATAGGCCCAGCCGGACTGATACCCAAGCCTTTCCGCCTGTCTGAACAATTCTATGCCCTGTCGGAGCCCCTTTGCCGGACCGTCATCGTCGTTGAATGATACCCGCGTATTGAAACCCAGCCGGCTTTTCGGCCGGAACAATGCGGGAAGGTCGCGCGACGCTGCTGCAATATTCATGCGAGTTGTTCCTTCCGCAGCGCGTGCGGGGCTGCATGGGTGCGGGCCGTTCCGGCGATGCCCGATGGGATGGAGTTCAGCAGCGACGCGGTGTATTCGTGTCGCGGATTGCCGAAAATCTCGGTGACGGTCCCATGTTCGACAATGCGGCCTCGCTGCATCACGGAAACGCTGTGCGCAAGTTGCCTGACGAGGGCGAGGTCATGCGAAACAAAGACATAGGTCAGTCCGAGCTTCGCCTGCAGCGACAGCAGAACTTCGACGATATCCGCCTGAACGCTGACATCGAGAGCGGATGTGGGTTCGTCCAATACGATCACATCAGGCTTGAGGACCAGCGAACGGGCAATTGCCACACGCTGACGCTGCCCGCCTGACAGGGCTGATGGCTTGCGTTCCATGAGGTGCTCGCTCAAGCCGACATTTGCGAGAGCTTCCCGCGCCTGCTCGGATCGCTCCTTCGGAGTACCGATCTCGAATCTGTCGAGCGGCTCACGAACAAGCTGGCCCACCTTCCATGTCGGGTCGAGTGACGTGAACGGGTTCTGGTAAACCAGTTGCAGATGCCGCCATACCGGCCGCAGGGAAGCGCGGCTCTTGCTTGTAACGCTCTCGTCGGCAACCATGATGGTGCCGCTTTCCGGCTGCTCGAGCCCCAGCAGCAGGCGGATGGTCGTGGTTTTCCCGGAGCCGGATTCGCCGACAAGCGCGTGTGTCGTGCCTGCCGGAACCGTAAACGAAATATCATCCACAGCGGTCAGGGTTTTGCCATCGACGGTGAAGCGCTTGGTGACGCCGCTGACAGCGATCTTTGGCGATTTGTCACTATCGAGAAGGCTGAACCCCGGATCGCGAAATTTGGCATAACGCTCCGGGTTGAGCGCGGGCACGTCGCCATGGAGTTTTTTGGCATAGGGAGAGGAGGGGGAGGAAAAAACAGCCGATGTCCTGCCCGCTTCCTGCACGACGCCGTTCTTCAGCACGACGAGATTGTCCGCCCTCTCCGCCGCTATTGCGAGATCATGGGTGATGAGAAGCAGGCTGATGTTCAGCTCATCGCGAAGACGGGAGAGGAGATCGAGAATGCGTTTCTGGATTGTGACGTCGAGCGCCGAAGTCGGCTCATCCGCCACCAGCAGCGCGGGGCGCGGTAATATTGCGAGCGCGATCAGCACGCGCTGCAGCATTCCGCCCGACAGTTGATGCGGATAGGAATCGTAAACCCGTTGCGGATTGTCGAGACCCACCTTCGCGAATGTTTCCAGAATGAGGAGCTTGCGGATTGCGGGGTTGGCCTCTTCCGTCAGCGCTGCCGCCTCCAGCGCCTGCGCGCCGATTGTTCTCACAGGATTGAGAGAGTTGCCCGGATCCTGCGGCACGAAGCCGATTTCGCGGCCACGAAAAGGCCTGAAGCGCCGTTCCGGCAATGCCAGAATGTCCTGCCTGTCGAAAACGACCCGGCCCGTGGCGTTTGCGCCGTTGGGAAGCAGTCTTAGTACAGCCTTTGCGATGGTCGACTTTCCCGAACCGGATTCTCCGATCAGCGCAAGGCTTTCGCCACGCCCAAGCTCGAAGCTGACACCGTGCACGACCTCCTGCCGCCCGTAGGACACGGCAAGATTTTCAACGCCGAGCAGGGGTATGGCGGGCTGCGGAGCCTCTGCCACTATCCGGGGAGGGGTCGGCGCTGTTTTCAATGCGATTTGCGAAGCCATCGGCTGATCCTGTTGACAGAGAGGACGGTCACGATCGTAACGAACGCGGGCGCATAAACGAGCCAGGGCCATTTGAGGTAGTCCTTGCCGATCGAGATCAGCAGGCCCCAGTCGGAAGAGGGCGGCGGATCGCCGTAGCCGAGGAAGGCGAGGCTGGCGATGACGAGAATGGACTCGCCGAATTGCAGGACGGCCAGCGGCAACATCGAGCGGGATGCGTTTGGCAGCACATGTCTCAGAACGATGTAGCCGCGTGAGCCACCCGAGAGAAACGACGCCTCCACGAAGGTCGCCTGACGCGTCTTGATGACCTCTGAGCGCGCCACACGGGCGAAGAAGGCGATCGCCGATATGCCTGTCGCAATGGCGGCGTTGATTGTCTCGAAGCCGATTGCGGTGACGATGATGACCGCCAGCAGGAACTTCGGGATGGATAACAGCACGTCGACAAAACGTGCAAAGACGATATCCACCCAGCCGCCGAAAAATCCGGCAAGCAGACCGATCACACCGCCGATGACGACGCCGATGACGACAGCGACCAAAGCGCTCGATACAGATGAAGCGGTGCCATAAACGACCCTTGTATAGAGATCGCGCCCGAGATGATCCGTGCCGAACCAATGGGCAAAACTTGGCGCAAGAAGCTTGTCAGCCGGGACGCCGTTGATCGGGCTTTGGGTGGTGAAAAACTGCGGTGCGATCGACCAGGCGACGACGATTGCGATGACAAGCAGGGAGAGGGCGACCGTTGCAGTTATGTTGAGAGTTTTGAGTCTCTCCAACGGATTGCTGATGGAAGCCGGGCTGGAAATAAGGCTCATGGTTTGGCCCCCGTTTCAAGGCCAAGCGACGTGTCGTCGATCGTCGACAGGCGGCGTTTTCGGCCAACGATAATTTTCACCCTTGGATCGAGCAGCGGATAGAGGAGATCGGCGATGAGGTTGACGACGACGAACACCACGGCCCCCAGCGAGACGATCGCCTGCAGGACCGGCAGATCCTGAGTGCTGACGGAACGCTGGACGAGACTGCCGATACCGGTGCGGCCGAATACCGTCTCCGTAATCAGCGAGTTGCCCAGAAGTTCGCCGACGGTGAGGGCGATAACCGTCACCACGGGCAAGGAAGCAGGCTTGAGGAGATGTGTTGTGAAAAGCCGTCTTGGCCCGATGCCGCGACTGCGGGCAACCGCTGCGTAATCCTGCTCTGCCTCATGATCGAGATTGGCGATCAGGACCTCCGCAATCTGTGCGGAAAACGGTATGCCGATGGTGATCGCCGCAAACAGCGTGGCCCAGAAACTGTCGGGTTCGATGACCCGGAACAGCCTGAGCTGAAAACCGAAAAGGTGGATCAGAAACAGGCCGATGACGAAATTGGGTGTCGACAGGAACAGGGAAGGGAAGGCGCGCAGCAATCCCTGTCCGTAACGCTTCGGCACGACCTGCGTGCCGTAGGCGACCGCAAAGGCGAGGATCAGCGCCACAGTCAGCCCGGCGGTGGCCAAGACCAGCGTCGATGGCAGCACCTCGGCGATGAGCGTCGAGACCGGTCGGTTGGAGCGCATCGAGATGCCCAGATCGCCTGTCAGGAAGGCCGACAGGGAATGCCAGAGCTGCACGATGATCGGCTGGTCCAGCCCCTGTGCCGCAATGATTTCGGCGATCTCCTGCTCGGTAAAGCCGTTCTGCGGGTTGCGCAGAACGCTGGTGATCGGGTCGCCAGGCAGGACGCTGACGACCACGAAGGTGAAGACATAGGCCAGAAGGATGACGACGATCGCCTGGCCGAGCCGCTTTGCGGCGTAGGTTAGGTAGGCATTGCTCATGCCGTCACCTCCTTGACGTTACTCGGTGGGTGCTGGCGTCATTCGGCAATGAACGCTGTGTAATAGCTGGCATAAGCGACGCCGTTATAGACTTCGCCCTTCAGCTTCGGCGATTGCACGTAAATGCGCTGAACGATTTGCGTGCGCGGGATGAAGTAGCCCTGTTCCAGCACGTATTTTTGCAGGCCATCGAGCAGAGGCTTCCGATCCTCGACGGAACCTGCACCAGCGATCTTGTCGCGCAGGTCGTTGAGCGTCGCATCACGCTCGTCCAGCGCAAACCAGTTCTCGCCATTATTGGCGTTGGTCAGGATGCTTGCGACCGTACCGGCGTCGATGAAGCTGCGGGTGACTTCATATGTCGGAACGGCGGCTCCACCGAATTTGACCTTCTCGCCAAAGGTCACGACATCATAAGCCCTGATATTGACCTTCCATCCAAGCCTGCCGAGCTGCTGGGCAATCAGCTCATCGACTGATTTCGAGGTTGCCAGATAAGGATTGGAATGGATCGTCAATTCCAGCGGCTTGCCGTCCTTCACGCGAACGCCGTCCGCACCCTTGACCCATCCGGCTTCGTCCAGAAGCTTTTCCGACTTGTCCGGGTTGTAGGCGAGGAGATCGCTGTGATCCGTGGCTCCCGGGACGTTGCTCTGGATGAAGGACATCGCGAGCTTCCAGTCCTGCGTATAGACTGTGTCGATGATTTCCTGACGGTTGATGCCTGCCTGAAGTGCCTGACGCACCTTCACATCATCATAGGGCTGAAGCTTGGTGTTGACGGCCCAGCCGTTGACGAAGCCGAGATAACGCGGGGTCGCGATGGTGAAGCCTTCCTCTTTGAGCGATTTCAGTTCCTGGGGCGAGGCGTTGTACGCGACATCCGCCTGACCGGACTGAACGGAGGCGACGCGAAGGGATGGCTCAGAGACCAGCTTGTAGGTGATGGTATCGAGATAGGCGGGGCCGGTGTGGCCGACTGCGGCGGGACCCCAATTATAGTCCTTGCGCTTGACCAGGGTGACGTGGTCGCCCTCTTTCCAGGACTCCACCACATAGGGTCCGCTGCCGGCGGTCTTGCTGAGGTCCGCCTGCTGGCCGGCAGGCTGGGCAATGGTCTTGGGAGAGATCAGGATGGAGCCGTGGTAGCCAAGCGTCGGAATGAATCCGAGCGTGGGCTTCTTGAAGAAAACCTTGACCGTCGTCGCATCAACCGCTTCGGCGTGATCATAGGTCTTGGGGAAGAGGCCGATCGGGTTGATGCCCTCGTTCTTGCGGCCGGCATACCAGATGTCGAGATTGGCAACTACGGCCTTGGCATCCAGCGGTTCGCCATCGGAGAAAGTCACGCCGCTTTTGAGGTGGAGGGTGAACTCCGTCGCGGTGTCGTTCTGCTCCCAGCGCTCGGCAATCCACGGGCTGACCTTGCCTTCGGCATCGACGTACAGCAGCTTATCCGTGACATGACCCCATATGTGGCCCTGGAAACTGGAGATCGCGCTGTTGTTGGGGATCCACGTGTCGCCCAGGGAATCGATCAGAAACGTGATGTCACCGCCATCATGTGGCGTGTCTGCGGCCACAGCACTCAAAGGTGCAGCCGTCGATAAAAACAACGAGGCGGAAACAGCGAGCGAAGCCGTAAGAAGCAGCCGACGACGCGAAAGAGACGATGAGAAAGGACGCTTTGTCATTGTATGATCCTGAAAATTCCAAAGTTTTTCGTTGCAATTTCGGCATCTCCTGGGATGCGCGTGCTTCTGCGGTGGCTGCTCAAACGCATGTCAAACCGTTGCCGCGCCGGCCTCTCGGCCGAGCAGGAGATGTTTAAATTCATTGGTGGCCTGATTGGGCGACGCGACGCTAGCGAGCGGTTCCCGAGAACCTGCGTGGCAGAGGAGCGCGCCCGCTTCTACATATTCCAGTCATGGCGCGATCCCCTTCTGCGCTGTCCGTCTTGCCCTTAACCTAGCAGTCAGGCGTGGGGGAGAAAGACTGGTTATTCTTTTTCTATGGATTTAGTGAATTATTTTATCGTCATTTCGGCGGCTGTTTGGATTGGTGTTTCAGGGCCCCTTGGAATGCGGGGTTCCGGCGTGGAGTGACGACGGCTCGGCGTCTGGGCCGACCTGGTCTGGCGATACAAATCGCATGGCCTGGAAAATTGTCACGGGCGGCAGAGCCCCGGTGAAGCGCTCGATCTCCACCTTCGCGATCTGGCCGGTCGATGCCTGCGACAGTTTCGATGTGCCGATATCGCGGGTCAGAATATTTGGATTTCCGTGGATGCATATCGAGTTTTCGGCAGTTGGATCCTCTGGTTCGAACCAGGCGCCGGTAGCGAGCTGCATTACCCCCGGCATGACGTCTTCACTGAGAAGGGCGCCCGCCAGGCAGCTGCCGCGCTGATTAAAAAGCCTCACGACATCGCCGTCAGATATTCCACGGGCCGAGGCGTCGGCTGGATGGATACGGACGGGCTCCCTGTCCATGATCTTGGTGGAACGGCTGAAATCGCCATAATCCAGCTGACTGTGCAGGCGTTGATATGGTTGATTGCAGACGAGATGCAGCGGATAGAGTTGCGCATCGTCTGGAGTTTCCATTCTGGGTGGATACCAGCGCGGATGACCCTTGCAGTCATCATAACCGAAACCCTCGACGGTCCCGGAAAAAATCTCGATCTTTCCTGAGGGGGTCGCCAGCGGTTTCGTGGCGGGATTCTCAAGGAAAGCGCGCGCCGGTCCACCGTCGTCCGGCTTGACTGGAAGGGACAGTTCTCCGCGTTCCCAGAAGGTTTCAAAGTCCGGCGCCTCATGGCCCGACGCGGCAAGTGCCTGACGGGTCGTTTCGTATAGAAAGGCAAGCCATTCTCCGCTGCTGCGGTTTTCGGTGAAGGCCTCGAACCTGCCGAGTTCGCGGGCAATGCCGGCGAATATTTCGTAATCGTCGCGTGCTTCGGCGACGGGGGCGATCAGGCGCTTCATGGCGATCATCAGCGGATCGCGATCGGCGGCGCCGATGTCGTCACGCTCAAGCGTGGTCGTGGCGGGCAGCACGATATCGGCGTGTCTGGCGGTGGAGGTCCAGGCGGACTCGTGGACGATGATCGTTTCCGGCCGCCTGAAAGCGGCTCGCAACCGGTTGATATCCTGATGATGGTGAAATGGATTGCCGCCCGCCCAATAGACAAGCCGGATGTCAGGATAAAGAAGCGTGCGCCCGTTGTAATGGAACTCGGCGCCGGGATTGAGCAGCATATCGGAGATGCGTGCGCAGGGAATGTAGTCCGGCACAGGGTTTTTGAATTGCTGCAGCGTTGGCAGGGGAACGGCGAGCAGGTTCTTGCCGATATTGCCCAGCGCGCCAAGGGAATAAGAAAATCCGCCGCCGTCCGATCCGATCTGGCCGAGCATGGCGGCAAGCACAATGCCCATCCACACCGGCTGCTCTCCGTAATCGGCCCGCTGCAGCGAATGACTGACGGTGATCAGGGTTCTCGAACCGGCCATCCTGCGCGCCAGCTTGCGTATCGTGTCCGGCGCGATGTTGCAGATTTCGGCCGCCCATTCCGGGCTCTTGTGCTGGCCGTCCTCCCTGCCGAGAAGATAGTTTTCGAACCGGTCATATCCGACCGTATAACGCTCCAGAAACGTCCGGTCGTGCAGCCCTTCCGTAACGAGGACGTGCGCCAGCCCGAGCATCATCGCCACGTCGGTACCCGGGATGATGGGAAGCCACTCGGCATCCGCCTCAGCGAGGAAATCGTCTGCCAGAGGGCTGATGAATGTGAAATGCGCACCGCGAGCCTTCGCGCCGGCAAGTTTTTGCCGGACCGTGTGCGTACTGATCCCTCCGCCGTGGACATCGGCATTCTTGATCGCCATCCCGCCAAAGGCGAGCACCAACTCGCTGCTGCGTTCGATGGCATCCCAGGTCACGCTCTTTCGGTCGAAGCTGTCATAAGGGCCCAGGACATGGGGGATTATGACCATGGCCGCACCGGAACTATAGGTGTTGACCGACCGGACATATCCGCCGAGGACATTCAAGAAGCGGTGGATCTGGCTTTGCGCGTGATGAAAGCGACCGGCGCTGGACCAGCCATAGGAGCCGCCGAACACGGCGCTTGGACCGTGACTGTCGTAGACCCGCCTCAGTTCGTCGGCGACCAGTGTCGTCGCTTCGGCCCAGCTGACCTCGACATAGTCGTCAGCGCCCCGCCGCTGTGCATGGTCGGTTTCGCGCTCAAGCCACCCCCGCCGGACAGCGGGCCGTCGGATGCGGACGGGGCTGTCGGCGATCGCCGGAAGATTACCCAGTAGCGGAGATGGATGGGGGTCGCCGGAGTGAGGCTTTATCTCCAGTCGCCCATTTGTGAGCCGCCCGGAGAAGGCCCCCCAGTGAGAACTGTGAGTCTTGAAGGAATTCATCGTGTCGCCCCAGCGGTCGCGGATCGCAAAGTAACATTCTATCTCGGCAGGATTTTGCCGGGATTCATGATGCCGGCTGGATCGACTGCATGTTTGATGAGCGCCATAAGATCGACCGCGTCACCATGTTCTTCACGCAGGTAGGCGATCTTGCCGGTGCCCACGCCATGTTCGCCGGTCGAGGTGCCGCCGACCGAGAGGGCGTATTGCACCATCTTCTTGTTGATGGCCGCCACCTCGCCTAGCTCTTCCGCATTGCCGGGATCGACCGCGAAGACGACATGATAATTGCCATCGCCGACATGGCCGAGAATGGCAGCCGGTACGCTGCAATCCTGCAGGAGCTCGCGGGTCTTCAATATGCAGTTGCTGAGCTGCGAGACCGGAACACAGACATCCGAAGACCAGCCTTTGGCGTTTGGCCTTTGCGATACGACAGCATAAAACGCGTTGTGGCGCGCTTTCCAGAGGCGATTGCGTTCTTCGGGGGCGTTGGCCCACTCGAAATCCTTGCCGCCATGGTCTTCCACAATGGCGGACACCATATCGACCTGCTCCTGAACGCCGGCGGGCGAGCCGTGAAACTCGAAAGCCAATGTGTCCTCGATCTTCAGCTCCAGCCCGGAATAGGCATTGACGGCCGTGATCAGGCCACGGTCCATGAGCTCCATGCGGGCGACGGGAATGCCGAGTTGCACGACCTGAATGGCCGCCGCGACTGCCTGTTCGACGTTCTCGAAAGAGCAGAGCGCCGCCGAGATGGTTTCGGGTATTCCATAGAGGCGAAGGGTTATTTCGGTGATGATCCCCAGCGTTCCTTCCGAACCCACGAAAAGCCGCGTCAGGTCGTATCCGGCAGAAGACTTTCTGGCGCGACCGCCGGTTTTGATAACCTGGCCGGTCGGCAGCACCACGGTCAGGCCCAGTACGTTTTCACGCATTGTTCCGTAGCGGACGGCGTTGGTGCCGGAAGCGCGGGTTGCAGCCATGCCGCCAATCGAAGCGTTTGCGCCGGGATCGATGGGAAAGAACAGTCCCATGTCTCGCAGATATGTGTTCAACTGCTCCCGCGTTACCCCGGCCTCGACCGTACAATCCAGATCTTCACTGCCGATACGGGTGATTTTCGACATGCGTGAAAGGTCGATCGAGACCCCGCCATTGACGGCTGTCAGATGCCCTTCCAGCGAAGTGCCGGCGCCAAAAGCGATGACGGGCACGCTTTCCGCCGCACATAGCCGCACGATCTCGGACACTTCGGAGGTGGTTTCCGCGAAAGCGACCGCATCGGGAAAGGCGGCTGCGTGATGCGCCTCGCCGCGCCCGTGCTGCTCGCGCAGTGTCGGCGACGTTGAAAGACGCTCCCCGAGGAGGTCTCGCAGGGATCGGATGAGAGAAGGAGACAGGTCAGGCATAAAACATTCCGTGTAGGCGGGTCGCAAAACGCTGCGACAGACTTACAAACCTTGAGGGCGAGGCGCGCGGCCGGCGACGCCATCTGGCAGTGAACATCAGGCGGCCAGTTTTTCGCCCCTGAGATGACGCTCGAGGAACGGAAGGCTGTCCTGCCCCCAGTAGAGTTCATCCTGATAGCGATAGGTCGGAACCCCGAACACACCGGCGGCCCTGGCAGCTTCGAAGCTCGCCTTCTGTAAGACAGCAACCGCGTCGCTTTTGCCATGTTCATCGAGGGCTACAGCATCGAAGCCTGCAGCCGTCGCGATGGCCTGGCGGATGTCAGCATTGCCGATGTCTTCACGGCGGACCCAGAAAGCCTCCTGCAGTGCAACTGCAAGCTTCAGCCAGTCTTCACCGGTTTCGATTGCCGCCGCAACCATCAGGCCTGCCGGGGACGGATCCGAGAGCGCAGCGCGATTGTCGAAATTGAGCACTTTTCCGCGCAATGCCGCCCACCGCTTCAGATCCGTGATCCAGTAGGCGCGTCTGGCCTCCGGGCGATTTTTCGAGTAAATGCCACCGTTTTCCTCGATCAGCGGAATAAGGTGAGGGCGGATAGTGGCGCCCTGCTGTTTCGCCAGGGCGGCAAAGGGTTCAACACCAATGAAGGCCCAGGGTGAGCCGATGCTGAAGAAATAATCGATCGTCTTTGTCATTGTCTGCTGCTTTCAGTTCGGTTGATCGGTGGAGGCGGCGGCCGTGGCGAAAACGGAGAGAGCGCAGTCACGCGCGATCAGCACCGCCTTGGGGTCGCGTCCAACCGCGACGGTCGCCAGCGCCCCTTCGTAGAGAAGTGAGAGATGGGCGGCGGCGATCTCCACTGTGCTGCCGGCCCTCGCCAGGATAGCGGCGAACAGGTCCCTGACCTTCGCCTTATGGGTACGCGCAACGAACACGACCCGCTCGGATTCGCCATGTTCGGCAACCGCAAGAGCGAAGGCGCAGCCGCGAAAATCCGGGCTGTCGGCCTTTTCGTGGAGTTGCTCGAAAATCAGCCGGATCTGCTCCTTCGGAGCCATGTCCGCATCCACGACGTTCTGAAGCGCGTGGATCACCCGCTCATGACGCGCTTCCAGATAGGCTGCAACAAGATGATCCTTCGAAGGGAAATGCCGGTAGAGCGTCGCCTTCGCGACATTCGCTTCCTCGATGATCCGATCGATGCCGACAGCCCGGATGCCTTCGCGATAGAAGAGCGTGCCGGCGGCGGTGAGTATATGGTCTGATATGGCTTCTCTCATTATATCGTTTCACACTGTCGTTTGATAAATCGCACTGCTTGAGGCCGCCGGTCACGAAGGGCTGGCGGGATTGGGCTGCGCCGGCCGGTCCGGGCCGGCGATGAGCGACGTGATTGCATCGAGCGGCAGCGGCTTTAAAAACCCGCCCTGTTGCGCCAGTTTGCCGGCCAGCGTCTGAACAGCGTCGTTATACGGCGTTGGCACATTGTGAAGCCGGCCGAGCAACACGATCTCTCCGTTGAGGAAATCCACCTCACTTGAGGCTCCGCGCCTGAAACTCTGCCACGTCGATTGCTGGCCCGGGTGAATGCCGCTGTTCGGCGCTACTCGCCAGTTCGAGATGTCTACGGTTCGCTCGGAGGGCGAGGCGAGGGTGTAACCTGCCGCGTCGAGCACATGGCGGGCTTCATCCACCAGCGCCGCGCTGATCTTGTCGTTCAGATCGGCCGGGCCGTCGAACAGTTCGAGGACGTTGCGAACGTTGTGAAGGAGCTTTGCTGCTTTCCAGCGGCGGATATCGTCGCTTGCCTCGGCAAGATATCCCGCCCTGTTGAGGTCTGCCGTGAACTGCGTCGTCACGTCATCCTGTCCGAGCGGAAAACGCCCGACCGTCACGATGCCCAGTTGCGGCTCGCCGCCAACCACCACCTTTCCGGTTTCTGTGAACCGCGCCGGTGTCAGAATGCTTGCGCCATACACCCTGGAGAATGTTCTCAGGGCATTGGCTTCAGTCGCCAGTCCATTTTGAAAAGTCACTATAGGCAGCTGTGCAGCCGCCGGTGCCGGCGTGTTGGAGACGTTCTGCCAGGACCAGAAGGCGAGTGCGCTTATGGCATCCTGAGCCTTCACGGTGAGCAGGAGGATGTCATCCCGTCTCAATTCCGGAAGATCCGTCAGGTCGAAGACCTTCAGATCGATCTGCCGCGTCTGTGCGGGTCGTTGAAAGGTGAGGCCATGCTGCCTGATATGGCTTATCTGGGCTCCCCGCCCGAAAAGTGCATAATCAATGCCGGAAAGTGCAAACTGTGCTGCAAGGCTCGCGCCCACCGCGCCGGCGCCAATGATAACATAACGTGGCATCTGTCGTTTCTCGTCCTGTCTTTTTACGCTCCGGATTTACGGAGATATTGGTGTGGTGATTGGTTCGGCGGTTTCGGCGGCGGTTGAGGACGGTGGCAGGATGCGTTCAGGAGCATTCTGAACGGATCGTAAGGCCTTCGAGCGGGGCAAAGGAAGACCGGTCATTCTATATCTACTAATTTTATAGAAAATAAGTTCCCGAAACCGGTGATTTCGGGAGAGATTGCGCCGCCCGGGCCCGCGCCTCGTATTGCCGGGGCAAGGGCGCGCCTTCGTTATACCGTCAGCCGCAATTGAATTTATTTGATAGCGAAACCGAGGCGACGCAGCGTCCGGCTCAGTTCCGCACGGCCCTTCAGCGCGGCGGCGTTCTCCACACGCTGGGCAATGGGCCCTGTCCAGCCATTTTGGGGCAGGCCCTGTTTTTCCTGAAACACCTTTAATACCTCATCATAAGAATTGAGGTCATCGTGGGCGGGTTCCGAATAGGTTTCATGAAACAGAATGGATGATTGTGACAAGCGCGGTTTGACATCTGTTTTTACCGCCGGGTCAGGATAGCCGACCGTCAGGCCGAAGACGGCAACCGTCTCGGCAGGTAGGTTGAGTTCGCGGGCCACGTCCTCCGGCCTGTTGCGGATGCCGCCGACGTAGCAGGAGCCCAGGCCGACTGAATCAATTGCGGCTACAGCGTTCTGCGCTGCCAATGCAGCGTCGATGGCGCCGATCAGGAAGCTTTCCAGGTAATCCAGTCCTTCGCCCTCATTCCCCTGGCGTGAAGCGACCGTGCGCAGCCGCTTCAGGTCGATAAGCCAGATGAGGAAAAGGGGGGCATCCTTTATATGGGCGTTGCCGCCGGTGAAACCCGCCAGTCGTGCCTTGCGCTCCTTGTCCTGCACCGCAACCACACTCCACGCCTGAAGATTGGATGATGTGGGCGCTGATTGCGCGGCGGCGACCAGAAGCTCCAGGCTGCCCTCCGGCAGAGCTTTGGGCAGATAGGCGCGGGCGGTGCGATGGTTCAGCAAGGCGTCGATGGTGTCATTCCAGAAAGGCGGAGAAAAATCGGCCTGCGTTCCATAACGGGCCTCGACGCGCTGCTGTGGGATTTCCAGTTTGGTAATCGGACTGGGCGGGGTCATAGGATGAAACTCCATAATTGGGGGTGGAAGGGTCGGGCTCGAATGTGCGGATCAGAAAGGTGGCAAATTCCTGTGATTTGATATGGCCGGCCGAGGCATCTGCCGAGCAATGTCCTTCTCAATCGCGATTTTGAGATGAAACAACATTTCCACGGGAATGCTGAAACAAACGCCGGCGAGATTTCTTCGCATTCCACCATCTGCTCCGGATGCGCAACGAAGATCCCGATGGATGGGGCAATTCAGCGCGAGTTTTGGTGCCTGCTTGCGTAAGTATTGAAATATAATTCCGCAAGGAATGATTTCTTCGGCAAGGAGGAAGAATTTTATCCTTAGGAATGCGCTGCATTGCCCCGATGCTTTCGTCATCGAAACGACGTTTTCCAACGGGGATTTTCATGACGATCGGACGCCGGCAGTTCAATAAAATGCTTCTTTTGGCAACGGCAGGAACGGCCCTGCCTGGTTCGGTCTTCGCAGCGGGTGGCGATGCGAGCCGGCCCGTCTCCGGCGGCACGCTCAGGCTGCTTTATCGTGTCGATCCCGGCAACGCGCTTTTCGCCATCAACACATCGTCAGGCACGGGGCAGGCGATCGGCCCAAAGATTGTTGAAGGCCTCCTCACATTCGATTTCGACCTCAAGCCGCGGCCCTTGCTGGCAACGGAATGGTCCGTTTCCGATGACCATCTGCGTTATACGTTCAAACTCAGGCCAAATGTGAAATGGCATGACGGCAAAGATTTTACATCGGAAGACGTTGCCTTTTCGATCTTCCGCCTGAAAGAAGCGCATCCACGCGGCCGCATAACCTACCAGAACGTTCAGGCGGTGGAGACGCCGGATCCCCTCACTGCCATTATCGTTCTGTCCAAACCCGCACCGTTCCTGATTGCTGCGCAATCGAGTTCGGAATCGCCGATCGTGCCGAAGCATATTTTCGAAAAGCTGAAGCCCGCCGATGGCCAGACGCTGCAGACTGCTATTGGCACCGGCCCCTTCAAACTGACCGAATGGACGCCGGGGAGCCATCTGATCTTCGATCGAAATCCCGATTATTGGGATGCCGGCAAACCCTATCTTGATCGCATCATCCTGCGCATCATCACCGACCCGGCTGCGCGGGCAGTGGCGCTGGAGACGGGGGAAGTCGATCTTGGCGACAACCCCGTGCCGCTGGCGGATCTCGAACGGCTGAAGCAGAACCCCGATCTCGTTCTGGATACGAACACCTATGCCTATGCGGGTCCGCAGCAGCAGTTGTTCTTCAATTATGATAACGAAATCTTCCGCAAGAAAGATGTTCGCCTGGCCATTGCGAAGGCAATCAACCTCGACGAGATCGTCAATGTGGCGCTCTTCGGTTATGCGCAGATATCACCCAGCCCCGTCAGCACGGCCCTTCCCAACTGGTATGATGCTTCGGTCAAGCCATATGCCTACGACCCGAAAGAGGCGGAAAAGTTACTCGATGCGGCGGGATATCCGCGCAAGGAGGACGGCAAGCGTTTTCCAGTACGATTGACGTATAATTCCTATCTGACACCTGGCTATGCCGATGTTCTTCGCAGCCAGCTTGAAAAGATCGGCATTGCCGTTGAAATCCGCAAATACGACCTGCCAACCTATCTGAAAACTGTCTACACCGACCGCGCCTTTGATCTTGTGGTGGAATCCCTCTCCAATACCTTCGACCCGTCGCTCGGCATCCAGCGCGCCTACTGGAGCAAGAATTTCAAGATAGGGCTGCCCTTTTCCAATGCGGCAAACTACGCCAATCCAGAGGCGGATGCGCTTCTTGAAGCGGCCGCCATCGAACCGGATCCGAAGAAACGCTGGGTAACCTGGAGCAAGTTCCAGCATCTCATCCATGACGACGTCGCCTCCGTCGATCTCGTGGCGGCGGGAAGCCAGATCGTGGCGCACAAGCGGGTCAGGAACTATGTCACCGGCGGGCAGGGGCTGAACTGGAGTTTCGGCGATCTGTGGCTCGATCCGACCGCTTGAAACCCCGCATGAAAATTCCGGATTTGTCAGGAGAAAACCCAATGTCCGTATTTGCTGTAACAAAAGATCGTCTCATCGAATGGCTGCGGGATGGCAGGGAACTTGCGGTTCTGGATATCCGTGCCGCCGAGGACGTGGGGTATGCTTCACCGCTATTTGTCGCCAACCTTCCGGTTGACAGGCTGGAGGCGGAAATCGATCGCTTCATTCCTCGCCCCGTCGTGCGCACCGTGCTGGTGGATGATGGAAAAGGCAGCGCGGAGCAGGCAGCCGAACGGCTTGCCGCCAAGGGTTGGACCAACATTCATTTTCTGCGTGGCGGAATCCCGGCATGGATCGAAGGTGGCGTTGAGGCGTTGCCGACATTCGATATTCCTGGCGTTCCTTTCGTTCAGAAGGTGAGAAGCGAGAAAAACACGCCTGTGGTTTTTGCGCGTGAGCTCAAGGCGTGGCGGGACGCCGGAGAGGATGTTGTCATCCTCGATACGCGCACATTGCCGGAATATGAAAAGGCACATGTGCCCGGTGCGATCGGTGTGCCGGGTGCGGAACTCCTGCTGCGCTTTTCCGATCTCGTTCCCTCGCCAAAAACTAGGGTCGTCGTCTCCTGCGCGGGCCTGCCCCGCGCAATTCTCGGCGCGCAGACATTGATCGACGCCGGTGTCGAAAACGATGTCAGTTACCTGCATGATGGGACGCGCGGCTGGACGGATGATGGATTTGAGCTGGAAACAGGCCGCTCCCGAACATATTCGCATGTGAGCGCCGACGCGAAAGAGATCGCAGAGGCGCGATTGAAGGCCTTTTCCAGGGATGACGATCTGCTCTTCATCGACCGTCCGACTGCCGAGACATGGTTGAAGGACCCATCACGAACGACCTATTTCCTGGACGTGCGCACACCGGAAGAGTTCGAGACTTCCCATCTGCAGGGCTCAATTTCGTCGGAAGGCGGGCAGCTTCTCGGTGTCGCCTATCGAACGATCGCGGTGCGCGGTGCCCGGGTCATTCTGGTGGATGACCTGCTCGGCGCCCGCGCCAGGGTCGTGGCCCACTGGCTGAAACGCAGAGGGTTCGAAATCGCGCTCCATTTACACGACTTCGAACAGGGTGCCGAAGCGGCAGCCGCCTAGACCCGGCCGGGTGTTCGCCAGACTGCTCCACAGACAGGAATTTGCAATGACCAATGCCAGCCATGCCTGGGGTTCTGCGCCCAGCAAACGTTTTGACGCGATCGCCGAGGGGTTTCGGGGAATTTTTGCCGAAATTGGCGAAGATTCGATACGACACGATCTGGAACGCGAGCTTCGTTTCGATGACTATGAAGCTTTGAAAAAGGCCGGCTTTTCCAGATTGCGCCTGCCGGAGAAATTTGGCGGCCTGGGGCTGACGCTTCCCGAGCTTTTTGGCTTGATCATTGAACTCGCGCAGGCGGATCCCAACCTCACCAATGCTTACCGCAGCCATCTCGGCTTTACGGAGGATCTGCTGAATGCACCACCTTCGCCATGGCGGGATGCGTGGCTGGAGCGGATCGGACGTGGCGAAACCATTGGCAGCGGCTTTTCGGAAATCGGGGATGCCAAACTTGGAACCTATTCCACCCAGCTCACCCGGGATGGCGGCGGCTGGCGGCTGAATGGCGAGAAATATTATACGACCGGCTCGCTCTATGCCGACTGGATCACGCTTGGAGCCGTTGATGGTGATGGTGTACCGGTCGGTGCGCTTGTTCCCACAAAGGCTGAAGGCGTCGAGATCGTCAACGACTGGGATGGTTTCGGACAGGCGCTGACGGCAAGCGGCACGGCGCGTTTTACCGACGTGGCGATTTCCGAGGACCTCATCAAGCCAAGCGCACTTCGTTTCAGCTATTCTGGCGGCTTTTTCCAGCTCGTCCATCTCGCCTCGCTTGCCGGGATCGGCCGCTCGGCCGCATTGGAGATCGCCCGCCATGTTGCGGAGCGCAAACGCGTCTATCAACGCAGTAACGCCGCGCGTTTTTCTGAAGACCCACAGGTGCTTCAGGTCGTGGGGCGGATCAGGGGTGCGGCTTATAGCGCCGGCGCCATCGTGTTAAAGGCCGCAGAAGCCCTGCAGGCTGCCTATGATGCCAATCTCTCTGGAGACGAGGAGCATATTGCATCTGCGAACCGTGACGCGGAGCTGGAAGTCAGCCAGTCGGTTACTGTCGTCAGCAACCTTATCCTGGATGCGTCCACTGTCCTCTTCGATGCGCTTGGCGCCTCAGCCGCAAAACGCAGCCATGGTCTTGATCGTCACTGGCGAAACGCCCGCACGATAACCTCACACAATCCCCGTATCTATCACGACCGTATCGTTGGAGATTTCGCCGTGAACGGCGCCTCACCAGCGCCAAATGGAGGCGTGGGGATAGCACCGCAAACGCAGAAGGAAAAATCCGAAGCATGATCAAAAGATGCGGTCCGACGGGCGATACGCATTAGAGCCTGTTGTTCGGTATCCACGCAGCGCAAACAGGATAGTGAAATTGGGCAGGATTTATCGGGATTTTACAGAACTCGTCGGCAATACGCCGCTGGTGGAACTCGCCAGAATTCGGACGAAATACAATCTCCAATCGCGCATTCTCGCCAAGATCGAGTACCTCAATCCCGCAGGCAGTGTCAAAGACCGCACCGCCTGGTGCATCATACGTGAGGCTGAGAAGAGCGGCCGATTGAAGCCGGGCGATCTTCTTTTTGATTTGACCAGTGGTAATACAGGCATCGGAATTGCGGCGGTTGCCTCCGCACGCGGCTATCGCACGAAATTTTATCTTCGCAATACCATCAGCGAAGACAAGATCAACATCCTCAGGCAATTCGGCTCCGAGATCGAACTGATCGAAAATGAGGAGCTCTTCCAGCCGGATGCCATCCATCGCATCATCGACAGGATCAAAGCTGAAAATCCGGATGCATTTTATACCGGCCAGCGTTCCAATGATGCCAACCCGCAGGTTCATTTCGAGACGACCGGGCCGGAAATCTGGCGCGATACCGACGGTGACATCGATATCCTGGTCGCCACCGTTGGTACGGGCGGCACAGTGTCCGGTGCCGGACGTTTCCTGAAGGCGCAAAAACCGGAGATAAGGATCGTTGTTGCCGAGCCGACACCGCAGTCCGTTCCATCCCCCGAAAACCCCGGCGCTTCCACGATCGAAGGCGTCCACAAGGTGACCGAGGTGGAGGAAGGGACCTTGCCGGAGACCTACGACAAGAGCGTCGTGGATGAAGTCATTGCCGTTACCACCGAAGAGGCGCGGCGGGCAGCGCTTGCGGTGGCCAGAGAAGAGGGCTTCCTTGTGGGAACCTCATCCGGTGCAGCCATCTTTGCCGCGATCGAGCTTTCCCGCCGCGCGGAAAACAACGGCAAGACGATTGCGGTCGTGTTTCCGGATAGTGGCGAGCGCTATCTTTCGCTTTTTGATGCCCCTGACTGAAAAGTCTGCTCGCATGGTTCGCGGCCCCGGAGAAGTTTGAACTGTGCCCGTGAATGACCATGTCGGCGAAATCATTGCCCTCTGACGCCGGATGTGGAGCGAACACAAGACCGTCAGCCGCCGATGCTTGAAAAGAGCGCAGGCCGTTATTGAAGCGGCCTTGAATGTCCCATTTTCAAACGCTACATTCCATCGGTCCGCAGCAACAACAGGATGGTCGACAATGGATTTCAACCCGATAGCAACGCCACTTTGCCTTGCCATGCGGGAAAACCTTGTCCATGACCCACTTTATCACACTCTCCAATCTGTCCTGGTTCACGCCTGACGGTCGTTCGCTTTTCACCAATCTGAATATTGTATTCGGCCCGGAGCGTGTCGGGCTGGTCGGTCGTAACGGCGTCGGCAAGACGACGCTCTTGAAGCTGATCGCCGGCGAATTGACACCATCTTCGGGTTCTGTCTCTGCCCCATCGGGTATCCACATCCTGCGTCAAAGCGTCCAGGTGGCCGAAGATGAGACGATTGCCGATCTCTTTGGCGCGCGTGATGCGCTCGCTGTACTTGAACGGGCGCAGGCGGGTGGCGCGACGTTGGAGGAACTGGCCGATATTGATTGGATGCTTGAGACGAATATCGAGGCGGCACTCGCGCGCTTCGGCCTGTCCATGCCCGCGACGACACTGCTCGCCCGACTCTCCGGCGGGCAGCGCACCCGTGCAGCGCTTGCCGCTCAAATCTATCATGCACCGGAGTTCCTGATCCTCGACGAACCCACGAACAACCTCGATCGTGACGGTCGGACTGCAGTGATCGAACTTGTGAGCGGCTGGCGTCACGGCGCAATCATTGTCAGCCATGATCGTGAATTGCTCGAAACGGTCGACAGCATTGCTGAACTGACATCGCTCGGTATCAGCCGTTATGGCGGAAACTGGAACCACTACAGCGATCGCAAGGCACTGGAGCTTGACAATGCCAGGCATGAACTGGCCGAGGCCGAGAAGCGGCTCAGCGCCGTCGAGCGCAAGGCGCAGGAGACGGCCGAGCGGCAGGCTCGTCGCGATGGTGCAGGCAAAAGGAAGGCGGCGGAAGGAGGAATACCGAGAATTTCGGCCGGAGGGCGCGCCATGCGGGCGGAGCAGACAAGCGGTGACAACGCCGCCACGGCGCGCCGAATGACGGGGGAGGCCAAGGCAGACGTCGCAGAGGCGCGAGGTCGCATTGAGGTGCTTGAACCATTCATGCTGTCCATACCGTCCACCGGACTGGTGGCGTCAAAGACGGTTCTGCGGCTGGAAGACGTAACTGCGGGTTACGAACGCAATGCGCCTGTCCTGTCCGATCTGTCGCTTGCGATTGCAGGTCCGGAACGGATTGCGGTGGCGGGGCCGAACGGTTCGGGAAAGACGACGCTGCTTTCCGTCATCACCGGGTCTCTCGCGCCATTTTCTGGTTCGGTCCGAGTTGAGGTTGCTTGCGCGTTGCTGGACCAGAAGGTCAGCTTGCTGCGACCCGGGCTATCCATCCGGGACAATTTCATGCGTCTCAACCCGCGGTCCAGTGATAACGCCTGCAGGGCCGCTCTTGCCCGCTTCCTGTTTCGCGGCGACGCCGGTTTGCAGGATGTGCGGCATTTGTCTGGCGGCCAGATGCTGCGCGCCGGCCTTGCCTGCGTCCTTGGCAACCAGAAGCCGCCGCAGCTTCTCATACTCGATGAACCCACCAATCACCTCGATCTTGATTCCGTCGCGATCGTGGAGGCCGGCCTGAAAGCGTATGACGGCGCAATTCTGGTCGTCAGCCACGACGAGGCGTTTCTGGAGGGGATCGGCGTGTCCCGACGGTTTGAGCTTCATGGACGCCGTCAAACATGAGCAACGCCGCGCATTTTAGCGCGGCATTTGGTCATTCCAGAAGCCAGCTCGACGGTCTGAAGAACGTCCTGAGGCTCTCTGTGCAGACGATTGACGGCAGCACGCATCTTGATTTCTTGTTTCGAAACGGAGCGGCTACCCGCCACTGCGGTTCAGCGTTAAACCTGTGCCTGGCCGCCGTCCGCGAAGAGCTCGGCGCCGTTGACGAAGCTCGCATCATCGGAGGCGAGGAACAGCGTCGCCTTGGCGATTTCCTCGGCTTCGCCGACGCGACCGAGAGGGATGCGAGAGGCGAGATAGTCGAGCAGGCCCTGCTGCTGTTCCTTGTCGTCGCCTGCAAGTTCGACGAGGCCTGGTGTGCGCGTGGCGCCGGGCGAGATGACGTTGACGCGGATGCCCGTGCCCTTGAGGTCGAGAGCCCAGGAACGAGCCAGGTTGCGCACCGCGGCCTTGGAAGCGGAATAGACGGAAAAGGCAGCCGTGCCTTCGGTGCCGGCAGTCGAACCCGTCAGCACGATGGACGAGCCCTTGCCCATCAGCGGAAGTGCCGCCTGCACGGTCAGGATCACAGCTTTCACGTTGCGGCCAAAGGTGTCGTCAATCTGCTCCTCGGTGATCTGGCCGAGCGGCAGCATGGTGCCGCCACCTGCATTGACGATGAGGGCGTCAAGGCGGCCCTGTTCCGCCTTCACCTGGGCGAACAGCTTGTCGAGGTCAGCGTTGCTTGAGGAGTCCGCCTGTACGCCGACCGCGCCCTGTCCTATTTCTGCCACCGCCTCGTCCAGAGCGGCCTTGCGGCGGCCTGTGATATAGACGCGTGCGCCTTCGGCAGCGAACAACTTGGCCGTCGAAAGACCGATGCCGCTGGTTGCTCCGGTGATGACGGCGATCTTGTTTTGAAGCCTGTTGGCCATGTTAACTCTCCTGATGCTTGGGCGCGCGAAATGGTTCAGCCCGAATGCACGGCCTGTTGAAGTTCTGAATTTGCTCGGGATGTGGCGCTGGCCATTGGCCTCGTCACCGTCCGATGAGGAGAAGTTAGTTCGTCAGCCCGGTGGAGAGAAGCCGCTCAGGATGGAGACATTATCCATCTGGATGGATAGTCGCCGTCACATCGCGCCGTGCGTCGACCGCTTCGAACACCTTCGCTGCCCATTCCGTGAAGGCGCGTAGCCGCGGATTTGGGAAACGATCAGCGGGATAGACGAGATGAAGGGGATGATTGTCCGGCTTCCAGTCGGGCAGAAGTTCAACCAGCGCCCCGCTCTTGAAATGGGGCCGCGCGAGAAATCCGAAGCTTTGGCCAATTCCCAGTCCCGACAGCAGCGCGTTCAGATGCGCGGTACTCTCGTTGACGGAAACGCCGCCAGAGGCCGGGAGATACTCGCTTCGCTCTTCGCCGCGCTGAAAACGCAATGGAAATCTCTTTCCAGATGACGCGGAGAAGTAGGAGACGATCCGATGCTTCTCGATATCGTCAGGTCGCTCCGGCAACTGCAGACCAGCCAGATAGGTGGGCGATGCGCAAATGACGTAGTCCAGCTCGCACAGCTTCCGCGCCTTCATCGATGAGTCACCCAGCGCCCCGCCGCGAATGACGCAGTCGATACCCTCACTGACGAGATCGGCGGGGCGATCGCTGACACCGAGCATGAGATCGATTTCCGGATAATGGCGCTGAAAATCCGAAAGTGCCGGGATGAGGATCCGGTTTGCCAGCACAGATCCGATGTCGACGCGCAGCTTTCCTTTGGGTGTGCTGCGGGAGCCGGCAACAGTGCCGTCCATGTCATCGAGATCGGCGAGGAGCTTCAGCGCGCGTTCGTGATAGGCGACGCCCTCCGTGGTCATCGTGACCGACCGCGTGGTGCGCTCCACGAGCTTTGTTTTGAGATGTGCCTCGAGATCCTGCACCAGCTTGCTGACTGAGGACCGAGGAAGGTTCAGCATATCCGCCGCCTTGGCGAAGGACCCGGCTTCGGCGACGCGGACAAATGTTCGAATGGCGAGTATCTGATCCAAGAGAGGCCCAACAAGCAGGTGGAGATAATCTACATCTACACCTGGCCGGCGAGCCCTGCCATGCAGGTTCTTGCGAAAGGTGGATAAATCTGCGCCATACGACGATATCCGAACGTCCATCACGAACACAGGCAAAACGCCGCGTGTCCTTTCGGGCACGCGGCGATTTATCGTGAAACCGGATGGCAATTCCCTCGCGATCCGGTTCCGTTCATGCCTGTGCGTCAGCCGATCTTCACATTGTCGTCGCGCTTGATGGCGATGACGGTCGAGCGGGGCAGCTTGCCTTCACCGTCCGGGAAGGGGGCGTCGGGGTGCTGGATGCCGACGAAGTGGGTGCGCTTGTCGGCGGACCAGGTCTGGCCGGTGACTTCGGAACCCTTCGGCGCAGTCAGGAAGCGCTCAATGCGGCCAGTGGCCGGGTCGCCCGCCAGCATCTGGTTGTTGCCCTGGCCGGCGAAGTTGCCTTCATTGGTGTCCTCGCCATCGGTCTGGATCCAGAGCAGGCCGGTCGAGTCGAACATCATGCCGTCAGGCGAATTGAACATGTTGCCTTCGTTGATGTTCGGGGAGCCGGCATAGGCGTCCTTGTGGACGGCGGGGTTACCGGCCATGCAGAACAGGTCCCACTTGAACTTGCCGTCCGCATGGTCATCATTTTCCGGATACCAGCGCACGATCTGGCCGTATTCGTTCTTCTCGCGCGGGTTGGCGGCATTGATCGCCATGGCGTCGCCGCCGGCATTGGCGCGCAGCTTGCCGTCCTTCATTTCGCCGCGGCGGCTGTTGTTGGTCAGCGCGCAATAGGCTTCGATGGCGACGGGGTTGATGGCGACCCATTCCGGGCGGTCCATGGTCGTCGCGCCCACCTTGGAAGCGGCCTGGCGGGTGAAGACGCAGATTTCGTCGATCTTCATGCCCGTGGTTTCCGGCGTCAGGGCAAGCCACTCGCCGGCACCGTCATCGGAGAACTTCGCGACGTAAAGCGTGCCTTCGTCCAGCAGCTTGGAGGTGTCGCCGCCCGGCACGTAGATGCCGCTGGAGACGAATTTGTAGAGGAACTCGCCGCGCTCGTCGTCACCCATGTAAACGACGACACGGCCGTCACGGGCGATCACCACGGCGGCGTTTTCATGCTTGATGCGGCCAAGCGCGGTGCGCTTGATCGGCGTGGACTTGGCGTCCGAGGGATCGATCTCGACCACGTAACCGGCGCGGCGTGGTTCATTGGGGTTCTTGGCAACGTCGAAACGGGCGTCGAACTTCTCATAGGCGTAGCGGGTCTCGGCGACGATGCCGTAACGCTTGTAATCGTCAGGCAGCTTGAAGGCGGCGTCGGTGGTGCCGAAATAGCCGTTGAAGTTCTCTTCGCAGGTGAGGTAGGTGCCCCAGGGCGTGCGGCCTGCGCCGCAATTGTTGAAGGTGCCGAGACAGTCGACACCCTTGGGGTCGGCGGCGGTCTTGACGAGATCGGAGCCTGCGGCCGGGCCGGAAAGCTTCATCGGCGTGTTGTGGTGGATACGGCGGTTGAAAGGGCTGTCGAGAACGATTTTCCAGCCGTCCTTGTCTTCCGCGACTTCCATGACGGTGACGCCCTGCATGTTCTGCAGGATCTTCACGTCGTCGGCCGTCTTCGGGTTGCCTTTTTCGGCGTGCGGCAGGTTGGTTTCCGGGTTCACATATTCATGATTGACGGCGATCAGCTGGTGGTTGCCCACCACGAAGAGTTCCATGCCGTCGGTATTTTCGCCGAAGACCTTGTCGGAATTTTCAACGCTGGCGCCCTTTGCGGGGTCGAGATCAGGAACGTTGGAGAACAGCGGCTGGCCCCATTTCGCCAGCGGCTTCCAGTTATAGCCTTCCGGCACATGGATGGTGTGGTCTGTGGCGGCGGCAACCGGCTTGAAGGGGAAACGGCCGACGGCGGCTTCCTGCGCTTCGGCCGAGGTGCTGCTCATCAGGTTGCCGAGCGTGCCCATGGCGGCTGCGGCCGAACCGAAGGCGAGCACGCCGCCCAGAAAGCCGCGGCGGGAAATCGCGGTTTCGACCACGCGGTCGAAATCGGTTTCGGCCGGCGGCGGGTTCTGCAGTTCGTCCCACTCGTCCCAGGACAATTTGCTCGTATCGATGTCGGTCATATCGTGTCTCCACCGTTCAATGTTTGGAATCATTCCACAGGCTGCGTACCTTCCGAGTGTTTCACTCGGATGACGGGAAGACAGGTTTAAAATATGATTGTCGCGGTTATGAATCTGCTGTTTTTCCCTCAATGCGGGATAAGCACGCGGGTGAGGAGCTGGCCCTCGAAGCGGCAGAAACGGAAAGGAACCTCCGTTCCGCACCGCCATTCCTCGCTGAGTTCAGCCGTCAGGCACAAGGATCCCGAGCCATTTGCGTCCAGGCGGGATAATTCGGCCGCCTCGAAAAAGAACAGCTTTTCCACCATGGGATACAGCGCCTTGAACAGGCTTTCCTTGGCTGAGAAAATCAAGCCGGTGATGACGGGATCGATAATGTTGCCGAGGTTGTAGCGCTCATTTGCGGTCAGGAGTTGTGGGGCGATATCGCGGGCCTCCTCCTCTGTCAGCAGTTTTTCGATATCGACGCCGATAGCGCGAAACTGTCGACAGCAGCCTACAAGCGCAATCGCCGTGCCCTGGCTGTGGGAAATTGCGCCAATCACCCCTTCAGGCCAGAGAGGCGCACGGTCCTCGCCCATACCGGGAAAGATGGAACGGCCGGTCAGGCGGCGGATGGCTTCCGCAGCGCATCTGCGCCCCGCGATGAATTCCGCCTTGCGTCTTTGCGTGGCGCTTGAAAGCTGCGGCGGCAAGGGAGGGACCTCGCCGCCGCAGCCCTCATCGGCGCTGAAACGAAGGGTAAGGCAATGGCAGCCGCATATGTCGTCCGGCCAAGGCCAGATGGCCTCGGGTGGATCGCCGGAGATGGCGTCGTGATCAAACGCCGTTACAACGTCCATGTCCCTTACTCTCAATCCAACGGCTCGAATTCAAGCCGCAAGCGTGGCACCGCCATCAACCACGATCTGCTGCATCGTCACGTGCCCGGCCTGATCGGAGGCGAGGAACAGCACGGTATCGGCAATATCGTCCGGCCTTGCGATCTTGCCGAGCGGAATGCCGAGCTTGAACTGCTCGGGCAGGCCGGCGACCAGCCGGTCCTTGCCGGCAGGATCGCTCAACATGCCGGCAAGCATCGGCGTATCGGTGGACCCGGGTGAAACGACGTTGCAGCGCACGCCATAGGGCGCAAGCTCGAGGGCGGCGCAATGGCTGAGGCTGACCAGCGCCGCCTTGGAGGCGCAATAGGCCATCATGCCGATGCGCGGCACGACGGCGGCATTGGAGCCGATATTGACGATTGCGCCGCGCCGCTGCCGTTTGAAGGTGGCGCTCCACTGTCTCAGCATATGGAACGGCCCGGCAGCGTTGACATCCATGCACGCCTTCCAGTCTGCGGGCGTCAGGCTTTCACTGTCGCCGAGCCGCAATATGCCGGCGGCATTGACGAGAATGTCGAGCCCGCCCCATTCGGTCTCGATCGCCTTGCAGGCCGTCTCCACTGCCGCCGCATCGGTGATGTCGAGTGCGATCTGGCGGAAGGGCGCTTCCGCCGTTCTGGCCTGGAGGTCGAGGCCGATGAGATCGGCCCCTTCCTCGATGAAACGTTCGGCGATGCGGCGGCCGATGCCCTGAGCCGTACCCGTCACCAGCACGCGCCGCCCGGTAAATCTCTGTTGCGTCATCTTTTTTGTCCGCTCAGGCCGCGAGCCGCTTTTGGTCGATCAGCGTCCACCAGGCGGAGAGCGTGGGCACACGCGCAAGCTCATCGAAGCCGACGGTGACGCCGCGTTCCTTCAACTCTCCGGCAAGCTTCATCACCTGCAGGGAATCCAGCCCGTAGAAGATCAGGTTTTCGTCGGGGTCGATATCGCTCTCATCCTCCACCATCTGCGCGACGCGGGCTTTCAGCCATTCGCTGATATCGTCGCCCTTTCCCGCGCCGACAAGGCTTGCGGCATCGATCACCACGCCGCAGCGTGTGGCCACATATTGCAGCGCCATGCGATGCTCCGCCTCGGAAAAATCGGCAACGCCATCACCGATCATGAACGGCTGGATGTCCTTCATAAAGGCTTCCACTGCCGTCATCATACACCCTATATGGGCATAAACGCCGCCGACGATGATCTGATCACGGTTCCAGCTCTTCATACGTTCGGCAAGGTCGGAGCGCTGGAAGGCGCTGTAGCGCCATTTGGTCAGCACCACGTCGTCAGGCGTGGGGGCGAGCTTGTCCACCACCTTCTGCAGTTCGGGATCAACGACGGTCAGACCCGGTCCCCACATGTCGTTCAGAAGAGCGCGGTCGCCGGGCGGCTGATTATGCGGCTGGGCGGTGTAAATGACAGGGACACCGTTCTGGACGGCCCATGTCTTCACCTTGGCGAGATTGTCGATGAGGGTCGTCATCAGCTTGCCGTCGGCCTCGTAAAACCGCAGGAAGTAACGCTGCATGTCGTGGATGAGGAGGACGGCGCGTTTCGCATCGGGCTGCCATTTTGTCTTGTTGGCCGGAAAACTCGCGGCGACCGGCATGGGATAGTCGGAAATGGTGGGGATCGTCATGATGACCTCGGTTTGTACGGCACCGGCTGGGCTGGCGCATTTAGGAACATGGGGACGCCATTTTGGCGTCCCTTTCGATGGGTGCGGAATGTCAGGCGCTGACGGCGACGGGGGTCGTCAGCAGATCGCGCAGGCGTTTTTTGTCGATTTTTCCGACGGCGGTGAGGGGCATGGCGTCGATGAAGCGCACACGATCCGGCAGCTTGTAATCCGCGACGCCGAGGCCGGCGAGGTGCTGGCGAATAGCCGGCGCCTTGAGAGCGGGATTGCGGGACACGACGAAGACGCAGCTCTTTTCGCCCAAAAGTTCGTCCTGCATGGCCACCAGCGCCGCATGGGTGACATCCGGATGCCGCAGGATCAGGTTTTCCACCTCTTCCGAAGCGACCTTTTCGCCGCCGCGATTGATCTGGTCCTTCACCCGGCCAACGACCCGCAGATAACCTTCGGGCGTGCGCTGCACGACGTCGCCCGAGTAATAGAAGCCATCCTTGTCGAAGACCCGGGCGCTGTGTTCCGGCGCGCGGTAATAGCCCCGGAACGTATAGGGGCCACGCGTTGCCAGCATGCCGGCTTCGCCCTCGGGCACGTCGTTGCCGTCCTCGTCAACGATGCGGATTTCGTCATCCGGGCTGATCGGTCGTCCTTGCGTGGTAAAGACGATATGGTCGGGGTCACCGAAGCGGGTGTAGTTCACCAGACCTTCCGCCATGCCGAAGACCTGTTGCAGATCGCAGCCCAGCACTTCCGGCACTTGGCGGGCCAAAGCCTCGGCGAAGCTTGCACCGCCGACCTGCAGGAGCTTGAGCGACTTCAGCCTTTCGCGATGGGCGGGAGCCGCCTGCAGCCACAGCGCGACGGCCGGCGGCACCAGCGGCACAATGTTAACGCCGTGTTTTTCGATGAGATCGAAGCAGGCAAGTGGTTCCGGATTGGCAGCCATGACCACCGCACCGCCGGCGTGGAACACACCGAGCGCGCCGGGCGAACTCATCGGGTAATTATGCGCCACCGGAATGGCGCAGAGGAAGCGGGTCTCAGGCGAAAGGCCGCAGATTTCCGCACTGGCCCGAACGCTGTAATCATAGTCGTTATGCGTCCGGGGGATCAGTTTTGGCGTACCGGTGCTGCCACCGGAAAGCTGGAACAGCGCCACTTCATCGGCGGCGGAAGGGGCGTAAGCGGGTGGGTTTTCGGCAGGGGCCGCCAGCAGCCCTTCTAGGCTCAACCGCGGATCTGTTTCGCCAAGCAGAAGGGTCAGGGTAAGTCCGGGAGAAGCCGCCTTCAGCGCCTCCAAAAATGTGTCATTGGCGAAAAGCTCGTGGCTGCGCGAGCCGATCACCAGCTTCGGCGCGATCTGCTCCGCATAGGAGGTCATTTCCAGCCGGCGATGGCTGAAAAGTGCGTTGACGGGGGAAGCGCCGATCTTCATCAGCGCGAAAAAGACGAGATAGAACTCGGCAATGTTCGGCAACTGTACCAGCGCGGTGTCGCCCTTGGCGATGCCAGCGGCGGAGAGATGTCCGGCCAGATTGGAGGATTGCCGGTCGATATCCGCGTAGGTGAAGCGGCGGTGGCCGCAGATCAGCGCCGTCGCGTCCGGCCGGCGCTCGATCTGTTCGATGAGGATGCCGCTCAGCGGCCTGTCGATCCAGTAACCGCGCTCGCGGTACCGGCGCGTCAGATCGTCGGGCCAGCGTTGAAATTCGATTGTCATGGTTTGTCCCCGGGAAATCAGGCAGAAAGACCGCAGGCGTTCAGCATGGTCTTGAGTTTGGTCTGCACCTCGGCCCATTCGGATTCGGGCTCCGATGCCTCAACGATGCCGGCGCCGGCAAAGAGCCGCACCGTTTTTCGCTGCACGGTGCCGCACCGGATCGTCACCACCCACTCGCCATTGCCCTCAGAATCCGTCCAGCCGACCATGCCGGTGAAGAGGCCGCGCTCGAAAGGCTCGACGAAGCGGATAAGGCGATGGGCGCGCTCGGTGGGGAAACCGCAGACGGCCGGCGTCGGGTGCAACAGGCACGCAAGCTGCAGGGCATTGGTTTCGGGGTCGGCGAGGCGGCCTTCGATGCGGGTCGAAAGATGCCAGAGGGCCGCCGTGTTGATGAGGGAGGGTTTTTCAGGGACATCGAGTTCCGCGCAGACCGGCGAAAGCAGGGAGCGGATGTCCTCGATAACGAGGCTATGCTCGTAGTGGTCCTTTTCCGAAGCCGATAGCCGCTCGGCGTTGGCCTTGTCCGCGGCGGGGTCGACCATCCGCTTTGCCGATCCCGCCAGCGGGTTCGAGATGATGTTCTCACCCTGCTTGCGAATCAGGAGTTCCGGGCTGACGCCGATGAGGTCGCCGCCATCGGGCAGCGGAATACGGAACTGGTAACCTTCGCGATTCTGTTTGGCGAGACTCGCCAGCAATCTCTCGACATTGACCTCGGAAGCGAAGGTGAGTTCGCGCATGACGGAAAGTACCGCCTTACGGACATCGGAATGGCGGAAATTGACGATGGCGTGCTCTACGGCGCGTTTAAAGCCGGTCTCGTCCGGCAGGCTGTTCTGGCCGACAAGCGCGGGCATGGCCGAATCGGCGACGACCGGCGCGGTTTCTCGTGGGCTCCACTCATGGTTGTTCGGTATATAAAGGCATGAGGGTTCGCTGACATCGAAGGGGATTGCCCCAATGGCGATCGGATTGTCCTGACCAGCCCGGCGGGCCCGTTCGAAAGCGGCTTTAATCGCTTGCTGCAATGGGCTGCCCATATCTTCTCCGCCGCGGGCCGGAAGCGTTATCCTTTCGCGGATTCCTTTGGCCCGCAACTGCCCGGTACCGGAAGTGAAAAGAAAATCTCTATTAAAATCAGCAATTTCGTCGGATTCGACGTCATTCGTCCTGAGTGCTCCCGTTTTCATGGGATGCCTCCTGTTCGAGTGGTTGACGATGGCTTATACTTGATTATGATAATCATGTTTTGTCAATCGGTGCAAATTCACATGCTAAATTTAACTCCGATGCAGGTGGCCTACTGGGTCGGTCGGGAGACGGATGGGATGCTCGGAAAAGTTACGCCCCATCTTTATCTCGAGTTCGAGGGGCGAGCTCTGGAGCTGGAAAAACTGGCCGTTGCAGTCGGCGGGCTTTGCCGGCGCCACCCGATGCTGAGCCTCAGGATCGATGCGGAAGGGCGTCAATCCGTCGATCCTGATGGTCGCCCGCTGCATCTCGATGTGGAGGACATGACGGCGCTTGATGCGGAGACGCTTGCGCGCCGGCTCGAGATCAAGCGCCACGCGTGGAGCCATCGCGCGACGGATCTTCGCACCGCGCCGCCCGCGGCGATTGCGCTCAGCCTGTTGCCGCATGGCCGGAGCCGGCTGCATGTGGACACGGACATGCTGGCCATCGATCCGGCCAGCGTGCGGATATTGATGGAGGACCTCGCCGGCCTTTACGACGAGGCGGACAAGGATGAAACCGCGCGTCCCCCGGCGGCGCAGCCATCCTTCTTCGACTGGACGAAACGCCTTGCGGCCGATCCTGACCTCAAGAGCGTGCGGGAATACGACCGGTCGTGGTGGCGGCAGCATATTGCGGATATTCCGGACGCGCCGCCGCTTCCATTTTTACCGGAGGATGCGTCACGCGCCGTTCATACGGACCGTTTTGCCACGATGCTCACAGGCGTTGAACGTGACGGTCTTGAACGGGCTGCGCGGCGTTGCTCGGTAACGATGTCGACCCTGTTGCTCGGTGTTTTTGCCGTGGCGCTGTCGCGGGCGCTCGATTCCGAAAAGTTCCGGCTCTCCGTCCCGGCTTTCTGGCGTGCACCCCTGGTTGAAGGGGTTGATTCCATCGTCGGTGAGTTTTCCAACGTGCTGGTGCTCGGCGTCGATATCAGACCCGCTGAAAGCGTCGAAGCCCTTCTCGGGCGGGTTTTCGATGACATGAACGGCCTGCTTGCCCATCAGGCCTATCCGGGCGTCAGCATCATGCGCGACCTCTCTCGCCTGCGCGGCGGTTTGCAGACCTCGCCCGTGGTTTTTACCGCCGGTGTCGACCTGCCGGGCGGCGATCTGTTTTCACAAAGGGTTGGGCAGCTGTTCGGCTCCCTGGTCCACACGGTATCGCAAGGGCCGGGGGTTGCGCTGGACGCGCAGGTCGCGAGGCTTGATGGCGGCCTGCTGATAAACTGGGATGTGCGGCTCGATGCGCTGCCTGAACCATGGCTTCGCGCCCTGTTTAAAACCTACGTGGGTCTCCTTCGCCGGCTCGCTGATCACCCGGACCTCGTTGAGGAATGCGTGGAACGATTTGGTGCTGCGATGTCCGAACAGCTGGCCGAGAAAAAAGGAAACGCCATGGAACGTCCGCTCTCGCCGCTGCAGAAGGCATATCTTCTCGGTCGCGGTGCACATCTGCCGCTCAGCGGCGTGGCGATGCAGGAGTTTCGCGAATATCGCGGCAGCATCGACCCCGCCCTGCTGCGGACCCGCCTTTCTGCCATGGTCGAGAGACATGAAAGCCTGCGCACCCGCATCGACGAGCGGCGCCTCGTGCAGATCGTGTCCGGGGAAGCGGAGATCAATCTTGATATGATCGATCTCTCGGATATTTCCCCGGCGGCAGCGGAAGCGAGGATCGATGCCGTCAGACGGGATTTTTCCCACGCCCATTTTGATCTCGCCGCCTCTCCCTGGCGGGTCACGGTCTTCCGCCTGCCGGCGTCCGAGGCAAAGGCTGATCATGTCGTGGTGTTCCTGCGTTTTGACGCTCTCATCCTTGACGGGCGGGCGATAGCCAGCCTCGCAACGGAACTTTTTGACGGTGTCCTGCCGGTCGCAATCACCGCTGCGGCTGAAACGCCAGGAGAGGATATCGCAGCAGCCCGTGCCGGGGACGCGGCCTATTGGACCGAGAAGCTGAAAGAAGCTGAAGTGCCCTCGCAGTTGCCCTGGAAAGCACCGCTCGAAACCATTCCGACGTCGCGATATAGCCGCCGGAGTCTGATTGTCGAAAAGCAGCGCTTCTCCGCCTTTGCGCGGGCCGGTGCGAAAGAGCGCCTGTTCAAGAATTCGGCGCTTACGGCGGTCATTCTCGAGGTGCTGTCGCTCTGGCTGAACGAGGGTGCGCTGGTGGTCGGCATTCCCGTTGCGCCGCAGGTGGATGGGGCCTTCGCCAACCGCTCCAGCTTCATCGCCGTCCAGTGGAATGCGGCAAAAGACGATTTTGCCGTGCGGGCGGCAGGCCTGCAGAGGGATGTGCTGGAAGGGCTGAACCATCTGGCTTTTTCCGGCATCGATCTCAATCGCGTGCTTCTCAATGCGAATGCGGGCGGGCTCGCCCTGCCTGTGGTGATTACCAATGGTCTGACGTGGCCGACGCTGTCGCCGGATTCGGCCATGCGCTGGACGGACGGTTTGACGCAGACGCCGCAGGTCGCTCTGGATTTTCGCTTTTCGCAGAATCCGAAGGGCGATCTCGTCCTCGATATCGACTATGCGGAGCAGGCGATCGATGCGGCGATGGTGGCGGATATTCTCGCAGCCGTCGAGCGCGCGATTGCGGGGATCGCGGATAGCGGCGCTTTCGTCCTCAACGGACGCGATATTGTCGACCTGTCCCATTACCGGCTGAATGGCGATGAAGGAAACTTCGTCTGCCCGCCATTTCTGGAACGGATCGCCGGCCGTCTTTTCGAAGGAGAGCCGTCACGCACCGCGCTTGTCAGCGGCAAGCGGCGCATCGCCTATAGCGAGCTTGGCGAGATGGTGGCGCGCGTGATCACGAGCCTAAGGGCGCGCGGCATCGGTCGGGGCGATGTCGTGGCCATCTGCCTGCAGCGTAGCCCCGAACACACGGCGATCACGCTTGCCGCGGCCCTGATGGGGGCGGTCTGGGTGCCGGTCGACGCCGGTTCACCCGACGATCGCCTGCAGTATCTGCTGACCAATTGCCGCCCGGCGCTCATCGTCGCCCGCCGCGTTCCGCAGGGTTTCCAAGCTGTCGATCCGGCGGTGCTTCTGTCCACACCCGCTCCGGCTGGCGCACCGGTCTCCATGGCGGAGTTAGCGGCGCTTTCCCGAAGCGAGGAGCCTGCCTACTTTCTTTACACGTCTGGCACGACAGGCAAACCGAAATGCGTCGTGCTTTCCAACCGCGCCACGGCCAATGTCATTGGCGGCACGCTGGCGGAATGGGCGGTGACGGAACGCGACGTATTCATCTCGGTCACCCCGCTGCATCACGACATGTCGGTCTTTGATGTTTTCGGCGCGCTCGTTGCAGGGGCGACGCTGGTGCTGCCGGAACCCGGAGAGGAAAAGGATGCGGTGCGCTGGAACGAGCTGGTCGCAGAACATGGTGTCACGCTGTGGTGCTCCGTGCCTGCCATCCTCGAAATGCTTCTCGCCTGCCGCCGCGGTAACCAGCTATCGTCGCTCCGGCTTGTCGCGCAGGGCGGGGACTATATCAAGCCTGTTATCATAGAAGAGCTTCGCCGGCTGAAGCCTGACCTGCGGCTGATATCGCTCGGCGGGCCAACGGAAACGACGATCTGGAGCATCTGGCACGAGATTGTTGCGGAAGATGTGGCGGCCGTGCCCTATGGCCACCCGCTGCCCGCCAATCGTTATTTCGTCCTCAACGATCACGGCGGCCATTGCCCGGCGGGCGTCGTTGGCCGCATCCATACCGCCGGCGTGAATGTCGCGATCGGCTATCTCGAGGACGGCGCGATTACCCAGACGGATTTCGTGACGATTACCGATCCGCATGGAAACACCGTGCGCGCTTTCCGAACCGGGGACCGTGGCCGCTACCGGCCGGATGGCAAGATCATGTTCGCGAGCCGTGTCAACGGTTACGTCAAGGTGCGGGGCGTGCGCGTCTCGCTGCCGGATGTGGAAAACGAGCTGATCCGCCACCCTTCTCTCCAGAGGGTTCTGGTTGTGGATTACGGTGTCGAGCAAAAGGGCGAGGCGGCCATCGGCGTGCTTTATGTCACGGCACCCGGCCTCGAACTCACCACTGCCGAACTGCGCGACTTTGCCCGCCGGCATCTGCCGGAATCGCATGTGCCCGGCCGGTTTCTCAAGGTTGACGATCTGCCGCTTTCGACCAACGGAAAGCCCGATCGCCGTCGCGCCCGTGAACTCTTGACCGGTGGAACGGCTGACGCGGAACCGGCAAAATTCTCCGCCGCTGCGGTTCCAGACGTCGATCACGGCGACCGCCGGGTGCTGGATATCTATCTCAGCGTATTGGGTAAAAAGCCGGCAAATGTGGATGCAGACAGCGACCTGCTGGCACTCGGACTTTTGCCATCGCACCTGAAAACCGTCTCGGCCGAAATTCGCGCCGTCTTCGGTGTTGACCTGACACCGCAGCAGCTTTTGCGGTGCCGCAACGCCAAGCAGGTGACGTCGCTCATGGCCGTACGGGCGGCGTGAACCCCGTCATTTCGGGTGGCCTTTCGCGCCCGGTAACGAAAATAGTGCAAGGAAAAACAGATGGCACATATCGATCCCGCCGGCGGCTGGTTTCCACTGACGCAGCCGCAGCTCGATTTCTGGGAGGAGTTTTCCTTCCATCCCGACGAACCGGTTTCAACCGTCGCCCATTACATCGATCTTTCCGGTGCGGTGAATGAGAGCGCGCTCCTTCATGCGATCACACGCACCGTGCGCGAATCCGAAGTCCTGTCTATCCGTTTCCGCGTCGGCGATGATGGCGAGACGCCGCAGCAATGCTGCGACCCAAACCATGCCCCGGTTGTGGAACTTGTTGATCTCCGCGGCAACCCCGCTCCGCTGGAGGAGGCTTTGCGGCGCATGAATGCGGATGTGGAAGCGCGGCTCGATCTCACGGCCGACAGGCTCTCGGCGCAGCTCCTCTACCGTATCGCCGATGATCGTTACCTTTGGTATATCCGCGCTCATCATATCGTCGTTGATGGTTATGGGCTGACGCTGGTGGAGCAGCGCTGCGGCCAGCTTTACGGGCACTATTGCGGCAAGGGTGAAGCGGGTCCGGATTTTCACCCCTTCGGTGATTTCCTGGCGGAAGAGGAAGCCTACAAGCGGAGCCGGCGTTTCGAAAAGGATCGCGATTTCTGGACAGCCTATCTCGCCGCACCCGCCGATCTGCCGGTGCTGGACAAGGATTGCGAGGATTATGGCGGCGGCGGCCTGCATGCGGATGCGGCCTTGCCGCCCGGTTTCAGCAAGCGGTTGCAACGACTGGCCGGCGCACTGGAGATTGGCTGGCCCGATCTTCTGGTGCTGCTTTCCGGTCTTTATCTCCACCGGGTGCTGCCCCGTCCGGATCGTGATGTCCTGACACTGTGGCTGCCTTTCATGAGCCGCTGGGGCAGTGTCGGCGCGCATATGCCGGCCATGCTCGTCAACATCCTGCCGTTCCACCTCACCATCGAGCCTGGAGAGGACGTCGGCGCATTTCTGACGCGCAACGCCGCCAATCTGCGGAAGCAGCGCCTGCACGGCCGCTACCGTATTGAACAGATCGCCTCCGACCGGGAAATACCGAAAGGCCGGCGCTTCTTCTTCTCGCCGCTCATCAATGTCCTGCCATTCAGCGCGCCGGTGTTTGCCGGGCTCACCGTTGCCAGGCACATTCTGGCGAATGGTCCCGGCGACGGGTTCAACCTTACCTTTCGCGGTGAAGATGACGGCAGCGAACTGAACCTGCACATCGATGCGGACTCGGCGCTGACACAAGCTGAAGACTTCGCCCGCTACCGTAAAGAGCTGCCATTGTTCCTCGATGCCATGCTGCGCGAGGAGGCCTTGGCGCTTGGGGCGGTGGAGGCGTCCACGGCGTTCCGCCTGGCGGTCTGAGGTGTGACGGCGTGCGGATGCAGGGGCCGCGCCAGGACATTCTCATCAGCGTTCAAAGACAAAATAACCCGGCTCCGTCAGGCGAAGCCGGGTTTTCCTTGGCAGGTCCGGCTCAGGCGAGCGTCGTCAGCACGCGGTCCGAAGCGCCGGTTTCCGCAAAACGGCTGAAGATGCCGCTGGTGGTGCTGCGCAGCCGCTCGACATCCTCAGGTCCGTAACGGTCCGAGCGGTAGCTCATCAGCACGCGAATGGAGCGATCGCCGCCGATCGTCTCTTCCATTACCTCGAACTGCAGCCCCAGCATGGATTCGTGTTTGTCCGGATCGATCTGGCGGAATTCCACCGCCCTGCCATCCGGCCCCGCAAGGGCGCCGTTCAGCTTGTTCTTGGCGTGGATCTGGATGAAGACCTCGAACAAATGGTCGCGACCCGGCGTCATGCCCAGTGCTTCCTCCACGAGATCGATCGGGATTTCGCTGTGTTTCAGCGAGCCATTGATGGTGTTCTTCACCGAGGAAATCAGTTCGCCGACGGTCATCGTTTCCGTGAAACGAACGCGATGGGCGACGACCGTGGTGAAATAACCGATCGTATCGAAATAGTTGCTGTCGGTGCGGCCCGAAGCCGAGGTGCCGACCACGAGATCGCTCAGCCCGCCGAGATGGCGCAGCGATGCGGCAATCGCGGCATAGACCACGTTGAACAGCGAGGCGCTGTTCTGCCTGGCAATGGCGTAAAGCCCGTCGCTGACATGTTTTTCCAGCTTGAACTCGATCCAGCCGCCTGCCGGTGCTTCGTCCTGCGATGCCTCGTGCGGTGTGCTTTCCTGTCCGTTGAGAGTAAGGCCTCTCGGCGCATCCCGCAACATATCGGTCCAGTAGGCAAGGTGGCTGGAATTGACGCCTGACGCGACCTGTTGTCTTGCAAATTCGTGGAACGGGGCTGGTCTGGTCGCGAAGACCGGGGCCATGCCCGTCGCCCTTGCCCGGTAAGCCTCGGTCAGCTCGTCCATCATCAGGTTCACCGACCATTCGTCCAGCACGATGTGATGGAAGAGGAAGGAAAGCACCTGACGGCCGGTGTGGGGGTCGCGCAGGAAGCGCAGCCGCATCGGCAGTTCGCGCGCCAGATCGAAGCGCCAGCCAGCCTCGGCGTGGCGGTCCACCCCTTCGCTTTCTTCGCTGGTCCAGAACCATTTGTAACCGGGCAGATCATGCATTGGCACGATCCTCTGCAGAACCATATCGTTTTCGACGTAGAAATGGGTCCGCAGGCCAGGATGGCGCTCGATTATATCGAGGAAGGCGCATTCAAAGGCGTTCTCATCGACCGGATCGAGGAAATCGAGCGCGAAGGGAATGTTGAAGATTTCGCCGAAACCGAAAGCGGCATAGGCTTTCCAGAGCGACATCTGCGCCAGCGAAAGCGGCGCGGTCAGCGAGCCGCTCGCCGTCGCGTCCGCCTGCGCAGGCGCAGCGGTTGCGAGCCGCGTCGCCTGTTTTGCGAGCGTGGCGGCGGTCGGGTAGCTGAACAGATCGTTGAAACGCAGCTCGATGCCGTGATTGGCGAGAAGGCGGCCGATGATGCGGGTCGCGATCAGCGAATGGCCACCGAAATCGAAGAAATCGTCATCCGGCCCCATGTCGGGTGAGACGAGCGCTTCACGGAACTCGGCGAGGATCGTTTCGACGGTGTCGTCCTTCTGAGCGGACGCACTGGGCGAAAGGGCTTCCTGCTGCGGTGCTGCCGCGGCGTCTTGAGGGACGACCTCGGAAAAACCCGTGCCGCCTTCAAGATGGCTGACGAAGCGCTCCAGGAGGAAGGCCGTCGCATGCGGCGATGTTTCCCTGCCGCCCGTCAATTCAAGGCGGATCTCGCCCGCGGCCGTCGGCCCGACGGCAAGTGTCAGGCCGAGGCCGGATTGCAGGGAGGGCAGGGGCAGGTGCTCGAAGTGAAGACCATGTTCCGATATGGCCTGAACAGGTGTTGCAAGCGCCTGCAGCGTTAAGGTGACCTTTGCGCCTCCATTGTCGGTTCCTTGCTCCAGCCCCGACAGCACGGCATTTTCAGCCTGTTCGGGCGATTGGTCGCGGGTGATCGCTATCCGCGCCACGGACTCGGCTGAAATCGGTGTGGCTGCGCCGAGGCCGGGCCGCAGGCGAAGGGTTACTGTTTCGGGGCCGCCGCTTCTTGCCAGGAAAAGCGCAAAACGCGATCCGGCACGCGCGAGGATCGCGTTTGCAGCCGTGGAGCTGTGGAGGCCGAGCAGGGAAGCCGTAAGGTCGACGCCATGGCTATGGCTCGCAGGCCTGTCAATTGTGTTCTGCCGCAGCGCCACGACGGTCGAGCCGGTGGCCGGACGTTGCAGCCAGCCAAGCGGAAGCGGGTCGACGCTGTCACTTTCGGCCGCACGCGGCGAAAGCGGTTTCGGCGTTCCACCGGCATAGGCCGCCGTAATACC
The DNA here is from genome assembly GCF_037203725.1 of Agrobacterium sp. CMT1. Lineage (NCBI taxonomy): Bacteria > Pseudomonadati > Pseudomonadota > Alphaproteobacteria > Hyphomicrobiales > Rhizobiaceae > Agrobacterium > Agrobacterium sp. CMT1. Next base: position 629,112 of record NZ_JBBCAR010000007.1, read on the forward strand.
GTCCAGCAGCATCTGCGGCGAGAGGACCTCGCCCAGCAGGGCATGGACCAGAAATGCCAGCAGGATTTCACCTTCGCTCAAAAGCACGACGGCCTGGAAAGGCGGGTCGGTCTCGGCATCAAAGGGCCTCCCCTGAAGGTCGTGCAGCAAAGTCAGTGCCTCCTCTGCCGAGGGGACATGCAGCAGCTGCACGATGGATGCGGATGGAGCCTCAATACTCTTGGCGAGCGTACCGTCCTCGCCAAAGGCAAAGCGCGCACGAAGCTCGGGCCAGACCTCACAAACCGTCTTCAGTGCCGAGGTTAGACGCAGCAGATCGCATTCTTCACCGATCCGATAGGCGAGAAGCTGCCGAAAAACCTGATCGGGATCCTGAAACTGTTCGAACCAGACCCGTTCCTCATATTGGCTCGGCGGGGCCTCCCCTTCGTTGTCGAAGCCTTCTTCGATGCGACGTGCGAGCATACGTGTGTTGTCTGCTGCCATGGTCCTCTCCTTGCTATAGTCGGAAATCGCGCTCCGGCGCGAAACGTGCTGGTTCGCGGGATCAATGTCCCGCGCGTGACCGTTCGAGGAGTGCCTGCCACGCGGCAAGCGTTGGCCGCCGGGCCAGATCGTCATAAGCGAGCCGCGCTCCCGCAAGCTGTGAAAGCGGCTGCATCAGGCGCATGAGGGCAAGCGAATGAAGCCCATAGCCGAACAGGTTGTCCCCCGGTTCGATATCGCGCACTTCATCTTCCAGAACCCTTGCGAGAAGGGCTCTGAGTTGCGTCATAATCGCTTCCGCATCCCGCATGGCAGCCGTCGATATTGCCGGGTTACTCATCGAAATGATCGTGAACGCCGCTCGCGCCGCGCCGCCAGTAGCCGGAAGCACGGGTCCATTTGGGGTTGGCGCCAAATTCCTCGACCAGAAGGGCGCGAACCGCCTTTGCGGTCTTCGATTCGCAGGCGACCCAGCTGAAGAAATCGCCCTTTGGCAGTTCGAGCTGGCGCAGGGCGCTCGTTAATGCGTCCTGGTCGGTTCCGTTGTCCGGCCTCTGCGTTATCCAGACGATCGATGCGTCCGCACTGGTTACGAGCTCCAGCCGGTCCGCCTCCGTCTCGACTTCGATCAGCGCCACGACGGGTGTGCCCGCAGGCATCTCCTCCAGTCGCCGTGCCAGCGCGGGAATGCCGGTATCGTCGGCGATCAGCAGGTGCCAGTCATAGGTGAAGGGAACGGTGAAGGAACCGCGTGGGCCGGCGATCCACGCCTTGTCACCAACTTTCGCGCTCTTCGCCCAGTTGCTGGCCGGGCCATCGTGATGGGTGGCGAAATCGATGGCGAGTTCGCCTTTTTCGGCATCGAAGCTGCGCGGCGTGTAGTCACGCGCCAGCGGCCGCGGCGCGCCTTCCGGGAATTCAATGCCGTTCGGGCCGATCACCGGCAGGGTCGGTTCGGTTTGGCCGGGCTGGGGGAAGAACATTTTGACGTGGTCGTCAAAACCGAGGCTCGTAAAGCCCTCCAGTTCCGGCCCGGTCAGCACGATGCGTACCATGGACCGGCTGAGTTTTTCGGTCCGCGCCACGTCCAGCGCGCGCAGCTTCACGGCGTGGCGGTGGCGTTTGGGAGTGCGGTCCGGAAGGGCGGAATCCATGGTTTCTGGCATGCTCATGCTGCTGTCTTTCCTGGGATGACGCCGACGGGTTCGGCGGTCTCGCTGTCCCGGGTCGGCGTGCCGGATGATCGCGCGTTGGGGTTCTCATCCGGCGCGATATTCCGGCGTCGTTGCGTCAAGATGCGCGGACCATAACAGGCGGTTTCCGCCCCGGCAATATAAGTTTCTTCGAAAACTCAAGTTTATGCCGGCACGTGATCGTGCCGGGATTTGTCGGGCAGAAAGGTGGTCAGCGGCGGCCTGCCCAGCTTTCCACTTCATCCAATGTATGGAGCGCGCTCGGAATGGAAGGCGTCGTCACCCTGGTGGAATCGAGGAAAACAATCCTTTTCTCGCGTGCCGATTTTACGAAACGCTCCCAGCCGGGAATGATCTTTTCAAGCGCGGCGCGGGTTCCCGCCTCGCCGCGGGCTGGGCTGGTATAGCTGTTCATCACCACAAGCAGATCGGGATTGAGCTTGCCGAATGCTTCGGCGCTCAGCGGCATCATCAGGGTCGAGCCCATTCCGCCCGAAGAGGCGGTACTGTCGATCTTCAACCTGACATAACCGAGATCCTCTATTGCCTGCACCGCGCCGGACATGTTCCCCACGGCGTTGATCTGGTCCGTCAGCAGGATCGCGAGATAAGTCTTGCCGTTGATATCTTCACCCAGCGTCTTTTTGACGGCGGCGAGCTTGGTGTCATAAATCTTCCGACGCTCAGCGAAGACATCGCTTCGCCCGACCAGACCTGCAAGGTCTTCCTCCACGCTGAAGCCATAGGCTTTGCCGGCGCTTGCCTTTTGCAGATAGACCGGTGCGACTGTGGAGAGCTGTTCGGCCTTGCCGCTGTCCATTTCCGTGGCGACGATGAGGTCCGGTCGCAGCGCCCGCAGCTTTTCGAGGTCGATTTGGCCGACAGCGCCGAAACCCTTCGGTTTCGCGTGGCCTTCGCCAAGAACGGTATCAACGAAATCGACGGCGGTTGCGAATTTGCCGTCGCTGTTGCGGCCATAGGCGCCGACCACATCAGCGCCAAGATCCATCAGCGGCACGCCCAGAAGCGGCTCGTGCATGACGACAATGCGCTGCGGCTTTTCCGGAACGGAGACGGTGCGGCCGGCGGCATCGGTCACGCTGCGCTCGGCGGCGAGACTCGTTCCGGCGGCCAGAAGTGCGGCGACGAGGATGGCAATTCGCATGGCATTCCCTTTATTCGATATATCAGTGAGCGGTGGTTCTGCGCAACGCCTGCAGGCGCAGCGTGAGGATGAAGAGCGGCACGCCGATCAGCGTCAGAGCAAGGCCAATCGGCATCGGCACATCCGCCACCAGCCCGCGCGAGAGCGTATCGGCGGCGACCACCAGAATGCCGCCGGTAAGCCCCGACAGGAAAAGCCTGGCGCGGCCGACGGCGGGCGAAACGAAGGTGGCGAGATGCGGGGCGATGACGCCGAGAAATGTCAGCGGGCCGACGGCGGTAACGGAGGAGGCGCTTAGAATTACCGCAAACACAATGACGAGCGGTCGCGAATGCCTGAGGGTTTCTCCGAGTGCCATGGCCATCTCGCTGCCAAGATCGAAGACGGCAAGCGCCCGGCCAATGAGGAAAATGCCGGCAAGGCTTGCTGCAAAGAGGGGAGCAAAAACGATGATGGTCGGCCAGCTTGCCTGAAACAGCGAACCGGCCATCCAGTCCGCCAGCGAAAGCGAGGTTTCGGCTGGCGTATAGAGCAGAAGCACCGATGAGACAGAGGAAAGCGCCGACTCAATTGCGATGCCCATCAGCAATATGGCAAGGCCGCTCGAGCGTTCGCGCCCGACAAGTGCGATTAAAAGGAAGGCCACGGCCAGGCCTCCGCCGACAGCCGCAAGAGCCACCAGCGTCTTGGGGGCCGTCGGCACCAGCACCAGAAGCAGCATGATAGTGGTCATCGACCCCTGGCTCAGCCCGAACAGGCCGGGATCGGCGAGCGGATTGCGCGCGACGGATTGCAGCATCGCGCCTGCCAGCGCCACACTCCAGCCAGCCATGAAGCCGAGCAGGATGCGCGGCAGCCGTACCGTCCACAGCGCATAGGCCTGATCATCGCCGAGATGCCCGCCGGCAAACCCGTGCAGGAGATCAATAAGGCCCGTTTCGGTATTGCCGAGGCTGACGGACACGGCGGCGATCGTCAACGCCAGCGCAATCAGCGTCAGGCCGGCCGTCAGATTGCCAATGCCGATCTGCAGCCCGCCGGGCAACCTGAGAACGGCTTTCCCGTCCGTGGCGAAATCCCGTTTCACGATAGCTCCCTTGCCGAAGGCGACAGATAGAAGCGCTTGACGATGACTATGAAAACGAGGCCGCCAAGCAGGTCCATGAACAGCCCGGTATTGACCACGTAGGGCGCAAACAGGGTTTGCGCGCCAAGATCGGCGAGCACACAGATGCTCGCGCCGACAAGCGCGGAGGCCGGCAAAGCAAGCGTGAAATTCACGCCGACCAGCGGCCGGATCATATGTGGCACGATAAGGCCGACGAACCCGATCGGGCCGCAGATCGCTACCGCCGAGCCTGACGCCAGCATGGTGGCAAACAGTGCGAGCCGGGAAATACGCGTGACATTCACGCCGGCGGAAGCGGCTTTTTCCGCGCCCAGCAGAACGAGCGTCAGCGGCCGCGCGACCGATAGCAAAATCACCATTGCAATGGCGCCGATCCACCAGAAATCGGTGAGCCGTTCGATATAGACATGGTTGATATTGCCGCCAACCCAGCTCAGGAATTCGGCCCGACGCGTGGGGTTGGAAAGAAGCAGGGCGTTTGTCACGCCGATCAGCAGCATGGAAACCAGCGCTCCGGAAAGGATGAGCGACAGACCGCGCGGATCGTTCGCCCGCCCGGCAAGACGCGCGACAACGAAGCAGGCGGCAAAACCGAAGCCGGCGCCCGCAAGCGCGGCAAGGCCCTGGGCCTCAGCAGAGAGATCGAACAGCAGCGCGCCGGCGATTACGAAAAGCGTAGCTCCGGCATTCAGCCCAAGGGTCGAGGGCGAGGCGAGGGGATTGCGGGCAAGCCCCTGCAGCACGCAGCCGCTGACGGCGGTTGTGGCGCCTACATAGATGGCAATCAGCGACCGTGGAATTTGCTGATAGAGGAGCACCGATTGTTCATAGCTGTCGGCCTCCCCGCGCCAGAGCGTCGTCATGACTTCGGCGGGCGGCATGTCGCCGGACATGACGAACAGATTGACGGCGAGGATGGCGGCCAGCAACAGCGCCGCGGCAAGGATCAGCGTTATTTTCGCGATCATGCCGGAATGGCCTGTTCCTGTCGTTCCAGCCGGGGCACGCAGATGAGACGCCCCTGTCTGGAAAATATATCGGCTTCGAGGTCGAAGATTTCGGCGACATTTTCGGGTGTGACCGTGTCTGCTACCGGCCCTGATGCCAGAACCTGCCCGGCCTTCAGCATGATGACGTCGTCGGCGAAAGTGGCGGCGAGGTTGAGATCGTGCAGCACGACGATAACGGTCTTGCCGTGCCTGTCGGTCAGCTCGCGCACAAGGCCAAGAACGGCATATTGATATTTCATGTCGAGATGGTTGACCGGCTCGTCCATCAGGATCACGTCCGTATCCTGCGCCAGCACCATGGCGATGAAGGCGCGCTGGCGCTGCCCGCCGGAAAGCGTGTTGACCTGCGCTCTCGCCTTGTCCTCCAGCCCGACTGTCTTCAGCGCCCCGGCGAAAAGCGCCCGGTCACGCTCGCTCGGGCCGCCGACAAGGCCGTAGCGTGCATAACCGGCAAGCTCGATCAACTCGCCGAGCGTCATATAGTCGGGGCAATGGCATTCCTGCGGCAGATAGGCGATGCGGCGCGCGAGATCCCTGCGTCCGATGTCGCCCAGCGAACGCTCGCCAAGCCTTATCGCGCCCGATGTCAAAGGCACGAAACCCATGATGGTTTTCAACAGCGTCGACTTGCCACAGCCATTGGGGCCGACCAGCGCCGTGACGCGACCGCTGTGAAAGCGGCAAGAAAGCCCTCGCAGGACGGGAACGTGGCCATAGCTGGCGTGAAGGTCCGTGGCGTCAAGCACCGGATACAACTCCTGTTAGTCATGCGCTCATGCGTCGAGACGCCACATGAGGATTATAAGTCTTTGAATCTTAACATCGAACCTGCGGGAGACGGGCTCCTCCCCGACGGGCGCGACACTCTGGTCTTGAAGCGACACTAAACTATAGTAAAACTCTCCACAAATCGAAATTTGCCGATTCAACGCGCGGTTTTCTTGCCGGATATTTCAGTCGAGGTGCATCATGTCAGTCGCAGCCAAACTTCATGTGGGCATGTCGCTGGCCCCAACCTGGCTCAGCGGCGAAGCATGGCGTCGAGCCGACAGCGATATAAATCGGGTATTTTCCAGCGATTATTTCGTCGATCTGGCACAGCGCGCGGAAGCTGCGCATGTGGATTTCGTGTTCCGGCCGGATACGCTTTTCCTCCGCACCGAGGGGCTGGAAACCGGCGGCGGATTTGCCAGCATGGACCCTACCATGCTTCTTTCGGCCATTGCGCGGGAAACGAGCCATGTCGGCCTGTTGTCCACCGTATCGACCACATTTCTGCCGCCCTATATGGTGGCCCGCCAGCTTCAGTCGTTGAACTGGCTCAGCAATGGCAGGGCCGGGTGGAACATCGTCACGGCACTGGAGGGGCACGAAAATTTCGGCCTGAGAGAAATGCCGTCACCGCAGGAGCGTTATGGACGCGCCGCCGAATTCACGCAGGTCGTGCAGCAGCTCTGGGCGAGTTTTCCAAATGAAGCCCTTAAACTCGACAGGGAAAGCGGGCGGTTTGCCGATTCCTCGCTGGTGCGCCCGGTAGCGCATGAGGGCAGGCATTTCAGTGTGAAAGGGCCGCTCAACCTGCCAGCCCACGCCAGCCGCATTCCGCTGGTGCAGGCCGGTGCGTCTCCCGAGGGGCGGGATTTCGCCTCTTCGGTGGCGGACGCAGTCTTTGCTTCCACGCCGGACATGCGGGCAGCCATCGAACTGAGGGCGGACTTACGGCGGCGCGCCGAAGGACATGGCCGTGAGCCTGACGGGGTGAAGCTGATGCCGGGCCTCAGCCTATATCTGGCGGATAGCGGCAAGGAGGCGCTTGAACTCTTTTCTGAGACCCATGCCCGCGCCAACCGCGCCCGCACCCTGGCGTCGGTTCTCGACATGACGGGCCTCGACCTCACCGACTGGCCGCTCACGCGGGTGGTCACCGCTTCCGACCTGCCGCCGCCGCCCGAAAGACCGCGAAGCCGCACCCATGCCGGACTGCTGCGCAGGCTGATTGAGCGGGAGACGCTAAGTGTTGCGGAATTACTGCGGCGGCCGGAGGTAATGGGATCCGGCCATTGGCAGATCGTCGGCACCGTTGAAGATGCCTTTAAGGGCATCCGTGAATGGGTGGCCGCAGGGGCAATCGACGGTTTTGTCGCGGTGCCCGGCGGCTCGGTGGCATCCATGCGGCTGGTGCTGGAGCGGCTGTTGCCGAAACTTGCCGATGCCGGGCTTTTCCGCACCGCCTATTCCGGCCGCACCTTTGCGGAGCATCTGGCCGAAGGTGTCTAGCCGCCGCCGGATTCGGCGGTTGCCTGCTGGGCGGCCTCGATCAGTCGCGAAAAATGCCGTTCCGCTTCGGCGGTAGCTACGAAAGAGACGGTGGTGACGACACAGCAGAGTTCGCCCTGGGCATCGAAAACCGGCGCCGCCTTGCCCGTCAGGGCGGAGAACAGATGTTCATTGAGTTCGGCGCCGCCCGTCTCGCGGATGGTTTCGAAAATGCCGGCAGCAGGAGGAGAGCCGCGAAAGGCGGGTGGTTGCAGCCTGCGCACGGCAGCCACCCTGTCCGGTGGCAGATAAGCCTGAAAAACCAGACCGCAGGCGCTGTTGTCCAGCGGCAGAACATCGCCAAGAGCGACGGTGCTGATGGAAAAGCTGGCGCTTCGCGCCCACCGCACCACGGTCGGGCCGCGCTCGGTCCAGATCGCCACGCCGCAGCTGGCGCCGATTTGCGCGGCAAGCGCCTTCATCTCACGTCCGGCGGTTTCGACCGGGTTGATTCGTCGGAGGGCGCTGATGCCGATGCCCAGCGCTGCGGGGCCGAGATCGTAACTGCCGCTTGCGGGGTCCTGTATCACCAGTCCCTCCCGCACGAGGCTTTGCATGTAACGATGCGCGGTGGAGCGACCGGTGCCGGCGCGTTTAGCAAGTTCGCCAAGCGCCAGCCCCGTATCGGATCTGGAGAGAAGATTAAGAAACCGCGCAGCAATCGATACGGATTGAATAAGCGCCGAGCGCTTTTCACCTTCGTTTTCCGGCCGTTCTTCGGTTTCGTCATCCATGGCGTTCAAGGTCGTGCCCCACTCTTTCGAGAATGCCTAACGCATTGCGACGAAAATCGGAATGGCTGTCTTCAGCCTTTTCAATGGCTTCTCTGGCCGGGCTGCCATGGCGGAAAAGGCGGTCCCTTAAACTTTGTTGTAAATATGGCACATCCCGTTACGGAAGCCTGCTTGTCCGCAATACGGAACGCATTCTCTATTGCGAAACGGATAACGCTTCCGTTACTTGAATATGACTTTAATACTCATGTTTATTTGGGGTGTATGATGGGGTTTAGCTCTAACGGCCGTTTGATGAGCGGGGTCAGTGTTCTGACGTTGGCGACATTGTTCGTGACGCCGGTTGTCGGTCAGGATCAGCAGGCTGATACAGCAGGGACGACCGTGTTGAAGCCGATTGTCGTGACCGGTGAAAAAGTGGCGCGCGACATGAAGAACACGGCCTCGTCGGTGTCAGTCAAAACCGCCGAGGAGATCAAAAAGGAAAAGACCGGCGATCCGACCGTATCCGAAGCGATCAAGGATATTCCGAACGTCGTCTACACCGACAATGTCAGTGCCCCCATCATTCGCGGACAGGACACGCAGGGCCCGAATACCGGCTCCATCGCCTTCTTCACCGGTACGGTGCCGCGCGCGACGATCAATGTGGACGGTCACTATCTCGGGTATAACGAGTTCATCTACGGGGCGACGTCCATATGGGATGTCGACACCATCGAGGTGTTCCGCGGGCCCCAGACGACCTCGCAGGGGGCCAACGCCATTGCCGGCGCCATCCTTGTCAACACCAAGGACCCGACCTTTACGCCGGAAGCCAGCTATCAGGCGGAAATCGGCAACTATCACCAGAAGCGTGGTTCCTTCGCCTTTTCCGGCCCGCTGATCGAAGACGAGCTGGCGGCGCGCATGGCGATCGATTATTCCGGCCGCGATACCTTCATCGATTACATCAATTCCGCCTTTGCGCATGAGGGAACGGACCAAAACTTCAAGGAATTCAACGGTCGCTTCAAGCTTCTTTGGGAACCGTCTGAAATTCCCGGTCTTTCCACAAAGCTGACCTATTCCTACAACGCCTCCAACCGGCCAAGCCAGGAAGCGGCGTCGCGTCCCTTCGAAGATCTCAACCACATCACCACGACGATGCCGAATTTCAGCCAGTATACCAATACGGGCATTCTCGACATCAATTACGATTTCGAGAACGGCGTGAAACTGTTCAACCAGACCCAGTTTTCCGACTCCACCGCCAAACGCCGGGTCGGCATCGCCAACAACGGCGACGCCGATGTCGATCTCAGGAACACGTCGCATGAAACGCGGGTCACCTTCGGCGATCAGGAGGATGTTCTGAGCGGTGTCGCCGGCATTTTTTATGCGCACACGAAAGCCGACGAGGTGCTTTATCTGCGCGGCACCTCTCGCTTCAGCGACACCAAGGACAATCTCGGCCTCTTCAGCGAGCTGAGCTATCGGCTGACCGACCAGTGGACCCTGACGGGTGGCCTGCGCTACCAGCAGGACCAGATTCAGCGCGCCGGTTACCGGACGCTCAGCGCCACCAGCAGAAGTTCGGTCACTTATGACGAAACCTTCTCTGAAATCCTGCCCAAGGCGTCTCTTGCCTATGCCATCAATGATGATTGGACTGTCGGCGGTCTTGTCAGCCGCGGGTACAATCCCGGCGGCGTCGCATTCGACCTGACCACCAGCAAATGGCGGAGCTTCGACAAGGAAACCATCTGGAACTACGAAGTGTTCACCCGCGCCAGCCTGCTCGATGACACGCTGACGGTAAACGGCAATCTGTTCTACATGGACATGAAGAACGCCCAGTTTAACGTACCCGTCGTCGTCTCCACCGGCATCAGCGAATCCTACACCGTTAACGCCGAAGAAGCCCATGCCTATGGTCTGGAAATTGGCGCGGATTATCGGGTGCTCGACAATCTCACGCTGAAAGCCAGCGCCGGTCTGCTGAAGACGAAGATCGACGAGATTTCCAGCAATGCCGCCTATGTCGGCAAGGAATTCGCCAAGTCGCCGGGATACAGCTTCACCGTCGGCGCAAGCTGGGACGTGACGGATAAGTTCACCGTGTCCGGGCAGGTCCGCCATCTCGACGGCTATTATTCCGATACGGACAACAAGGCCGTCTATGCGATCGATCCTTACACGATCGCGGATGTGCGGGCGAGCTACAAGTTCCAGGATGAACTCGAGTTCTACGCTTACGTCAAGAACGTCTTCGACGAGCGCGCGCCGACCCTTATGAAGGAAAACCGCGGCATTGGCGGCATCGAGGCGAGCATGACCGAACCGCGCATGTTCGGCATCGGGGTGCGCGGCACATTCTGAGCCAAAAGCGAACCCGACAAACAAAGAGGCCTTCGAAGCGATCTTCGGAGGCCTCTTTCTTGACGCAACCGCTACGGTCCATAACCCTCAGAAAAACGCCTGAATGCCCGTCTGGGCACGGCCGAGGATCAGCGCGTGCACGTCATGCGTACCTTCATACGTGTTGACCGTTTCGAGGTTCTGCGCGTGGCGCATGACGTGATATTCGATCTGGATGCCGTTGCCGCCATGCATGTCGCGGGCCTGGCGGGCGATATCCAGCGCCTTGCCGCAATTGTTGCGCTTGACGATGGAAATCATTTCCGGCGCCATCCTGTGCTCGTCCATCAGCTGGCCGACGCGTAGCGATGCCTGAAGGCCGAGCGCGATCTCGGTCTGCATGTCGGCGAGCTTCTTCTGGTAAAGCTGCATGCCGGCAAGCGGCTTGCCGAACTGCTTGCGGTCGAGACCATATTGCAGGGCACGGAACCAGCAATCTTCGGCAGCGCCCATGACGCCCCAGGAAATGCCGTAGCGGGCGCGGTTGAGGCAGCCGAAGGGGCCCTTCAGGCCGGACACGTTGGGCAGCAGTGCGTTTTCGCCGACTTCGACGCCATCCATGACGATTTCGCCTGTTATGGAGGCGCGCAGCGAAAGCTTGCCGCCGATTTTCGGTGCTGAGAGGCCTTTCATGCCCTTTTCGAGCACGAAACCGCGGATCTGGTTGTCGTGGGCTTCGGATTTGGCCCAGACCACGAAGACATCGGCGATCGGTGCGTTGGAAATCCACATTTTCGAACCGCGCAGACGATAACCGCCCTCGATCTTTTCAGCACGGGTCTTCATGCCGCCCGGATCGGAGCCGGCATCCGGCTCGGTGAGGCCGAAACAGCCGATCAGTTCGCCCGAGACGAGGCCGGGCAGGTATTTCTTCTTCTGCTCATCCGAACCGTAAGCGAAGATCGGGTGAATGACGAGCGAGGACTGCACACTCATCATCGAGCGGTAACCGCTGTCGATCCGTTCCACCTCGCGGGCCACGAGACCATAGGCCACATAGCTCGCATTCGCCGCGCCATATTCTTCCGGCAGGGTAACGCCGAGAAGGCCTTGCCGGCCCATCAGGCGGAACAGTTCCGGCTCGGTGGTTTCAGAAAGATAGGCTTCGGAGACACGCGGCAAAAGCTCCGATTTGCCGAAGGCGGCCGCGGCGTCGCGTATCATCCGCTCGTCGTCAGTCAGTTGGTCTTCGAGCAGGAAAGGATCCTGCCAATTGAATGCTACGCGTTCGCTCACTTTATGCCTCCGGATTTGCTGGCAGGATTATTCGTATTCAGCCCGGATGGCACAAGCCATGTTTACTCATTTTTGCATTACATATAGTAATGGCTCATGACATCTCTCAGCCGCAAACTCCTGCCATCCACAAGTGCGCTTGCCGCTTTCGATTCCGTTGCCCGGCTCGGCAGCTTTTCCGCCGCCGCAGATGAGCTGGCGCTGACGCAGGGGGCAATCAGCCGGCAGGTTATGTCACTGGAAGAACAGCTTGGCGTGCGGCTCTTCGACCGCGGCGCACGCGGCGTGGCGCTGACGGCGGAGGGGCAGATCTACGCAAAATCGATTGCGGCAGCGCTCGGCGAGATACGCTCAGCCTCGCTGCAGATCATGACCAAAACGCATGGCAATACGCTGAACCTCGCCATGCTGCCCACCTTCGGCACCCGCTGGCTTCTGCCGCGTATACCCGATTTCGTGGCGAACCACCCGGAGATCACCATCAATTTTGCGACCCGCATCGGCCAGTTCGATTTCGAGCGTGAGCAGCTGGATATGGCAATCCATATCGGCCAGGCCGATTGGCCGGGCGCGGAAAGTACCTTTCTGATGCATGAAATGGTGGCGCCGGTGTGCAGCCCGCAGTTCCTCAGCGCCCATCCGGTGGAAAAGGGAGAAGACATCGCTGCCCTGCCATTGCTGCACATGGCCTCGCGGCCGGGCGCATGGGGCCACTGGTTCGAAAGCCTCGGCCTGTCACTCGTCTTGCCGCAGGGCATGCGCTTCGAACAGTTTTCCAGCGTTGCGCAGGCCTGCATCGCCGGCCTCGGCGTCGCGCTGATGCCGCTCTTTCTCATCGATAACGAGTTGAAATCGAAGCAGCTGGTCAAAGCCTTCGATCATCAGGCCAGAAGCCCGAGCTCGTATTACGCGGTGGCCCCGCTTTCACGCGCCAACCACGTCCCGGTCGTCCTGTTTCGGGATTGGCTGGTGCGTCAGGTGGAGGCTTATCGCGCAGCCAGTACCCAGAGCGCGTAAAAATAATCGCTCTTTTTTCGGGCATTTAACCTTTGTGCCCAGCTTTTCGCCCTATTTTGCCAGCGCAGGACTCGACAGCGGTTCGCGCCTCGATTATCGTGATTAAACGTTTAATCAGCCCTTCCGGACCATTATGGCGTCGTCACGGCCTGCCACCAATCTGAGCGCGATAGCAGCGGCACTCGGCGTGTCGGTGGCAACCGTGTCCAATGCGCTGTCCGGCAAGGGCCGCGTTTCGCCCGAACTGGTGGAACGTATCCGCAAGACGGCGAGCGAGCTGGGCTATGTGCCGAGTTCGGCAGGCAGGGCGCTTCGCACCGGCAGATCGGGCGTTCTCGGGCTCGTCCTGCCCGATATTGCCAATCCTCTCTTTCCACAGATTGCGCAGGCCATCGAGAAGGCGGCTGTCAACGCGGGTTATGGCGTGCTGATCGCCGATGCGCGCGGTGAGATCGCCATGCAGACGGATGCGATCGACCGGCTGATCGAGCGCGGGGTGGACGGCATGGTGGTCGTTCCCCGACGTGGCACACGCATTTCCGGCGTTGATTGCCCGGTGGCCGTCATCGACAGCCCGTCGACACCGGGAAATACCGTTGCTGCCGACCATTGGGATGGCGGCCGGCAGGTGGGTGAATATCTTGCGAGCCTCGGCCATCGCAAGGTGGTGCTGGTCGGCAAGAACAGGGATTCCAATGTTCAGAACGACCGTCTCGGCGGCATTCGCGATGGTCTCGGCAAAACATGCCTGGCCCAGACGCTCTGGATCGATGGCATTGAAAAGGCCGGTGGCGCGGGCTGCCGGCTAGGCCTTGCGGAGAAAGTTGCCGAAGGTTTCACGGCCTTTGCCGCCGTATCCGATCTGCACGCGCTGCGCGTGCTTACCGAATTGCAGCGCGCGGGAATCGAGGTGCCGGAAGAGGCGAGTGTCACCGGCTTCGACGATCTTATCTTTTCTGCCGTGGTCACCCCGCCCTTGACGACCATGCGCATGGATATGGGCCGCATCGCCGATCTCGCCGTTGGCGCGCTTTTGCGCGCGATCGATGGCGCCGGAGAAAACGGGGCCGCCGTCGACGTCACGGCGGATGTTTCGAAAGTACCGATGGCGCTGATCATGCGCGGCTCCACCGGCAAGACAAAGCATGATGCGATTGAAGCCAAGAACACGACAGCAGGAGAACTCACACCATGAAAAAGATCATTCTCGCATCGGGCGCCGCCCTGATGCTGACGATGGGAGCCGCTGAGGCCCAGGACAAGACGTTGACGATCTCGGTCTACGCCTTCGCGCAGGATGAATTCAAGGAACTGGTCTATACGCCTTTCGAGCAGAAATGCGGCTGCAAGCTCGTCGTCGAGACCGGCAACAGCGTCGAGCGTCTGGCCAAGATGGAGGCCAACAAGGCCAGCCCGGTCGTCGATCTCGCCATCGTCTCCATGGCCGATGCGCTGTCGGCCACCCGCAAGGACCTGATCCAGAAGATCGATGCTTCCAGGGTTCCAAATATTGAAAAGCTCTATGACATCGCCAAGGACCCGAATGGCGATGGCATGAGCGTCGGCGTCAATTTCTACGCCACGTCGATTGTCTACCGCACCGACAAGATGAAGATCGACAGCTGGGCCGATCTTTTGAAGGACGGTATCGTCGACCACGTCGCCTTCCCGAATGTCACCACCAACCAGGGCCCGCCGGCGCTTTACATGCTGGGCAAGGCCATCGGCAAGGACACGCCCGATCTTGCCGGCGCCATCGAGGCCGTGGGCGAAAAGAAGGACGATATCGTCACCTTCTACGTCAAGTCCTCGCAGCTGGTGCAGCTCATGCAGCAGGAGGAAATCTGGGCAGCGCCGATCGGCCGCTTCTCCTGGGCGCCTTTCACCAAGCTCGACCTGCCGCTCGCCTGGGCAACGCCCAAGGAAGGCCAGACCGGCGGCATGAACGTGCTCGTCGTACCGAAGGGGACGAAGAACGAGGACCTTGCGCTGCAATTCATGGATTTCTGGCTCTCGACCGACGTCCAGAAGGCGCTGGCGGAAAAGCTGGTGGACAGCCCGACCAACAGGGAAGTCAAGGTTTCCGACGAGGTGGCGAACAACATCACCTATGGCGATGAAACCGCCCGCAGCCTGCAGCTCATTCCTTCCGACGTAACGCTCGATAACCGCGACAAGTGGCTGTCGGAGTGGAACGCCAAAGTGGGGCAGTAACAAGCTCGAAGGGGCGGGAATGGGTTACTTGCTGGCGCACGTCACCCCCTCTGTCCTGCCGGACATCTCCCCCACAAGGGGGGAGATCGATATGCCGGCACCCACTGACGCCAAATGAACAAGTCCTCCGCCAAACGTAGCCGGCGGAATTTCAAGACCGGAGAATGCCATATGTTTCAGAACCGGGCCGAAGCGCTGGCGCTTGCCTTGCCCGCCGCAATTTTCGCGGCGGCGGTCTTTCTCGTGCCGGTCTTCATGCTTTTGTCGGAAGGCTTTCGCACCGCTGACGGCTGGACATTGTCGGCCTATGGCGCTTTCTTTTCCGATCCGCTGAA
Source organism: Agrobacterium sp. CMT1 (assembly GCF_037203725.1). NCBI lineage: Bacteria > Pseudomonadati > Pseudomonadota > Alphaproteobacteria > Hyphomicrobiales > Rhizobiaceae > Agrobacterium > Agrobacterium sp. CMT1. The sequence goes on from NZ_JBBCAR010000007.1 coordinate 644,347, forward strand.
CCAGACGGTTTTCCTGCGCACGCTGAAGCTCGGCGCGCTCGTCACCGTCGTTTCGGCGGTGGTGGGCTACGCGGCGGCTTTCGCCATCGTCAACCTGTCGCCAGCCAGGAAGGGCCATGTGGTCAACCTCGTCGTGCTGCCGCTGATGATTTCGCCGGTCGCCCGCACCTATGCCTGGATCGTCATTCTCGGCAGAACCGGCATCGTCAACCAGGCGCTGCAGGCGGTGGGCCTCAGCGACGGGCCAATCCGCATCCTGTTTTCCGAAACGGCCGTCTTCATCGGCCTTCTGCAACTGTTCCTGCCATTGATGATCATCTCGCTCATCAGCGCGCTGGAGAACATGCCGAAGGATACGATCGCTGCTGCCCGCGTTCTCGGCGCCAACTGGTATCAGGTGTTCTGGAAGGTCATACTGCCGCTCACCCGGGAAGGGCTCGTCGTCGGCGGCACGCTGGTCTTCACCGGTTCGCTGACCGCCTATATCACGCCCGCCATTCTCGGCGGGTCCAAGGTGCTGATGCTGGAAACCCTGCTTTACCAGCAGGTCACGGTTTCCAATAATTTCGTCGCCGCCAGCGTCATCGCCTTCATCCTGATTGTCATGAGCTTTGCCGCCAATATCCTCTTGAAGCGCATCGCCACTGCGAGGAACAAGAAATGACCCGGCAGCTCTTCATTCCGCTCACGCTTCTGCTTGTCGTCGGCTTCCTCATCGGGCCGTTCCTCATCATCGTTGCGGCCTCGTTTTCGGCCGGCGATACGCTCGCCTTTCCGCCGCAGGGCTTTTCGCTGAAGTGGATCGCGAAGGTCTTCACGGTCGAAAGCTTCCGCGAGAGCTTTGCGATGTCGATGTTCCTTGCCATCGGCGGCACGTTCACAGCGCTGATCCTCGGCATTCCCGCTTCCTACGCCATGTCGCGCTACAAGCTGCCCTTTAGCGAGACGGTGCGCACCATCGTGTCCGCGCCGATCATCGTGCCGGGCATCATCGTGGGTCTTGCGCTGCTGCGTTACTTCGTCGTGCCCTTCGGCATCGGCATCACGCTTGCCTTGTTTCTCGCCCACACCGCGCTCATCCTGCCCTATGCGGTGCGCGTGGTTTCGGCCAGCCTCAACAATCTGCGCTCCGATATTGAGGAGGCGGCGGTGCTGCTCGGCTCGTCGCGGCTTGGCGCATTTTTCCGCGTTGTGCTGCCGAATATCCGCGGCGGCATCCTGTCGGCCTTCATTCTCGGTTTCGTGACGAGTTTCAACCAGGTGCCTGTGTCGCTGTTCCTGTCCGGTCCCGGCGTGCGCACGCTACCCATCGACATGCTGGGCTACATGGAAATCGTCTTTGATCCTTCCGTGGCCGCCCTTTCCTCGCTGCTCGCCTTCCTTTCCATCGGCATCGTCTTTATGGCCGAACGTTTCCTGGGGTTCTCCCGTTATGTCTGACGCAAATTATCTTTCGCTCCAAAAAATCTCGCTCGCCTATGGTGGCAACGTCGCCGTCAAGGATCTCGATCTCGATATCCGCAAGGGCGAATTGCTCGCGCTTCTCGGGCCCTCCGGCTGCGGCAAGACCACGACGATGCGCGCCATTGCCGGGCTGATGCCGGTGGCTGCCGGGCGGATCAATCTCGATGGCGCCGATATTACCCGTGTCGCGGCCAACAAACGCGCCGTCGGGCTGGTGTTCCAGTCCTACGCGCTCTTCCCGCATCTGACGGTCTATGAAAACGTCGCTTTCGGCCTGAAACTCAAGGGAATGAGCGGCAAGGCGCTGGAGGACAAGGTCGCCTCCGGCCTAAAGTCGGTCGGCCTGTCCAATTTCGCTTCACGCAAGCCGGCGGAACTATCGGGCGGCCAGCAGCAACGCGTGGCATTGGCACGCTCCATGGTCATGGAGCCGAAAGTGCTGCTTCTCGACGAGCCGCTCTCCAATCTCGACGCCCGCCTGCGTCTTGAAATGCGGACCGAACTGCAGCGCGTGCAGAAGGAGACGGGTGTCACGATGATCTTCGTCACCCATGACCAGATCGAGGCGCTCGCGCTTGCCGACCGCATTGTCGTCATGAAGGGCGGCAAGATTGAGCAGATCGGCACGCCGGAAGAGATTTACAACGCGCCGGTTTCCGCCTTCGTGGCCGACTTCGTCGGCTTCGAAAACATCTTCGCCCTTCAAGGCGGGGCTTTGAAAACCGCCAACGGCACAACACCGCTTCCCGGACCAGTCCTTTCAGCATCCGGACTGGCCTGGCGGCCGCGCATGGTCACCCTCGGTTCAGGTCCTTTCCAGGGAACCGTGCGCGGCACATCCTTCGCCGGCAACAGCCGCGAATATCTGCTCGACACACCGCTCGGGCCCATCAAGGCTGAAACCGACGCGGCCCTGACCTCCCACGCAATCGGCGATACGCTTGCCTTCGACCTGCCGGTCGAAAAGGCGGCGAGCCTCAAGGTATTCAACTGATCATGGGTGTTTGGATCGATACCGATATGGGCTTTGACGATATCGCCGCCATCTTGGTGGTGCAATCGTCGGGTCTCGCCATAGACGGCATCTCGCTGGTCTTCGGCAATGCGACGCTTCAGGCCGTCTGCGACAATGCCGCGGGTGCGGTTGCCGCTTTTGGCTGGTCGATGCCGATCCATCAGGGCCGCGCCATGCCGGTGTTGGGTGCACTTGAAACGGCGCAGTGCATTCTGGGCGAAAACGGCATCCCGACCGTCGGCCAAAGCCTGCCGGATGCCGCGGCCTTGCCGAAAAGCGATGCCTTCGCCGCTCTCTGCGCCTGGCTGGAGGGGGAGGGCGAGAGGCGCATTCTCGCGCTTGGTCCGCTCACCAATATTGCCGCCCTGTGCCTCGCCCGGCCTGATCTTGCCACGAGAATTTCCGACCTCACCTGGATGGGTGGCGGCGTGACGAGCGGCAATCACACGGCCTCGGCCGAATTCAACGCCTTTGCCGATCCGGAAGCGCTGGCCATCGTGCTCTCCCATGGCCTGCCGTTGCGTATGGTCGATCTGGACGCCTGCCGCAAGGTTACCGCTTCGCCCGCCGACGTGCTGCCGATCCGCAATGCGGGCGGCAGGAATGCCGGGCTGATCGCCGATCTGCTTGATGGTTTCATCGGCATCGCCACCCGTCGCGGCAGACCAGGCATGGCACTTTACGATCCCGTCGCTGCCGTTGCCTTCGCCTCGGGCTCCGCCTCTGGCCTAATCGGCTGGCGTCACGCACGGATAGATGTCGAGCTTCATGCGACGCTGACGCGGGGCAGAACGGTGGTCGAGCCGCGTGCGGAGAAAGCGCAAACATTCAACGCGCATTTTGCTGAGACGCTGGATGCCGACGGTGCGAGGACGGTTATTCTTGAGGCGCTGCGCCGGGAGGCCGCCCGATGAACGCGAACCTCACCACACGCGAACCTGCCGATCTCGGCGATGATGCGCTCCGCGCCCGCGCCGTCGCCGCCGCGCGCGGCGATGCGCCTTTCGACATCCTCATCACCGGTGCAACATTGGTGGATGTGGTAACCGGTGAGCTGCGCCCTGCCGATATCGGAATTGTCGGTGCGCTGATCGCCAGCGTGCACGAACGGGCGAGCCGGAGCGACGCCGCGCAGGTCATCGATGCGGCCGGCGGGTATGTCTCGCCGGGTCTGATCGACACACATATGCATATCGAGAGCTCGATGGTCACACCGGCCGCCTATGCGGCAGCGGTTGTCGCCCGCGGCGTTACCACCATCGTCTGGGATCCGCATGAGTTCGGCAATGTGCATGGCGTCGAAGGGGTGCGCTGGGCGGCGAAGGCCATCGAAAACCTGCCGCTGCGTGCCGTTCTCCTGGCGCCCTCATGCGTGCCTTCCGCGCCTGGGCTGGAACGCGGCGGAGCTGATTTCGACGCCGCCATTCTCGCCGATATCCTGTCATGGCACCAGGTCGGCGGTGTCGCGGAAATCATGAACATGCGCGGCGTCATCGAGCGCGATCCGCGCATGAGCGGCATCGTACAGGCCGGGCTTGCCTCGGAGAAACTGGTCTGCGGCCATGCGCGCGGCCTCAAGGACGCCGATCTCAATGCCTTCATGGCGGCGGGCGTCTCGTCCGATCACGAGCTGGTCTCGGGCGAAGACCTCATGGCGAAACTGCGGGCCGGCATGACCATCGAGCTGCGCGGCTCGCATGACCACCTGCTGCCGGAATTCGTGGAAGCGCTCAACGCGCTGGGCCACCTGCCGCAGACCGTGACGCTGTGCACGGACGATGTCTTCCCGGACGACCTGTTAAATGGCGGCGGGCTGGATGATGTGGTGCGCCGCCTTGTCCGTTATGGCCTGAAAGCCGAATGGGCACTGCGCGCCGCAACGCTCAATGCCGCCCAAAGGCTTGGGCGTCCTGACCTCGGGCTCATCGCCGCCGGCCGTCGCGCCGATATCGTTATCTTCGAGGACCTGAGCGGTTTCGCCGCCCGTTACGTCCTTGCCGGGGGCAGGACGGTTGCGGAAGGCGGACATATGCTCGTGGACGTGCCCGCCTGTGATACGACGGCGCTCGAAGGCTCGATGAAGCTGCCGCTGCGCGTGACCGAAGATTTTCGGGTTGCTGCCGAAGGCGCGAGGGTGCGCCTCGCCACCATCGACCGCCCGCGCTTCACGCAATGGGGCGAGGTGGAGGCCGAGGTGAGAGATGGTTTCGTCGTTCCGCCCGAAGGTGCGACGATGATCTCCGTCACCCACCGCCACGGCAAGTCCGAACCGGTCACCCGCACTGGCTTCCTCACCGGCTGGGGAGACTGGAACGGCGCCTTCGCCACAACGGTCTCGCATGACAGCCATAACCTCACCGTTTTCGGCGGCAATGAAGAAGACATGGCGCTCGCCGCCAATGCGGTGATAGCGGCAGGCGGTGGTATGGCCGTCGCCTCCGAAGGTAAGGTAACTGCACTTCTGCCGCTGCCGCTCTCCGGCCTCGTTTCCGATGCGGCACTTGAAGATGTTGCAAAGGCTTTCGAGGAACTGCGCGAAGCCGTTGGCAGGGTGGTGGAATGGCAGCCGCCCTATCTCGTCTTCAAGGCCTGCTTCGGGGCCACGCTCGCCTGCAATATCGGCCCGCACCAGACGGATATGGGCATTGCCGACGTGCTGACGGGACAGGTGATGGAGAGCCCGGTGGTGGCGGTTTTAAAGTACTAACGCCACGGGCTGCCGCGACGGCAACGTCGCAGCAGCCCGTGCGTCTCAGTTCACATTGTGAAGTTGCGCTTCGCCGTTATGCAGAAAGCAGGCTTTGGTGAAGAGGCCCAGATCAAGCAGGTTGGGAAGGCGGATATCGCGCATATCGGGAAATCGTTTGATTTGCGGATCAAATGAGCGGTCAATCTGCGAGATGAAAGCGAAAATAACGCCAGTCTTTTTTGCGAATTCTGCAAGAACGGTGACTTGTTGCGACAGGTCCGGCTTATGGCGCTGCTGGTCGAGTAACTGCAGATAATCGATTACGGCGAAGGTGCCGGATTTGGCTGGCGAGAGGTAACGGATCATGTAGTCCGCGCATATCTCGTCCGATGTCACGATCTCGATTTCTCTCTGAGCGCCTGCGTGTTGCCCGGTGCGTTTTCGTACCTGTTGCTCGGTCATTTCGAGCGTGAATAAAATGGACTGCCGTCCGGCTTCGGCTGCCGCCCGCAGAAGCTCAAAAGCAAGCGCTGTCTTGCCCTGGCCCGGGCGGCCGGCGAGCAGGAGCATGTCGCCATTCACGATGCGCGAGAACAGGTCTTTGGACAAAGAGCCAGCCGCAACGTGAGCGGAAAGCAGGCTCCAGGCTGCAAATCCTTTCCTCGCACGCGATCTGGTCCAGCGCTTCGTGAAGGGGGATGGCATTATTCCGGACCATAAGTTTGGCCCGTCGCTTCAATTGGAAAATCGGAGTGGAAAGCTTCATCACAAACCTCTATTGCGGGTTCAAAACGCAATCCCTCCTTATGCGAATGCCCGAACAGATGGTTCGATGATGAGATTACCCAGCATGTCGAATGCTTCCCCGAAAGGAGGGGGGAGGCGTGGGTCCAGCCTATGTCTGAAAGCTACCGCGCCCGATGATTCGCCACAAGTGTCTGAGATGTTGCCGGTCGAAAAACAGCAGGGAACAAGATGGATTTACTCCGCCGCCAGTTCCTGCTCCACCAGCGTCGCCCAGAAAGCTACGCCCGGCACGATGGCCGCATCGTTGAAGTCGTAAGAGGTGTTGTGGTGCAGTGCGCCGTCCACCGCCGGGCCGTTGCCGAGCCAGACATAGCAGCCTGGGGCTTCGCCCGCGAAAAAGGCGAAATCGTCGCCGGCGGTCGAGGGCGGAAAGGCGGTGCGCGCCTTGTTGCCGAAGACGGTTTTGGCTGCCCGGAGCGCCCGTTTCGTCGCGTCCGAGTCGTTGATGACGGGTGGAATGCGGCGGATGAATTCGTAATTTGCCTCGATGCCGAACATTGCCGCCGTGCCCTTGGCCAGCCTGCCGATTTCCGCCTCCAGCTGGTCTCGCACTTGAGGCGCATAGGCGCGCGCGGTACCGCCGATTTCGACGAGATCTGGGATCACATTGAGTGCCTTGGGGTCGCCTGCCTGCACCGAACAGGCACTGACCACGGCCGGCTGCAATGGGTCGACCACGCGGCCGACGATAGTTTGCAGCGAGGCGAGGAAGGTGCCGGCCGCCGTTACCGGATCGCGACCAAGATGCGGCTTCGCGCCGTGGGTGCCGACGCCCTTGAAGGTGACGCGCCAGCTGTCCGACGAGGCAAGCTGCGGTCCTTCCACCACCGCCATTTCGTCGATGCCCAGCCCCGGCATATTGTGCAGGCCATAGACCGCATCGCAGGGAAACAGCTCGAAAAGCCCGTCCTCGACCATTTTTTTTGCGCCGCCACGGCCTTCTTCGGCCGGCTGGAAGATGAAATGCACGGTGCCGGAAAAATCGCGGGTCTTTGCGAGGTAACGCGCCGCACCCAGCAGCATGGCAGTGTGGCCGTCATGGCCGCAGGCATGCATCTTGCCGGGGAATTTCGATTTGTAGGGGCGGTCTGGAACCTCAGGCATGGCAAGGGCATCCATGTCCGCGCGAAGACCAATGCTGCGCGTGCCGTTGCCCACCTGCAGCGTGCCGACGACGCCGGTGCCGCCGAGACCGCGGTGCACCTTCAGCCCGGCGCGCTCAAGCAGATCGGCGACGATGGCGCTCGTTCTTTCCTCTTCGAAACCCAGTTCCGGATGCGCGTGCAGATCATGACGGAGTTCCGTCAGGAATGGCAGGTCCTCGCCGATCCGGTCCAGCAGTCTCATGGGAAGCTTGTCCTTGAATGTGGGAAAAACCCGCGTCATAGGTGGGTTTGTCCAAATGCCTGTTGCTTTTTTCTCTTCTAACGGAAAAAGCCAATGAAATGAACCCGCAGCGTCTCTGTGGTTGCTAAAATGATAAATCTGCCGAACGGGATTGGCGTGGCCGAAAACCGTCTCCGCCATGCGCCATCCCTGTTCTGAAAGGAAAACAGATGCCGTCACCAGCATCGCCCGCCATCGCCCCGTCTCCCGCCGCGCCGCATGAGTTCTGGCAGCAGATCCATCCGCCCCGGAGCTTCGAAACAGCAGGCGCATATTCCACATTCTTTCCGGCGGAACTGGATGATGGAAGGCAGATCTGTCTGCCCATACGGCCGCTTGCGGACGGAGAGCACGCACTCGCATCGCTCATCGTCAACCAGGCTTCCTTTGAGGTTCTGGAGGCGCTGGCCGCCGATCTTGCCGCAAAGCTTCTTCCCTTCAAGCCGGATGTCGTTATCGGCCTGCCGACGCTCGGCCTGACGCTTGCGGCCGCCGTTGCCCGCCATCTGGGCCATTCCCGTTACGTGCCGCTCGGCACCTCGCGCAAATTCTGGTATCTGGAGGAGCTGTCGGTGCCGATGTCCTCCATCACCACGAAGCAGGAAAAAAGGCTTTATGTCGATCCGCGCATGCTGCCGCTCATCGAGGGTAGACGGGTGGCGCTGGTGGATGACGTGATCTCCAGCGGCAGTTCCATCCTGTCGGGCCTTGCGCTACTCACCGCCTCCGGCATCAACCCCGCCGTCATCGGCGCAGCCATGCTGCAATCGGATCGCTGGCGGGAAAAAATCGCCGCTTTCGGGCCGGAATGGCCGGAGCGGGTGAGGGGTGTTTTCGCGACGCCGCTGCTGACCAAAGCGGAAGATGGCTGGCGCGCCTGACGAAACGCAAATTCCGTCAAAAGGCAAGTGGTGATAAATTCACCGCTGCCTAATTTGTATCTTGCGAAGCTCGAATAGATCGTCCTAAGATCGCGGCTGACAGACAATAGCGGTCGGCTGATAACGCGCCGGCTTGCTTTCGCGCGGTGTCATCCCGGCGTCTGCCTGCCCCGTTTATTGTTTCGATGACTGGAATTTCTTCCCATGCATGCAGTGTTTGACGGTCATAATGATGTGCTGCTTCGGTTGTGGCGCAACAGCAAGGCCGGTGCCGATCCCGTGGCCGAATTCAAGAACGGCACTAGGGAAGGTCATATCGATGGTCCGCGCGCACGGGCAGGCGGGCTCGGCGGCGGTATCTGCGCCATCTATATCCCGTCCGGCGATCTGATTCTGCAGGAACCGGACGAGAACGGCCATTACGATACGCCGCTCGCCACGCCGCTCGAGCGACTGCCTTCGCTTGACATCGCGATGGAAAAGGCGGCGATTGCGCTGAGGCTCGATCGCGCTGGAGCGTGGCGGCTCTGCCGCTCCACGGCGGATATCCGCAAGGCCTTTGCTGAGGATATCTTCGCCGCCGTGCTGCATATGGAAGGCTGCGAGGCGATCGGCGCCGATCTCGATGCGCTGGAGGTGTTTTACGCCGCCGGTCTGCGTTCGCTCGGCCCGGTGTGGAGCCGGCACAATATTTTCGGCCATGGCGTTCCTTTCTCCTATCCCATGTCGCCCGATACCGCGCCCGGTCTTACCGATGCCGGTTTTGCGCTGGTGAAGGAATGCAACCGCCTCGGCATTCTCATCGATCTCGCGCATATCACCGAAAAAGGCTTCTGGGATGTGGCGAAGACCACCAACCAGCCGCTGATCGCCAGCCATTCCAATGCGCATGCGCTCACTCCGGTCGCCCGCAATCTCACTGACAGACAGATGGATGCCATCAAGGAAAGCGGCGGGCTGGTTGGCCTCAACTACGCCGTGACCATGCTGCGTGCCGATGCGCGTGACATCGCGGATACGCCGCTCTCCGATATGGTGCGCCATATCGACTACATGGTCGAGCGTATGGGCATCGACTGTGTGGCGCTCGGATCGGATTTCGACGGTGCGACGGTACCTGTCGGAATTGCTGATGCCAGCGGCAACCACAATCTGGTTGCGGCGCTGAAATCGGCGGGCTACGGTGATGGAGAACTTGCTAAAATATGCCGGGAAAACTGGCTGCGCGTCTTGTCCCAGGCTTGGCACGAAGCGGCCTGATAAACAGTTTAAGCGAACCAAATCAATCTCATAACAAAAGGGGAGATCCTATGATCAAATCGCTCAACAAATCCATGCGTATCCTCAGCACCAGCGCTGCCCTGTCGCTGATGATGCTGTCTGCCCCGCATGCTTTTGCTGCCACGCCGGCCGATACGCTGGTGGAAGGTTTCGCCATAGACGACATCATCACGCTCGATCCGGGTGAGGCTTTCGAACTGTCTGCCGCCGAAGTCACCGGCAACACCTATAGCAAGCTCGTTTCCATCGATCTCAACGACACGTCCAAGGTTGTCGGTGATCTCGCCGAAAGCTGGACGACCTCCGAGGATGGCCTGACCTATACGTTCAAGCTGAAATCCGGCCTGAAATTCGCCTCCGGCAATCCGGTCACCGCTGATGACGTTGCCTTCTCCTTCGAACGCGCCGTCAAGCTCGACAAGTCGCCGGCATTCCTGTTGACGCAGTTCGGCCTGAAGGGCGACAACGTTACCGAAAAGGCGAAGGCAACGGACGCGAACACCTTCGTTCTGACCGTCGACAAGCCCTATGCGCCGAGCTTCGTGCTGAACGTGCTCACCGCAACCGTCGCTTCGGTGGTGGACAAGAAGCTCATCACCGAAAAGGCGAAGTCGGTCACGCCGAGCGCCGATTACAAATACGACACGGATTTCGGCAACGAGTTCCTGAAGACCGGTTATGCCGGTTCCGGCCCTTACAAGATCCTTGGCTGGAAGGCCAACGAAGCCGTGATTCTGGAGGCCAACCCGAACTATTACGGTGAGAAGCCGAAGCTGAAGCGGGTCGTCTATCGTCACATGAAGGAAAGCTCCGGCCAGCGTCTGGCGCTTGAAAACGGCGATATCGATGTTGCCCGTAACCTTGAGCCCGGCGATATGGAAGCCGTTTCCAAGAAGGAAGGCCTTGCCGTTACCTCCGCGCCCAAGGGTACCGTTTATTATTTCAGCCTCAACCAGAAGAACGAGAACCTGAAGAAGCCTGAGGTCATCGAAGCGTTCAAATATCTCGTCGATTATGACGCGATCGGCGCGACGATCATCAAGGGCATTGGCGAAGTCCATCAGACCTTCCTGCCGAAGGGCCAGCTTGGCGCGCTTGATGAGAACCCCTACAAGCTTGACGTCGCCAAGGCCAAGGAACTTCTCGCCAAGGCCGGTCTGAAGGACGGCTTCACCGTCACCATGGATGTGCGCAACACCCAGCCGGTGACGGGCATTGCCGAAAGCGTGCAGCAGACGCTGGCACAGGCCGGCATCAAGCTCGAAATCATCCCCGGCGACGGTAAGCAGACGCTGACCAAATATCGCGCCCGCACGCATGACATCTACATCGGCCAGTGGGGTTCGGACTATTTCGACCCGAACTCGAATGCGGAAACCTTCACCATCAACTACGACAATTCGGATGAAGGCAAGAACAAGACGCTGGCCTGGCGTAACGCCTGGGATGTTCCTGATCTGACCAAGGAAACCCAGTCTGCTCTCTTGGAAAAGGACAGCGCCAAGCGCGCCGCCATCTATGAAAACCTGCAGAAGGAAGTTCTGGCGAAGGGTCCCTTCGTCATCATCTTCCAGCAGACGGAAGTGGCCGGTTATTCCGCCAAGCTCAAGGGCCTGAAGCTCGGACCGAGCTTCGACACCAACTATGTCTATCCGATCTCCAAGGAATGATCCGGAAGGATCGGTCTCTTGAGCATCGTTGAAGCAAACAGCCGGGCGAGGCAGGGCAAACGCCGTGCCAACGCCCGCGCGAAGGCCATTCTCGGCTTCGCCGTCACCGTCATCACCACCTTTCTGGGGCTGATGGCGGTCACATTTTTCATTGGCCGCGTGGTGCCGATCGATCCCGCACTGGCGATCGTCGGCGACCGCGCGCCTGCGCATGTGGTCGAGCGCGTCCGTGAGCAGCTCGGCCTCAACCTGCCGCTCTGGCAGCAGTTCTTTATCTATCTGAAGCAGGCGCTTTCGGGCGATTTCGGCACCTCCGTCCTCACCACCAATCCTGTGATGGAGGACATCAAGCGGGTGTTCCCGGCGACGATCGAACTTGCCACGATCGGCACGATCATCGGAGCCGTCTTCGGCATTCCGCTCGGCGTTCTGGCCGCCGTCAAGCGCGGCAGCTTTGCCGATCAGGTGGTGCGTGTCATCGGCCTCATCGGTTATTCCGTGCCGATCTTCTGGCTCGGCCTGCTGGCGCTGCTGGTGTTTTACGCCCGGCTGCAATGGGTGGCCTATCCTGGACGCATGGACATCGTCTATGAATTCACCTTCACGCCAGTCACTGGCTTCTTCCTGATCGACGCCATCTGGCAGCGGCAATGGGACGTGTTGTGGGATCTTTTCCGCCACATCATCCTGCCGGCCTCGCTGCTCGGTTATTTCTCGCTGGCCTATATCAGTCGCATGACGCGCTCCTTCATGCTGAACGAGCTCGCCCAGGAATATGTCGTTGCGGCCCGCGCCAAGGGGCTTTCGGAAACGCGTATCATCTGGTTCCACGCGCTGCGCAACGCCGCCGTGCCGCTGGTGACCGTGATTGCGCTCTCCTATGCCGGTCTGCTGGAAGGTTCGGTGCTGACCGAAACCATCTTCGCCTGGCCGGGGCTTGGCCTCTACATCACCAATTCCCTGCAGAATGCGGATATGAACGCCGTTCTCGGCGGCACGATCGTGATCGGCGCCATCTTCGTCGGCATTAATCTCTTCTCCGATCTGCTTTACCGGACGCTCGATCCAAGGACGCGCAGCCGATGACGATTTCGACCGATACACTCAAACCCTATAGCCGCGAATGGCTGCTCTCCGACCGGCCGGCCTCGCGCAGGCAGGCGCGGCTTGGCCGCGCCTATGTGATCTGGCGGCGCTTTTCGGAAAACCGGCTGGCGCTGCTTGGCCTTGGCATCATCATCGCGCTGCTGTTCGTGGCGATTTTTGCCAATGTGCTGGCGCCACATAATCCGGTGCAGGGCGATCTGCGCAATGCCCGGCTTCTGCCGCCCGGCACTGCCGGTTATCTGCTCGGCACCGACGATCAGGGCCGTGATATTCTCTCGCGTCTCATCCACGGTTCGCGCCTGACCCTGTTCGTCGTGCTTTTGGTGGCCATCATCGCCGCACCCATCGGGCTCATCGTCGGCACGGTCTCGGGTTATGCCGGCGGCTGGGTGGATGCGGTTCTGATGCGCATCACCGATATTTTCCTCGCTTTTCCGAAGCTCGTTCTGGCGCTGGCGCTGGTAGCGGCCCTGGGGCCTGGCATTGAAAATGCGGTGCTCGCCATCGCGGTCACCTCGTGGCCGCCCTATGCGCGCATCGCGCGCGCTGAAACCATGACCTTCCGCAATTCCGATTTTATCGCCGCAGTGAAGCTCATGGGCGCGTCGCCCTTCCGCATCGTCTTGAAACACGTCATGCCGCTTTGCATGTCGTCGCTGATCGTGCGTGTCACGCTCGATATGGCGGGCATCATCCTCACTGCTGCGGGCCTCGGTTTCCTCGGCCTTGGCGCACAGCCGCCGCTGCCGGAGTGGGGTGCCATGATCGCCTCGGGCCGCCGTTTCATTCTCGATCAATGGTGGGTCGCCGCCATGCCGGGTATTGCGATCCTGATCGTCAGCCTCGGTTTCAACCTTTTGGGTGACGGTCTGCGCGATGCGCTTGATCCCAAGGAGGCGGGCCAATGAGTGCGTCTCTTCTGACGGTTGAGAACCTGCGCGTTTCCTTCCCCACCCGCACCGGGCTGGTGGAGGCGGTGCGCGGCGTGTCCTTCACGCTGGGGCGCGAGCGCCTCGGCATTGTCGGCGAATCCGGCTCCGGAAAGTCGCAGACTGGCCGCGCCATCATGGGTCTGACGCCGAAAAATGCCCGGATCGAGGCCGATACGCTGCGTTTCGGCGATATCGACCTGCTCAAGGCATCGGCAAAAGAGCGGCGGCTCATGCGCGGCAAGCGTATGGCCATGATCCTGCAGGATCCGAAATATTCGCTGAACCCGGTCATGACCATTGGCCGCCAGATCATGGAAACGCTGCGTACCCACGAAAAGATTGGCTCCAGCGAAGCGCGCCAGCGCACGCTTGCCATGCTGGAGGCAGTACAGATCCGTGATCCCGAGCGCGTCTTCGATCTCTTTCCACACGAAGTTTCCGGCGGCATGGGCCAGCGCGTCATGATCGCCATGATGCTCGTCTGCGGTCCGGAATTGCTGATCGCCGACGAGCCGACCTCGGCGCTCGATGTGACGGTGCAGCTGGAAGTGCTCGACATTCTCGACAAGCTGGTGCGCGATCGCGGCATGGGGCTGATCTTCGTCAGCCACGATCTCAGGCTCGTCTCCTCCTTCTGCGACCGGGTTCTCGTCATGTATGCCGGCAAGGTGGTGGAAGAGCTTGCTTCCGCTAACCTCAAGGAAGCGAAACATCCCTATACGCAGGGCCTGTTGAACTGTCTGCCGCAAATTGGCGGCCATCGGCATCCGCTGCCCGTTCTGGAACGCAAGCCGGAGTGGCGCGCATGAGCACAGTTCTTTCCATCAGAGACATGGTGGTGGATTTCGACGGTTACATCGCGCTCGACAGCGTCAGCGTGGATGTGGCCGAGGGTGAATCCTTCGGTATCGTCGGTGAATCCGGTTCCGGTAAATCGACCCTGCTGCGCGCCATCGCCGGCCTCAACCATTTCGATGAAGGTTCGTTGATGGTGGCCGGGCGCTCCTATTCGGGCAAGCACCGCGACAAGAGCTTTTATCGCGATGTGCAGATGGTGTTTCAGGACCCGTACGGTTCACTGCACCCGCGCCAGACGGTGGATGCGCTGCTGCTCGAGCCGCTGGTCATCCACGGTCTCGACAATCGCGAACAGCGCATTGCCCGCGCTTTGGACGAGGTGGGTCTCGGCTCCGGTTTCCGCTTCCGTTATTCACACCAGCTGTCCGGCGGCCAGCGCCAGCGCATCGCCATTGCCCGCGCACTGATCGTCGAGCCGAAAATCCTGCTGCTCGATGAGCCGACCTCGGCGCTTGATGCGTCTATTCAAGCTGAAATCCTGAACCTCCTGGAACAGGCCCGCAAGGACCGTAACCTCACCTTCGTCATGGTCAGCCACGATCTCGGCGTCATCAGCCACATGTGCGACCGTCTGGCGGTGATGAAAAGCGGCAAGGTGGTGGAAATGCTGGAGGCCGAGGCGCTGGAAAGCCGCGAGTTCAGCGCGGATTACACGAGGCAGCTGCTGGTGGCGAGCGAGGGTTTCAAGCGGACGTAATGGGGTAGGGGTGCCTCCTTTTCTTCTCCCCGAGGGGGAGAAGATGCCCCCGAGCGGGGCAGATGAGGGGGCAAGCTCTCCGCATTTCTCCACCGTCGCCCCCTCATCCGACGCTGCGCACCACCTTCTCCCCGGCGGGGGAAGAAACAAGCGGCGATCTTTCCGGGTGAAGTATTCTCTCGCGACGCTGCGATGATATGGTGAGCCGCACACCAGCCCACCCGAATAAGGTACCACCCATGCAATTGCGCGCCTTGATGTATTTCGATGAACTCGTCCGCACCAATTCCATGCGCGCCGCGGCGGAAAACCTGAATGTGGCGCCGACGGCGGTGAGCCGGCAGATCGAAAATCTCGAATATTATTTCGGCTCGCCCCTGGTAGAGCGTTCCAGCCGTGGCGTGAAGCTAACGGCGGCGGGCGAGCTGCTGGCCGCCCGCGCCGGCAAGACGCTGCGCGAACTCGACCATGTGCACCAGTTGATCGACGATCTCAAAGGTCTGCAGCGCGGCCGGGTGACCATTTACGCCAATGGCGCTACAGTGGCCAACCTTCTGGCGCCGGTGCTGGCGCAGTTCAGCCTCAAATATCCGAAGCTGCGTTTCGAGGTCCATATCACAAGTGCGCGCCTAGCCATGGAAGCGCTGGGGGCTGCGGAAGCAGACCTCGTTGTCAGCCTGTTTGCGCCAAAGGTTTCCGGGGTCAAGGTGCGCTCGCGCACGCGCATCAATTACGACGCGATCTTTCCCGCCGGTCATGCCCTTGCCGGTCAGCCGGAGGTGTCGCTGAAGGAACTGGCCGGGTTGCCACTTGCCTTGCCGGACAAGAGTTTTGCCGCGCGGCAGGCCTTCGATATGCTTTTTGCCGAGGCGGATATCGAACTTGACCCCGTTTTCATCACCAGTTCGCTGGAAATGCTGAAAGAGCTGGTGCTGGGCCACGCCGCGGCCACGCTGCTGCCGGCGCTTTCGGTGGCGCGCGAAATCCGTAGCGGCCAGATGGTCGCCGTTCCGCTCTCGGGCAAGAAGGGTATCCACACCCAGATCGACCTCTGTGTGGCGCCCGACAGGCAATTGTCCTTCGCAGCTTCCAAGCTTGCCGATTTCATCGAGCGTTTCATGCGTGAGGCGACGGCAGGGTAGTTTCTTCTCCTCGGCGGGGCGAGGAACCGGAGACGTTCCCGGAATTGCCCACCAAGGTTGATTTTCACCCGCATTCCCGTGTAGCCATTTCAGCTACACGGAGCACACAAAAATCATGATTGTGTGTGCGCCTGCAACATGACACTCTTTTTGCAACGGGTGGTCTTTGGAAGGGCAAAAATGCCCCGGCCGCCAGACAGGGGACTAAAGGATGCCACGTACCTATCTTTCGCAGGCGGCGAAGCTCTCGCGCCGTACCGCGCTGGCGCTTGCTCTCGGCACGGCGCTCTTTCTGCCGCTCTCGATTGCTGAGGCCGAAGCTGCGGCGAAAACCGCTTTGACGCTCGGCATGACGGTAGAGCCGACCGGTCTCGATCCGACCATTGCCGCTCCCGTCGCCATCGGTCAGGTCACCTGGCAGAATATTTTCGAAGGTCTCGTCACCATCGACAGCAAGGGCAAGGTGAAGCCGCAGCTCGCCGAAAGCTGGGAAATTTCCCCTGATGGCAAGACCTACACCTTCAAGCTGCGCAAGGGTGTCACCTTCCATGACGGCGAGGCGTTCGATTCCTCCGTCGCGAAGTTCTCGCTGGACCGGGCGCGTGGTGAAGCTTCCGTCAATCCGCAGAAACGCTTCTTTGCGGCGATCGACAGTATCGAGACCCCGGATGCCGACACGCTGGTGCTGAAGCTGAAGCAGCCCGCCGGCAGCCTCATCTACTGGCTCGGCTGGCCGGCCTCCGTCATGGTCGCGCCCAAGAGCGCAGAGACCAACCGCACCACGCCCGTCGGCACCGGCCCGTTCAAATTTGTGAACTGGGCCAAGGGCGACAAGGTGGAGTTGCAGAAGAACGCCGCCTATTGGGACAAGGCCGTGTCGGTAAAGCTGGAAAAGGCGACGTTCCGTTTCGTCTCCGATCCGCAGGCGCAGGCGGCGGCGCTGAAATCCGGCGATATCGACGCCTTCCCGGAATTCGGTGCGCCGGAGTTGATGAGCTCGTTTGACGGCGATGCCCGCCTCGGCACCTTCGTCGGCAATACCGAGTTGAAGGTCGTGGCGGGCATGAACAGTGCCCGCAAGCCCTTCAGCGACAAGCGCGTGCGCCAGGCGCTGATGATGGCGGTGGATCGTGGCACCGTCATCGAGGGTGCATGGTCCGGTTTCGGAACGGCCATCGGCAGTCACTATACGCCGAATGATCGCGGATACATCGATACAACGGGCGTTCATCCCTATGATATCGATAAGGCCAAGGCGCTGCTTGCCGAAGCGGGGTATGCGGACGGTTTCAGCTTCACCATCAAGGCCCCGCAGATGGCCTATGCCCAGCGCACCTCGCAAATCCTGCAGGCGATGCTGGCTGAAATCGGCGTGACCATGACCATCGAGACCACGGAATTTCCGGCCAAATGGGTGGCGGACGTCCTGAAGGGTGCGGATTACGACATGACCATTGTCGCCCATGCCGAGCCGATGGATATCGATATCTACTCCCGTGATCCCTATTATTTCAACTACAAGAACCCGGCCTTCAACGAGGTCATCGCCAGCGTCGAAAAGACGGCGGATGCGGTTGAGCAGGAAAAGCTTTATGGCGACGCCCAGAAAATCCTCGCCGAAGATGTGCCGGCGCTGTTCCTGTTCGTGATGCCGAAGCTCGGGGTCTGGGACAAGAAGGTGAAAGGGCTGTGGGAAAACGAGCCCATTCCCTCGAATGTGCTGACGGATGTGCATTGGGAAGAGTGACGTTTGACGATACTCATGTCTTCCGTCATGCCTGACTTGATCCGGCATCCAGCCAGCCCAAGTCCTTGGGCTGAAAAGGCTCCCTCCGCCGCGCAGACGCGCGTCGGCTGGATGCCGGATCAAGTCCGGCATGACGGGAGAGTGTGGAGCTTTCCAGCCGTCGCGCGTAAAGTATCGCAAGGAGCAGATGCCAGATGTTAGCCGTCCTCATCCGGCGTCTCGTAAGCCTCGTCATCACGCTGTTTGCCGTCTCGCTCATCATCTATCTTGTCATGGGCCTGTTGCCGGGTGATCCGGCCGCCATCATGCTGGGAACCTCGGCCAGTCCGGATACGCTGGCCGCACTGCAAAAGCAGATGGGTCTCGATCAGCCGCTGCTGCTGCGCTACATTCACTGGCTGGCCGGGGTGTTCCGCGGTGATCTCGGACAATCCTATACCTATGGCGTGCCGGTGGCGGGCCTGATCGTCGAGCGGTTGGCCGTGACGCTGCCGCTTGCGCTGCTGGCCGTTTGCCTGTCCGTCACTATCGCCATTCCGCTCGGCGTAGCGGCGGCGAGGAACCGCAACGGGGCGCTGGATTTCGCGGCCGGGCTGTTTTCCCATGTGGGTATTGCCGTGCCGGGCTTCTGGGTCGGGTTGCTGCTCATCATCGTCTTTTCCACCACGCTCGGCTGGATGCCGGCTGGCGGTTTTCCCGGCTGGTCGCCAAGCTTTGCAGCGGGTCTCACGGCGCTTATCCTGCCGGCGGTCGCTCTTGCGCTGTCACAGGCCGGCGTTCTTACCCGCGTCTGCCGTTCCGCCGTGCTTGAAGTGATGAACGAGGATTTCGTGCGCACCGCCCGGGCCAAGGGCCTGAGCGAGCGAGTGGCGCTGTGGCGGCATGCGGTGCCGAACGCGATGATACCCGTCGTCACCATGATCGGCCTGCAATTCACCTTCCTCATTGCGGGTGCGGTGCTGGTGGAAAACGTTTTCAACCTGCCGGGCCTTGGCCGGCTTGCCTATCAGGCGCTGACCCAGCGGGATATCGTCGTCATGCAGTCCGTCGTGCTGTTCTTCTCGGCGCTGGTCATCATCATGAATTTCGTGGTCGATATAGCCTATCTCTTCATCGACCCGAGACTGCGGGCAGGTGCGCGATGATGCGATTTATCCGCCGCCGCCCGGCCTTCGTTATCGGCATTGTCGTCACGGCCTTTCTCGTCGCCGTCGCCCTTTTGTCGCTAGTCTGGACGCCGGTTTCGCCCACCAAGATGCAGATCGTCCAAAAGCTGAAATCGCCCTTCGTCTACGGTGGTCTCGGTACCGACCATTTTGGCCGCGATGTGCTCTCCATGCTGATGGCCGGTGCGTGGAACTCACTTTCCACCGCCATTGCCGCCGTCGCCATTGGCGCCTTTATCGGCACGGCGATCGGCGTCACGGTCGCGGCGCTGCGCGGCTTTACCGAAACCGTCGTCATGCGCATCTGCGATATCATCTTCGCCGTGCCGCCCATCCTGTCGGCCATGATGCTCGGTGCTTTCATCGGCACGGGACGCTTTACCGCCATCATCGCCATCGCCACATTCATGGTGCCGGTCTTTGCGCGGCTGACGCTTGGCGCTGCGCTGCAGATATGGGCGCGGGAATACATCACCGCCGCCACCAGCATCGGCCAGAACCGCGCCAAGATCACGCTGTTTCATATCGTGCCGAATATTTCCAACCAGATCATCGTGCAGGTGACGATCCAGCTGGGTCTTGCGATACTGACGGAGGCAGGCCTTTCCTTCCTCGGTCTCGGCATGCCGCCGCCGGCCCCCACCTGGGGGCGGATGCTGGCGGACGCCCAGACCTATCTCGGCGCGGCGCCCTGGCTTGCCATCATGCCCGGCCTTGCCATTGCGCTCGCCGTCTTCGGCCTCAATCTTCTCGGCGATGGCCTGCGCGACCTGCTGGACCCGCGCGATACAAGCTGACCGCTTCAAGCCGATATCGCCGCTATTTCCTGTTTTTCTGACGAGACGATGCCATGACCGATCTCATACACCTCAACACGCTCGAAATTCTGGCGCTTTACCTGGAAAAGAAACTCTCGCCATCGGAATATTGGCAGGCGGTGGAGGCGCGTATCGAGGCATTCGAGCCGGTTGTGAACGCCCTTTACGCTTATGATCCGGAGGATGCGCGCAGGCAGGCGCTGGCCTCGACGGAGCGCTGGCAAAAGCGTGAAACGCTGGGAGCCCTCGATGGAATTCCGGTCTCGCTGAAGGAACTCATCGCCACGAAAGGCCATCCTGTGCCGCTCGGCACCAGGGCGGTGGAGCTTTTGCCCGCGGTTGAAGACGCGCCGGTGGCCGCCCGTTGCCGTGAGGATGGCGCGATTATCTATGCCAAGACGACGTGCCCGGATTACGGCATGCTCTCTTCCGGCCTTTCCAGCTTCCATAAGCTCAGCCGCAACCCGTGGGACCCCACCCAGAATCCCGGCGGCTCCAGCGCCGGTGCTGCTTCGGCCGGTGCTGCGGGTTACGGCACCTTGCATATCGGCACGGATATTGGCGGCTCGGTAAGATTGCCGGCGGGGTGGACGGGCCTCTTCGGCTTCAAGCCGAGCCAGGGTCGTATCCCGGTTGATCCCTATTACACCGGCCGCTGTGCCGGGCCGATGACGCGCACGGTCGTTGATGCGGCTTATGCCATGGCAACGCTTTCGCGGCCGGACTGGCGCGACGGCACATCGCTGCCGCCGAACAGCATCGACTGGATGGACCTCGATATTGATGTGAAAGGCCTGAAAATCGGACTGATGCTGGATGCGGGCTGCGGCCTGCCGCTGGACGAAGAGGTGCGCGACGCCGTTGTCGCGGCTGCAAAACTGTTCGAGGCGGCCGGCGCTATTGTCATCCCGGTCGAGCCGGTGCTGACGCGTGAGATGCTCGACGGGCTGGATGATTTCTGGCGAGCGAAGTTCTGGGGCGACATGGTGGCGTTGAGCGCGGATCGTCGTGCCGCGATCCTTCCCTATATTCACGAATGGGCGGAAAAGGGCGCAGATGTTTCCGGCGCGCGTGCTGTTTTCGGTTTCAACCAGACCATGGAAATGCGTAAAGTTTGCGGGAGGTTGATGCAGTCCGTTGATGTGGTGATTTCACCCGTTAACCCCATCGTCTCCTATCCTGCCGACTGGGCTTCTCCCACCAACGATCCTGCACGGCCCTTCGAACATATCGCCTTTACCGTGCCGTGGAACATGTCGGAACAGCCGGCATCCTCGATCAATTGCGGTTTCTCGGCATCCGGCATGCCCATCGGATTGCAGATCGTCGGCCCGCGTTATGAGGACCTGTTCGTGCTCAGGCTTTCGAAAGCGTTCGAGGATTGGGGTGGTGGCGTCCGGCGCTGGCCGGAGCCGCCGGCCGGCTGATATCTCCTTTATCGGGCATGTAGTATTGCCATAATACCCGCATCTCGATCCCTCCTGTTAGGGTGCCCAAAGGCATTCTAAAACGGGAGGAGCAGACGTGCCGAAGAAGATTTTGATGATCACCGGTGATTTCGCCGAGGATTACGAGACCATGGTGCCGTTCCAGACGCTGCTCGCTGTCGGCCACACGGTGCACGCCGTCTGCCCCGGCAAGAAGGCGGGCCAGACCATCGCCACGGCCATCCACGATTTTGAGGGCGACCAGACCTACTCGGAAAAACGCGGCCATAATTTCGCGCTCAATGCCACCTTCGCCGATATCAAACCGGCGGATTACGATGCGCTGGTCATTCCTGGTGGCCGTGCGCCGGAATATCTGCGGCTCAATGCGGACGTGCTGGCGGCGGTGAAACATTTCTTCGAGGCAGACAAGCCTGTCGCGGCCGTCTGCCATGGCGCGCAATTGCTGGCGGCTGCGGGTGTGCTCAAGGGCCGCACCTGCTCGGCCTATCCCGCCTGCCGCCCGGAGGTGGAGCTGGCAGGTGGCACCTATGCCGATATCGCCATCGATGCGGCGGTGACCGACGGCAAGCTGGTGACGGCGCCCGCATGGCCCGCCCATCCCGCCTGGCTTTCGCAGTTCATGGCGGTGCTTGGTAAATAAGACCGGCGAACGGGGCTTTTTCCCGCCCCGTTTTCCGCCTATATCTCAGGCGTGGTGAGGGAGGAAACCATGTGCAAGCTCTTCATCAAGGCAGACCCGGCGCTCTGGGAAAGCCATACGCGGTCGCTCCGCATCGATGGCATGGTCACCAGTGTCCGGCTTGAGAACTTTTTCTGGACGACGCTGGACGAGATCGCGCGGCGCGACGGCATGAACAGCGTGCAGCTCATCGCCAAGCTTTATAATGAATCGATCGATGCCGGGCACGATCTCGGCAATTTCACCTCGTTCCTGCGGGTCTGCTGCGGGCGTTATCTCGCGCTTCAGCTTTCTGGCGATATTCCGGCGCGGAACGATATCCCGATTGCCGCGCTGGATGCGGACAGCATTCTGGATGCAGAAAAGGTGAATTATCACTAGGACGCGTCCCGCTTCTGTGCCGCGATACCCTCAACCTCGTTCCTGTGCTTGTCACAGGAATCCAGCCGACGCGCGCCTGCGCGACGGGTAGAATCCTTTCAGCCCAAGCACTTGGGCTGGCTGAATCCCTGTGACAAGCACAGGGATAAGGGAAGGGAAGCGTTCAGCTCTTCAGCGCCCGCGGATCAAGCGCATCGCGCACGGCATCGCCGATGTAATTCACGCTCAGAACCGTCAGCGAAATCGCCAGCCCCGGCCACAACACGCGCGAGGGCGTCAGTTGCAGGAAGTTCGCGCCGTCGAACAGCAGCCGTCCCCAGGTCGGAAAGTCGGAGGGGAAGCCGAGACCGAGGAAGGAG
This sequence comes from Agrobacterium sp. CMT1, assembly GCF_037203725.1. Taxonomy (NCBI): domain Bacteria; kingdom Pseudomonadati; phylum Pseudomonadota; class Alphaproteobacteria; order Hyphomicrobiales; family Rhizobiaceae; genus Agrobacterium; species Agrobacterium sp. CMT1. The sequence goes on from NZ_JBBCAR010000007.1 coordinate 666,877, forward strand.
AGGGCGGATTCCGTGATGATGGCGGCAGCGATGCCGAGCGTGGCGGAGACCATGATCGAGCTCAGCACATTCGGCAGAATATGCCTGAGGATGATGCGGTATTCGCGCATGCCGCTCGATTTCGCAGCCATGATGAATTCCTGGCTTTTGATCGTCAGCACATCACCGCGCACGATGCGGGCTGTATGCATCCAGCTGGTTATCCCGATCACGAAGACGATCAGGATGAAGATGCCAGTCTCCGGCCCAAAGGCCGCACGCAGCGTGTCGCGAAACAGCATCAGGATGACGAGCAGCAGCGGCAGAAGCGGTAGGGCCAGGAACAGGTCGGTGAGGCGCATCAAGGGTCCGTCCAGCCTGCGGAAATAACCTGACAGAACACCCACCAGCGTGCCGAGGAACAGAGCCAGCAGCATGGCGGTGATGCCGACGGCAAGCGAAATGCGCCCGCCGGCCAGGACCTGCGCCAGCATGTCCTTGCCAAGATTATCGGTGCCGAAGGGATGCGCCAGCGACGGCCACTGGTTGCGCGCCTTCACATTGATGGCGTTCGGAGCAACGGTGTGAATATAAGGCCCGACATAGACCGCGAGCAGGATGAAGATAAAGACGAAGAGCCCCGCCACGCCGCCCTTGTGAACGCGAAACTGTTTCCAGATATCGGCAAGGGCGGATTGCGTGGGGGTGGCCGCAACCGTCGGTGCTGTAATGGTGGCGTCAGTCATAGCGGATCCTCGGGTCGAGAATGCCGTAAAGCACGTCGGCAATCAGGTTGAAGAGCACGATCAGCACCGCAAAGATGAAGGTCAGCGTCTGAACCAGCGGAATATCCGCCCCCTGAACGGCTGTTATCAGCAATTGGCCAAGCCCGTTCACGCGGAAAATCTGCTCGGTGATGATGGCGCCGGAGAAGATGGTCGGCACCCCAAGCGCAATAACCGTTACGACCGGGATGAGGCTGTTGCGCAGCACGTGGATGAGCAGCACGGATTTTTCCTTCACGCCCTTGGCGCGTGCGGTGCGCACGTAATCCTGATGCAGATTGTCGAGCATGGAGGCGCGCACGAAGCGGCTGATCTGCGAGACGTTATAGAGCGTCAGGACCAGCACCGGCAGGAACATCTGCTTCACCTGCGCCACGAAGCTCACCCAGTCCGTGACCCTCAGATTGGTGTCGTAGACTGAAGGGAACCATTGCAGGTAAGAGCTGAAGATGACGACCAGCAGCACGCCGGTGAAGAAGGTCGGCACCGAATAACCGACCATGGAGACGAAAGTGCCGATCTGGTCGAAGATCGAATATTGCTTGTAGGCGGAGATCACCCCGATCGGGATCGCCAGCAGCGCACCGAAGAGATAGGCAAGGCCCACCACCCACAGTGTCTGCGGCATGCGCTGGATGACGAGATCGACCACCGGGCTGCGTGTCGCCCAGGAAAGCACCCGCATACGGCTGCCATCGCCGATCTGCCAGCCGGTCAGCTTTTCGAAGAGGTTCAGCGGCTCGTTGATGAAGAATTGCTGCAGCCACATCAGGTAACGGATGAAGAAGGGCTGGTCGAGGCCAAGCGAGGCACGGATTTGCTCACGCACTTCAGGCGGGATGGTGAGGGGAAGGTCGCCGGTCGGATCGTTGGGCGCGAGATCAAGCAGCGCGAAGATGACGAAGCTGATGACGAGCAACGTCGGAACGGCAAAGGCTAGCCGCCGGAGCGTAAAGGTAAACATCTGAAACTCTCCAGACCCAGAGCGCGGCAGAGCGAAAATTGGGAGCTATTTCGCCTTAACGCGGCAAATGTGTCTTCAGAACATGGTCCAGGGGCATGCAGAAGGCCGGCCTCTCCGGGGGAGAAGCCGGCGCATCTGCGTGTTACTTCTTGCGGGACCAGTCCGCGACGTTCCAGAGTTCCGAGTCCCAGGCATTCATGCGCACGCCTTCCAGCGTCAGCGAATGCGAGGAAACGCTGCCGCGGTGGATGAGCGGAATATGCGCGCCTTCCTCCGTCAGCATGTCGTTGAGCTGCTTGGAAATCTCCGCACGCTTGGCAAGGTCGGCGGTCTTGGAGAGTTCACCCACAAGCTTGTCGAATTCCGGGTTGCAGTAACGCGGAATATTCTGCCCCTGCCAGCCGTTTTCAGGGGCCGGAATCTTGTCGCACAGCCATTCCGCCAGATATTTTTCCGGGTCCGTACCGTCGAAATTGTTGGTGTACATTTCGACGTCGGCATAAAATTTCTGGAAGGTATCCGGGCTCGCCGGGTCACCGCCGAAGAAGACCGAGGCGCTGACATTGCGCAGTTCGGAAGCGACGCCGATCTGCGACCACATGTCCTTCACCAGTTCCTGCGTGGCCTGGCGAACCGAGTTTGTGGACGTCTGGTAAAGGAAGGAAAGTTTCACGCCATTCTTGGCGCGAATGCCATCGGCACCCTTCACCCAGCCGGCATCGTCCAATAGCTTGTTTGCGCCTTCCACATCCTGCTTCAGGCACCAGCTGTCATTCTTGGTGGAAGCTACGGCTTCCGGAGCCGGTACGATGTTGCAGGTCGGCTTGCCCGCTTCTCCGTAACCTGCTTCATCGATGACCTCACGGTCGATGGCGAGTGAAAGCGCGCGGCGTACCGCGGGATCGGAAATGGCCGGATGGGGACCGGCCTGTTTGGTGGAGCGCTTGTCGCCCAGCGAAGGATCGGCATTGTACCAGTTGAGATTGATACGCTCGACCTGCGTGCCGAAGGCGGTTTCCAGCTTGCCCTTGCCGGCCGCCACCATGGTGGCGAGGATTTCCGGCTCGACCTGCATGTTCCAGGCATAGTCGAATTCCCCGGTTTCCAGCACGGCGCGCGCGGCGGAAGCGGCATCGCCGCCGCCCTTCAGGGTCGCCGTGGCGAAGGCGGGCTTCGCGGGGTCACGGTAATTGGGGTTGGCAACGAAGCTGATGACGTCGTTCGGCTTGAAATCCTTGACGACGAAGGGGCCGGTGCCGATGGGGCCGAAATTGGCGGAGGTGCAGCCGGGAGCTGCCGCGCCGACGCATTTTTCAAACTGCTTCTTCTGGATGACCGGCGACTGTGCGCCCACGAATGCCGAATAGGGGTAGGGTTTCGGCTCCGTGAAGCTGACCTTGACGGTGTGTGCGTCGATGGCCTCGACGTTCTTCACGCCCTCATATTGTGCCGCCTGCGCGCAGCCGCCATCGGGTGCGGTGCAATATTTCCAGGTGAAGATCACATCCTCTGCGGTGAAGGGCGTGCCGTCAGACCACTTCACGTCGGTCTTCAGCTTCCACGTCATGCTGAGCAGATCCTTCGCGACGCCGCCATTGTCGATCGTCGGAATCTCGGTCACCAGCATCGGCACCAGCTCGCCCTTTTCGTCATACCGCGCCAGCGGCTCGATAACCATGGACGAGCTGTAGACTTCCTTCGTGCCACCCGAAAGATAGGGATTAAGCGTCGATACGGCCTGCCAGAACAGGATTTTCAGTTCGCCGTCACTGCCGCGCTCGGCGTGGGCGGCAGAGCCCGCGAGAGCCATGGCCGCCACCGTGCCGGCAAAGAGAACGCTGCGCTTCTTCATTGTGGTTTTCCCCTTTTTGGATTTTATCTGTTTGAATGTTTGACGCTTTTCCCGTCGTCATGTGCAAGGTCTGTTATTCTAACTATTTGACTTTGCTAAGGAATATTCCTCCATTCCAGATGATGCTATTGTCAGTTTTTTTGAAAAGCAAGTCCCAATGTTTCATTGATGAACAAATTTTGAGCCATTTAGTTTTGGGCCTATTTTTCGCTCATGCAGCAAATTTCATGCTTGCAAAAGAGGAAATTCCAAACTCAATATGGCGTCCGACAACCCGGCGGGGAACAAAAAAAGGGAAAGAGAGAATGCCGATATTGAACCGTGTGGCTGAAATGCAGGAAGAAGTTGCCGGCTGGAGGCGCCATCTGCATGAACACCCGGAACTGCTCTACGATGTCTACGAAACATCGAAATTCGTTGCCGAAAAACTGAAATCCTTCGGCTGCGACGTGGTCGAAACGGGCATTGGCAAAACAGGCGTGGTCGGCATCATCAAGGGCCGGCACGGGGATGGTCCGACCATCGGTTTCCGATCCGACATGGATGCGCTGCCGATCCTTGAGACGAGCGGCAAGCCATGGGCCTCGAAGACGCCGGGCAAGGCCCATTCCTGCGGTCATGACGGGCATACCGCCATGCTTTTGGGTGCGGCGCAATATCTGGCCGAGACGCGCAATTTCAAGGGGTCGGTGGCCGTGATCTTCCAGCCGGCGGAAGAAGGTGGCGCGGGAGCGCTTGCCATGTTGAATGATGGCATGATGGAGAAATTCGGCATCTCGCAGGTCTATGGCATGCATAACGAGCCGGGCATCCCCGTCGGGCAGTTCGCCATCCGCAAGGGTTCCACCATGGCGGCTGCGGACAGTTTCGAAATCACCATCACCGGCAAGGGCAGCCATGCGGCGGCACCGCATCTTTCCATCGATCCGGTGCTGACTTCGGCGCATATCATCATCGCCCTGCAATCCATTGTCTCGCGCGAGACGGATCCGTTGAAATCACTCGTCGTCACCGTGGCCACCACCCATGGCGGCACGGCGTCCAACGTCATTCCCGGTGCAGTGACGCTGACCGGCACCGTGCGCACGCTGCTGCCGGAGACCCGCGATTTCGCCGAAAAGCGCCTCAAGGAAGTGGCCGCCGCCACCGCCATGGCTCATGGCGCGACGGTGGAGGTGAAATACGATCGCGGTTATCCCGTCACGTTCAACCACAGTGACGAGACAGAATTCGCGACCGGCGTGGCGATGGGTGTGGCCGGCGCCAACGCCGTCAACACCAATCCCAATCCGCATATGGGCGCCGAGGATTTCTCCTACATGCTGGAAGCGCGCCCCGGCGCCTTCATCTTCATCGGCAATGGCGATACCGCCGGACTGCACAATGCCGCCTATGATTTCAACGACGACGCGCTGCCTTACGGCATCAGCTACTGGGTTTCGATGGCCGAAACTGCACTTGCTGCATGAGACATCCGGCGGCCCCTCGTGGCCGCCTTCTGCTTTTCAGGAGATCGGCATGCTTTTGGCAGCGACATCAATGGAACAGACCGGCGGTTCGGTCAGCCCGGTTTTATCGGTTCAAAATCTCACCACCTCCTTCCGCGTCGATGGCGGCTGGAAATCCGTGGTGCGCAATATGAGTTTCGAGATCGCGCCGCGTGAGACGGTGGCGATCGTCGGCGAGAGCGGCTCGGGCAAGAGCGTCACCTCGCTCTCCATCATGCGGCTGCTTGATAAAAAGACGAGCCGCATCGAAGGCAAGGTCATGCTCGGCGGGCGCGATCTGCTGGCACTGCCGGAAGAAGAGATGCGCAAGGTCCGCGGCAAGGACATTTCGATGATCTTCCAGGAGCCGATGACCAGCCTCAACCCGATCTTTCCGATCGGCAAGCAGATCGCCGAAGCGCTGACCGTGCATCAGGATATTTCCTCCTCTGCCGCAAAGGCCGAGGTCATCCGGCTTCTGGAAAAAGTCCGCATTCCCAATGCGAAGAACCGTTTCGACGATTATCCACACCAGTTTTCCGGCGGCATGCGCCAGCGCGTGATGATCGCCATGGCGCTTGCCTCCAAACCGAAGCTGCTGATCGCCGACGAGCCGACGACGGCGCTCGACGTGACCATCCAGGGCCAGATTCTCGACCTCATCAAGACATTGCAGGAAGAGGAGGGCATGTCGGTTCTCTTCATCACCCACGATATGGGCGTGGTGGCGGAAGTCTCTGACCGCACCATCGTCATGTTCCGTGGCGATGTGGTGGAAACCGGCACCACCGACGACATCTTCCATCGTGGCCGCCACCCATATACGCGAGCCCTGCTTTCCGCGGTGCCGAAGCTGGGTTCGATGAAGGAAAGGCTGCTGCCGGCCCGTTTCCCGATCATCGATATCAAGACCGGCGAAAGTCAGCCTGTGGCGGACGTGAAGGATACTGTCTCCGGCGGCCGCACGCCCATCCTTTCGGTCAAGGATCTGACCACCCGTTTCGACATCCGCTCCGGCCTATTCGGCCGCAAATCCGGCGCCGTGCATGCAGTGGAAAAGGTTTCCTTCGATCTCGCCGAGGGCGAAACCCTCTCGCTGGTGGGTGAATCGGGCTGCGGCAAGTCCACCACGGGCCGCTCCATCACCCGGCTGATCGAGCCGACGTCAGGCGATGTCATGCTCGATGGCTACGAGGTGCTGAAGCTCGACAAGACGACGCTGCGAACCATGCGCCGCAGCGTGCAGATGATCTTCCAGGACCCCTTCGCCTCGCTCGACCCGCGCATGAGCGTCGGCACGGCGATCATGGAGCCCTTTATCGAACATCGCCTCGGAACCAAACAGCAGGCCCGGGAAAAGGCTGCCGATCTTCTGGAAAAAGTGGGCCTGAGCCCGGATATGATGCGGCGCTTCCCGCATGAATTTTCCGGCGGCCAGCGCCAGCGCATCGCCATTGCCCGCTCGCTGATGCTCGATCCCAAGGTCATCGTCGCCGATGAGGCGGTATCGGCGCTCGATGTCTCGATCAAGGCGCAGGTCTGCAACCTGCTGCTCGACCTGCAGCAGAACCTCAACCTCGCCTTCCTGTTCATCAGCCATGACATGGCGGTGGTGGAACGCGTCAGTCACCGGGTGGCGGTGATGTATCTTGGCGAGATCGTCGAGATCGGCCCGCGCGCGGCCGTTTTCGATAATCCCCAGCACCCCTATACGAAGAAGCTGATGTCCGCCGTTCCGGTGCCTGATCCCGCGCGACGGCAGATCAAGCGCAACATGGCGACCGACGAGATCAGAAGCCCGATCCGGCCGGTGGACTATGTGCCGCCGCAGCGGCTTTATCGTGAGGTTTCGGCGGGGCACCTGGTGCAGGAAGCGGCTTGATTGAGCAGTGCTGGCTTCGGGCTGACGCAGGTAAAGGGACCGGGTGGTTCCCGCATATTTCTTCTCCCCGCCGGGGAGAAGTCCGCGGCAGCGGGATGAGGGGGCAAGGGTAGAGAAACCGAGAGCTTGCCCTCTCATCCGACCCTTCGGGCCACCTTCTCCCCCTCGGGGAGAAGAAACCTGCCGCACCGCCACGACAGATGATTTTACGCCCGTCGCACGCTCCCCTGCGCATCCCCCCGTTTGACAGCCGCTGCAAAAAAATGCCAGCAAATGCGCAGACGTAATTCTCAGAGGGCAGCGGCATGGCCAGACGAAACGACGCACATGGACGGCTCGATGATGCGGCCCGTGCTGGCTGGCTTTATTATGTCGCCGGTCGCACGCAGGACGAGATCGCCGCCGCCATGGGCATTTCCCGGCAGTCGGCGCAGCGGCTTGTGTCGCTGGCCGTTGCCGAGCGGCTGATCAAGGTTCGGCTCGACCACCCCATCGCCGCCTGTCTCGAAAAAGCGGAACGTCTCAAGGAAAAATTCGGCCTTGGATATATCGAAGTCGTGCCGAGCGATCCTGCCGGGATTTCTTCCACGGTGGGGATCGCCGAGGCCGGAGCGGCGGAAATCGAGCGCTGGCTGAGAAATGTCGATCCCATCGTCCTCGCCATCGGCACCGGCCGTACATTGAAGGCGGCCGTGGACCAGCTGCCGCCGATGGAATGCCCGCAGCACCGCATCGTCTCGCTGACGGGCAATATCGGCCCAGACGGATCGGCCGCCTATTACAACGTCATCTTCAGCATGGCCGATGCCATCAAGGCCAGGCATTTCCCGATGCCGCTGCCGGTGCTCTGCTCATCGGCGGAAGAACGCGAATTGCTGCACGATCAATCCATGGTGCGCTCCACGCTGGCGCTGGGGGCCGCTGCCAATGTTACCTTCGTCGGTATCGGTGAGCTCGGCGAAAATGCACCGCTCTGCGTCGATGGGTTTCTTGATGTCGACGAGATGAAGGCACTGATGGCGAGCGGGGCGGTGGGAGAGATTTGTGGGTGGATTTATGATGCCAACGGCCACATCCTCGATCACGCTGTCAACGAGCGCGTCGCCTCCGTTCCCATTCCTTCGCGAGAAACCTGCCGGGTCATCGGTATGGCGCAGGGCATTCGCAAGAACGCCTCGATTCTGGCTGCCTTGAGAGGCGGGCTTTTGAATGGGCTGATTACGGACGAAGCGACAGGCGAATATTTGCTCAGACACTGAGCAAAAATTATTCCAATAAAATCAATTAATTAATTCTTTCATGTGCGTCGCAGCACAGGATGTCGCTTGACATTTTTGGTCTCCGGGTGAGTAAATGCCCCAGAGCAAAGCGAATGCTCATCATTTTTCTTCTGGGAGGAAGATATGACATTGAAGACCATTTTGCTGGGCGCATGCTCGGCACTCGCCTTTTCGACCCTTGCTTCCGCCGAGACGCTGACCATTGCCACCGTGAACAACGGCGACATGATCCGCATGCAGGGTCTCACCTCGGACTTCACCGCCAAGAACCCGGATATCAAGGTCGAATGGGTCACGCTTGAAGAAAACGTCCTGCGCGAGCGCGTGACGACCGATATCGCCACCAATGGCGGTCAATATGACATCATGACCATCGGCAACTACGAAGTGCCGATCTGGGCCAAGCAGGGCTGGTTGCTGCCGCTCGAAAAGCTCGGCGACAAATATGACGTCGACGACATTCTGCCGGCGATCCGTGGCGGCCTTTCCGCCGACGGCAAGCTTTACGCAGCCCCCTTCTACGGCGAATCCGCCATGATCATGTATCGCAAGGACCTGTTTGAAAAAGCCGGCCTGAAGATGCCTGATAACCCCACATGGGAATTCATCGGCGATGCGGCCCGCAAGATCACCGACCGCAAGGCCGATATCAACGGCATCTGCCTGCGCGGCAAGGCCGGCTGGGGCGAGAACATGGCCTTCATCAGCGCGCTCACCAACTCCTTCGGTGGCCGCTGGTTCGATGAAAACTGGAAGCCGCAGTTCGATCAGCCGGAATGGAAGAGCTCGCTGCAGTTCTACGTTGATCTGATGAAGGATGCCGGCCCGTCCGGTGCCTCCTCCAACGGTTTTAATGAAAACCTGACGCTGTTCCAGCAGGGCAAATGCGGCATGTGGATTGACGCCACTGTGGCTGCCTCCTTCGTTTCCAATCCGAAGGATTCCACCGTTGCCGACAAGGTGGGTTACGCGCTCTTCCCGACCCATGGCGAGCTGAAGAACCACGGCAACTGGCTGTGGTCCTGGAACCTTGCTATCCCGAAGAGCTCGCAGAAGGCCGAAGCCGCTGAGAAGTTCATCTCCTGGGCAACCAGCAAGGACTACACCGCACTCGTCGCTTCCAAGGAAGGCTGGGCAAACGTGCCTCCGGGCACCCGCACCTCGCTTTACAAGAACGCCGACTATGAAAAGGCTGCCGCCTTCGCCAAGCCGACGCTTGCCGCCATGGATGCCGCCGACATCACCAAGCCGACTGTAAAGCCCGTGCCTTACACCGGTGGCCAGTTCGTGGCGATCCCTGAATTCCAGGCGCTCGGCACCACGGTTGGTCAGCTGTTCTCGGCGGTCGTTGCCGGCCAGTCCAGCGTCGATGATGCGCTTGCCAGCGCCCAGTCGACGGCGACGCGTGAAATGACCCGCGCCGGTTACATCAAGTAATCCTCCCGAAGATCGCTGTCCGGCGCCAATGCCGGGCAGCGAGACTGCGGGCTGAAGACCGCCATGCGGCTTCGATAGCTTTCAAATCAAAACAAGAATGAGCCGGTTCTTCCGGATATGCCGGGCGCATCTCTTGATGCCCGAGCCCAAGGGGAGGTGAGTGCAAATGGCAACACGAAACACAAGCGGTCTTGCGCGGGTGATGCTTGCGCCTTCGGTTCTGCTGCTTCTGGTCTGGATGATCGTGCCTCTGGCAATGACCCTGTGGTTCTCGTTCCAGAACTACAACCTCCTGAACCCGGCAAATGTCAGCTTTGCGGGTCTCTTTAATTATCAGTATTTCTACACCGATCCGGCCTTCTTCCAGTCGATCTGGAACACGCTTCTGATCGTCGGCGGGGTGCTTTTGATCACCGTCATCGGCGGCATTGCCATTGCGCTGTTGCTTGACAACGACATTTTCGGCCAGGGCATCGTGCGCATCATGATCATCTCGCCCTTCTTCGTCATGCCGCCGGTTGCCGCGCTGGTCTGGAAGAACATGATCATGCATCCCGGCTACGGCGTGCTTGCCGATCTCTCGCGCTTTTTCGGTTTCCAGCCGGTGGACTGGTTTGCACAGTTTCCGCTGCTGTCCATCATCATCATCGTCGCCTGGCAATGGTTGCCCTTTGCGACGCTGATCCTGCTCACCGCGCTGCAATCGCTCGATGGTGAGCAAAAGGAGGCGGCCGAGATGGATGGCGCAAACTTCGTCAACCGCTTCATCTATCTGACGCTGCCGCATCTTTCCCGCGCCATCACGGTCGTTATTCTGATCCAGACAATCTTCCTGCTCGGCGTCTACGCGGAAATCCTCGTCACCACAAATGGTGGCCCAGGCTACGCTTCCACCAACCTTGCCTTCCTGATCTATCGCACCGCACTTCTGGGTTACGACGTCGGTGGCGCTTCGGCCGGCGGTATCATCGCCGTTATTCTCGCCAATATCGTCGCCATCTTCCTGATGCGCGCGGTCGGCAAGAACCTCGACCGGTAAAGGGGAAACATCATGGCCCGCAAGACAACCACTCGCGCAAAGATCGGCTTCTCCATCGCTGCATGGATCGTCGCGCTCCTGCTGTTCTTCCCGATCCTTTACGCCTTCCTCACTTCCATCAAGACCGAGCCGGAGGCGATCGCCGGCTTCAGCCTCATTCCCTCGGGCACGCTTGAGAATTACGTGACGGTCCAGACCCAGCGCGATTACTTCAAGCCCTTCATGAACTCGGTCGTGCTGTCGCTCGGCTCGACAATCATCGCGCTGATCATCGCCATTCCTGCCGCCTGGGCCATGGCGTTCTCGCCGACCAAGCGCACCAAGGACATTTTGATGTGGATGCTTTCCACCAAGATGATGCCGGCGGTGGCCGTGCTGGTGCCGATCTATCTGATATTCCGCAATGCCGGTCTGCTCGATACCCGCATTGGCCTCACCATCATGCTGACTTTCATCAACCTGCCGATCGTCATCTGGATGCTCTACACCTATTTCCGGGAGATTCCCGGCGAGATCCTGGAAGCGGCCCGCATGGATGGCGCATCGCTGTGGAACGAGATCGTGCATGTGCTGACGCCGATGGCGGTGCCTGGCATTGCCTCGACGCTGCTCTTGAACGTCATCCTCGCCTGGAATGAATCCTTCTGGACCATCCGGCTGACCACCACCAATGCGGCACCACTGACGGCCTTCATTGCCTCCTTCTCCTCGCCGCAGGGGCTGTTCTGGGCAAAACTTTCGGCCGCCTCGATGATGGCGATCGCCCCCATTCTCGTCATTGGCTGGTTCTCGCAGAAGCAACTCGTGCGCGGCCTGACCTTTGGCGCCGTGAAATAAGGAACGACAAACATGGGCAGCATTTCCCTTCAGAACGTGTCCAAGGTCTTCGGTGAGGCAAAGGTCATCCCGTCGATCGATCTCGATATCAACGATGGCGAATTCGTCGTCTTTGTCGGTCCCTCCGGTTGCGGCAAATCCACGCTTCTGCGCCTGATCGCCGGGCTGGAGGATGTCTCCGGCGGCAAGATCGTCATCGACGGCAAGGATGTGACCGAGCGTGCGCCGGCCGAGCGTGGCCTTGCCATGGTGTTCCAGTCCTATGCGCTTTATCCGCATATGAGTGTCAGAAACAACATCGCCTTCCCGCTGAAGATGGCCAAGCTCGACAAGGCGGTTATCGACAAGAAGGTGGAGGATGCGGCACGGGTGCTGAACCTCACCGATTATCTCGAACGCCGGCCCTCACAGCTCTCGGGCGGCCAGCGCCAGCGCGTGGCCATTGGCCGCGCCATCGTGCGCGAGCCTTCCGCCTTCCTGTTTGATGAGCCGCTCTCCAACCTCGATGCGGCGCTGCGCGGCACCATGCGGCTGGAAATCTCCGAGCTGCACAACACGCTGAAAACGACGATGATCTACGTTACCCACGACCAGGTGGAGGCCATGACCATGGCCGACAAGATCGTGGTGCTGAACCGTGGCAATATCGAGCAGGTCGGTTCGCCGATGGAGCTCTATCGCTCTCCCGCCAACCTCTTCGTCGCCGGCTTCATCGGCTCGCCGCGCATGAACCTCATCACCGGTGAATTCGCCCGCCAAAAGGGTGCCGCCACAGCCGGGGTTCGGCCGGAACATCTGGTGCTGTCGAAGGAGAGCGGTCTCTGGCAGGGCAAGGTCACCGTCGCCGAACATCTCGGCTCCGACACATTTCTGCATATCGATGTCCCAGGCATCGGCCCGATTACCGCCCGCGCGGACGGCGAATTCGCCTGCAAGCACGGCGACACTGTCTTCATCACGCCCGACGATACCAAAATCCACAGGTTCGATGACAAGGGCAAAGCAATCTAGGCGGGGCTGGCCCTAAAGACGCAGCGGCTCGCCATTCGGTGGCGGCCGTTTGCAGATAGTCCGAACGCCCGCGACAGGGCGATTGGCAAGACCACCGTTTTCCCTTCGAGGATCATGACATGACATGCAAACTTTCCCTCGCAACGCTTGACGAAGCAAAAAAGACCGCGGCCGTTCCGTCCTACAGCCGGGACGATCTTTCTGCCGGCATCGTGCATTTCGGCGTTGGCAATTTCCACCGCGCCCATCAGGCGGTTTATCTCGACGACCTCTTCAACACCGGAGCGGACCATGACTTCGCGATCATCGGCGCGGGTGTCCTGCCGTCGGATACGGTGATGCGCGAAAAACTCGCCGCACAGGATTTCCTGACGACCGTTGTGGAGCAGGACAATAACCGCACCGGTGCGCGTGTCACCGGGCCGATGATCGATATTCTGCCGGTCGGAGACAGCGAGGCGATCGTCGAAAAACTGGCCGATCCGAAGATTCGCATCGTCTCCATGACGATCACGGAAGGCGGTTACTTCATTGACGCCTCCGGCTCCTTCAATCCGCAGCATCCAGCGATTGCCGCAGACGGCAAAAATCCGGCTTTGCCGAAAACCGTGTTCGGGCTGATCGTCGCCGGGCTGAAGGCGCGGCGCGAGAAGGGCGTGCAGCCTTTCACCGTCATGTCCTGCGACAACATTCCGCATAATGGCAAGGTCACGAAAAATGCCGTGGTCGGGCTGGCGGCCCTGTCCGATCCTGCCTTTGCCAACTGGATTGGCGAAAACGTTGCCTTCCCCAATTCGATGGTCGACCGCATCACGCCAGCCACCGGCGAGCGCGAACGCAACATCGCCCGGGATGACTTCAACATCGACGACAACTGGCCGGTGTTCTGCGAAGAATTCAAGCAATGGGTGATGGAGGATAATTTCCCGGCGGGCCGCCCGGCGCTCGAGAAAGCGGGCGTGCAGTTCGTATCCGATGTTGCGCCCTATGAGCATATGAAAATCCGCATCCTCAATGGCGGCCATGCGGCAATCGCCTATCCTGCGGCGCTGCTCGACATCCACTTTGTCCACGAGGCGATGGAGCATCCGCTGATCCGGGCGTTTCTGGCAAAGCTCGAAAAGGAAGAGATCATACCGGTCATTCCGCCGGTGCCGGATACGGACCTCAATGAGTATTTCGCGCTGATCGAGCGGCGCTTCCTCAATCCGAAGATTGGCGACACCATTCCGCGTCTGGCGCAGGACGGTTCCAACCGCCAGCCGAAATTCATCCTGCCTTCCACCGCCGACCGGCTGGAGCGCGGAGAGGATATCACCGGTCTTTCGCTGGTTTCGGCCTTGTGGTGCCGCTATTTTCAGGGCACCTCGGACAGCGGCAAGGAAATCGTCTTCAACGATGCCAGCGCCGAGCGCCTGCAGGCGGCGGCCATCAAGGCCAAGGACGATCCCATGGCCTTCCTCGCGCTTAACGATATTTTCGGAGCAGTTGCCGAATCGGAACTTTTCCGTAAACGCTTCGCCCACGCGCTGAAGACGCTGTGGCAAGAGGGTACAGCGAAGACCTTGCAGCTTTATCTGGATGACAAGCTGACCGAAAAGTGACGATGAGATGGAAGACGACACCGGCCCCCTTTTGATTTTCGACTGCGACGGCGTTCTCGTCGACAGCGAGCCGGTTTCCATCTCCGTCCTCCTCGACATGCTCTCCCATCTGGGTGTGACGATGGGGGAGGAGGAGGCCTATGAGCGCTTTCTCGGCCGAAGCGTCGCCAGCATGACAAGGACGTTGTTCGAGGATTACGGTGTCGAGACGGATATCGATTTTCTCGATCATATGCGGGCGACGCTGTTCGAGCGCTTCAAAAGCGAGTTGCAGCCGATCGACGGCATTGGGCAAACGCTCGACAGGCTTATGCCATTCAGGCGCTGTGTTGCTTCCTCCAGTCAGCCGGAACGTATCCGTTATTCACTGGGGCTGACCGGCCTGATCGACAAATTCGAACCGCATGTCTTCAGCGCCACCATGGTGAAGAACGGCAAGCCGGCGCCTGATCTCTTCCTGCACGCGGCGCGCCAGATGGGCGTCGATCCGCGTCACTGCATCGTGATCGAGGACAGCCCGGCCGGTATTGCCGCGGCAAAGGCCGCCGGCATGGGCGTTTTTGCTTTTACCGGTGGTTCGCATGCCCGTTTTCCCGCATTCCGTGAAAAGATCGCCGGGCTTGGCGCGGATGCCGTGTTTGACGCGATGCCGGATTTGGTCCAACTTGTCGGCAGCTATGTGGGGAAGGGCAGTTTGGGCGGCCAAGCGGAACGTGATGCAGGCTAAAACGGATTTCGCCTGCCGCCGCTGTCGCCGGGCCGTTGCGCAAGGGATGGAATTGCAGTCTTGAAGCGTCAAAATCTCGTCGCTGTCGATGTCGGCACCGCCAGCGCCCGGGCCGGCATTTTCGATGCGGCCGGCCGGCTGCTTGCCCGCGCCACCCATCCGATCCTGATGCAGAGGCCGCAGGAAAACCACGCCGAACATGATTCCACCGACATATGGAAGGCAGTCTGCATCGTGGTAAGGGCAGCGCTTGCCGAGGCGGGTGTTCCGCCGCAAAGCATTGCTGCAATCGGTTTCGACGCCACCTGCTCGCTCGTCATCCGTGATGGGCGGGGTGAGCCGGTTTCGGTATCCGTGACCGGGGAAGACCGGTTCGACACCATCGTCTGGCTCGATCACCGGGCGATATCGGAGGCCGACCGGCTGACGGCATCGGGACACCGGGTGCTGGATTTCGCCGGCAACAGCGTCTCGCCGGAAATGCAGATGCCGAAGCTGATGTGGCTGAAGCAGCATATGCCCGAGAGCTGGTCGCGCATGTCCTTAGCCTTCGATCTGGCGGATTTCCTGACGTGGAAAGCGACCGGTTCAGCAAAACGTTCTAATTGCACGCAGACGGCGAAGTGGAATTTTCTTGCGCAGGAAAATCCCGGCTGGCAGGCGGATTATCTCGAACTGGCGGGGCTTGCCGACTTGAGAGAGCGGGCGGGGCTCCCCGAAACCACCGTGATGCCGGGAGAAAGCATCGGCCCGCTTTCGCCCGAAGCTGCAGCCGAGCTTGGGCTGGATACCGGTTGTCAGGTCGCTGCGGGCATGATCGACGCCTATGCCGGCGCGCTGGGGGCGCTGGGCGGATGCCTGTCTGCCGATGTTGGCCGCCATGTTGCGCTGATCGCCGGGACTTCGAGCTGCCTTGTCGCTGTGTCGGAGCGGCAGATGCCCGGCCATAGCCTCTGGGGCCCCTATTGGCAGGCGATCCTGCCCGGGCACTGGCTGGTGGAGGGCGGGCAATCGGCCACCGGCGCGCTGCTCGATCATATGGTACGCATGCATGCAGCGGGCGGGGAGCCGGATACGGCGCTGCATGCCCGCATCGTTGCGCGGGTAACGGAATTGCGGGCGCTTGAGGGCGAGGCCTTTGCCGAGCGGCTGCATGTGCTGCCGGATTTTCACGGCAACCGCTCCCCGCTTGCCGATCCGCACGCCGTCGGCGTCATCAGCGGGCTGACATTGGATACGTCTTTCGACAGCCTCTGCCGTCTCTATTGGCGCACCGCCGTGGCGATTGCGCTCGGCGCGCGCCATGTGCTCGATGCGATGGAGCGTTTCGGTTATGCCGTGGAGAGCCTGCATGTCACTGGCGGACATGTGAAAAACCCGCTGCTGATGGAGCTTTATGCCGATGTGACCGGCAAGCGCATCGTGGTTCCCGCCACCGCCGATGCGGTGTTACTGGGCACGGCAATGACAGCGGCAACCGCCGGCGGGGTGCATGCAAGCCTCGCGGCTGCTGGCGCCGCCATGTATCCCGGCAACGCGGAAATATCAGGCGATCCGGCGCGGGGACCACGTTATGAGCGGGATTATCGCCGTTTTCTCGCCATGTACCGGCATCGTCAGGAGCTGGAAAGCCTTTGACTTATCAGCGTGGAATTTTTGCTGACGGATGCCGCGCGATTCTTCTCCGGCGGGAGAAGAAACAGGTGGTGGCCACTCGATCCTGCCGCCTGCCAAGCGCAGATCAGCCGCGTAGCGAGCGCTTCAGCGCGGCAAAGTTTTTCGCCCGCGCTTTTGTTGCGTCATCGGCCCCGGCGCTTAGCGCGCAGAGGGTGAATTCCAGCAGGGAAATCAGTTGCAGCAAGCCTTGGCCGCCATTTTGCGCCTGCGGCATGGCGAGACAGAGGTCGGCACTTTCCGGACCCCATTCGTAAAAGCGCGTGGTGATCAGCAATGTGCGATAGCCGCTCTTGCGCGCCATTGCAGCCAAGCGCTGCAGCGGTGACAGGCTGCCGCCGCAATCCATGATGACGAGCAGGGTCTTCGCGGCGTCGAAATCCCACAGGGCAACATAGGCGGCGCTGTCGCTACCGAGATAATGGATGTGCCCCCGGCTTTCGAGAAGACGCGCGTAGAAATGCCGCCCGGCATCGAGACCTTCCGGTGAGGTTGCCAGAAAGACATCGCCCGCCGTGGCGATCTCGTTCATGGCAAGCCGCCAGATTGACTGGGACGTCATGTCGAAGGCGGTCTGGACGGCCTGGATCTGCTGCGAAAGAAGCTGTGAAAACGGGTTGGACTGGCGTTCGCCGCCTTCCGCCGTTTCGGGCTGGTCCGCGCCGGCGGTTTCTTCGGCATGGCGCAGATCGGCGCGGATATCGCTGAACTGCCGGTATCCCAGCGAGCGCAGGAAACGTCCGACCGTCATCGGGCTGAGGCCGAGCTTCGCGGCCAGCGTCTGCGCCGTCTCGAACGGTAATTCGTCGAGATGTTCGATCAGATATTTGGCGATCTTGCGCTCGGAAGGGGTGCCCGCCTTCATGGCGCGCGTAAGGTTCAACAGCAGCTTTTCCACCAACGCCTCATTCTTATCTTTATTGAACGATGATGCATGCGCGCGCGCAGACAAGCGTGCGAACCGCAATTTGACGGTGGGGGATAGCTTTTCCGGCCTTGTCCTCCACCGGACCGGAATGCGAATTATGATAGGTATATTATTATATTTTAGAGATACCTTTTATTCAAGAGAAATTCCATCTCCGGTTTAGATCGCGCTAATCTACCTTTTGGGTCCCCGTCTTGCGCAGGATGGGGTCATCGCCTATCTCCTCCTGAGAGAGTGCCCCAACCCGAGAAGCTTCAAGGAGTTCCGAATGATTTTTGATGCGGCGCGGCTCGCCTTCCAAAATCTCTTTGCCGCCGAAACCCGGTCGGTATTCTGGAAGGTACTGGGGCTCACCCTTCTCGTGCTCGCGGCCCTTTGGTTCGCCATCCGCTCGATCTTCATCTATTTCGCCCTGCCATGGATAGACGCGCTGATTCCCGGCGTGCCGGACTGGGCTGGCTGGCTGAGCTTCGTTTTCGCCATTTTCGCCGGAATAGGGCTGGCTTTGGCACTGGCGCTGCTCATCTCGCCGGTCACTGCCGTCATCGCCGGCCTGTTTCTCGACGATGTCGCCGAAGTGGTTGAAAAAAAGAGCTATCCGGACGATCCGCCCGGCAAGGCGATGCCGATGGGCGAGGCCGTGCTCTCCTCCATCAAGTTTTTCGGCGTTGTCATTGCCGGCAACCTCATTGCGCTTTTTCTGCTGCTTGTTCCCGGTATCAACCTCATCGCGTTTTTTCTGGTGAACGGTTACCTGCTCGGCCGGGAATTCTTCGAATTCGCGGCGATGCGTTTCCGCTCGCCCGCTGACGCCCGGCTGTTCCGGGTAAAACACCGCACCACCGTCTTCATGGCCGGGCTGGTCATTGCGGCCTTTCTGGCGGTTCCATTCCTCAACCTGCTGACGCCGCTTTTTGCGGCCTCCATGATGGTGCATCTGCACAAGGCTGTCAGCCGCCGCGACCCTTCATTCGCCGCCAGCCGAACCGAACAGCTGCGCGGGTAATTCCACCAGCGGCGCCGGAATATCGAAGGTTTTTTCCGGCGATTTGCAGATATCGGCAATCACGCAGCGCTCGCATTCCGGCTTGCGTGCCTTGCAGCAGTAACGCCCGTGCAGGATCAGCCAGTGATGGGCATGGAACAGATATTCTTCGGGAATGATGCGGATCAGCCGGTCTTCAACCTCGTCAGGGGTCTTGCCCGGCGCAAGACAGAGCCGGTTGGCGATGCGGAACACATGTGTGTCCACCGCAAGCGTGGGCACGCCGAAGGCCATCGACATCACCACATTGGCCGTCTTGCGGCCCACACCGGGAAGCGTCACCAGTTCGTCGCGGGTCTTCGGCACCTCGCCGCCGAAATTGTCGATCAGCATCTGCGACAGGGCAATGACGTTCTTCGCCTTGTTACGGTAAAGCCCGATGGTCTTGATGTAACCGATCAGTTCTTCCTCGCCGAGCGCCAGCATCTTTTCCGGCGTATCGGCCACCTTGAACAACGCGCGGGTGGCCCGGTTCACGCCCACATCGGTCGCTTGTGCGGACAGCGCCACAGCCACCAGCAGGGTAAAGGGATTGGTATGTTCCAGCTCGCCTTTCGGTTCCGGCCGCTGGATGGAAAAGCGGCGGAAGATTTCGCTGAGCTCCTCCCTGGAATAGGCCGTCTTCACCCGCGCCGGCCTGCGCGCGGCTGCCGGATTTGACTTTTTCAAGGTTTGGGTGCTGGATCGTTTCTTGGCGATTGTCATGGATTATCTATACCCAGCCCGCCCAAAGGAAAGCAACGTGGATACGCTCAACGACCAGCCGATTTTCGCGGCGGAACTCGTTCCGCACCGTTCGCTTGGCCGCCGCGGTTTCCGGCTGCTTCTCATCCTGTCGGGATTTGCCTGCCTGATCTATGGCGGCTTTTTCTTCGCCACCGGAGCATGGCCGATCGGCCTGTTTTTCGGATTGGATTTTCTGCTGCTTTATATCGCTTTCCGCGTCAATTACCGGGCGGCCAAGGCGCGGGAGGAGGTCAGCGTCTCGCGCACCAGCCTGTCGATCCGAAAATTCTCCCCTGCCGGACGAATGGTGGAGCATCGCTTCAATCCGTTCTGGGCGCGTTTCAGGGTGAGGCGGCATGACGAGATCGGCATCGTCTCGATGCATGTGACGGGCGAGGGCCGGGCGACCGACATCGGCTCGTTCCTCAATCCGGATGATCGGGAAAGCTTTGCCAAGGCGTTTGGCGGTGCGCTGGCGACGGTGCGGCGGCGGATGTAAGAGGATAATCCAGCTCTCCCTCCGTCATTCCGGCCCTGAGCCGGAATCCAGCCGACGCGCGTCGGCGCGGCGGAAAAGACTCCTTTCAGCCCAAGGACTTGGGCTGGCTGGATACCGGCTCGAGGCCGGTATGACGGTAGAAATGGAGCAGGGCGCAAGAAACGGGTGGAGACGAGGGCGCTTTAGTGGTTTTCTCTTAACTGTTAGGAGAAATGCGATGAACGCCAATATTGCGCTGAACGAAGACATCACCCCCATCGGATCCGATTACGACACGGTGCGCGGGGTCATCGAGCTTTTGACGCTGGATTATCGCGAGCAGCCCTCCCTCGAAGCCATTGCCGCGAGGCTAGGCCAGTCACCGACGCAATTGCAGAAGACTTTCACCCGCTGGGCCGGCCTTTCGCCCAAGGCATTCCTACAGGCTGTAACGCTCGATCATGCCAAGCGGCTTTTGCGCGAGGAGGATCTGCCGCTGCTCGAAACCTCGATCGAGGTCGGCATGTCGGGGCCGGGACGACTGCACGACCTCTTCGTCACGCATGAAGCCATGTCGCCCGGCGAATGGAAGGCGAAGGGCGGCGGGCTGACGATCCGTTACGGGTTCCACGCCTCGCCCTTCGGTCTTGCGCTGGTCATGGTGACCGATCGTGGCCTTGCCGGCTGCGCTTTTGCCGATCCGGGTGAGGAGAGGGCCTGTTTTGAGGACATGGCCGGCCGCTGGCCGAATGCGGATTATGTCGAGGATCGCGAAGCGACCGCGCCTTATGCCGCCCGTATCTTCGATCCGTCCATGTGGTCGGCGGACAGGCCGCTGCGTGTTGTGCTGCTCGGCACGGATTTTCAGGTGCGGGTATGGGAAAGCCTCCTCAAAATCCCGATGGGCCGGGCGGTCACCTATTCGCACATCGCCTGTGATATCGGCCAGCCCACCGCCTCCCGCGCCGTGGGTGCCGCAGTGGGGGCAAACCCGGTGTCCTTCGTCGTTCCCTGCCATCGCGCTGTCGGCAAAAGCGGGGCTCTAACGGGTTACCATTGGGGCCTCACTCGCAAGCGGGCGATGCTGGGTTGGGAAACGGGAAAGGTGTGAGGCTGGTCTCCCTCATCCCTGTGCTTGTCACAGGAATGAGGGGTGTCTGAGTAGGCTGCCTGACAACGCTGCCTGACAACGCCTAAACCAGCTCCATCAACGCCCGCGCCGCCGCCTCGTCCGTTATCAGCGTATTGCAGCCGATCCGCTTGATCGTGGCGCGGATGGCGATGGCGCGGTGGGCGCCGCCGGAGGCAAGCACGATGTGTTTGGCCTTGCGCAGCGTATCGAGATCGATCGCCATGGCGCGCTGGTTGATGGGATGATCGACGGAGCGGCCCTCGGCATCGATGAAGTTGAACATGGTGTCGCAGACGCAGCCGGCGTCAATGAGTTCGCGCAGCGTCTCCCTGGAGATGAAACCTTCCGACAAAGATGTGGAGTGCGGGCCGATATCGCCGCAGGAGACGATGGCAAGATCGAGCGTTTCGGCGAGATCGTACAGCGTTGCAAGCCCGCATTTTTCGATCAGCGCCCGTTTGGTCTCAACCGAATCCACCAGCAGCGGTGCGAGAAACATGTAACATTCCGCGCCGAGCGCGCTCGCCAGCCGCCAGGTGTAATCGAGCGGATTGGTCTGGTGCACGGCGACGATACCGCCGAGCAGCGAAACGACCTTGCAGTTCTCCCGGCGCGGCGGGCGGAAGCTGGAAAGCGAGGCGGTCATGGTGCGACCCCAGCCGACGCCGATGGTGGCGCCATTCGGCACCGCTTCGGAGAGGAATTGCCCGAGCGCCAGCCCGACGGCCTTGGCGGTGCCTTCCGCACTGGCTTTGTCTGGAGAGGGGATGATCACGGCCTCGTCCAGCCCGTAAGCCGCCTCAAGCTGGCCAGCCAGCGAGACGAAATCTTCGATACCCTCATTGATCCATATCTGCACTTCGGAGCGCTTCATCGCTTCGTCCAGCAGGCGGATGACGGTGGAGCGGCTGATACCCAGTTTTTCGGCGACGTCCTTCTGCGTCATGCCCTGATTATAATAGAGCCATGCCGCCCGCAGCCGCAGCGAAGCCGCTTCCGAATAGGCCGTATGGGTTTCTCTTCTCAGTTTTGCCACGGTTTCCGCCATTCATTGTGTTCGCCGAGTATCGCAGGCATGAAACTTATGTCAATTGCGATGCGCAAATGTCTTGACTTTAGACCGTGCCGCTTGCGATAGTCGAAGCCGACGAAACCGCGATTTCGGCCTTGGGCGCACCCATGGTGCGGGAACGAAATGACGGCTGAGCAAGTTTTCAAGAGATCATGAAGGATCATTCGATATGACATCCAAACTCGAACAACTTCGCGCCATCACCACGGTCGTTGCCGACACCGGCGATATCGAGGCGGTTGCCCGCCTGAAGCCGGTGGATTGCACCACCAACCCGACCATCGTTCTGAAGGCGCTTGGCACGCCGGCATTTGCCGATGCGGTCAAAGAAGCCGTCGCCTGGGGCAAGAAGCAGGGCGGCCAGTCCGACGCCGTTGTTGCCGCCGTTGCCGATCGTCTGGCCATCTCCGTGGGGGCAGCGCTTGCCGGCCTCGTGCCGGGCCGCGTATCGACCGAAGTCGATGCCGACCTTTCATTCGATACCGAAGCCTCCATCACGAAGGCCCGCCACATCATTGCCGCCTACAAGGAGCGCGGCATCGAGCGTGAACGCATCCTCATCAAGCTTGCTTCCACCTGGGAAGGCATCAAGGCTGCCGAAGTGCTGCAGTCCGAAGGCATCGACTGCAACCTGACGCTCCTTTTCTCGCAGGCTCAGGCGATTGCCTGCGCCGAAGCCAAGGTCTTCCTCATTTCGCCCTTCGTCGGCCGTATCCTTGACTGGTACAAGAAGTCGACCGGCGAAAACTACACCGCCGAGACCGATCCGGGCGTCGTTTCCGTGCGCAGCATCTACAACTACTACAAGGCCAATGGCATCAGCACCGTCGTCATGGGCGCGTCCTTCCGCAACGTCGGCGAAATCGAAGCGCTTGCCGGTTGCGACCGCCTGACGATCAGCCCGGCGCTGCTGGAAGAGCTGGACAAGGATACCGGCAAGCTGGAGCGCAAGCTTTCGGCAGACAACGTCAAGGCCGAGCCGCTGCAGTCGCTGGACGAGAAGGCATTCCGCTGGGCGCTGAACGAAGACGCAATGGCCACCGAGAAGCTCTCGGAAGGTATCCGCCTCTTCGCCAAGGATCTGGTGACGCTGCGCGAAATGGTGCGCAAGGAACTGACGGCCGCCGCCGCCTGACGAAAAAAGGGGGAACCATCCACGTTCCCCCGACGTTTACGAGACATAAATCTCCAGTCAACTGAAACGCGATCGGGTCCCTGCCGGTCGCGTTTTTTTGTGCTCAGATGGTGCCCGTCACGATCTCGGAGATACGTTTTGCTGCCTCGCGGATCAACACCTCGCAGGCCTCGCGTGTGGGCGCCTTGCCGCCAAGAGGGGTAATATAGGGGCAGGTGATCACGGCCAGCGCGGTGCCATCGAGCGTCAGCACCGGAGCGGAAATATTGCGGACACCGGCGGTCTGGAGGCTGTCCATCGATTCGAAGCCGTTCTTGCGCACCTCTGCCAGCCGATCGGCAAGACCCGGCGGTATGGTCTCGCCGCTGCCGCGCACCTGTTCGGTTATCATGATCTGGCGCTGTGCTTCTGTCTGGAAGGCCAGAAGCACGTGGCCCGAGCCGGTGTGGAACAGGCTCATCTGCGCGCCGACACGCATGGACATGGCCCAGTAGGTGGATGATTCCTGTTGGGCAATGACCACAACGCTGCCGCGATCATGGACCGCCAGATGGCAGGCCTGCTCCGCACTCGCCGAAAAATCGCGCATGACAGGGGCTGCGAAGGAAACCAGCCGGCGGATCGGCGCATGGAAATGCGCCAGCCCGAACATTTTCAGCGTCAAAGAGAATCGATCGCCGTCAAGCCGCTGGACATAACCCCGGCGTACCAGCCGGTCCAGCATGCGGTAAAGCTCGTTGGGGCTCTTTCCGATGGACTTGGCGATCTCGATCTGTGTCAGCCCGCCATCGGTGCGGGCCAGAAGTTCGAGAATGTCCAGGCCCTTGTCGAGGGCGGGAGCGCGATATCTTTCGCTGTCGTCGTCAGTCATCTGGCCTCGATGATGATGGTGTGTATGGTCGCCGGCGCCGGGCTGGGCCTGAAAATAGGCTTGCCCTATACCGTCCGTCCACGCAAGTTTGCTTGACGCCATATGAATACCGCGTTTACATATGAATTGTCGATCCATATTTGAGATGACTGAAATTCAACGGCTCGGCCCCGGCAGGCGGGCGTGCCTTAGCGGGAGGCTATTCATGGTGCAGGATTTTAACGGCCGGACAGTGGTGATCACCGCGGCCGGTCAGGGTATCGGGCGGGCGGCGGCAGAGCGGTTCGTGTCGCTCGGGGCGCGCGTCATCGCCACCGATATCAATGAGCAGGCGCTTTCTACGCTCAAGGGGGCAGAGACGCGGGTTCTGAACGTGCTCGACGGCGATGGCGTAAAAGATTTTGCCGCCGATATCGGCCATGCGGATGTGCTGTTCAACTGCGCCGGTTTTGTTCATTCCGGCACCATCCTCGAGTGTGAGGAGAAGGACTGGGATTTCTCCTTCGACCTCAACGCAAAGGCCATGTACCGTACCTGCCGCGCTTTCCTGCCCGGCATGCTGGAGAAGGGCAAGGGCGCGATCGTCAACATGTCCTCGGTTGCTTCCAGCGTAAAGGGAGTGCCAAACCGGTTTGCCTACACCGCTTCCAAGGCCGCCGTTGTGGGCCTGACCAAGGCGATTGCGGCGGATTTCGTGACAAAGGGCATTCGTTGCAACGCCATCTGCCCCGGAACGGTGGATAGCCCTTCGCTGCACGATCGTCTGCGCGCCACCGGCAATTACGAACAGGCTCTTGCAGATTTCATCGCGCGCCAGCCTATGGGCCGCATCGCCACGCCGGAAGAGATCGCAGCGCTCGTCACCTACCTCGCGTCAGACGAAGCAGGTTTCACCACCGGCCAGATCCATGTCATTGATGGCGGCTGGACGGGCTGACGGATTTTAAGGGAGAGAGGAGGGCGACCGGCGTGACAACCGGTCGCCTTTTTCATTCAGACGACGGCGCTTCCGGCCATCAGCGCAAGCACGAGGAAGACCAGGAAGATCACCACGGCGATGAAGAACAGAATGCGCGCCACGCCGGCTGCGGCTGCCGAAATGCCGGTAAAGCCGAACACGCCCGCGATCAAAGAAATGACAAAGAAAATAAGAGCCCATTTAAGCATGGCGCTTCCCCTTTTGCGAAATTTTCCCGAGCCGCCGCCCCGCGACAGGCTCGATAAAATGACGCGCAAAAGGAGAAAATGTTCCACGCGCCCGTAAAAATCGTTCTTTTATATTGCCGTCTCACGGGCCGTGTCGGTACGGCGGGTTTTCCCGATGGTGCGGACGAATGTCGCGACGAAGGTGACGCTCATGAAGAGCACGATCGTGGGGGCGGGAGCGCTGTCGATCAGGAAACTCAGCCATATGCCCGCAAGCGACGAGGCGACCGCAACCGCAATGGCCACCAGCAGCATGGCGGAAAAACGCCGGGTCAGCAGGAAGGCGATTGCGCCCGGTGCGACGAGCATGGCGACGGAGAGAATGATGCCAACCGCCTTCAGCGCGCCGACTACGGTGAGCGACAGCACCATCAGCAGGCCATAATGCAGCACACGCACGGGCAGCCCGATGGCTCTTGCATGTTGCGCATCGAAGGCGTTGACCAGCAGATCCTTGCGCAGGATGCCGAGAAACAGAGTGGCGAAAAGCGCGATCACGCCCGTCTCCAGCATGTCCAAGGGCGCGATGCCGAGCATGTCGCCGAAGAGGATATGGTCGAGATGTACGTCGCTCTGCACCTTCACGTAAAGCACCAGTCCCAGCCCGAACATGCCGGAAAAGACGATGCCGAGCACCGTATCCTCCTTGATGCGGCTGTTTTCCTTGATGAAACCGGTGCCGAGGGCACATATCATGCCCGCGATGAAGGCTCCGATGGAAAGCGGGATGCCAACGATATAGGCCACCACCACGCCAGGCAGCACGGCATGGGAAACGGCGTCCCCCATCAGCGACCAGCCCTTCAGCACCAGAAAACAGGAGAGCATTGCCATGGGCACCGCGATCATCAGCGTGATCAGGAAGGCATATTGCATGAAAGGCAGCTGAAACGGCAGTATGGCCAGTTCGAGATATTCACTCATGGAGTTTCCTCCAGCGCCCTGCGCGCCTTGGCGCGCGAGGCGAGCAGGCCGTGTTTGGGTGCAAAGACGAAGGCGGCAAGGAAGATCGCCGTCTGTAGCACCACGATGACGCCGCCGGTCGCGCCGTCGAGAAAATAGCTGAGATAGGCGCCGATGAAGCTGGTGGCCGCGCCGATGATGAGGCTCATCAGGATCAGCCGCTCGAAACGGTCGGTCAGGAGATAGGCAGTAGCGCCCGGCGTCACCACCATGGCGACGACGAGGAAAGCGCCGACAGTCTGTAGGGCGGCAACCGTGGAGGCGGCCAGCAGGGTGAAGAAGATCACCTTCAGCACTTCCGGTTTCAGCCCCACGGTGCGGGCGTGGTTCTCATCGAAGAACACCACCATGAAGTCGCGCCATTTCAGCGAAAGCACAAGGAGGCTGATACCGCCGATCAAAGCCAGTTGGATGGTGTCTTCAGCAGTGATGGCGAGGATATTGCCGAGCACGATGGTCTGGATATTCACCGAGGTCGGCGAGAGCGACACCATGAACAGCCCAAGCCCGAAGAACGAGGTGAAGATCAGGCCGATAATCGCATCTTCCTTGAGCCGTGTCTTCTGGTTCAGAAACAGCATGGACCCGGCCGCCAACCCGCCGGAGAGAAACGCGCCGAGCGAAAAGGGCAGGCCCAGCATATAGGCTCCGGCAACCCCGGGAACGATGGCATGGGAAAGCGCATCGCCGATCAATGACCAGCCCTTCAGCATCAGATAGGCCGAGAGAAAGCCGCAGACACCGCCCACCAGTGCGCTGACCCAGATGGCGTTCAACATGTAACCATAGGTGAAAGGCTCAAGAAGGGTCTCAATCATCGGCTTTCTCTTTCGGAGCCTCAGAATCGCCCCTGTCCTGGCCATTTTTGCCGTAGATCACGAAGGGCCGCTCGTCATCGGTTATGACCTTCAGGCGGCGCGGATCGGCGTCGCTATGCAACTCTGCCCCGCCGAGAACGAAGTGGCGCAGGCTGCCGCCGAAAGCCCTTTGCAGGTTTTCCTCTGTAAAGGTGTCGCTTGTTTTGCCCGACGCCAGAACCGTACCCTTGACGAAGACGGCGCGGTCGCAGAATTCCGGAACGCTGCCAAGATTGTGGGTGGAGACCAGCATGACGCGGCCCTCGTCGCGCAGCGCCTTCAAAAGCGCGACGATCTGCTCCTCCGTCGTCACGTCGACACCGGTAAAAGGTTCGTCCAGCAGGATCACCTGCCCTTCCTGCGCCAGCGCGCGGGCCAGAAACACTCGCTTCTTCTGCCCGCCGGAGAGTTCGCCGATCTGGCGCTTGCGATAATCGAGCATGTTGACGCGTTTCAGCGCCTCTTCCACCATCTGGTGATCGCGCTTCGAGGGGATGCGCAGGAAATTCATGTGGCCATAACGGCCCATCATCACCACGTCCTCCACCAGCACCGGAAAGCTCCAGTCCACCTCTTCCGCCTGCGGCACGTAAGCGACGAGGTTTTTCTTCAGCGCCTCCTTCACCGGCAGATCGAAGATCGAGACGGAACCGGTGGCCAAAGGAACGAAACCCATGATCGCCTTGAAAATCGTGGACTTGCCGGCGCCGTTGACGCCGACAAGTGCCGTGATCGTTCCGCGAGGAATGGAGAAGCTGGCATCTCTTAATGCGGTGTGGCCGTTGCGATAGGTCACTGTCGCATTTTGAACCGTCAGGCCACCGCCTGATTTTCTACTCCCCATTCTCATGAAGACAGTCCCTTGGCGATTGTTTCGCTCGTCACACGCAGCAGGTCCAGGTAAGTCGGGACGGGCCCATCAGCCTCGCTCAGCGAATCCACATAGAGAATGCCGCCATAGGCCGCACCGGTTTCCTTGGCCACCTGCTGGGCGGGATCGGCGGAAACGGTGCTTTCGCTGAAGATGACGTGGATATTATGCTCGCGCATGGCGTCGATCACACCCCGAACCTGCTGGGGCGTGCCCTGACTGTCGGCGTTGACCGGCCAGAGGAACAATTCCTTCAGGCCGAAATCGCGGGCGAGATAAGAAAAGGCGCCTTCACTCGTCACCAACCAGCGCTTGTTTTCCGGAAGGGCCGAAAGTTCATTGAGGATCGGCTGCACCGTGGCCCTGATCCTGTCCGAATAGGCCTTGGCATTGGCGGCGTAGACATCGGCGTGGGCGGGGTCGATCTCGCTCAGGCCCTTGCGAATATTTTCGACGTAGATCAAGGCGTTATCGGGAGACATCCAGGCGTGCGGATTGGGCTTGCCCTGATAGGCGCCGCCGCTGATCGCCATCGGCTTCACACCATCGCTCACCGTCACATCAGGCACGCCGGAGAGGTTAGTCAGGAATTTCTCGAACCACAATTCCAGATTGAGTCCGTTGCGCAGCACCAGATCGGCCTTGCGGGCCTTCAGAATGTCGCGGGGCGTCGGCTGGTAATTGTGGATTTCCGCGCCGGGCTTGGTGATGCTTTCCACCTCGGCCGCGTCACCCGCTACGTTGCGCGCCATATCGGCGATGATGGTGAAGGTGGTCACGACAACAGGTTTTTCCTGGGCAAGGGCGACGCCCGGAAGAAAAAGCGAGAAAGCGAAAATGGCGTGGCGGAATTTTTGGACGTTCACGTGCTCACCAGATTTTGTTGCGACTAATTCGCAATACCATCTGTTATAAAATCACCTTTGTCAACGCTATTGCAAATCATTCGCAAATATTGAGATTTCTGAAATGTCCGAAAATGATGCGCTTTTGCGGGTATCTTGCCTGCGGGATTAAACTTTTTTCAATGAGAAAGCGGCACTATCGGAAGGCTCGGACAGCGTGGTCCGAAGCTTATCCCGCGTGTGTTCCTCATCCTTCGAGCCACGTTTCCGGGGTGAGGGCGAGAGGCGGGGTACTTGATGTCAGGATGTTGCGGGTGAAAGCTGTATTCGGACGAATGCGGTTTTCGCGCAAGCTCGTTATGATTGGAGGCGGGATCCTGCTTTTGGCAGGCGCGACCGGTTCCGCTGCCGTGTTCATCGGCAGCGAGCGGCTGCTTGGCCCATCCTATGCCTCCACCAACGGGCTTTCCTGCGACGCAGTCCAGACAGTGAATATCCGCAAGAACGGCTCGCTATGGGTACGCAAGTTCATTCGCACCGAAGGCGGAGACGGCACGGAGCGGTTGAAAACCGCCCTGCGCGTCGCCAAAGCGGTTTACGACAAACAGAAGCCCGATCTGGTTCAGGTCTCCGTACTTGACAGGAACGGCCCGCAGCTGCGTTCGGAAATGCGCGGCCGGGCCATTGCCGCACAGGTGGTCTTCATTCCGGATCCGGCGAAAATTCCCGAGGGCGCCGAGGCCCGCCGTTATTCAGCCTTCTATTATGACGGCGCAGCAAATGGCAGCGGCCAGTTTTACGGTCTGCGCATCGATCTGCCGCTTGAAGATACCGAAGCCATGGCTGCCAGCCTCAGCGACTTCGCCGATTGTGCGACGCCGGTTGCGGAGCCGGAAGCGGGCGGCCACGAGGGCAAGTCCGCCAAAGGTCACGGCGAAAGCAAGGGCGGGGCCAGCGGCGAACATGACGCTGTGCCAACGGAGCCCGGCCATGGCGAAACTGCTCCGGAAGCACATGACGAAACTCCGTCTCCCGAAGCGCATGGTGAAACCGTCACCGACGAGCTTCTGACCTCGACACCGGAAGCCGAGGGCAGCAGCATCTTCAGCCTGTCCTATCTGAAGTCACTGATCTTCGGAAAAGGCTCGACCACCGCGCAGGCGGCTGAAGAGAAGGCGGCTGGTGAGACTGCGGTGGCGGAAGAGCCGGGTGCCGGGAAGTCGGGACACTAGTTCCGATTCGCTGCTGCGGATAGTGTTAACAGCGGTGGTCAAAGATCATGAATGCAATCGAGCAGAACCTCATTAACTGGAAGGCATCGCTTTCCTCAAATATTCCCGTAGGGGGATTGCTCTCTCGCAACTCGCTTGTTTACAAATGGAAAGCTGCTTTCCGTATATGGATGCTTAGAGAAGCTATCTTCTGGCGGTTAAGCGACCTGATGACACAGTCATACGAGTTGCACAGGACTGGAAATGGGCTAGGTGCACGCATCTTGTTGCGGAGTGGGTTTGAGACCCTCGCGACCATGATTTATCTAAACCAACTCATGCAGGATGTTCTCGAAAGGAAGTTAGACTTTCACACGTTCGGAGACAAAACCGCCGTTTTGTTACTTGGGTCGCGCAATAACGTTGATTTACCTTACTCGCTTAATATCGTCACGGTTCTGAATAAGTGCGATAAGTGTTACCCCGGAATAATGTCGCTATATGCGGATCTTTCTGAAAGCGCTCACCCAAGCTATGAAGGTCTCTGTACGGGCTACTCAAAGATTGACCATGATGAGTTCGAAATACATTTCTCCAATCGCTGGATGGAGATATTTGGGAACCGGCATCTGGGATCGATGGAACTGTGTATGGAAACGTTCCACCACGAGTATGACCACGTATGGCCTGATCTAATCGAAAAGCTTGAGCGTTGGATCGAGGCGAACGATAGAGAGCTAGAGGCGACGAAAAATTCCAAACACTCTTCTTAAGGGCGGTCAACAGACCGCCCTGGTTTGATTGATACCGGATAAGATCAATCCGCCTTGTTGCGGCGGGCCGGGAAGAGAATGACGTCGCGGATCGACGGGGCGTTGGTCAAAAGCATGATCAGGCGGTCGACGCCGATGCCGAGGCCGCCGGCGGGTGGCATGCCCTGGTCGATGGCGTCGAGGAACTCGTCGTCCAGCTGCTTGTCCTTTTCGCCACGCGCATGCGCCTGTTCCAGCTGCTCCACCATGCGGCGGCGCTGTTCTTCCGGATCGTTGAGTTCCGAGAAGGCGTTACCCACTTCCCAAGCGTTGCAATAGCTTTCGAAACGCTCGACGAGGCGCGGTTCACCCGGCACTTCCTTGGCGAAGGGCGAGATGTCCTTCGGAAAGTGCGTGACGTGGCTCGGCTGGATCAGCGTGCCTTCCACCTTCTCTTCGAAGATGAAGGCAAGGCATTCGCCCCAGGTCCAGTCCTTCTCGACAGCAAAACCGGCGGCCTTGGCGGCAGCTCGGGCTTCTTCGTCGGTCTTGATGGCGAGGAAGTCGATACCGGTTGCTTCCTTCACCGCATCAGGCATCGGCACGCGCTTGAACGGACCCTTGAACGAGATCGTCTGGCCCTGGAATTCCACCTCTGTGGTGCCGTGGAGCGAGATCGCCAGCGTCTCGAACAGCCGCTCAACGAGACCCATGATGTCCTCGTAGTCGGCATAGGCCCAGTAGCACTCCATCATGGTGAATTCAGGATTGTGCCGTGTGGAGACGCCTTCGTTGCGGAAGTTGCGGTTGATTTCAAAAACCTTGTCGGACAGGCCCGAAACCAGCGTGCGCTTCAGGAACAGTTCCGGCGCGATGCGCAGATACATGTCCATCTTCAGCGTGTTGTGGAAGGTCTTGAACGGATCGGCGGTCGCGCCGCCATAGACGGTCTGCAGCATCGGCGTTTCGACTTCGAGGAAGCCTTCGGCCTCCATGAAGCGGCGAATGCCGGAGAGAATCTTCGAGCGCTGCAGGAAGCGCAGCTTGGATTCCTCGTTGGAGAGAATGTCGAGGTGGCGCTTGCGGTAACGCAGCTCGATGTCGGAGACGCCGTGCCACTTCTCGGGCATTGGCAGCAGCGACTTCGTCAGCATGGTGATTTCTTCGGCGTTGATCGTCAGCTCACCGCGCTTGGTGCGGCGCACCTTGCCAGTCACGCCGATGATGTCGCCGATATCGATCATCGGCAGCAGGTTGCGCGCCGCTTCCGGCGTCGTATCCTTGTGGCTGAAGATCTGCACCTTGCCCGAGGCGTCATGAATATCCATGAACATGCCGGAATTGCGCGAGGAATAAACGCGCCCCGCCACCGTCACCGTATCACCGGTCTCGACGTCGGCTTCGATATCGGCATATTTTTCCGCCAGCTCGGCATTGCTCATCGTGCGGTGGAAATGCGCCGGATAGACGTCGCCGATCTGCTCGCGCAGCAGCGCAAGTTTCTGGCGGCGCACTTCTGTCGCGTCGGAGGAGAGGGCGGTGGTTTCGGTCTTGGTGTCGGTCATCGTGTTCGCCTTTAGCGGGCTTGTTCGTTGCGGTTAACCTTGGCGCTCTGGGTTACCCCCCTCTGTCCTGCCGGACATCTCCCCACAAGGGGGGAGATCAGATGCCGCGCCCGCCCGTTCCATGGGCAAGGTGTCAGCCGCTTGTCGATCTCCCCCCTTGAGGGGGAGATGCCCGGCAGGGCAGAGGGGGGTGAGCCCCAGGCAAAGGGCGTATTCTAAAATGCTGCCGTCACCGCCAGCACGTCATCATCAGCTTCCGCTGCCAACCATCGTGGCCACAACGGCGATCGCAGCCTTCAGGCGCTGGCGCACGACGGAGCGGCCAAGCAGCGCCATCGAGTCAAACAGCGGCAGCGAGCGCGACGATCCGGACATGGCGACGAAAAGCGGCGGCGTAACGACGCGCAGCTTCTTGCCGGTGCGTTCGGCCACATCGCGCAGCTCGGCCTCGATGGCTTCCACATTCCAGTCGGGCATCTTTTCGAGGTCTGCCGCAACCGTGGTGAGGATTTCGTGGATTTCTTCCGGCTTGCTCTTCAGCCCGGCAAAGGAAGCGGGCGTCAGGCCAGCATCGCTTGCGAGCAGGAAGCCGGCAAGGTTCGGCAGCTCGCCGAGTTTGGAAACGCGGCTCTGCGCAAGCTTCAGGCCCTCGGTCAGGCGGGAATTCTCCATCGCCCATTCCAGTGTGCGGGCAATGAACTCTTCCGGCGAAAGCTTTTCGCGCAGCCAGCGGCCGTTCAGCCAATCCAGCTTCTGAATGTCGAAAATGGCGCCGGCCTTGGACAGCGCTTCCGGGTCGAACTTCGCGGCGAGCTCGTCCATGGTCAGAAGTTCTTCGCCCTCTGCGATCTGGATGAAGAACAGGCCGAGGAAGTTCATCAGCGCTTCCGGCAGGTAACCGAGCGCGGAATAATAGGAGATCGAGGTCGGGTTCTTGCGCTTGGAAAGCTTGGACTTGTCGGCGTTGCGCATCAGTGAGAGATGCATGAACACCGGCTCCTGCCAGCCGAAATAACGGTACAGCAGAATGTGCTTGGGCACAGACGCCAGCCATTCTTCGCCGCGCGCCACATGGCTGATCTTCATCAGATGGTCGTCGATGACGTTGGCCATGTGATAGGTCGGCATGCCGTCGGCCTTGATCAGCACCTGCATGTCGACGGAATCCCACGGGATCGAGACATCGCCATAAACGCCGTCATGGAAATCGCACGAGCCTTCGGTCGGGATTTTCATGCGCACGACGTTCGCTTCACCGGC
The DNA here is from genome assembly GCF_037203725.1 of Agrobacterium sp. CMT1. Lineage (NCBI taxonomy): Bacteria > Pseudomonadati > Pseudomonadota > Alphaproteobacteria > Hyphomicrobiales > Rhizobiaceae > Agrobacterium > Agrobacterium sp. CMT1. The sequence goes on from NZ_JBBCAR010000007.1 coordinate 700,352, forward strand.
GGCAACGCGCGCGGTCACTTCCTCGGCCTTGAGGTTGAGGCAGTGACCATCGTATTTCGGCGGCTTGCCGGCGGCGCGCTGGGCTTCGCGCATCTGCTCCAGCCGCTCGGGCGTGCAGAAACAGCGGAAGGCATGGCCCTTTTCCAGAAGTTCTTCGGCATAGGGCCAGTACATCGCCTTGCGCTCTGACTGGCGATACGGACCGTAAGGGCCGCCGACATCGGGGCCTTCCGACCAGGTAAGGCCGGTCCAGCGCAGGGCTTCCAGCACCTTCTGCTCATATTCGAGGGTCGAGCGGGTGGCGTCGGTATCCTCGATGCGCAGGATGAACTCGCCGCCGTGTTTCTTGGCGAAGAGATAGTTGAACAGCGCGATATAAGCGGTGCCGACATGCGGCTCGCCGGTGGGGGAAGGTGCGATGCGGACGCGAACGCCGGAAGTGGTCATGAATTTCACTCGTCGTGACGTGGCGGTGACATCGGGGCGGTTCCACCCTGATACCACGGAGTTTTCGTTTGGATGCGGCAGGACATCATGTCGAAAGGCGAAAGGAAAGTGCCTTTTTCATATTCCCGTTCGGCTTGGGCTTAGGCCATATTCTGCCGCAGGCGTCAAGGAAATATGGAGTCTCCAGAGGTCGGCCGGTCCTGCCGGCTGGCTTCAGTTGACCGGCCAGACGTAAAGCAGCATGGGAATGCTGGCGAGGACGATCATGATCGATAGCGGCAGGCCAAGCCGCGGGTAGTCGCTGAAACGATAACCGCCGGGACCCATGACCAGCGTATTGCACTGGTGCCCGATGGGGGTGAGGAAATCGCAGCCCGCGCCGATCGCCACCGCCATCAGGAAGGCCTCCGGCCGGAAACCCAGCGTGGTGGCAAAACCCGCTGCAATCGGTGCCATGACCAGCACCGTTGCGGCATTGTTGAGAAAGGGCGTAACCGCCATGGCGGTGAGCAGGATCATGCCGAGCGCGGCAAAGGGCGGCAGGCCCTGAGCCGCGCTGCCGAGCCAGGCGGCGATCAACTCGCTGGCGCCGCTGGTGCGCAGCGAGTCGCTGACGGGAATGAGGGCGGCGAGCATGACGAGGATCGGGCCATCGACGGATTTGTAGACTTCGGTCAGCGGAATGGCGCCGACGACGATCATCATGAAGGCGGCTGCGAAAAAGGCGACCGAGACCGGGACCAGACCGCTGCCGGCCGCGATCATGGCTGCGGCGAGTACGATGACCGGCAAAAGCGCGCGGCGCTGTACGCCGAGCAGAATCTCCCGCTGCGCCAGCGGCAGCAGCGAAAATTCCTGCAGCACCTGCGGCAGGTTCTTGCGGCTGCCCTGTAAAAGGATGACGTCACCCGCCTGCAATGTCAGTTCCGAGAGCCGCTGGCTGACACGCTGGCCGCGCCGGCTCACCGCGATCAGGTTGACGCCACGCGTATAGGAGAGCGCGAGTTCCCGCGCCGAAATGCCGTTCAGAACGGATTCGTTGCTGATGACGGCCTCCATGGAAATGAGATCGGCGGTTTTCTGGCCGTTCTCCATCAGGGGCTTGCCGGAAAGCAGCAACTTTGCCTGGGAGACGATGCGGTCGAGCCCTTCCGGGCTGCCTTCGAGCAGAACCGTGTCTCCGGCCTTCAGCGTCACGTCGGGAAAGGGGGAAATGCGCCGCGGTCCGCGCAGGATGGTGGTGGCGATGACATCGCCATCGGCCTGCTTGAGAAGTTCGCGCAGCGGCTTGTCCGCAAAGGTATTGTCTGCAGGCAGCGTCGCTTCGGCGGTATAGGCGGACTGGTCGAGAATATCCTCGACAGAGGCCTTTTCCCGGTTGCGCACCGGAAGCAACCGATAACCGAAGGTCAGGAAGATGATGCCGATGACGGTGAGGCCAGCCCCAACGGGCGTGAAATCGAACATCGAGAAGCTCTCACCGGTCATCTCCTCACGCAGGCGCGAGACGACGATGTTCGGCGATGTGCCAATCTGCGTCATCAGCCCGCCCAGCAAGGCGGCAAACGCCATGGGCATCAGGTAATAGGAAACCGGGCTTCCGGATTTGCGGGCGAACTGGAACGCGACAGGCATCATGATGGCGAGTGCGCCAATGTTCTTGATGAAGGCCGACATGACGGCGACGACGACCATCAGGAAGGCGAGCTGCAGGCCTTTTGAATGCATCTCGGGGAAATATTTCTTGATTGTCATATCGACGATGCCTGAACGCGCCACCGCCGAACTGACAACCAGTGCGCTGCCGACGATGATGACGATATCATCCGAAAAGCCGGAAAATGCCTTGTCGAAAGGCACGACCCCGAGTGCTACAGCCACCAGCAGCGCGCTGCAGGCGACGACGTCATAACGAAACCTGTCCCAGATGAAGGCCACCATCATGCCGGCGATGACGGTGAAGGCGAGGATCTGGTCTGTCGTCATGCTGGCTTATGCTTTCGAAGGAGAGGCGGCGGAAGTCGCACCTATCGATGAGGATATCGAAGAACGCAAGCCGGGGTGAGGCGGTTCCTGGCGTGAACTGAGGATTCACGCCCCTCCGTCATGCCGGACTTGATCCGGCATCCAGCCAGCCCAAGTCTTTGGGCTGAAAGGACTCTCTCCAACGCGCAGACACGCGTCGGCTGGATGCCGGATCAAGTCCGGCATGACGGAGGTGAGGTTTCGTTAGAGAAGATAATGAGCGATATCGTCCCATTCCGCATTGATATCTTCAATCAACTTGATCTTCCAAGCGCGTGGCCAGTTTTTTATATTCTTTTCTCTAGCAATCGCGTCCGTGACGAGATCGTATGTCTCGAACCAAGCGAGAGTCTTGACGCCATAACGGGTTGTGAAACCGGGTGTCAGATTGTTCTGATGCTCATATAGTCGCTGAGAAAGATTGCTGGTAACGCCAGTATAGAGCGTTCCGTTTCTTTTCGATGCAAGAATATAAACGTAACCTTGGCGCATGAGAAAAGCATGCGCAGCGCCAACTATTTTGGCAATAGGCAGAAATCATTTCCGTCATACCGGACTTGATCCGGTATCCAGCCAGCCCAAGTCCTTGGGCTGAAGGGACTCTTTACGATGCGCAGACGCGCATCGGCTGGATGCCGGATCAAGTCCGGCACGACGGAAGGAAGTGCGGTCAATGCACCTCTTCCGCACCCGCCTTCTTCCTGCGCCTTGCATTGCGCGCCAGCATGTTGAGCAGTTCCACCAGTGCCGAGAACGCCATGGCGGCATAGACGTAGCCCTTGGGAACATGGAAGCCCATGCCTTCGGCGATCAGTGTCGTGCCGATCATCATCAGGAAGGCGAGCGCCAGCATGACGATGGTGGGGTTACGCTCGATGAAATTGGCGAGCGGCGTTGCGGCCAGCAGCATGACTGTCACGGCCACGATGACGGCGACGATCATGATCGGCAGGTGAGGGGTCATGCCGACGGCGGTGATGATGCTGTCCACCGAGAAGACGAGGTCGAGCAGCAGGATCTGGCCGATGGCGGCGCCGAAATTCATGCCCACAGGGCCGCCCACCAGGTCTTCCTTGTGGTCTTCCGGGTCGACATTGTGGTGAATTTCCTTGGTCGCCTTCCAGACGAGGAAGAGACCGCCGGCGATGAGGATCATGTCCTTCCACGAGAATGGGTGGCCGAAGGCTTCGAAGACCGGTGTGGTGAGCTGCACGATCCAGGCGACGGTACCAAGCAGGCCAAGGCGCATGACGAGCGCGAGGCCTATACCGATCTTGCGGGCTTTTTCGCGCTGTTCAGGCGGCAGCTTGTTGGTGAGAATGGAGATGAAGATCAGGTTGTCGATGCCAAGCACGACCTCCATGACGATCAGTGTGACGAGCGCCACCCAGGCGGCGGGGTCCGACAGAAGAGGGAGAATGGACTCCATCAGGTATGTTTTCCTTTCAGCAACAAGGCCAGCCGATATATTCGGTGGGTGGAATTTATAGCGCAATACGCGAGAAACAAGGAGATAGCTCCTGTGTTTGGCAAGATTTCATCGAAATTTCGCGCAAACCGCGTATCGGACGCCATTGCCTTGCCGGCCCGATGCCGGTCAGGCCGTCCCTTGCTGAATGGTCTCAGGCCTTGTCTGTTCCGTAAGCCGCCATGAATACATTGATGGCGCTGCTGATAACCCGGTCCAGTTCCTCGTCGGGAACCGGGCCTTCCAGTTCGCCGAACAGCCGCAGCTTGAAGAAGGTGCCGGTGGAAAGCTCGATATATTGCCGGGCGGCCAGTTCAGGATCGTCCACTTTCAGATGGCCGATCTCGACCTGATGTTGGATGAAATCCAGGAGCACGGTGCGCACGTTGTTCGGAGCCGACAGGAAAAAGCGCTGCGCCAGTTTTGGCATGCGATCGATGACGCCGAGCACCGAACGCATGGCGGGAATCATGTCCGAACAGATCATCTTGTTGGCAAAGGCCTTGCCGAACTGCTCCAGCCCCTCGCGCACCTCCTCGGTGCCCTCAAGGATATGGCGCATGGAGGTGGCGAATTCGTTGCGATGGTGATCGACGAGCGCAACGAACAGATCCTCCTTGTTGGAGAAATAGACGTAGATCGTGCCCTTGGAAACGCCCGCTTCACGCGTGATGTCGTTCATGCTGGCCGCATCGAAGCCCTTGCGCTTGAACACACGCCAGGCACCTGCCAGAATCTGCTCGCGTTTGGCCGGGTCTTCGCCCGCCGCAAAACGCCCGGCGGCATTGCCCGGACAGCCCGTTTCCGTTTCCGTCTCCATATCCCTGTCTTCACCTGCCATCGCTACCGCCCTCATAGCATCACAACGGCGTAAAAAAAATTAACCGAACGTCGAACCAATCGGTTCGATAACACTTGATATGTGTCAGGAAAGAGATTATGTCAATCGAACCGAACGGTTCAGTTCGAAAAACTTTCTTCAATCTATCACGGTAAGCTCTCTCATGTCGGCCCAGAAGAATAATGCGGTTCGCGCCGTCAACGATGCGGAAGAGGCGGATATCTCCGCCAAGGCCGAGACCTCTCCCGCAAAGCCGGCGGAGGCGCCTTCCCAGCAGCCGCAGGCAGCGCCGGCACCAAAGCAGAAGAAGCGCTCGAAGCTTCTGCCTGTCATTGCTATTGCACTGCTGGCCGGTGCTGGCTGGTACGGTTACAACTGGTGGATCGATGGTCGCTTCCTGGTGTCGACGGACGACGCCTATATCGAAGGTGACATCGCGGTCATCGCGCCGAAGGTTTCCGGTTACGTCGCCAGGGTGAACGTGGTCGAGAACCAGGAAGTCAAGGCGGGCGACCCGCTGGTGACGCTTGACGACGGCGATTATCGTATCGCGCTCGACCAAGCCGAAGCGCAGATCCGCACCGAGGAACTGTCTCTGAAGCGTATCGATGCGCAGATCATCGGCGGCGAAGCGGCGCTCGAGCAGGCCGTTGCCCAGAAGGGCGCGCTGGATGCAGCCCTTCGTGGTGCGGAAATCACCCAGAAGCGCGCAAGCCAGCTGCAGGCAAAGGATGTCGGCACGGTTGCCGCGTCCGATAATGCGCAGGTCGCGCTCGATCAGGCCAAGGCGAATGTCGTGGCCGGCGATGCCGCCATCGCCTCGGCCAAGGCCAATGTGGAGCTCCTGCGCGCCCAGCGTCAGGAGGCGGAAAGCACCATCCGTTCGCTGCAGCTGTCCCGCGACAAGGCGGCCCGCGATCTGTCCTTCACGGTTCTGAAGGCGCCTTATGACGGCGTTATCGGCAATCTCGCGGTACAGAATGGCGATCTGGTGTCTGTCGGCAAGCGTCTGGCTTCGCTGGTGCCGATGAACGAGCTTTATATCGACGCCAATTTCAAGGAAACGCAGCTCGCCCGCGTCGTACCCGGTTCGAAGGTGCGCGTGCATGTCGACGCCTTTGACGACGCGACGATCGAAGGCACGGTCCAGTCGATCTCGCCGGGTTCCGGCTCGGTCTTCTCGATGCTGCCGCCGGAAAATGCGACGGGCAATTTCACCAAGGTCATCCAGCGCGTGCCGGTTCGGATCGTCTTCTCCAAGGAAGACCTCGAAAAGCATAATCTGCGCGCGGGCCTCAGCGTTGTTGTCGATGTCGATACCCGCACGGCGCCGGAAACCACCAGAACGGCGCAAGCTAATCCGCAGGCCAAGTAAGGCGCGTCTTTGACGCACCGTTGAGGGCAAGATCATGGCGGCTACGGTTGTCGGCACGGGCGGGGCGTCCATCCCCGCCGATCCTCCGATGGACAGGCGCAGGCTCATCGCATTTTTCGCGATGGTCTTCGGCATGTTCATGTCCATTCTCGACATTCAGATCGTTTCCGCCTCGCTTGCGGAAATCCAGGCCGGCCTCGGCGCCGGCTCGGATGAGATCGCCTGGGTGCAGACGTCCTATCTGATCGCGGAAGTCATTATGATCCCGCTGTCGGGCACGCTGGCGCGCATCCTCTCCACGCGCGTGCTCTTTGCCACCTGTGCTGCGGGCTTCACCATCTCGAGCGCGCTTTGCGCCACTGCCACCAATATCGACCAGATGATCGTTTACCGCGCGATCCAGGGCTTTATCGGCGGCGGCATGATCCCGTCGGTCTTTGCGGCCGCCTTTACCATCTTCCCGCCGTCCAAACGCTCGGTGGTCTCACCGATCATCGGTCTCGTCGCCACGCTCGCGCCCACCATCGGCCCGACGGTCGGCGGTTATCTTTCCAACGCCTTTTCCTGGCACTGGCTGTTCCTCGTCAACATCATCCCCGGCATCATCGTCACCATCCTGACATGGAGCCTGATCGATTTCGACAAGCCGGAAAAGTCACTGTGGAAGAAGTTCGACTGGTGGGGGCTGATCTCCATGGCCGTCTTCCTCGGCTCGCTGGAATATGTGCTGGAAGAGGGTAACAACAAGGACTGGTTTAACGACGAGCACATCGTCATGGGAACGGTCGCCATGGTTATCGGCGCGGTCGTCTTTTTCTGGCGCGCCTTCAAGGTGGAGTTCCCCGTGGTTGATATCCGCGCCTTTGCGGACCGCAACTTCTCCATCGGCTCGCTGTTCTCCTTCGTCATGGGCATCGGGCTTTACGGGTTGACCTATCTCTACCCGCTCTATCTCGGCCGGGTGAGGGGATATGACGCGCTGATGATCGGCGAAACCATGTTCGTGTCCGGCCTTGCGATGTTCTTCACCGCGCCGATTGCCGGCAAGGTCTCCACCAAGCTCGATCCGCGGGCGATGATGGCCATCGGCTTCATCAGCTTCGGCTGCGGCACCTGGATCATGACGCATGTGACGACCGACTGGGATTTCTACGAGCTGCTGATCCCGCAGATCCTGCGCGGTTTCGGCCTGATGATGTGCATGGTGCCGATCAACAACATCGCGCTCGGCACCCTGCCGCCCGCCCGTATCCGCAACGCCTCCGGCCTGTTCAACCTCACGCGTAACCTCGGCGGCGCCGTTGGTCTTGCCGTCATCAACACAATGCTGTCGCAGCGCACGGACGACCATTATGTGCGTCTGGCCGAACATATCAGCTATTCCAACCCCAAGGCGCTGGAATGGCTGAACAGTGTCGGCGCCAACTATGATTCCTACGGGCTCGATGGCGCATCCGTCGCGGTCAAGAAAATGGTCGGCATGGTCTCGCAGCAGGCATGGATTCTAGCCTTCGCCGATGTGTTCTTCGCGCTGACGCTGCTGTTTTCCAGCCTGATCTTCATGACGATCCTGATCCAGAAACCCAAGGCAGCGCCGCCACCAGACGCGGCGCACTGATAACAATCCCCTCCCATCCACCGCAGAGCTGGGGCCGTCGGAAATGACGGCCCCTTTTTTACCTCCGGCCAAAATCCCCATTTCGCCTATTGCCCGATTTCAACTGTTGATCGCAGCGGGCAAGCCATGTATATCAATTTATGAGGTACGTACCTCAAAGGCGCAAGGGGAGCGAAAACGGGGCCGGGAGGACGGCTGACCGGGATTGTGGCCCCTTGGGCAGGGCGGTTCAGAGGGGGAGATCATGGCGGCCTTGGAACTCAATCCAGACTTCGCAATCACGGATGAGCAGTCGCTTCGCGGCCTGTTCGAGCCGACACATGCCCTCGCGCTACAGAAGTGTCAGGACAGGCTCGGCGAACATGCGCAGGAATTCATTCGGCGTTCGCCGTTTTCTCTGCATTGGCACCCAAAACCTTGAGGGAAAGGCCGATGTCAGCCCTCGCGGCGATCCGCCGGGCTTTGAAAGGTTCTCGACGCGCGCACGCTGGCGATCCCGGACCGGCCGGGCAACAATCGCCTTGATACGCTCAGCAATATCATCGCCAACCCCATTGTCGGTCTCTTGTTTATCGTGCCCGGTTTCGACGACACCCTGCGGGTGAACGGGCGAGCGACACTGAGCACCGATCCAGAACTACTGAAGCTGATGAGCGTTGCGGATCGTATCCCCAAACTTGCCATCGTCTTGAAGGTGGATGAGGTCTTCATGCATTGCGCCAAGGCGTTCCGGCGCTCCCACCTGTGGGATCCCGCGCATCACCAGTCCCGGTCGGAAATGCCCTCGCTTATCAAGATCATCTTGGATGAAACGTCGCGCACTCCGACAAATGGGGATGACCTGCGGAAGATGGATGAGCAGCTGGAGCAGGACTACCGCCGGACCCTCTATTAGCCTCAGCCAATGCCGGGATTGATATTCCGCAGCCATTTGATGAATTATGAGGTACGTACATCATTTTTCGATTTACGGCGGCCGCAAAGCTGGATATGCAGGAGGCGGGAGGAGCCATGAAGCCGACAGTTCACGATATCGCCGAGCGGGCGGGCGTCAGCCTCGCCACCATAGACCGGGTGCTGAACATGCGCCCCGGCGTGCATGCGGCGACGCGGGCGCGGGTGGAAGCCGCCATTGCCGAGCTGGGTTACGTGCGTGACATCGCCGCCGCCAATCTGGCCAAGGGGCGCAATTACTCGATGATCTTCATCCTGCCCGGCAACGACAATTCCTTCATGGCGACGCTGCGCGCCGAGGTGCGGGCTGCGGCCAGCCGCTCGCATCTGGAGCGGACGGCGATCCGCGTCATCGAGGTGCCGCCGTTTAATGCTGCGGCTCTGACCGAGGCTCTGGAAGTCGCGCGCCGGGAAAAACCATCCGGGGTGGCCTTCGTCGCCACCGATTCCGAGGATGTGGCGGAGGCCGCCGACCGGCTGGCGGAAGACGGCATCGCCACGGTGACGCTGGTGTCGGACCTCTCGGGTTCGAGGCGCGACCATTATGCCGGCGTGGACAACGTCGCGGCCGGCCGCACGGCGGCGAGCCTGATGGGACGTTTTCTTTCCGGGCGCGGCGGAGATGTCGCCGTTGTGGCCGGCTCCATGCTGGTGCGCGACCATCGCGAGCGTCTTGAAGGGTTTCGCGCCGTCATCGAGGCAGAGTTTCCCCAGGCGCGGCTGCTGCCGGTGCTGGAGGGCAGGGACGATCCGGTGACCGTCGAGGCGCTGGTGCGCGAGGCGCTCGGCAATGCAACCCTCGCCGGCATTTACAGTCTCGGTGCCGGTAATCGAGGTCTCATCCGCGCGCTTGGAGCGGTAGATGACGAAAGACCGCTTTCGGTCATCGCCCATGAGCTCACCGAAACCACCGCCAATGCGCTGCGGCAAGGGCTGCTGGATGCCGTGCTCAACCAGGACGCGGGTCACGAGGTGCGCAGCGCCATCCGCGTCCTGAAGGCGCGCGCCGATGGCCTGCCCGTCATCGCCGCGCAGGAACGTATTCGTATCGACATCTTCCTCAGGGACAATCTTCCCTGAAGAAACTCTTCCGAAGGAAAAGTGGCCGCCGGTTTTCCCTCTGGCGGCGGCTTTAAAAAACCGCATGAACTTTGGCGCATGGCGCGCCGGAATGGAGAAATACATGTATCTCGGTCTCGATCTTGGCACTTCAGGCGTCAAAGCCCTGCTGATGGACGGCGATCAGAAAATCATCGGCTCGGCCAACGGCTCGCTGGATGTCTCGCGCCCGCATCATGGCTGGTCTGAACAGGACCCGGCGGACTGGATTGCCGCGACGAAAACCGCAGTGGCCGGCCTGAAGCAGAAATTTCCGAAAGAGCTTGCCGCGGTGAAGGGCATCGGCCTTTCCGGCCAGATGCACGGCGCCACACTTGTCGATGCCGATGGCAAGGTGCTGCGCCCCTGCATTCTCTGGAATGACACCCGCTCCCATGCCGAAGCAGCCGCACTCGACGCTGATCCGCGCTTCCGCAAGATAACCGGCAATATCGTCTTCCCCGGCTTCACCGCGCCGAAGCTCGCCTGGGTGGCAAAGAACGAACCTGAAGTCTTCGCAAAAGTCGCCAAGGTATTGCTGCCGAAGGATTATCTGCGGCTGTGGCTGACCGGTGAATATATCTCGGAAATGTCCGATTCCGCCGGCACCTCCTGGCTCGATACCGGCGCGCGCAAATGGTCATCCGAACTTCTCGCCGTCACCGGGCTCAATGAAAAACACATGCCGTCTCTGGTGGAAGGCACGGATGAGGCGGGCGTTCTGCGCGCCGAGCTTGCCTCCGAATGGGGCATTTCCGGCCGGGCCGTGGTTGCCGGCGGAGCGGGCGACAATGCCGCCTCGGCCTGCGGCATGGGCACGGTGAAGGAAGGTCATGCCTTCGTGTCGCTCGGAACCTCTGGCGTGCTTTTTGCCGCCAATGCCTCTTATCTGCCGAAGCCGGAAAGCGCAGTTCATGCTTTCTGCCACGCGTTGCCCAATACCTGGCACCAGATGGGCGTCATTCTCTCCGCCACGGATGCACTGAACTGGTATTCGCGGCTGACAGGCCAATCTGCCGCCGATCTGACCGGCGAACTCGGCGACACGCTGCTTGCACCGACTGGCGTCACTTTCGCTCCCTACCTTTCCGGCGAGCGCACACCGCACAATGATGCTGCCATCCGCGGCTCCTTCATCGGCCTTTCGCATGAGAGCGACCGCAAGGCGCTGACGCAGGCCGTGCTTGAGGGCGTGACCTTCGCGATCAGAGACAATCTCGAAGCCCTGAAATCCGCCGGCACCTCGATCTCTCGTGTCACCGCCATCGGCGGCGGCTCGCGTTCGGCCTATTGGCTGGCGTCGATTGCTACGTCGCTTGGTGTGCCAGTGGATATTCCCGCCGAGGGCGATTTCGGTGCGGCCTTCGGTGCCGCGCGTCTCGGCCTGATTGCCGCGACCGGAGCTGATCCGGTGGCGGTGTGCTCGCAGCCGGAGACGGCGCGGACGATTGAGCCGGTGGCTGATCTGGCCGGTGCCTATGAGGAGGCTTACCGGCGGTATCACGCGGTTTATCCGGCGATTAGGGCGCTATCGCATTGAGACACGGCGTGTGGGGCTTCACCCCCCTCTGCCCTGCCGGGCATCTCCCCCTCAAGGGGGGAGATCGGCAAGCGGCGGACCCTTCGCTTCATCTCCAGCCTCGCAAGAGGTGGACACCTAACCACGAGTCGATCTCCCCCCTTGAGGGGGAGATGTCCGGCAGGACAGAGGGGGTTGAGCGGCAAACGCCAACCCTGAAATTTCAGAACACCATCTAGACCCACCAAGGAGGAACCACCCAATGAGCACAGGCTTCTTCGGCGATATCGCGAAGATCAAATATGAAGGCCCCGACAGCACCAATCCGCTGGCCTTCCGCCACTACAACCCTGATGAAATCGTCGCGGGCAAGCGCATGGAAGATCATCTGCGTTTTGCGGTGGCCTACTGGCACACCTTCACCTGGCCGGGCGGTGACCCCTTTGGCGGCCAGACGTTCGAGCGTCCATGGTTTGAAGACAGCATGCAGGCCGCGAAACTGAAGGCCGACGTGGCGTTCGAATTCTTCTCGCTGCTCGGTTCGCCGTTCTACTGCTTCCACGATGCCGACGTACGGCCGGAAGGCAAGAACTTCGCGGAAAACACGAAAAACCTCAACGAGATCGTCGATTATTTCGCGCAGAAGCAGGCCGATACAGGCGTGAAGCTGCTGTGGGGCACGGCCAACCTCTTCTCCAACCGCCGCTTCATGTCCGGTGCCGCGACCAATCCCGATCCTGACGTCTTCGCCTTCTCCGCCGCAACGGTGAAGACCTGCATGGACGCCACCAAGAAGCTCGGCGGCGCGAACTACGTTCTGTGGGGCGGCCGCGAAGGTTACGAAACCCTGCTCAACACCGATCTGTCGCGCGAGCTCGACCAGCTTGGCCGCTTCCTCAATCTGGTGGTGGAATACAAATACAAGATCGGTTTTGAAGGCACGATCCTGATCGAGCCGAAGCCGCAGGAGCCGACCAAGCACCAGTACGACTATGACGTCGCCACCGTTTATGCCTTCCTGCAGAAGAACGGTCTCGACAAGGAAGTGAAGGTCAATATCGAGCAGGGCCACGCCATCCTCGCCGGCCACTCTTTCGAGCACGAGCTTGCCATGGCCAACGCGTTCGGCATTTTCGGCTCCATCGACATGAACCGCAACGATTACCAGTCCGGCTGGGATACGGACCAGTTCCCCAACAACGTGCCGGAAATGGCGCTGGCCTATTACCATGTGCTCGCCGGCGGCGGTTTCAAGAATGGCGGTACCAACTTCGATTCCAAGCTGCGTCGCCAGTCGCTCGATCCGCAGGACCTGCTGATCGGCCATATCGGTGGCATGGATTGCTGCGCCCGTGGCCTCAAGGCGGCGGCGAAGATGATCGAGGACGGCGCATTGTCGAAGCCACTCAAGGAGCGCTACGCCAAGTGGGATTCGCCGGAAGCCCAGAAGATGCTGCGCGGCGAGCTGAAGCTCGACGAGATTGCGGCATTGGTCGAGCGCGAGGATATCAATCCTGAGCCAAAATCGGGTCGTCAGGAATATCTCGAAAACGTGGTCAATCGTTACGTTTGACGTGATGGAGGGGGTGACGGCAACGTTGCCCCCTCATCGCCCCGCTGCGCTCCGGCACTTCGCCCCGGCGGGGAGAAGAACAAGCTTCACGCTCCTTGCCAAACGCGGCGGGCTCGGCACATTTCTTCTCTCCGCCGGAGGAGCCCAAAGGGCTGGATAAGGGGCCCCGCTCTCAGTTCTGCTCCAGAAGAAGCGGACAACTCTGCGCCACCCCTCCATCCTTTTCAGTCACTTCCGAAAAAATTCTTCCTCTCCCATCCCCATTGCCTCCGTTGGCTGCATCATTCCTCCCGCAACCGGAACGGAAGGGCGATACGCGCGGCGCCTTTTGCGAACCGGTTGCCGGCATCGACAAGCATGGTTCTGGTAGACCGTGTTTCGGAGAGGCGTCCCGCACGGCCAGAGGCGGGAAGGGCTGATCGGATAGATGTCGTGAAAAGGCTGTAAGCGAGAGGCCGTGATTATGGTCTCCATAATGCGGCCCGGTGCATGCAAATACTTCCACCACTACCCATTTCACACGCATTCACCGGGCCTGCCTCCCATGCCGCCGCTTACGCGCTGCGGTGACGTTTGCGCATGCAAAGCGCTTTGGGCCTGTTCACCGCGCATCCTGAAACGTTGTAGATTCCGCCGAGCCCGACTGTACCTCGCAGGCGACATGGTCTAAACCGCTGCTGATCTTTTCACATCCGATGGACTCTCCGATGACCGATCCCAAAACGCTCGCAGCCCGTTTCCCCGGCGATTTCCTGTTTGGCGTCGCAACTGCCTCGTTCCAGATCGAAGGTTCCACCAAGGCGGATGGCCGCAAGCCCTCCATCTGGGATGCCTTCTGCAATATGCCGGGCCATGTCTTTGGGCGTCACAATGGCGATATCGCCTGCGATCATTACAATCGCTGGGAGGAAGACCTCGATCTCATCAAGGAGATGGGGGTGGAGGCCTATCGTTTCTCGATCGCCTGGCCGCGCATCATTCCCGATGGTTTCGGGCCGATCAACGAGAAGGGTCTGGATTTTTACGACCGCCTCGTTGATGGCTGCAAGGCGCGCGGGATCAAGACCTATGCGACGCTGTACCATTGGGATCTGCCGCTGACCCTGATGGGGGATGGCGGCTGGGCTTCCCGCTCCACGGCACATGCCTTCCAGCGTTACGCCAAGACCGTCATGGCCCGCCTCGGCGACCGGCTGGATTCAGTCGCGACCTTCAACGAGCCCTGGTGCGCGGTGTGGCTCAGCCATCTCTACGGCATTCACGCGCCGGGCGAGCGCAACATGGAGGCGGCCCTTGCCGCCATGCACCATATCAACCTCGCCCATGGTTTCGGCGTGGAAGCTTCCCGCCACGTCGCGCCGAAAGTGCCGGTGGGGCTGGTATTGAACGCCCATTCCGTCATTCCCGCTTCCGATGGCGAGGCTGATCTGAAGGCGGCCGAGCGGGCCTTCCAGTTCCACAATGGCGCGTTCTTTGACCCGGTCTTCAAAGGCGAATATCCCGCCGAGATGATGGAGGCGCTGGGTGATCGTATGCCCGTCGTGGAGGCGGAAGACCTCGGCATCATCAGCCAGAAGCTCGACTGGTGGGGCCTGAATTATTACACGCCGATGCGCGTTGCCGACGACGCGACACCGGGCGCGGAATTCCCCGCGACTATGCCCGCACCGGCGGTCAGCGATGTGAAGACCGATATCGGCTGGGAGGTTTACGCTCCGGCGCTGAAGTCGTTGGTTGAGACGCTCTACAAGCGTTACGATCTGCCGGAGTGCTACATCACCGAAAACGGCGCCTGCTATAATATGGGCGTCGAAAACGGCGAGGTGAATGACCAGCCGCGTCTCGATTATTACGCCGAACACCTCGGCATCGTCGCCGATCTCATCCGTGACGGTTACCCGATGCGCGGTTATTTCGCCTGGAGCCTGATGGATAATTTCGAATGGGCCGAGGGTTACCGCATGCGTTTCGGGCTCGTGCATGTGGATTATGAGACCCAGGTGCGGACGGTGAAGAATAGCGGCAAGTGGTACAGCGCGCTGGCTTCGGGTTTCCCGAAGGGGAACCATGGGGTTGCCAAGGGGTGAGGTTTTTTCCCCTCATCCCTGTGCTTGTCACAGGGATCTAGCCAGCCCAAGTCCTTGGGCTGAGGGGAGTCTCTCCGCCACGCGGACGCGTGTGGGCTAAATTCCTGTGACAAGCACAGGAATGAGGGTGGGGAGGCCGGCTGATGCGTAAAATTCAACGTCGACTCCTGACGGGCGAGGGCACGAAGCCTGTCCGCAATAAAGTTCTCTCCCCTTATTATCAGTTTTCCAAACTTTTTTGTCGGTTACCCCACGGTGCCTGCTTGCGCCTGCCGTCCCGGCTCCTATGTGAGACGGGCTACGAAGCGTAGCGCCCATCCTGCCGTCAAGGGGCAGGGCGGGCTGGTCCTCCCAGGGAAAACGAACATGCTTATCGAAAAACTTAACTGGCGTTATGCCACCAAGAAAATGGACCCTTCAAAGACGGTGTCCGAAGACAAGGTCGAGCGCATTGTCGAGGCAGCGCGGCTGGCGCCCACCTCCAGCGGTCTTCAGCCCTTTGAAGTCATCGTCGTCACCGATCCGGAAGTGCGCGCCAAAATCCGCGAGATTGCCTGGAACCAGGCGCAGGTGACCGAAGGCTCGCATCTGCTGGTCTTTGCGGCGTGGGATAATTACACCGAAGAGCGGATCAACCATATGTTCGATCTGGTCAATGAAGAGCGCGGCATCAAGAATGAAGGCTGGGAAGCCTATCGCCAGATGCTGCTTAACACCTATCCGCAGCGCGATCAGCAGGTGAATTTCGAGCACGCCGCCCGTCAGGCCTATATCGGGTTCGGCATGGCTGTGGCGCAGGCCGCCTTTGAGGGTGTGGATTCCACTCCGATGGAAGGTTTCGATCCTGCCAAGCTCGATGAAATCCTTGGCCTGCGTGAGAAGGGCCTGCGCTCCGTCACCATCCTGCCGCTCGGTTATCGCCAGCCGGAAGGCGACTGGCTGGTGAACCTGAAGAAGGTGCGCCGTCCCGCCGAAGAATTCGTCAGCCGCGTCTGATTCAAGGTAATCGCAAAATCTTGACTGCCGCAGGGCTGCACACGCGGCTTTGCGGTAGATTTTTCCTCTCTTTTCAGATAATTGAAAAAACATCCCTGTTAAAAGGTGGCGTGTGCGGGCAAGTATGCGCCATCGAATTGCCGATCCCCGGCATTTCTGAGTGAAAGCCTGACGAAATGACCCGGAAAATCAGCTGTCATCGAATGTGCCCGAAGGCTGCATGAAGAGAGCGGTTCAGCACCGCAACAGGATTTTTTGAGACCCGATCCGTCACGCATTCCCAGAGTTCACAATGAGTTTTCCATCCAGTGCGGCCTCGCCCGCGCGCCAAGAACAGGCGGTCCCTGAAGGGGCGGCAAAGGAGCCGATGGTCACGTTCGAAGGCGTGACCAAGACCTTTGGCGGCACGGGCGGCAAGCCCGGCTTCGCAGCCCTAGCCGGTATCGATTACGCCGTGCCGAAAGGCTCAATCACCGGCATCATCGGTCGCTCCGGTGCCGGCAAGTCCACGCTCATCCGCCTCGCCAACGGCCTTGAAAAGCCTTCGACCGGTCGTGTGATCGTCGATGGCGTCGATGTTGCGGCGCTCGATGAAAAGAGCCTGCGCACGCTGCGTCGTTCCGTCGGCATGATCTTCCAGCACTTCAATCTCCTGTCCTCGCGCACAGCGTTCGACAATGTGGCGCTGCCGCTCGAAATATCAGGCATGGGCAAGAAGGATATCGAGACCCGGGTTGCGCCGCTGCTCGATCTTGTTGGCCTGTCCGATAAGGCAAAGCGTTATCCGGCGGAACTTTCCGGCGGCCAGAAGCAGCGTGTCGGCATTGCCCGTGCGCTCGCCACCCAGCCGAAGCTGCTGCTGTCCGACGAAGCAACGTCTGCGCTCGATCCGGAAACGACACAATCCATTCTCGAACTGCTGAAGCGCATCAATGCCGAACTCGGTCTGACCGTGCTGCTCATCACCCATGAGATGGAGGTGGTAAAGACCATCGCGTCGCAGGTGGCCGTCATCGACAGGGGACTGATCGTTGAGCAAGGCACCACCTTCGATATCTTCACGGCGCCGAAACACGAGACCACCCGCAGCCTGCTGTCGTCCTCTGTCGGCGTGAAGCTGCCGCACTGGGTTACCTCTGGTCTCAAGCCGCAGGCAGCGGAAGGCGATCGTGTTCTGGTGCGTCTGGTGTTCTTCGGCGAAACGGCCTTCCAGCCGCTGACGGCCCGTCTCGTCGCCGAAATCGGCCCCGATGTGAACATCCTCGCCGGCACCATCGAGGAAATTTCCGGCGAGCCCTTCGGTTCGCTTGTCGTCTCCTATCCGGCCTCGGCTGAGGTTACGGCGCGCGCCGATCGCTTTTATGCTGAAACCGGTCTTCACACGGAGGTGCTCGGTTATGTCGCCTGATATGATCTTCAACCTTCTGCTGAAAGGGCTGTTGCAAACCCTTCACATGGTTGCTGTTTCCGGCATCGTTGGGTCCATCATCGGCGTGCCGATGGGCGTTTTCCTCGCCACCAGCGGCAAGGGCGAACTGTTTCCCGCGCCCATGACCAACCGCATCCTCGGCCTCATCGTGAATGCGGCGCGCTCCACGCCCTTCATCATTCTTGTCGTGGCGATCATCCCCTTCACCCGTCTCGTGGCGGGCACGTCGATCGGCACCAGTGCCGCCATCGTACCGCTGACGGTCGCGACCGTGCCTTTCATCGCAAGGCTGGTGGAAGCGGCGATCCGCGAGGTGGACAAGGGTCTGATCGAGGCCGCCCGCGCCATGGGCGCGACCCCGCTGCAGATCGTCACCAAGGTTCTGCTGGCTGAGGCCAAGCCCGGCATCACGCTGGCGCTCACGCTCACGCTGGTCAGCCTCATCGGTTATTCGGCCATGGTGGGCGCGGTTGGCGGCGGCGGGCTGGGCGATCTCGGCATCCGCTACGGTTACCAGCGCTTTATGCCAGACGTGATGCTGGCCGTGGTTCTGGTGCTGATCGTGCTGGTGCAGCTGGTGCAGAGCGCCGGCGACCGGCTGGCGCGCAGCTTCGACAAGCGTACACGGAAGAATTAACTGCGTTCATAATAACAACCCAAGGAGACACCTATGAAGAAACTTATTCTCGCGGCATCGCTCGCCGCTCTCTTCACCGCCGGTCAGGCGCTGGCCGAGACGATCAAGATCGGCGTCACCCCCGCCGAACACGCGCAGATCATGGAACAGGTGAAGAAGATCGCGGCCGCCAAGGGCCTCGATATCGATATCGTCGAGTTCTCCGATTATGTCGTGCCGAACCAGGCGCTGAACGACGGCGAGCTGCAGGCCAACTCGTTCCAGCACCAGCCGTACCTCGACAACCAGATCGCTGACCGCAAGTTCGATCTCGTCAGCGTCGGCACCACCATCACCACCCCGATGGGCGTTTATTCGAAGAAGGTGAAGAGCCTTGACGAGCTGAAGGATGGCGCGACGGTCGGTATTCCGAACGATCCCACCAATGGCGGCCGCGCCCTTCTGGTTCTTGCCTCCAAGGGCCTGATCAAGGTCAAGGAAGAAGCTGGCCTCAAGGTAACGCCTGCCGACATCACCGAAAACCCGAAGAACATCCAGATCGTCGAACTCGACGCCGCACAGCTGCCGCGCTCGCTTGACGATACCGACGCTTCGGTCATCAACACCAACTATGCCACGGCAGCCGGCCTGAACCCGAAGAAGGACTCCATCGCCATCGAAAGCGAAAAGTCCCCTTACGCGAACGTCATCGCCGTTCGCACGCAGGACAAGGACAAGCCCTGGGTGAAGACTCTGGTGGAATCCTACCACAGCCCGGAAGTGAAGGCCTTCATTCTGGAGAAGTATAACGGCACGGTTATCCCGTCCTGGTAATCGCTCCATCACGATGAAAATGATGACCTCTCCCGCTCGCGGGGGAGGTTTTTTGTTTTACGGACGGGCGCAAATCCACTTTTCCTGAAAAACCTCCGTTCTTTCCAGAAAGGATTTTTCAGATTTTCGGTCGGACTGTCGTTTTGTACCCGTTGTTTTTTGGGTCGGTGTTACGGCGCGGCTTAACGGCTTTTGAATGTTTCCTTCGCAAGATGATGCTTTCGAAGGGGATTTTATGCGGATTGCGCCGCGCAACATTGGGGACTATTTGCCGGTCGGGCGCAGAACCGCCGTCGGCGTTGTGCTGTCCACCTTCGCGCTGGTGCTTCTCATCGTTACGGCGCTCGTCCTCTCCGCTCTCAGTCAGGTCCGGGAAAAGGCCAATCTGCTCGACAGTGCCCGTTCACGCGAGACGACGGCGGGAGCTCTCGTCACTTTTCGCGAACAGCTTGGTGCGACGCTCAACGATTACGCCGCCTGGGACGATGCCGCCGAATATGTCTATGCTCCTGATCGCTTCGACTGGGTGGCCAGCAATTACGGCGACATGACGGCCAATAACGATCTTTTCGATACTGCCGTTATCATCGACGAGGATGACAAGGTCCGTATGGCTTATCAGAATGGCAAGCCGGCGAAATGGGTGCCCGGCACCTATTTCGCCGCCGGCCTTCCGGAAATGATCGAACGGGTGCGGTCCATGCGTCCCGGCGTCACCTCGCAGGTCACGGGTTTCGTCAAAACCGGGGATGGTATCGCCGCTGCCGGTGTTGCGCTGGTGCGGCTCAAATCGGGAGCGCTGCCGCCGGTCGGTGCGGAGCGGCGCTATCTGGTTTTTGCCCGTCATCTCACCCAGGCGACGGTGCACAAACTCGCCCGCAACTACGTGATCGAGGGCCTGGAGCTGCAATATGGCGAGGGAACGGCCGCCAACCACGTGGATATCGTCAATCCGCTGGGGCAGGTGCTGGCACGGCTCGTCTGGCGGTCGCACCTGCCCGGAGATGTCAGTTTTCATGAGGCGCGGCCGGTCGTCTTTACCGCGCTCGGTATCGCCGGCACGTTCTTTCTGGTGCTGCTCATCATCGGTTCGGCCACGCTCGATCGTCTGAAGGCGGATGAGGCGGCGGCGCGGGAAGAGGCTCTGCGCGATCGGCTGAGCGGCCTCAATAATCGCGCCGGTCTCTTCGCGAGGCTGGACCGCATGGTCGCCAGGGCAAGCCACGACAAGACGGATATCAAGCTGCTTTATCTCGATCTCGACGGTTTCAAGGAAATCAACGATTCCTACGGCCACGCGGCGGGTGACCGGCTCATCAAGGGCGTGGCGGCGGCGCTCAGGGTGCTGGTGCCGGAAGGCGCGGTTCTGGCGCGGCTCGGCGGCGACGAATTCGCCATCGCCATTCAGGGCGACGACGTGTGGGTGGAAGGCCGCAAGCTCTGTATGTCACTGCTGGAACTCTTCACCGAACCCTTCAGCATAGGCGAGCGTGTGGCAAGTATAGGCTGCAGCATCGGCACGTCGATCTCGCGGGCGGGGGACATCAATGGTGAGGAATTGCTGCGCCGCGCGGATATGGCCATGTATCAGGCCAAGGAAAACGGCCGCGGTCGTTACGTGTCCTACGAATTGAAAATGGATGCGCTGCGCGAGGAAAAACTGCAGCTCGAGGCCGATCTTCGCTCCGCCATTTTGAACGACGAGATACAGGTGGTTTATCAGCCGGTCGTCAGCGCCGCCACGCGCTGCATTACCGGGGTGGAAGCGCTGGCCCGCTGGCAGAGGCCGGGATATGGCTTCGTCCCGCCCGACATATTCATCGCCGCTGCCGAGACGAGCGGTCTCATCGACCGGCTCGGCCTGCTGGTGCTGCGCAAGGCCTGCGAGACAGCACAGCAATGGCCGTCCATCAAACTGTCGGTCAATATTTCACCCGTGCAGTTCCGCAATCCGGCCTTTTCCGGCCATGTCGCGGATATTCTGGATGCAACGAAGACGCCGCCGGAAAGGCTGCGGCTGGAAATGACGGAAGGTTATTTCATCCAGCACCCGGAGCGGGCAAGTGCGGCGATAGACAAGCTGAAACAGCTCGGCCTGCATATCGCGCTCGACGATTTCGGCGCCGGCTTTGCCAGCGTCGGCTATCTGCGTCGCTTCGGCTTCGACAGGATGAAGATCGACCGTTCGCTCATCATGGCGCTCGACAAGGGCGGCCGCTCGCTGGAAATGCTGCAGGCGACCGTGGCGCTGGCGAAATCCCTCGACATTCCGGTCACGGCCGAAGGCGTGGAAACGGAAGAGCAGGCGGCCATACTGCATCTGTGCGGCTGCGACGAATTGCAGGGTTACCTGTTCTCAAAACCGGTCGCGGCGGAAGAGATCACCGCCATGCTGGACGGACAGGATGCGCCGCTCTTTGCGCTGCGGGCGGGGGCGTGAGGTTCTCGACGTGCCGCTTCTCGTTTCTTCTCCCCGGCGGGGAGAAGAAACACGCGGCGCCGCTCTATCCAAATTTAGATACAGTCCTGTAGCTACCTGGGCTTACCGCCCAAGATGCCGCTCGCCGCGCTTCTTTGCCAGGTCGATCTGCTGTTGCCGGTCGCGGAAGCGCTGGCGGTCTTCTTCGCTGCGCTCATCGTAGCAGCTCGGGCAGGAGACGCCTTCCTCGAACTTGGGTGACAGGCGCACTTCCGGGGTGATCGGGTTGCGGCAGGCGTGGCACAGCTGGTGGTCTCCTTCGGCCAGGCCATGCACCACCGACACACGCTCGTCGAAAACGAAGCAGGCGCCCTCCCACAGGCTTTCTTCTTCCGGCACTTCTTCCAGATACTTCAGGATGCCGCCCTTGAGGTGATAGACCTCGTCGAAGCCCTGCTCCTTCATGAAGGCCGTGGCCTTTTCGCAGCGGATACCGCCGGTGCAATACATGGCGATCTTCGGCTTGTTGTGCAGGCCGGGATTGTTCTTCACCCAGTCCGGAAACTCGCGGAAGGTTTTCGTCTTCGGATCGACTGCACCCTTGAAGACGCCGATGGCGGTTTCGTAATCGTTGCGGGTATCGATGACGATCGTGTCCGGGTCGGAGATCAATTCGTTCCAATCGCGCGGGTCGACATAGGTGCCGACGATCCGGTTCGGATCGATATCAGGCACGCCCATCGTGACGATCTCTTTCTTGAGCTTCACCTTCAGCCGCACGAAAGGCATGTGCGAGGCGCGGCTTTCCTTGTGCTCCAATGCGGAAAATTCCGGCTGTGCGCGCAGGAAGGAAAGCACGGCGTGAACGCCTGCATCCGGGCCGGCGATCGTGCCGTTGATGCCCTCGGCGGCCAGCAGCAGCGTGCCCTTGACGCCGTTCTTCTGGCAGAGCTCGAACAATGGCTCACGCAGGCTCTCGAACCGCGGCAGGCGGGCGAAATGATAAAGCGCGGCCACAAGGAAATCGCCAGAGACTTCCGGGCGGGGGAGAATGGTCGTGTCGGTCATGGCCGGTGAAATACAGCGACGGCGGCCGCAAAGCAATATTTATCGGTGGGTTCGGGTATTTTGAAAATCGTCAATCGGGAGGATTTGTGGGCTTCCTGTCATTCCTGCTGCCGTGTGCAGGCAACGGGATGTCGCAATGCCGCCTCCGTCATTCCGGCCTTGAGCCGGAATCCAGCCGACGCGCGTCTGCGCGGCGGGACAAGTCTTTTCAGCCCAAGGACTTGGGCTGGCTGGATTCCGGCTCAAGGCCGGAATGACGGAGGTGAGCGAGCGCCGAAAGTGGCGTTTGGCCTACTTCGCCGCCTGCCGCCACAGCAGGCCGACGATGCGGCTTTCCGTGCGGGCAGATTCGGAAAAGACCTCATCTGCCAGTTCAAGGCCTTCGGCACGCAGCGCCTGCTGCCTTTCGATGATGGCGTCGAGCAGCAGCGCCAGCCGTTCGCCGTTGCCAAAGCGGTGGGGCTCGCGGTCGGCCACGGCGGCGAGAACCGAGAGATCGTGTTCGTGGCCGAGAATGTCGACCAGTCGCTTGGTATCGGCGCGCTTGGCGCGCATGGCGGATGGCCAGATACGCCTCATCAGACCAAGATGCATCCAGTAGGTCTGGCCGGCCTTGCGCAACTCATGAAAATGCTCGACATCGGCCCGCTCGTGGCAATCGGCCAGCGCCTGTCGCGCCCGTTTCCTCTGCCGCGCCCAGCTTGTCCTCAGTAGCCGGGCGCTGTCCTTGAGCTCATCCGGCAGCGATAGCGTCTTCAGCCGTTCACGTCCCGCCTCGCAGCCGGTGATGGCCGCAGAAATCGCCTCGTCGAGAGCGGCCTCGTATTTCACCGCATGATCCCGACGCGCGCGCAGCATCGCCGTGATGGACCGCAGCGCCTCACCCTGTGTATCGGAGAGCGCGAAAGCCTCCAGATATTCCGCCGTTTCCACCAATGCCGTCGCATCACGGGCGAAGGCGAGCGAACGGGCAATATCCCGGAAGCGGGCATTTTCCTCTCGGCTGAAATCCGGCGCCGCCTTTCGGATGAGGCGGTAGAGGGCTCGCAGCCGCTTGAAGCGCTTGCGCGCATCGTGCACGGCCTCGTGCGGGCCGGACGGACGGTCACGGAGGATGGTGACCGTGTCTTCGATCAATTCCAGGCCGGCGCGGCGGATTTCATCGTCAAAGGGCTTTTTCGGATCAATTCTGAAAGGCATCCGACAGGTCTCCGCTCTGGTCGTCCGTGGCGAGGGACTGGTTGGAAAAGCGCCTGTCGCCCGTTACCTCCCTGCCGAGCCAGGCAGGAAGATCCGGATCGGCATTTTCGTCATCCATCTCCACTTCCGCCACGATAAGCCCCTTATATCGGCCTTCGAAAACATCGATCTCCCAGGTGAAGCCGCCGTGATCAACCGTGTGCCGCGTCTTCTCGATCACCACGCCGGGCGCGCTGGCCATCAGTTCCTCGGCATCTTCCAGCGGGATGGGATATTCATATTCGTCGCGGACGAGGGCGCTTGCGCCGATCTTGATGGTGAGTGTCGCGTCACGCCCGTCGACGATCCTCACCCTGACCGAACGATTTTCCATGGAGGCGACATAGGCCTGCCGGAAAGCCATGCTATGCGTTACCTCATCGCGCCATTCACCGCCTGCAACAAGAAACTTCCGTTCGATTTCCTTGGCCATGCTGTCTCCGCAAACTGGTGCGCCAGACTATCGCAAGACAGCGTGATGAAGAAGCGAATTGATTGAAGTATCAGGGCAAAAAATGGCCTTGCCATGCCTCGACATCAAAGCCGGGGCAGGCTAATCGGTAAACGGGATTTCAATCGTTTCAATCGCGCAAGGAGGCTCATCTTGGCCCAGGACTCCGAAAAACTTCTCTCCATCCTGAAACTTCAGCCGGTCGTGCCGGTGCTGATCGTGGATGACGCCGCCTCCGCCGTGCCGCTTGCGCGTGCTTTGGTCGCTGGCGGTCTGAAGGCAATCGAGATCACCATGCGCACGCCGGCCGCGCTGGACGCCATCCGTGCTGTTGCGGCGGAAGTGGAAGGCGCCAATGTCGGCGCCGGCACCATTCTCAATGCGAAGGATTTCGAGGCGGCTGCCGAAGCCGGTTCCACCTTCATCGTCAGCCCAGGCATCAACAAGAGCGTGCTGGAAGCCGCGCGCAGCTCCAGGGTGCCGCTGCTTCCGGGCGCCGCCACTGCCAGCGAAGTCATGGCGCTGCGCGACGAGGGTTACAAGGTGCTGAAGTTCTTCCCGGCCGAACAGGCTGGCGGCGCACCTTACCTCAAGGCGCTGTCTTCGCCGCTGGCCGGCACCGTCTTCTGCCCGACCGGCAGCGTATCGCTCAAGAACGCCAACGACTATCTCTCCCTGCCGAACGTCGTCTGCGTCGGCGGCTCCTGGGTTGCCCCACGCGAACTGGTGGCGACGGGTGACTGGGCGGGCATCACCAAGCTTGCCGCCGAAGCTGCTGCGCTGCGCGGCTGATTTGTCTCCCGTCAAACCCGTTCACGAAGGCGTGAGCGGGTTTGACATTTATAATCGGCCCACGGCTTCCTATCTCCCCTGTAGATTTGACCTCTACAGGAGATTTTGATGTTCGACGCCAAGAAGCTTCTTGAACAATTCCTCGGCTCGCAGGTGCCGGGCCTTTCGGGAAGCGTCCGTGACAGAGCCGGGCAGGCCGCCGATATCGCCAAGAACAATCCCCTCAAGGCCGGTGCTCTCGCCGCCGCAATCCTGGGCACCAAAACCGGCCGCAAGCTCGCCGGCAACGTCGCCACCATCGGCGGTGTCGCCGCCATCGCTGGCCTCGGTTACCTCGCCTACAAGAATTACAAGTCAGGACAGGCGCCGGAAGCCGCGCCGAAACCAGAGCCGGAACTTCTCGCTCCGCCCGCCGATTCCGCTTTCCATCCGCAGTCGCCGGCGCTTTCCAATGATTTCGCGCTGAAGCTCATCCAGGCCATGATCGCGGCTGCCAAGGCCGATGGGCATATCGATGAGAAAGAGCGCGCCAATATCATGGACAAGGTGCAGGTTTCCGGCCTCGATAGCGAAGCCGAGCGTTTCCTCGAAAAGGAACTGGCCGATCCGCTCGACATCGACGCGCTGGTGGCCGCTGCCCGTACGGAAGAGCAGAAGGTGGAGCTTTATACCGCCTCGCGGCTTGCCATCGAGGCCGATACGCGGGCGGAGCGGGGGTATCTCGATCTTCTTGCCGGGCGGCTTGGGTTGCCGGATGCGCTGGTGGATCACATCGAGGCGACGGTGGTGGCGGCGAAGGTGTAGGTTGGCGTTTGGACTTGGGCATGAAGGTTTGAGCGTGTGGCTCACCCCCTCTGCCCTGCCGGGCATCTCCCCCTCAAGGGGGGAGATCGACACGCGGCTACATCTGACCTCTTTCGACGTTAGCGATTGAAGCGGCGGTAGGGCCTCCCGCTGATCTCCCCCCCTGAGGGGGAGATGCCCGGCAGGGCAGAGGGGGATGAGCCACGCCCACCGAGGACGATAAGCGCCCCGCCGAGATCACCGCATCCCACCCCCACATCCACTGTTGTCATCCCGCCCGGCTTGCCCTAATCCTTCTCCCAGCAAATGGGGAAGAGAATGCGCGATCTGAGTGAATTCAAGGGATGCCCGGCGCCGCAGCCGGTGGTGCTGAAGGGCCGTTATGTAACGGCGGAACCGTTCGATCGCGACAAACATCTGGAGAAACTCTGGGCTGCGCTTGGCGGCGAGGGCACCAATGCGCTGCTCAGATATTTCCCGCAGAGCGCCTTTCCCGATGCGGATGCCTTTGGCGACTGGCTTGTTGGCGCTGGTGAAAAGCTTAACTGGGTGACGCTGGTCTTCGTCGAAAACACAACGGGCGAAATCGTCGGCATGGCGAGCTACATGCGGCCCGATCCCGCCAATGGCGTGGTAGAAGTCGGCTCCGTCGCCCATGGGGCGAAGATGAAACGTTCCCCGCTTGCCACCGAGGCGCATTACCTTATGGCAAAGCATGTGTTCGAGGATCTGGGGTATCGCCGTTACGAGTGGAAATGCCACAACGAAAACGAGCCCTCCAAGACGACGGCGAAGCGTTATGGCTTCACCTTCGAAGGCGTCTTCCGCCAGCATATGATCTCGAAGGGGCAAAATCGCGATACGGCGTGGTTTTCCATGATCGACGCCGAATGGCCACTGATCGGCAGGGCCTTCGAGGCCTGGCTTTCACCGGACAATTTTACAGCTGACGGCACGCAGAAGCGCAAGCTTGAGGATATTCGCGCGGAGCTTGCCCATGCCAACGCCTGAAAAGCCAAAGCCCGAGACGCCAACCGCCAGAAAGGATTGGTCGCCTGCCATTGCCGCGGTGCTCATCATCCTCGGCTTCGGGCTGATATTCTTCATCATGCCTAAAATCATGTTGTGGCTCGGCGATTATTCGCCCTGGCTGGCGGCCGCCTTCGGCACGGTGGCGGTGCTCTGTTTTTTCCTGCTGTTTTGGCTGCGGGCGCGTTACCAGCGACGCCATAACGATCAGAACTGAAGCGACGCGCCGAGCAGCATCAGGCCCATCAGCAAGACGAAGAGCGCACCGGCGATTTCGATCGCGTGGCTGATACCGGCCGCCCTGCGGCTGCCGGGGCCGGCGAAACGCACGGCCAGACCCTTGGCGGAGACGGCCATGATGGCGAGGACCGAGACCGTGATGGCGGTGCCGAGCGACATCGCAAGGACGGAGAGCACACCGCCAAGATAAAGCCCGTTCAAAAGCGCGAAGCTCATGACGATGATCGCGCCCGAGCAGGGCCTGAGCCCCACAGCGATGATGGCTGACCATGCCTCGTGAAGACTGAAGTTCTTTGCCCTCAGCAGCATCGGATCGGGCGCATGGGATTTGCCGCAGGCGGTGCAGAGATCGCCCAAGCCGTCATGGGCGTGATCGGCAAAAACCGGTTTGCCCTGAAACCGCAGCCCCGTGCCCATGCCGGTGGTTCTTGCCGCCGGTGCCTCACCCGCCACAGCGAAAACGGTGGCCGGCTCGCGCCGGATTCGCAGCGACCAGAGTTTTCGCACCAGGAGCCATGCGCCGAACAGGGCGACCATGGCGAAACTGGCGATTTCCATCGCCTGTGTCGCTTTCGTCATGGTAATTGAGGTGCCGCGCAGCACCAGCCAGGCCGCGCCGACAAGGCCGATCGCGACAGCGCCCTGAATGAGCGCCGAGACGAAGGAGATGACGATGCCACGTCTCAGCTGCGTTTCATTGGCGATCATGTAGGAGGAGATGACCGCCTTGCCGTGGCCGGGGCCGGCCGCATGGAACACGCCATAAGCAAAGGAGAGGCCGATCAGCGAACCGAGCGCCCAGCTGTCCTCGCGCATCGCCTTCAGCGCGCCGGTCAGCGCCCGGTAGAACATCTGCTGGTGCACGTTGATCCACTGCATCAACGGGGCGAAAGGCCCGCCGACGGAAAAGGACGGTTCGGCCGAGCCTATGCCGAGCGGCGATTGCGCATGGGCCGCGCCGGCCACGGCAATGAAGCCGATGACGACGGCAAGCAGGCCGACCCGGCGGCTCAGCATGTGACCTCCAGCCGCGTGGCAAAGAGCTTGGTCATGTCTGTACCGGTGGGATCGTTGAAAAAGGCATCGGTGAGCGTATTCTGGTTCTGGGAGATCACCTCGTCCGGATCAGGGCGCACCACATGCTGCTTGCAGGCCTTCAAATCCTTGCCCTCGGTGGCGATATCGCCGTCCTTGGCGAAATCGATCGCCGTATACATCGTCGGATCCCACGCGCCAAAGCTGAGCCTGCCCTTCACCGCCAGAGGTTTGAGCGGTTTCACGGAAAAGAACATCAGAATCTGCTGGTCCTTGTAATCCACATGAATGGCGTCGGGTTTACCGAACTCCACCGGTTTCCCGTCAGCGGTGATGAAGGTGTAGTAGGAATATTCGGCCAGCGATTCCAGCACGGTATTGCCGATTTCGGCCAGCTCGTCCTTGTCGAGTTTCAGATCGCTGTTCTTGTCGTAATCCATCACAACGCTTGCTGAGAACATCTCGTCGAAACGCCAGATGTTGCGCACTTCCTGGATGGTCCGGTTCGGTCCCTCGACGATTTCCATCCGGGCTTCGGCAAAGATATGCGGATGGGAGGAGGCGGCGACGGGGATGCAGGCGAGGCCGGCCGCGAGAAGCAAAAATCGTCTGTACATTATCCGGTCTGTCCTGCCGTCGAATCTGGAAGGTCTGACTCTAGCAGAAATTGGGACCGAATTTCGACCCGATGCGTCCGAACCTTCGCGAAGGTTGAGACGGAGTTCAGAAGGTGCCGCTGAAACGCGAGGTGACGCTCGAGCCATCATAGGCAAGGTCGGTATCGCGCTCGTCATGCAGCAGGCGGTTGAACTCCACCTCCAGCTTGCTGTTCTTGCCGGTATCGAAAGAGAGGGTGGCGACCAGCCGGCGCTCGCTGGTATCGTAATTGTAATAGATCCAGTCCTTGTGGACCTGCTGCAGCGCGAGGTCCAGGCCGACCTTCTCGGCCAGCCTGCTTTTCACGACGAACTGCCAGCGACGGTGAAATTCGGCGATCGGGTCGTCGGGATCGAACAGGGCGTAATCCTGCGAGAAGCCCACGCCGAAGGCGATGCTGTCCGTGGCCTTCAGCTCGGCTTCCGCCCGGAGATAGGGCCGGGTGCGTTTCACCTTGTCGCTGATCTCGTCTCCGGAAATGGAGGTCAGCCCAGCTTCGGCAAGCACCGCGAGACGGTTCGAGAACCTGTAGCCGTAAGCAAGCGAGCCGCGCAGCGTTTGGGCCGGAAACCGCTCATATTTTTCCTGCTGCCCTTCCGGCACGAGAATGCGGTCATAGGCGATCGTGATGCCAGCCTCACCGCCGGCGAGTGGCCGTTCATGTTCCGCCTTCAGCGACAGGAGCGCCTCATTGGCCTCCAGACGCGTGGGGATGAAATAGGCCGGGCGGAAACGCGCCTCGCCTTTCATCAGGCTGGCAAGGCTGGCCGTCAGCTTGTTCTTGCCGCCAAGGGCGACGATGCCAAGCTGGGAGGAGGCTTCAAGCTTGTGATCCAGCTGCCTGTATCCGATATTTTCTTCCGGCAGGTGCAGGAAAATATCGCCGGCATCGCTGCGGGTGCCGCGCAACTCAAGAGCCCATTCCAGCTTTTCGGAAAAGCGTCTGGTCACACCCAGCGACGCGATGGTGTTATGCTCATTGGCAAAACGGTAACGGGGAAGGCGAACCTCTTCCTGCTCGAGCGAGTAACGCAGTTCCGCCCCTTCAAGCGCGATCTTGCCCGTGAGCCCGAAGCCGGCGCGCAGCGAAATGGCGCTCAAGCGATTGGTGTCGGCGAAATAATTGCTGTCATAGGAGATGCCGGATTTGTAGGTGATAGTGTGCTCATCGGCCTTTTCTCCCGCCCACCCGCGGCAGGCGCAGGCAAGCCCGAGAACAAGCGCGATATATCCCCCCAGCCGCATTTGCATCTCCGGTCGCTAATTAAGCAATATCTTATATTTGGATGGTTAATAAAGTTTCCTGCCCGGTTTTACTGTCTCCGCCAAAGGTGCCTGCCGATACTGTTAGGAAAAGGAGCGAAAGGGCGGAGGCGAGATATGTAGTATTTGATTAAAATCGCCAGTATTAGTGTTAATCGTTTATTGTAATATTAGCCTTTGCTTGAATTAGAATCCTCTAAATATACAGTTCAGTTACGCCAGATGGCGTGATCAAACAAAAGAGGAGAGAGAAATGATTGCAAAGTTCGCTTGTGTAGCCGCTATTCTTACTGTCGCTTCCGTTGGTCAGGCCAATGCGGGCGGTCTTCTGGGTGGCATCCTGTCCGGCAACAGCAACAAGGGCGGCGCCCTTGTCGTGGTTTCGCCGAGCATCGATCTCGGTGTCAGTGGCATCCTGTCCAATAACGGGATTTTGAATGGCAACAAGACCGGCATCCTGAACGGCGTGCTGAATGGCAACAAGACGTCCGTCGATGTCATCGACAACAAGAATGACGGCGGCAAGAAGCGCCGGCACTAAGGAATGAAGAAAGGGATGGCGAAACCATTGTCTTTCGCCATCCCGCTCTGACGGGACAGCTCGAAGATCATCAGGGATTTTCGACGCAGACGATGCGCGAAGCGCGTAAGCCGGCGATGCACCTCGAGTTGCGTGTGTTTGACGCATGGCATTTCCGGCAAGAACAAACGGCGCATCGCATGACTGAAAGGGGGCCCTCGGGCTCCCTTTTTTTGGAGGATGATCCAGCTGCGTCGTCGCGCTCGCCGATCCTTGAAGTGCCTCAGAAAGATGCGTGCATTCGGCATATTTATATTTAGACTGTCTAATTTTACTTAAAATAAAACATGAAATAATAATGTAAAAATGTACAATATACTTTATTATTCTCTCGCTTTGGCGTCATTGTTACTTGCTTTTAACGTTTGGATGCTTCAATTAGAACGTGTCCCCGACCCGTCGTCGTGACCGTGATTTCGGCGGCGGGTATGTTCGAGGCCCGCTTCGTGGCGGGTAGGGCAGTTTTGAAGGAGCAATTTATGTTGAAACAATCATTTCTCGTCTTCGCCGCACTTGGCGTTCTTTCCGGCGCAGCCATTGCTGCTGATGCCGTTAGCGACATTCCGGCGGCGCCTGCTGTCAGCGACGCTGCGCCTGCCTTTTCCTGGGATGGTTTTTACGCCGGTGTTTCCGGTGGCTATGGCTGGAACCGTTTGAAAGCCACGGAAGACGGTGACACCGAAAAGCATAGTTTTGATGGCGGTCGCTTCGCGGGCTTTGCCGGTTACAATGCAGAAGTGGCGCCGTCAGTCGTTCTCGGTGTCGAGGGCGACCTCGGTTACGCCTGGGGCAAAAAGACGATCGAGCTCAGCAAGGTTTCCTCGGGCTTGAACGGCTCGGCACGTCTGCGCGCCGGCTATGCCGTCGACCGCACCCTGATCTACACCGCCGGCGGTTACACCGCCACAAACAGCAAGATCAAGACGCCTTTCGGCAACACGAGCGAGACGCTGAATGGCTGGACGATTGGTGCGGGTATCGATTACGCCTTCACCGACAACATATTCGGCCGTCTCGAATATCGCTACAACGATTTCGGCAAGAAGACCTACACTATCCAGAACCTCTCTGCCGATGGAAAGCTCAGCGACCACGTCGTTAACGTCGGTCTCGGCGTGAAGTTCTGATTGGCGGTTATTCGTACCGGCGGAACGCATCGGGCGACAGTCAAGCAGTATCAATCCATAACCTGCCCGGTGGCGAGAACATCCCCGGGCAGGGCCCTTAATCGAACGACACTTGCTTTCCGCTGAAGCAGGTCCAGCCCGTAGGCGATAGAAATCCTGAGTGGAGAGAAGAGGTCTCGTCTTCTTCCAGCGACGAAACGGCATCCAGTGTTGCGTGCAGGCTTGAACAGCGGAGCGTTTTGATGTGATGGTGGGTGCCACCCCCGCTTGCCAGCCTTCAGACGATTCCCATGCAACAAAAAAGCACTTTGCCGGGCGCTTTTGATCGCCAGGCCTATATGATCGCGTTGCTGGTCTTCATTGCCGGCAGCACCAATGCCGCCGTTGTGCCATTTATCGGCTTCTACATCATTCAGGTGCTTGGTCATCCGCCGGCCACCGTCGGATTTTACAGTGTGACGGCGGCGCTGGCTTCGATTGTCGCAAGCCGTGTTTATGGTGAGCGCGTTGATGCCGGAATGCGGGTGAGGCCGCTTTTGTTGCTTTCGGTGTGCGGCGCTCTTGTCGCGGCCGCGGCGGCAAGCTTTGGGCATATGGCGCTGCTGGTGGCCGTAACGGCGACCGGCATTGGGCTTTCCAACGCCGCAAGCACGCTCATTTTCAGTTACGGCCGGTATCATGGCCGGGTGAAGGGGCTGGACACGGCCGCCTATAATGCCTTCCTGCGGACGATGGTGTCGCTGGCATGGATGCTGGTCCCCGCCGCCGCCTATCTGATCTTCGACCTTGCGGGCGCGAAGGCGGTATTCGTGAATGCCATGCTGATGGCCGTCATCTGGGGCGGTCTTGCGCTCGTCGTCGTGCCGTTGAACCAGACAAGCCCGATGGAACGGCGGCCGCAGGGCGAGGGCGACACACGGCGCAATATGCCGCTGCTTCTCGCCGCCGCGGCCAGTTTCTGCATGTCTTTCGCCCATGCGCTCTGCGCTTCGGCATTGCCGGTGTTTCTGGTGCGTGAAGTGGGGTTGCCGGACTATGCGCCGGGCCTGTCGCTCAGCGTCAAATGCGCCATGGAAGTTCTGCTTATTCTTCTTGCGCCGCGCATCATGCGCCGGATCAGCGCGCGGCTGCTGCTGAGCGGCGCGGCGATAACGGCGATAATCGCCTTCAACATCATCGCTTCGGTCACGACCCTGCCCGCAATGCTGGTGGGGGCTGCGATGGAGGGTGCCTATTACGGCCTTTTCGCCGGCACCTGTCTGACCTTCGTGCAGGGCTTTGCCCGTGGACGCACGGCGCGGGCAACGGCGCTCTATATGAACTCGATTTTTCTCGCTGCGCTGTTTGCGGTGCCGCTAATGGGGTTCGTATCGCAATATGCCAGCTTCGGGGCCTCGATCCGGCTCGCCTCGGTCGGTGCGGGCGCGGCTTTGCTGCTCTTGTTCCTCACGCGGCGGCAGGTGGGAGAGTAGCGTATTGCCGGGGGCAGCAATCCTGCACAAAGGCTTGGCGGCGACATTGCGGACGACCCTCGTTCCTGTGCCTGTCACAGGATTCCGGTCGACGCGCGTCTGCGCGACGGGAGGCTCCTTTCAGCCCAGGGACTTGGGCTGGCTGGATTCCTGTGACAAGCACAGGATGAGGGCGCGAGATTGGCCGTGGGATAAGCGGCCGCCTCGCGGGCGGCCAGCCCTCAAGCCGAAATGTCGATAATCCCGCAATCACCCGCTTCTGAAGCGAAGGCGAGCAGCTTGCCGGTGGCGCTCCAGTCCATGGATGTGATCGCACCCTTGCCGGGACGACGCAGCAGGGCTTCCTTGCCGTCCGCGAGGCGCACGCCGAGGATCATGCCGTCGATGAACCCGATGGCGAGCACATCTTCCACGGGGTGGAAGGCGACATTGGTGACCATGATGTTGGCGCGGGTGCCGAGTTCCTCCGGGGCCTTGCCCATCGGACCATCCTTGCCGGAGAAGGGCCAGACGATGGCGGCCGGTGCGCCCGATGAGGCGAGCCATTTGCCCTTTGCCGACCAGGAAACGGATTTGACCTTGGCGGGATAACCCGTCATGCGCATATGGCGGGCCTCCATGCCGCCCTTGGTGGCTTCCATCTTCCAGCCGTGCAGGGCATTTTCCTGCATGGTGGTGACGAGGAACTTGCCGTCGGGCGAGAAGGTGATGCCGGTATGCGCGCCCTTCCATTCGAGATCGACCGGGTCGCCTGCTGTGGCGACCCAATGCAATGTCACGCCGTTATAACGGGCAACGGCAATGCGCAGGCCCTTGGGCGCAAACGCGATCGCCTCCACCGTGCGCTCTTCCTTGAATTCCTTGACCGTACCGTCCGGCAGCCGCACGAAGCTGGATTTGCCGACACCATAAGCAACCGCCTTCTGTGGCCCGCCGGCAACGACGCCCACCCATTTGCGCGGCACGTTGGCAATTTCGCTGAGGCTGCCATCATGGCCGATGCGCAGCACACGCCCGTCTTCGCCGCCGGAAAGCAGCGTGGCGCTGTAGGGGTCACGAATGCAGGTCAAGAGCCCGTCATGCGCCTCAGTCACCTTCTCGCCGCCATCGAGCCGGTGAATGGTGCCGGCGGCGGTGGCAAACAGGGGAATGTCGCCGAGAAAATGGGTCGAGACCACGTGGCCTTCGATATCAAGCGGGGCAACAGTCGGCATGGGGTATTGGTCTTTCGTATCTGTGTCTGATTGGCGGGGCGTCATTCCCGCCGGCTGGCATGGTTCTAGAGCATTTCCGGCAAAAGCGGAACCGCTTTTACGTTCGGACGATTCGCGAAATCAAGGAGATAGAATTCTTTGCGGTAGGGGAATCATCCCTGCACAGCGGTTGAAAATGATTGAGATTCCGGCGCTCCGGGCTCACCCCCCTCTGTCCTGCCGGACATCTCCCCCTCAAGGGGGGAGATCGACCTGCGGCGAGATCCCGCCCCTCTCAATGTTTGAGAATGAAGTGGCGAGATAGCGTCTTGCCGATCTCCCCCCTTGAGGGGGAGATGTCCGGCAGGACAGAGGGGGCCCGGAGCACCGGAGCGTCAATGATTTCAACTGCCGTGTACGGTGTCGAAGAACGCGCGTCGGGCGGATGACGAACGCAGCCGTACCCCGGCTCAGGACCGGGGTGACGGAGGGATAAGGATCAAGCCGTGGCGAGGCAGGCGTTAAAACTCTTTTCCAGCTTCTCGCGGTCCAGCTCGCGGCCGATGAAGACGAGGCGGCTTTCGCGCTTTTCATCTTCCTTCCACGGACGCTGGTGATCGCCCTCGATGATCATGTGCACGCCCTGCACCACGTAACGCTCGGCATCGCCCTTGAAGGCAATGATGCCCTTGAGGCGCAGAATGTTCGGGCCGTCGGTCTGGGTGACCTTCTGGATCCACGGGAAGAACCGTTCGGGGTTCATCTCGCCGCCGCGCAGCGAAACTGACTGGACCGTCACGTCATGGATCGGCGAGACCGCGCCATGGTGGTGATGATCGTGGCCATGGTCATGATCGTGGTGATGATGCCCGTGGTCATGGTCATGATGATGATGCCCGTGGTCATGGTCATGATGATGATGGTCGTGATCGTGATCGTGATGATGATGATCGCAATCAGGGCCGCAGACGTGGTCGTCATGGCCGTGCTCTAGGAAATGCGGGTCGTTTTCCAGCGCGCGTTCCAGGTTGAAGGCGCCCTGATCGAGAACCCGGGCGAGATCGACGCCGGAACGGGTGGTCTTGTAGATGCGGGCGGAAGGATTAATGGCGCGCACGATATCCTCGATGCGGGCAACTTCCTCCGGCGAAACGAGATCGGTCTTGTTGACGACAACGACATCGGCAAATGCGATCTGGTCTTCGGCCTCGCGGCTGTCCTTCAGGCGCAGTGGCAGGTGCTTGGCATCAACGAGGGCGACGACCGCATCAAGCTCGGTCTTGGCGCGCACGTCGTCATCCATGAAGAAAGTCTGGGCGACGGGCACCGGATCGGCAAGGCCCGTCGTCTCAACGATGATACCGTCGAAGCGGCCGGGGCGGCGCATCAGACCTTCCACGACGCGGATGAGGTCACCACGCACCGTGCAGCACACGCAGCCATTGTTCATTTCGTAGATTTCCTCGTCGGATTCGACGATCAGATCGTTGTCGATGCCGATCTCGCCGAATTCATTGACGATGACAGCGTATTTCTTGCCGTGGTTCTCGGAGAGAATGCGGTTGAGAAGCGTCGTCTTGCCGGCGCCGAGATAACCCGTCAGGACGGTGACTGGAATGGGCTTGGCTGTTGCTGTTTCGGTCATGGAAAACCCCGCGTGGAGAGAGGCCCGATGGCCTCAGGAAGATGTGTCGTCGTCCATATAGGCGCGACGCTCCGGCAGTTCAAAGAGATTTTGGCCGAATCCGGCCATCTCACTCAAATTTTGTTATGAAATAACGTTATGTCAAAAGCGTGGATATCTTCAAGCAGTTCGACAAGGCCTTTTACGGCGTGGGAAATCAGCCTTTCGCCCTTTTCCGCTGTCGCGGCGGCGGCGTTTCCGGCAACGCCATCAGGGTTGAGGTCGCTCATCAGCCAGCCGAATGCGTGTGGGCCATAGGCGCGCAGGTGTTTGAAGCGGCTGGCGAAATCGCTCTGGCGGGAGGGGAAATTCGCGGCCTTTTCCATTGCCACGCATTCGGGGTGAAGTGCCAGCATGACGGATGTCTCGATATCGCCGCCGTGAATATCAACCGCCTTGTCCTCCGGCTTCACGATATCTTCCGGCACACCGAAACGGGTCCAGCTCGTGGCGACCGCCAGCATGCCGAAACGGGCGCGGGCCTCGGTGGCGACGATGGTCATCAGTGGTGAATTGCCGCCATGGGCGTTCAGCATCACGAATTTGCGCACCCCTCTTTTATGTTCCAACTCGGCGATGCCGAGCCAGCGCTCGATGGCCTCATCGTATCGCAGCGTCTTCGTGCCCGGCACATTCATGTGTTCGATGGAATATCCGACCGGCTCCGCTGGCAGGAAGGAGACGGGCAGATGACCGGGCAAGGCGGCGGCAAGGCGGGCGACGATGCCTTCAGCAATCAGAGTATCGGTCTCGAAGGGCAGGTGGGGGCCATGCTGTTCATGCGCGCCGAGCGGCAGCACGGAAATTGCGCCTGTTGCGTGAAGATGAGGGTCTGTTACGTTTTCGTCGTGATAATGCGTGTATGAGTTTGGCATCTGGCAGTCCGCGCGAGCATTCGGTAAGGATTTCCAGCAACATATATCGGTTCCGCCACAGGGTAAAAGGCACTCGCGTATGAGCAAGGACAAATCCGGGAACAAGGACAAAAGCGCCAAGAAGGATAAGGGCGGCAAGAAGGTCAAGGACGCCAAAAAGAGGGATGAAAACTTCAACCCGGAGGAGTTGGCGCAATCGATAACCCAAGCCGCCCGCTCCATGCGTACCGCGCTCAGCCACAGCCTCGCCGAAAGCGGGCTTTATGCCGGACAGGACGGCGTCATCCTGGCGCTGGCGCAGGAAGGCAGCCTGACGCCGGGGCAAATCGCCCAGAAGCTGGGTGTCAAGGCGCCGACCATGACGCGCACCATTGGCCGCATGGAAGCCCAGGGTTTCGTGGAACGCAGCGGTGACGACGGGGACGGCCGTGTGACGCTGGTGAAGCTGACCGAAGCGGGCCTGAAAAGCGTCGAGCACATCAACGTTTCCATCGCCAATTGTGGCGCGAAAGCTGTCGAAGGCCTTTCGGCCAAGGATATTCGCAACATTGTTAAACTCTTGAAAGCCATAGACGCCAATCTTCAATAATTTTTGCTGAAATTTTTAAAAGAACCATCTGTTTTGCGGTTATTCCTTAAACGGGTTGCGGATTTTGTTTAAATTGTTTAATTGCGATTTAAACGGAGCCATCCGTCATTGACACGCGTTTGGGGAGGAATGCCGTGGCCCAAAAGGTCAAACTGTCTACCATCGCCGAAAGTCTCGGCCTTTCAACCGCCACCATTTCCCTTGCATTGCGCGACAGTCCGCTGGTCGCCGCCGATACGCGGGACAAGATCAAGGAACAGGCGCGGGCGCTGGGCTACATCTACAACCGCCGCGCCGCCAGCCTGCGCACCTCGCGCTCCGGCATTGTTGGTGTCGTGTTCCATGACGTGATGAACCCCTTCTATGGCGAAATCCTGAAGGCCATTGAAAGCGAGCTGGACCGCAGCCGCCAGACCTTCATCCTGTCCAACCATTATGATTCGGTTGAAAAGCAGCGCACCTTCATCGAGACGCTGCTGCAGCTCGGCTCCGACGGCATCATCATGTCGCCGGCCATCGGTACGCCGATCGAGGACATGACGCTCGCCGAAGAGAACGGCATGCCTGCCATTCTGGTGGCCCGTTCCATGGATGGCGTTGATATGCCGACCTATCGCGGCGATGACAGCTATGGCATTTCGCTCGCCACCAACCATCTGATCAGCCTCGGCCACCGCACCATCGCCATGGTTGGCGGCACGGACCAGACTTCCACGGGCCGTGACCGTTATCAGGGTTACGTCAATGCGCTGCGCAAGGCCGGCATCGAGGTCGATCCGAACCTGCGCATTCCCGGCCCGCGCTCCAAGCAGGGTGGTTTCGAGGCGGCGGTGCATTTCCTGTCGCTGCCGCAGAAGCCGACCGCCGCCGTGTGCTGGAACGATCTCGTCGCCATCGGTCTCATGAACGGTATTTCCCGCGCCGGTCTGGTGCCGGGTGTCGATATCTCGGTAACGGGCTACGACGACCTGGAGGAAGCGGCCATCGCCACCCCGGCGCTGACCACCGTTTCCAACGGCCAGGCCGAGGTCGGGCGCCTGGCGGCCCGCGCACTGCTGGACAGGCTGGCGGGCAGCCATGAACCTGACGGCATTCACCTCATCAAGCCGGAAATGCGTATCCGGCAATCGACCGGGCCGGTGCGGCCGCGGGTGTGAGCGTATCGCCCTCGCAGGCCTGGATACGGGAGGTTACGTGCTCCTCGCCGTCTACGGTGTTTCCTCCCTCCGTCATTCCGGCCTTGAGCCGGAATCCCGGCCGCCGCGTGTCTATGCGGTGAAAAACAGTCATTCAGCCCAATGACTTGGGCTGGCTGGATGCCGGATCAACTCCGGCATGACAACCTTGCAAGTGCCGCAGCAAAGGCTGCATGATGCTGCCGGGCGCTTAAAAAAATCGGCATGAAACGTCGCTCTGCCCCCATAGCTTCCGCTTATTGGCCTTTTCACGGCAGCCGTTGTTTGAAAAGATCGCGGTCCGATGGAGCAGGATGGCGGATAGTTTGCCCGCAACCCTCTCCGGCTATTGGAATGTTATCAGGAGGAATATCCGCTTATGTCTGACAAAAAGGCCGTCGTTCTCGTTCCCGGCAAGATCAATCCGCGCGTTCTCGAACGCCTCGAAGGCAAGGTCGAGATTGTCACGGCACCCGCCGGCGCAGAGCCGGTTCTGCCTGACGGCGCGGCGGAGCGCATCAATGCCATTGCCGTTTCCGGCGCCGTCAACGCCAAATGGATCGACGCGCTGCCGAAGCTCGAGATCATCGCCAATTTCGGCGTAGGTTACGATGGCGTTGATGCCAAACACGCCGCCACGCGTGGCATCGTGGTGACGAACACGCCTGATGTGCTGAATGACGAAGTGGCCGATACAACGATTGCGCTGTTGATCAATACCGTGCGGCGTCTCTATCAGGCCGAAACCTGGCTGCGGGCTGGCAAGTGGGTCGGCGAAGGCCCGTTCGCGCTGTCGCCGTTTTCGCTGCGCGGCCGCAAGGTTGGCCTGTTCGGAATGGGCCGCATCGGCCAGGAAATCGCCAAGCGGCTGGAGCCTTTCAAGGTGGAGATCGGCTATTACACCCGTAGCAAGCGCGACGAACTCTCCTACACCTATTACGCTTCGCTGAAGGAGATGGCTGAGGCCGTCGATACGCTGATCTGCATCGTGCCGGGCACGCCGGAGACGCACAAGGCGATCAATGCCGACATCCTGACCGCGCTCGGGCCTGAGGGCGTTTTCATCAATGTCGGTCGTGGCTCCAGCGTCGATGAGGACGCGCTTCTTGAGGCGCTCAAAAGCGGTGCGCTGGGTGCTGCCGGTCTCGACGTGTTTTATGCCGAACCGAAAGTGCCGGAGGCCTTCCTGTCGCTGCCAAACGTTTCCCTGTTGCCGCATGTCGCTTCTGCGTCCATCCCGACGCGCAATGCGATGGCCGATCTGGTGGCCGACAATATTCTCGGCTGGTTCCGGGATGGCAAGGTGCTGACGCCGGTGCCGGAGACGCCGGTCAAGGGTTGAGGCCTGTTGGCAAGCCTTGACCAATATCCTCTGGTGGGGCGAATGGCTTTGCCCCCTCGCAAATCCCGCGCACCGTCACCCCGGACTTGATCCGGGGTCCAGCGCGATAAAGTCTTTGATCGCAAAAGACTTGTTTCTCACGGCGCAGACGCGCCGTGGCTGGATGCCGGATCTAGTCCGGCATGACGGAAGAGAAGTTTGTGACGACGGCGGTCGGCCTCGTGCGTGCACGCCGTCCTACTCCGCAATTTCCTCCGCCGTCACCCATCGCCCTTCGGTAAAAGACCGTGCCATGGCGTGAATGCTGCGCTCGATCTTCAGCCCCTCCTCGAAGTCGATGATATGCGCCTTTTTCCCTTCGATCGCCGCGATCAGCTCCCGGCATTCGATGACCTTCAGGTCATTGAAGCCGAGGCCGTGGCCGGGGGCGGGGATGAAGCGGTCGTAGGGCTTGTGGTGAGGGGCGGTGAGGATAGTCCTGAAACCTTGCTCTTCCGGGCGTCCATCCGTGGTGTAGAGCTGAAACTCGTTCATCCGTTCCTGATCGAACAGGATCGAGCCGGTAGAGCCATAAATCTGGATGGCGATGCGCCCCTTGCGGCCCCAGGCGGAACGGTTGGCGATGAGCACGGCGGAAATGCCGCTTTCAAGTTTCAGGAGAACGCTCGCGAGATCATGCGTCTCAACCGCGCGTTCGCCGCCGCCGGCAAGCGGACGGGTCTCGTAAGGTTTGACCATGTCGGTAATGGCGCTTTGTGCGTGGCCGAACAGGGCGAAGAGCAGTGACAAGGGGTGCACGGCGAAATCGTCCAGCGCGCCGTAACCGGAGGACGCCTCGCTCTTCCAGTAGAAGGGCTGGGTGGCATCGGCCATGAAGTCCTCGTCCATTTCGGCACGTACATGATAGACCCTGCCGATCGCACCTTCGTCGATCAGGCGGCGGATGTGGCGGATGACGGGGTTCTGGATGTAGTTGTAACCCATCGCCGCCGCCTTGCCGGACCGGCGGGCGGCATCACGCATCTTCACCGCGTCAGCAAAGGCGGGCGCCATCGGCTTTTCACACCAGACATGCTTGCCGGCCTCAAGCGCGGCAATCGCCATTTCCGGGTGGAAGGCGTTGGGCGTGGTGACGGAGATGACATCTATCTCGGGATCGGAAAGCAGGTCGCGCCAGTTGCCTGTCGAGCGGGCAAAACCGAACTCTGCGGCTTTCTTCGCGGCAAGCTCAGGGTTGACTTCCGCCAGCGTCACGAGGCGGGGGCGTTCCACATCGCCGAAGACGCTCGTGACGTTGTTCCACGCCAGCGCGTGGCATTTGCCCATGTAACCGGTGCCGATAAGGCCCACGCCAAGAGCGGTCATGGTGTTCTCCTCCGAAGATTTTGTAATAGAATCAATGCATTGAGCGTTCTTTAAAATGCGGCGTATGAATCCAAGTCCCAGCGCCCTCATCCCTGTGCTTGTCACAGGGATCCAGTCAGCCCAAGTCCTTGGGCTGGGAAAGCTTTCCCCGCCGCGCAGACGCGCGTCGGCTGGATTCCTGTGACAAGCACAGGAATGAGGGAAGTTGGCGCCTTACGGATTATCGCGCTTGAAAATCCAGTCATGATCCGGGTGGTTCTTGAAGCGCCATTTGCGCATCGGCCCCGCCATCACGTTCAGATAATACATCTCGTAACCATAGGGCGCGCCGCAGGGGTGGTGGCCCTTTGGCACCAGCACGACATCCCCATCGGATACCGCCATGGTCTCATCAAGCGAACCGTCTTCGGTGAAGACGCGCTGAAAACCGAAACCCTGCGCCGGGTTGAGGCGATGATAATAGGTTTCTTCGAGATAGGTCATGTCGGGGTAGTTATCCTCGTCATGCCGGTGCGGCGGATAGGAAGACCAGTTGCCCGAGGGTGTGAAGACTTCCGTTACCAGCAGGCTGTCGGCGACGTCGCGTTCTTCCATGGCGATGGGGAAGATGTATCGCGTGTTGGCGCCCTTGCCGCGTTCCGTCAGCTGCACGCCGTCAGGTCCGATCTGCTGCGCCTTGCGGCTGCCTTTTTCGCCGGGAGCAGTGCAGACGCCGACGGTGCAATCCGTTGTGGCCGTCAGCGACCATTCGGAACCGACCGGAACATAAACGCAATGCGGCGGCTTGCGCTCGAACACATTCATGCGGTCACCGAGTTCACCGAAATCCTTGCCGCCAGCGGAAATCGTCGCCTTGCCTTCGACCAGCACGAGAATGACTTCCGTGTCGCCGGTGCTTTCCGCTGCCGTCTCGCCCGGCTTCAGTCGGTAAAGGCCGAAACCGACATAACCCCAATCCGCGCTTTGGGGCGTGATATCGTGCACCTTGCCGCTTGTCGCGACCGGCTTGCGCAGAAGTGAGGTCATGGTGTCGTTCCTTTTTCGTGTGTAGCACAAACATGTCGTTCGGTAGTTTCGCGCCCACCCGTCATTCCGGCCTTGAGCCGGAATCCAGCTGACGCGCGTCTGCGCGGCGTGAAGACTTTTCAGCCCAATGACTTGGGCTGGCTGGATACCGGCTCAAGGCCGGTATGACGGGTAGGTGGGATAGGTCTCCTTGGCTCAGCTCAAGCAGCCTCAGCCTTATCCAGCCCCACTTCCCGCGCAAACGCCTTCAGCGATTTCAGCCCAAGGCTCTGATATTCGAACGGGTTGCGAACGTCAGGATCCTGCTCGGCCTCAATCACCAGCCAGCCGCTGTAACCATGCTCGGCCGCCACCTTCAGCACCGGCGGAAAATTCACGCCGCCTTCGCTATCACCGGGTACGGTGAATACGCCGCGGCGAACGCCTTCGAGGAAGGAAAGCCGCTCATTGCGGACCTGATCGGCAATGACCGGGCGCACGTTCTTGGCATGGATATGGCCAACGCGGCCCATATATTTCTGCGCAACGCGAACAGGGTCGCCGCCGCCGAACAGGCAATGGCCGGTATCGAGCAGCAGATGGGTCTTTGGACCGGTGTGCTTCATCAGAAGGTCGATCTCGTCTTCGCTCTCGACTACCGTGCCCATGTGGTGGTGATAAACGAGGGTGACGCCCTGTTCTGCGGCAAAGGCGGCCAGCGCTTCCACGCCCGCGCCGAATTTAGCCCAGTCCTCGGCCGCAAGGCGCGGACGGTCGACCAGCGCCGTGTCGTCTGCGCCGTGGATGGCGTTGGAGGTCTCGCAGACGATGATGACCTTCGAGCCCATGGCCTTCAGAAGGTCAAGCGCCGGCTGCATCGCCTTCTTTTCGGATTCGATATCGTCGGTCAGAAGGTTCAGCGAATGCCAGCCCGAGACGAAGGAGAGGCCGCGTGGCGAAAGCACGCCCTTCAGGCCTTCCGGGTCGGTCGGGAATTTGTGACCCTTTTCGATGCCGTCGAAGCCGATCTTGGCGGTTTCATCAAGGCATTGTTCAAGGCTGATATGGGCGCCCAGCGTGCGGTCGTCGTCATTGGACCAGGCGATGGGGTTGGTGCCGTAACGGATCATCTTACTGTCTTTCCTTGACATGGTTTTCATAACGGACGCGGGCCGCGCCGATTTCGCCGCGGTCTGAGACTTCAGGCACCGCGACATCCCACCAGTGGCCACCGGCTCGCGGGGTCGGATAGGGGTCGGTATCGATGACAATGACGGTCGTGCGGCTGGATGCACGGGCCGCCGCGAGGGCTTCTTCCAGTTCAGCGATGGTGGAAACCTTGCGTGCATCCGCCCCCATCGAGCCGGCATGGGCGACGAAGTCGATGGCGATCGGATTGACGTTGGTATGGGCGTAGAGGTTGTTGAACTCCGCGCCGCCGGTTTCCATCTGCAGGCGGTTGATACAGCCGTAACCCCTGTTGTCGGTAATGACGAGCGTGATCTTCACGCCCATGGCGACCGATGTCGCAAGCTCGGAATTCATCATCATGTAAGAGCCATCGCCGACCATGACGATCACGTCCCGGTCCGGTTCCGCCATCTTGATGCCGAGACCGCCGGCGACCTCGTAACCCATGCAGGAGAAGCCGTATTCCATGTGATAGGAAAGCGGCAGCTTGGATTTCCAGAGCTGGTGCAACTCGCCCGGCATGGTGCCGGCCGCGCACATGACGACGGTATTGTCGCGCGACTGGCGCTGGACAGCACCGATGACCTGCATGTCGGTCGGCAGGCTGTTTGCGTGCTCTTCGCCCGGCGCCGCCGTATCGGCATCGGCCTTTTCGAACCATGCTGCCTTGAGGCCCGCATCCGGTGCTGCAAAACGGTGAGCGCCGAGGGCTGCGGAGAGTTTTTCAAGCCCGATTTTGGCATCCGCCGTCAGGCTGATCGCATCATGCTTGGCGCTGTCATAGGGCTGGACGTTGAGCGCCAGGATTTTGCGGTTCG
Source organism: Agrobacterium sp. CMT1 (assembly GCF_037203725.1). Classification (NCBI taxonomy): domain Bacteria; kingdom Pseudomonadati; phylum Pseudomonadota; class Alphaproteobacteria; order Hyphomicrobiales; family Rhizobiaceae; genus Agrobacterium; species Agrobacterium sp. CMT1. The sequence goes on from NZ_JBBCAR010000007.1 coordinate 744,645, forward strand.
GGTTCTTGAATAGCGCCCAGGAGCCGGTGGTGAAATCCTGAAAGCGGGTGCCGACACCGAAGACCAGATCAGCCTTTTCGCTGATGATGTTGGCGCTTTCGGCACCGGTAACGCCAACGGGGCCGAAATTGAGATCGTGATCCCAAGCCAATGCTGATTTACCGGCCTGCGTTTCGACGACGGGGATGGAGTGGGTTTCGGCAAAGCGCTTCAGCGTCTGCGTTGCGCCGGCGAAATGAACGCCGCCGCCAGCAACGATGATGGGGTTCTTCGCCGCCTTCAGCGCCGCGACGGCCTCTTCGAATTCCACCACGTCGGGCTCGGGGCGGCGCTGGCGCCAGACCCGCTTTTCGAAGAAGCTTTCGGGATAGTCGTAGGCTTCCGCCTGCACATCCTGGCAGAAGGCGAGCGTGACTGGGCCGCAATCGGCAGGGTCCGTCATGGTGCGCATGGCGCGGGGGAGGGCGGTGAGCAACTGTTCCGGCCGCATGATGCGGTCGAAATAACGGCTGACAGGACGGAAGCAGTCATTCACCGTCATGGTGCCGTCGCCGAAATCTTCGAGCTGTTGCAGCACGGGGTCCGGGCCACGATTGGCGAAGACATCGCCGGGGATCAGCAGGACGGGCAGGCGGTTGACATGCGCCAGCGCTGCCGCCGTCACCATGTTTGCCGCGCCGGGGCCGATGGAGGAGGTGACCGCCATGGCGCGGCGGCGGCGCAGCTGCTTGGAATAGGCGATGGCCGCGTGGGCCATGGACTGCTCGTTCTGGCCGCGATAGGTCGGCAGCTCGTCCCTGATGCCGTAAAGCGCTTCGCCGATCCCGGCGACATTGCCATGGCCGAAAATCGCCCACATGCCGGCGATATAGGTTTCGCCATGTTCATTCATCTGCGCTGCCAGGTAACGAACCATGGCCTGCGCAGCCGTCAATCTTACTGTCTTCACGCTGCCTCTCCCTTTTTGGCGCGCGCCTCATCCCAAATACGGCACAGGCTGGTATAGCGCTGCGCCATATCCTTGACCGCTTCCTCGTCGGTCATCTTGCCGGAAAGCCAGCCGCGGGCGGCGTCGGCAAAAATCGTGCGGCCAACGGCGAAACCCTTGACCAGATCGAAGCCAGCCGCAAGGCGGAAGCTTTCTTCCAGCTCACTCTGCGGTGCGTCGAGACCGAGAACGACGATGCCCCGCACGTAAGGGTCGTTGCGGTTAACGGCGTCGCAGGCATTTTTCCATGCCGCCGTGGTTTTCATCGGCTCCAGCTTCCACCAGTCGGGGTAAACGCCGATCTCGTAAAAGCGCTCGATGATGCGGGCGGCGGTCAGATCGTCGGTCGGGCCGACCTTGGAGGGAATGATCTCCAGCAGCATTTCCAAGCGGTTGCGCCGTGCGGCTTCAAACAGCCGTATCACGGTCTCTTCCTGCGCAGCGCGCATCTCATCCGTGTCATCGGGGTGATAGAAACAAAGTACCTTGACGACATTTTCGAGCGGCCATTCGGCGAGCCCGCCAAAGTCCTTGCCGAGATCGGGTTCCAGTGTCAGCGGACGGGAACCCGGCCATTCCACCGGACGGCCGATCCAGAGGCCGGAGCCGCTGGCGGCAAACAGCGCGTCACGTCCAAGGCGTCCGTCGCAGAGAATACCATAGCCCGGCTCACCACCGGAAACTTTTTGCGCGGCCTGGAGGCAAAGCTTCTTGAAGGCGCCGATCTGCTCATGCTTGACGCCAAGCTCGTCGGCGATCGCTTCCAGCTGCATGCGATGGTCGAAAGCGAAGACGCGCATGGTCTCCCAATCGCCCTTGCGGTTGGTGGACCAGTGCACCTGCTCCAGCGCCTCGTCCTTGCGCAGCGCCTTGTTGCGAATGCCGGCCTTGAAGAAATATTGCAGCTCTTCCCAGCTTGGATAGGCAGGCGTGCAGCCATGCCGGGAGACGGCGAAGGCGCCGCAGGCATTGGCGTATTTCAGCGTCGTCGGCCAGTCTTCGCCGCGCAGCCAGCCGCGGAACAGTCCGGCCATGAAGCCGTCGCCAGCGCCCAGAACATTGAAGACCTCGATCGGGAAACCTTCGCCCGTCTGCCCGTCATCGAGGCTTGCGGGAATATCGCCGGTGAAGACCGAAGCACCCATCGGGCCGCGCTTGCACACCAGCGTGGCATTCGAAACCTTGCGCACGGCATTCAGTGCGGTCAGCGTATCTGTCGAGCCGCCGGCAATGTGAAATTCTTCTTCCGTGCCGACGATCAGATCGAAGAGATGCAGGGTGGATTGCAGCTTGGCGGTAACCTTCTGCGATTCCACGAAACGGCTCTCGCCATCGCCATGGCCGGCCACACCCCAGAGATTGGGGCGGTAATCGATATCGAGCGCGGTTTTTGCACCATTTTCGCGGGCAAGTTTCAGGGCCTTCAGCACGGCCGCTTCCGTTCTTGGATGCGACAGATGCGTGCCGGTGGCGCAGACGCAGGCCGCCTCGGCAATGAAGGCGGGATCGATATCGTCTTCGCTCAGCGCCATGTCGGCACAGTTTTCGCGGTAGAAAATCAGCGGAAACTGGTTCTGGTCACGAATGCCGAGCAGCACCAGCGCGGTCAGGCGCTCCGGGTCGGTTTTCACGCCGCGCACGTCAACGCCTTCGCGCACCAGCTGTTCGCGGATGAAGCGGCCCATGTGCTCGTCGCCGACACGGGTAATGACGGCGCTGTTCAAACCGAGGCGGGCGGCGCCGGCTGCGATATTGGTGGGCGAACCGCCAATATATTTGGCAAAGGAGGCCATGTCCTCCAGACGGCCACCGACCTGCGACCCATAAAGGTCAACAGACGAGCGCCCGATCGTGATGAGATCAAGTTTTTTCAAAAGGTTCCTCCTTAGCACCGCACGCTGGCGCGGTCTGCCTGATGTGTTTCGAGCGGATCAGGCAACCATGCCGCCAGCTATCGCCATCCCCGCTCCGGTGAGCCTCCTCCGCTCACATGTCCGTCACGAGAAAGACAGTCGTGGAATGTCCGTTTCATGAATTTGGATCATAAATTCTATTTTTTCCGTTTTCAATAAAAATATTCAGGCCGTCTTGCGTGTTCCCACAGCCACGGCAAGGGTGATGGCGAGACAGAGCGTGGCCGAAAGGGAGCGGAAAGCGCCGAAATCGATCTCTGTAACCGTCAGCAGCGTTGCGCCGGATTTCCTTAGCGGATTGACGGCGGAATCAGACATGGCGACAACCGGAACGCCCTTGGCGCGGGCCGTTTCCGCCAGTTCCAGCGTCTCGGTGGAGTAGGGGGAAAAGGTGATTGCGATCAGCGCGTCGTCGCGGGAAATCGCACTGATATTGCCGAGCCCGCCCACGGCGCTATGCAGAACCGCCGGCACCTTCATCTTCTCGAAGGCATAGGCCAGATAGCTGGCAATGGGGAAGGACCGCCGCAGGCCGACGATATGCACGGTGCGCGCCTTGGCCAGCACGGAAACCGCCTCATCGAGCTGTCGGGTGTCGACCGATTTCAGCAGCATTTCCAGCGACGAGCGGCCGGCTTCCACGAATTCGGCAAGCAGGCCGGACGCGCTTTCATCGCCCTTTTCGCGCAGATGATCGAGCCGCGTGGCGTAATCCGGCCAGCCGCCGACATAGGAATCACGGAACAGGCGCTGCATTTCCGAAAATCCGGAAAAACCCATGATCTGGCAGAAACGCATGAAGGCCGAGGGTTGCACGCCGGCGCCTTCAGCCATTTCGGCGACGGTGGAAACGGCGATTCGATCCTGATTGGAGGCGACATAATCGGCACATTGCCGCAATCGTTTCGGCAAACCCTCCGCCACCTGGAGCAGCCGCTCCTCAAAAGCCTTTACGGAGTCTGGCGCCTCGATTGCCGTCATTGTCGTTCCCTGGTGCAGATTGAAATCGTGTGCACTTTAACTGAAATGGAATTTTTATTCCATTGGGTTTTTCGGAGGAAGGGCAGATGAGACGGCGGGGGCTTTGTGTGATCGGTCACCCTCCGTCATTCCGGCCTCGAGCCGGAATCCAGCCGACGCGCGTCGGCGCGGCGCGAAGGGTCTCTTCACCCCAAAAGACTTGGGGTGGCTGGATGCCGGCTCAAGGCCGGTATGACGGAGATTATATATGAACGCGCAATGGCGATGCGTTGGCTTAGTGCAGCCCACCCACGCCTAGATGCGTATCGATAATATCCGGGTTCTCCACCAGTTCGCTCGACGGTCCGTCCCAGACGATGCGGCCGCGTTCCATGATGATGGCGTGGTCGGCGAAGTCGATGGCCATCTGGATGCGTTGTTCGACGAGAAGAATGGTCATTTCGCCGGATTGGGCGAGCTTGGAGAAGGCGGCCATCAACTCTTCGCAGATGACGGGGGCGAGGCCTTCGAGCGGTTCATCGAGCAGCAGCACCCGCGGCTGGCCGAGAATGGTGCGGGCGGTGGACAGCATCTGCTGTTCGCCACCGGAAAGTTGCGAGCCGAGATTGCGGCGGCGCTCCTTGAGGCGCGGAAACAGCGTGTAGGCTTCCTCTATCGCCGATTTCGGTCGCCCCTTGAGGCCCACGAACAGGTTTTCCTCCACCGTCAGCGTCGGAAACACGTCACGGGTCTGTGGCACGTAACCGAGGCCGGCCTTGGCGCGCGCAGCACTTGGCAGGGTGCCAATCTCCTGCCCGCCGATGCGGATATCGCCGGAAAAACGCTTCGTCTGGCCGGCCAGCGTGGCGAAGAGGCTTGTCTTGCCGACGCCGTTGCGGCCGAGCACGGCGAAACGCGAGCCCGATGGCACGGAAAGCGACAGGCCCTCGATGACCCTTGTCGGGCCATAACCGGCCGTGAGGTTGACGATTTCAAGCGGCGCTGCGGGCATCGGCGTAACTTCCCAGATAGGCTTGGCGGACTTCCGCATTGCTGGTGACATCATCAGGCGAGCCGTCGAAAATGACGGCGCCGGCGGCCAAAACGACGACGCGCTTGGCAAAACGGAAGACCAGATCCATGTCGTGTTCGATCATCAGGATCGCGAGGTCGGATGGCAGCCGGTCAAGCGCCTGTTCGATACGCGCGGTTTCTGTGGAAGGCACGCCGGCGGCAGGTTCGTCGAGCAAGAGGATTTTCGGGCGAAGCGCCATGGCAAGCGCGATCTCGATCAGCCGCTGCTGGCCATAAGCGATTTCGCGCACCTTTGTTTCGGCGAGGGCCGTGAGGCCAAGCGTGCCGAGAATGTCGCGGGCTTCGCCCATCACCGCAGGCATGGCACGGTAACGGCCGAAAATCCGGCCGGTCTTTCCCTCACGCTGGAGAATGGCGAGCGCCACGTGCTCCTCTGGCGTCATGTCCTGAAACAGCCTGGTAACCTGGAAGGAACGTACGAGCCCGCGTTTCACGCGCTGGCTGGCGCTGAGGCCCGTCACATCCTCGCCGGCGATGCGCACCGTGCCGGCTGACGGTTTGATATTGCCGGTGACGAGATTGACAAAGGTTGTCTTGCCGGCGCCATTGGGGCCGATGAGTACCGTCCGGTCTCCCGGCGAAAGCGACAGCGAGACGTTGTTGGTGACGACGAGGCCGCCGAAATTTTTCTGCAGGCCGGAGACTTCGAAAATGGCGCTCATTTGCGACCTCCCCGGAGACGCGCGATGATCTGTTCGCCTGCGCCATAAAGGCCGCGCGGCGCGAAGAGCACGACGGCGATCAGCAGCAGGCCGACAATGGTGAGCCAGTGAAACGGGTTGGCGGCGGAAACCACGTCTTCAAACCACATGAAGGTGACGGTGCCGATCAGCGCGCCGTAAAGGGAACCCGCGCCACCGAGCACCAGCATGACCAGCCCCTCGGCCGATAGCGTGAAGCTGAGGCTGTCTAGGCCGACAACCTGCGTGGAGATGGCGTTGAGCGCACCACCGATGCCGGCGACGATGCCTGAGATAACGAACATCTTCAGGATTGTGCCATTGACGGCGCCGCCCATGGCCTGAATGCGGATGCTGTCCTGTTTGACGCCCCGGCACAACATGCCGAAGGGTGAATTGACGACCACCTTTAGGGCGAGGAAGACGACAAGCAGCAGGCAGACACCATAGATATAGGCGGTGCGGCCGAAGAGGTCGAATTCGAAGGTGCCGAACAGCGCGTCCGGCGAAACGCCGGCAAGACCGTCGCTGCCGCCGGTCCAGCCTGAAGCCTTGTTCGCCGCCTCGTGGAACAGGTGGATGACGGCGATGGATAGCACAAGCTGTGGAAGCCCGTGGGCACGCAGCAGCACCGCGCCGGAAAGCAGCCCGGCCACGCCGCCCGCAGCCGCGCCGATGGCGGTCATGAGAAGCGGGTCGGTGATTTCAAAATGGGCGGCGGCGATGCCGGCGGCATAAGCGCCGGCGCCGAAGAGGGCGGCATGGCCAAGCGTGGCGACGCCGCAATAACCGGTGACGAGATCGATCGACAGCACCAGAAGCGCGATGGCTATGATGCGTGTCAGAAGCGCCAGATTATCCGGAAACAGGTAATAACCGGCAACAGCGGCGGCGATGATGAGGAGCGGCCCCGCGAGCGCGCGCAGTGGTGAGCGCGCCTTCGGAATGTCTGCCGTTTCAGTCACGTCGTTCATGAGCACCGCCATCTCATTTCGCCCTTCCAAGAAGGCCGCGCGGGAACAGCGTGATGATCACGATGACCGCCAGATAAAAGAAGAATTCGCCATATTCGGGCGCAAGATATCGCCCGGTCGTATCGATGGCGCCGAGCAGCAGACAGGCGATCAACGCTCCGGGAATGGAGCCCGCGCCACCAACGGAAACCACGACCAGAAAGGTGACCATGTAGCGCAGGGCATAATAGGGTTCCACCGGCAGCAGTTCCGCGCCGATGACGCCGCCCATGGCGGCTAGTCCGACGGCGATGGCGAAGCTGACGGCATAGATGATTTCGGTGCGCACGCCGAGGGTTGCGGCCATGGCGGCATTATCGACCGCCGCGCGCAGCTTGATGCCGAAGGCGGTCTTTTCAAAGGTGAACCACAGCGCGCCGGCCACGGCAAGACCGCAGGCAATGGCGAAGATGCGGTGGGTGGCGATGGTGCGGAAGCCAAGATCGGTGGGGCCGGCCAGCTGCTGCGGCAGCGGAATGGTCTTCAGCGTCGGGCCGAAAACGAAGTTCGCGATGCCAATGATGCAGAAGGTGATGCCGATGGTCATCAGCACCTGTGTCAGTTCCGGCGCGCCATAGATGCGGCGATAAAGGAAACGTTCCAGCGGTATGGCGATGACGATGGTGCCGACGATGGCGACGAGGATCGCAGCCGCATAACCGAGACCCAGTCCGTGGGCGGCATAGGAGGCGAGATAACCGCCGATCATGGCGAAAGCGCCGTGCGCCAGATTAACCACACGCATCAGCCCCATGGTGACCGAAAGGCCGATGGAGATGATGAACAGGACCATGCCATAGGCAAGCGCATCGATGAGGATGCTGAAGACCGTCTGCATGATGAAGAAACTCCTCCCGGTGCTAATGCCCGTCCGGGCCGGAAACGGGCCGCCACTGGCGGCCCGGCAATATTGTCCTGTCTGGCCGTTACTTCGCGGCGGCGAGACCCGGATCGCCCTGTTTTTCGAAGGTCTGGACTTCCTTGTTGTAATAGCTGCCGTCATCGGCCTTGGCTACTTCGCGCAGATAGATGTTCTGCGTGATGTGGCGGCTTTCCGGGTCGATGCTGACCGGGCCGCGCGGGCTTGTCCAGGAAAGGCCCTTGACTGCCTCGACCGCCTTTTCCGCATCCTGCTTGCCGCCAGTGGCCTCGATCATCTTGCTGATGACATACATGCCGTCAAAGGCGCCGACGGAAGGGAAGGAGAGTTCCTTCGGATTGCCGATTGCCTTGGTTGCGGCTTCCACGAAGGTCTTGTTCTCGGGTGAATCATGCGAGATGGCATAATGGAAGGTCGTCTGCATGCCGAGTGCGGCTTCCCCGAGCGCCGGCAGATCGGATTCCTGCGTCAGATCACCCGGCGCGAAGAGCTTGACGCCTGCGGATTTCAGGCCGTTGTCGTTGAAGGCCTTGACGAAACCGAGCGTGGTCGGGCCCGATGGCAGGAAGGCGAAAACACCCTGTGCGCCGGAATCCTTCACACGTTGCATGATGGGACTGAAATCATTGGTGGAAAGCGGCATGCGGATGGTTTCAACCACTTCGCCGCCGGCAGCGGTGAAGGCCGCCTTGAAAGCATTTTCGGCATCGACGCCCGGGCCATAATCGCTGACCAGTGAGATGACCTTCTTCACGCCGCCGTCAAAGGCCACCTTGGCGATGGGGGTGGAAGTCTGCCAGGTGGTGAACGACGTGCGCACCACATAGGGGCTCTTGGTCACGATGGCCGAGGTGGCGGCATTCATGACCACCATCGGCACGTTGCCCTGCTTCAGCAGGGGTGTGACGGCCATGGCGTCAGGGGTAAAATAGAAGCCGGCAAGATATTGCACGCCTTCCTTCACCACCAGCTCCTGCGCCAGTGCCTTGGATTGCGCCGGATCGGCCTGCGGCACATCGCGATAGACGACCTCCACCGTGTCATTGCCGACCTTGTTGCCGTGAAGGGCAAACCAGGCATCGATGCCGGCCTTGAAGTTCTTGCCCTGCAGCGCAAACGGGCCGGAGAACGGGCCGACAACGCCCACCTTGATCGTTTCTGCATAAGCGGCAGAGCTGAAACAGATGGCCGCTATCGCCACGGTGATCCGAAATTTCATGGTTTCCTCCAAATTCGCCTGTGGCTCCCATCCACCGGTCCAGGCTGCCAGATTGATGATTAAGAATATCAAAGTAAAATGAAATAAGGGGGGTAATAAATAACCTGACGGTTATCAATACCGCGTCTTTGACGCCTTGCCCATATCGGATCGGGAAATCAGCCCGGCGCCTGCCCCTTTTTCAGCTCCGCATCGGCCTTGGTCTTCGCGGTCAAACAGTTCGGGGCAAATGTCGCCTGCAACCGCGCGGCCGGCAGTCCCGCAACCAGAGCTTTAACCAGTTCTAAGGGGATTTTTCGTAGTCTCCCCAAGCATATTTAGAACGTTATTTGGTGTCTTGATGGGCGAATATCAGAATAAAGCTGTTGAGCTGATGCGCAATCGCGTTGGAGAAAACAGGCTCAACAACCGGATCGAGCGTCGTGAAGCATTTCTGCGCAAGGCGCTGACGCTTTATCATGCCATGGGTGGTGCGATGGAGGATGTGGAAGCGGCCGTCAAGGACGCCGTGTCATCACCTGCACCGACCATCGACGTGGCCGTTGGCGACGTGATGTACAAGCTGGCCGCCATCGGCCATGTGGCCGATCTCGATATTATCCAGGCGGGATATAACAAGCTTGATGCCGCCAACCTGCATATTCTCAGCAAGGGCAAGAAGCTGCTGCAAAAACAGCGCGATCAGAAACTGGCTGCGACAACGCCGGGGAAGTGAACCGCCCGCCCCGGGGCGGTTGCCGTATCAGGCCACTTGCGGCGACAGGATTTCCTGCCAGGCATCGTAGGCGGACAGCACCGTTTCCATTTGCGCGGTGTGGCCGGTGATGAAATCCGTGCCATAGATGGTTTCGTCGGGATATTCGGTGATCAGCGTCATCGGCACGGTGTGGCGGTCATCGATGGACGACAGGCACGGAAAGCCGTTGATGATGCGGAAACCGGTTTCGCCGGCGTGGATTTCATAAAGCGCGATCTGGCGGTTATTGTAGTCGAGCAGGCCGGGAATGGCGCCGAGATGGCGGGTTACCTTGTCCAGCAGGGCTTCCGCTCGGCTTTCCCAGTCCGCATGGTGGCGGATGATGAGGAAGAAACCCTTCGGCAGCGTCCACATGGCGAAATTGCGCGGCACATAACCGGATAGAGGCCGGGTCCACTCATGTGAAGGATACCCGTGCAGGTTCACATGCAGGCTGGCGCCGCTCATTTCCTGCGCCTTGAAACGGATTTCCTTCTCGTTCAGATGCGCAGCCGAATTTTCCGGCGTGCGATATTCGAGGTCATCGCCAAGGGCGGTGTACCGCGCCGCATGATGCATGTGGCGCGGATTATCGACGCGCAGACGCTGATGCAGGGCGTAACCGTCAGGATTTTCGAGCGGCGAGATGGTGAAATGCGCGCCCTTGCGATCAGCGAGTTTGCGGGCGGCGCGGATGGCGCCGACGATGCCCGTCGTCTCGTTGGGGTGCTGGCCGCCGCTGATCATCACCGCGGCATCGCTGCCGGCGACATAACGGGCGGAAAGGACGCGGCCGGAGCGGGAGCGCGCCTGGAATGCCTCGCCGCCGATTTCCTCAAGCAGCCCTGCGAGCTGGCCTGCCGCAACCGGTTCGCGCGCCTCATCGATCGGTTGCTCGCCGCCATCGAGGAAGGCGGTTGTGAGCGGGCGGGTCTCGATGTGAAGGGTGATCTCGCCTTCGCTTTTGACGATTTCCGGTACGATCTGGCCGGGCTTGAGGCCACGGTCACCCAGCGGCCGACCGGATTTTTTCTGAAAGAACTCCAGCAGCGAGAAATAGAAATCCTCGTGCAGCGCTTCGCGGAGGCTGACGACCTCATCACCAACGGAAAGAGGCAGATCTTCTGCCGGATGGGTAACACGGATGTTCAGTTCCTCGAAATAGGGCTCTTCATCGCCCCAGCCGTGGTTGGCGACGGCACTGATTGCCGCTTCAAAAAGCTGTTCGTAATCCGTCTCCAGTCGCTCGCCCGAGGCATCACCGGCAAGCCGGAACCAGCCGGTTGGCGAGACATTGGTTTCGCCGACGATATCGGTATGAACCCGGTTCGGAGCCAGAACCTTCAGAGTTTCCGTCTTGCCACGGCGGCTCAGCCTCACCTCATAATGGAAACTGTCGTCCTCGCGGGCGATGAAATCCAGCTTCGCATCGCCCACCAGCGCCGCCAGCGGATAGGCCTCCAGCCGGAAACGGTTGGCGGGGGCGTTTTCGTGCACCGGGTAACGCACTTCGATGGCGTCGACGCCATCCAGATTGATCTCTTCCAGAAAGGTGAAGAGAAGCGGTTTGTAGGCGCTGCGGATGCGGGCGCAGATGCCTTTTTTCTTCAGCCTCTCTTCAGTCTCGCGGCGGCTTTTGGCGTCATCGAAGGTCCATGCCTCGAAGGACTGGCCGGGCTCGGCTTTGGCGACAAGCGCGTCCAGCGTGCGTTCGAAGGTCTGGTCGAAAATCTGGCTCATCACGGTTACCTCGAGGTTCTGCCTGTTGGGTCGAGGCTGTCGCGCAGCCAGTCGCCGAGAAGGTTGAGGCCAAGCACGGTCAGAAGAATCGCAAGGCCGGGAAAGACGCTAACCCACCATGCCGTCTGCAGATAGGTACGCCCATCCGCCAGCATGCCGCCCCAGCTCGGAATTGTCGGATCAACGCCGAGACCGAGGAAGGTGAGGCTGCTTTCCAGCAGGATGTTGTTGGCGACGTTGAGCGTCATCAGCACGATGACAGGGCCGATGAGGTTCGGCAGCAGGTGCTGAAGGATGATGCGCCAGTCTTTCACGCCGATGGCGCGGGCGGAAAGGATGAATTCCCGCTCCCTGAGTGTCAGCACCGAGCCGCGCACGAGACGGGCATATTGCACCCATTGCGAGACAATCAGCAGGATGATGGTGTTGGTGAGGCTGCCGCCGACAATGGCGATGAAGGTGATGGCGAGCAGGATGAAGGGCATGGCGAGCTGGATATCGGCAAAGCGCATGACCAGCATATCCCAGAAGCCGCGATAATAACCGGCGACAAGCCCAACCGCGACGCCGAAGATGACCGCGCCGATGACCGAGGTGAAACCGACCAGCAGCGAAATCTTGCCGCCGGCGACGACGCGGGCGAGAACGTCTCGTCCCAGCGGATCGGTGCCAAGCGGATGGGCGGCATTGGCGAAGGGTTTGGCAAGGCGCGCCATCAGGTCGATCTTGTCAGCTCCGCCCGGAAACAGCACGTCGGAAAAGACGACGGCAAGGCAAATGATTGTCGTCAGCGACGCGCCGAGGACGAATTCGAGATTGGTGAAGCGCGCGAGACGCGAGGTTTTGGCAGCCATCGTCACTTACTCCGTGCGGATGCGCGGATCGACAAGCCCGTAGGCGATATCGACCAGAAGGTTGATGCCGACGATCATCAGCGACAGCACGGTGATGACGGCCTGAAGCACGGGATAATCGCGCGCGCCGACTGCGTCGAAGGCGAGCGTGCCGAGGCCCGGCCAGTTGAAGACACGCTCGATAACGACGATACCGCCCAGCAGCCCGCCAAATTGCAGGCCGAAATAGGTGATGAGCGGAATGGCGCAGTTGCGCAGCGCGTGTTTGTAGAGAACCTTGCTTTCACTGAGCCCCTTGGCGCGCGCCACCATGACGTATTGAGAACGCAGCGTATCGAGCATTGCCGTGCGCACAAGGCGTACATTGGTGGCCGTCAGGATCACACCCATGGTGACCGCGGGCATGATGTAGCTCGCAAAACCGCCCATGCCGCTTGGCGGCAGCCAGCCGAGCGTGATGGAGAACAGCAGCACCAGCATGGTGGCCAGCCAGAAATTCGGGAAGGAAAGGCCGATAAGCGAGAAGATGCGGATCACCTGATCGGCCGTCTTCCCGCGCGATGTTGCGGCCTTGATGCCGAGCGGGATGGACAGCGCAATCGACACCGCCATGGAGATGAAGGCCAAGAGCAGCGTGGCGGGCAGGGCATCGGCGATCAGGCGCGAGACCGGCGTGCTGCCGGTGAAGCTGCGGCCGAAATCGAGCGTCAGAAGGCCCTTCAGGAAGCTGAAATATTGGACGAAGAACGGCCGGTCGGTGCCGAGCGCCGCACGGATGCGCGCCAGATCATCTTCCGTCATGCTGCCGCCGCCCTGGAACATGGTGACGGCGGGGTCACCCGTCAGGCGGATGGCGAAAGAAACGAGAAGGGTGATGGCGATGACGACAAAAATCGCCTGCAGCAATCGCTTGATGAGGAAACCGGCCACGTTTTTTACCTTGAAGAGAAACCCGGCCTTGCCCGCATTGCGGCGGGCAAGGTGTGTTGATCAGAGAGCGGGCCTGATTATTCGACGGTAACGTCGGTCAGCTTCAGGCGATTGTCAGGCGGTGCGACAAAACCCTTGACCCGCTTGTTGATGCCGTAAATGGCATTGGTGTTGTAGAGCGGGATTTCCAGCGCGCGTTCGGCGGTGTAGCTGCCGATTTCCTTGAGAATCTTTTCGCGCTCGGCGCGGTCCGTCAGCGGACGCTGGGATTCCAAGAGCTTGTCCAGCTTTTCGTCCTTGTCATAGGGGTTCCACTTTTCACCCGAGTGATACATGGAATAGGCGGTGTTATCGTAATCGAAGGTCCAGCCGCCCCATTTCTGCTGGAACATCGCGCCGGTCTTGCCCTGCGGGATGATGTCGTTCAAGAGAACGTTGGTTTCATAGGGCTTGATGGTGGCGGTGATGCCAACCATGGAGAGGTAGCTGGAAATGACCTGCGCCACTTCGTTCATCGTCGCGTCATTGCCGCGGATATCGATCTGCAGCGCCGCACCCGGCTTGACGCCGGCTTCCGCGAGAAGCTTCTTGGCGCCTTCAGGATCGTAAGGCAGCGGCTTCAGTTCCGGGTCGTAACCGAAGGACAGCGCGCTCTGGAAGCTTGCGATTTCCGATGCCTGGCCGGCAAGGATCGACTTGACGATCGTGCCGCGGTCGACGGCCATGATGATGGCCTTGCGCACCTTCGGATCGGCGGTGATGCCGTCGCGGGTGTTGAAACGCAGCGCATCGACGGTCGGGCCGGGGACGCTGACGATCTGAAGCTTGGAATCGCCTTCGATGACCGGGATCATGCCGATCGGGATGGTGGGCGGGATGACGAGATCGACGCGGCCTGCCTGCAATTCGGCAACGGCGGTCGCCGGCTCTGAAATGAAGCGGTATTCCAGTTCGGAAAGCTTCGGTGCGCCGCCCCAGTAATCCGGATTGGCTTCAAGCTTGATGTTGGTCTTCGGGGCATAGGATACGAATTTGAACGCGCCGGTACCGATAGGGTTGAGGTTAAAGTTGTCCTCACCCTTTTCCTGGATATATTTCGGCGGCACGATCATGCCGCCATAACCGGCAAGCTTGGTGAGCAGAACCGGATCCGGCGCCTTCAGCTTCATGTCGACGGTGTAGTCGTCGATGACATCGACGCTTTCGATGGAAACATAGTTGGAGCGCTGCGGGCCCTTGGCACCCTGTTCGCCAAGAAGGCGCTCGAAGGTGAACTTGACGGCGGCGGCGTTAAAGGGCTCGCCATTGTGGAACTTGACGTTCTGGCGCAGCTTGAAGCGGATGCGCTTGCCTTCATCCAGCTCTTCCCAGGATTCGGCGAGGCCGGGCACGACCTTCAGGTCCGGGCCGCGATAGGTGAGGCCATCGAAGATGTTGGTGGCGACAGCGGCCCATTGAACGAGGAAGGTGTCGATCGGATCCCAGCTGCCCGGATCCTGCGGGCTGGAAATGGTCATCTTGCCGGCGGCAAGAGCCGGTGCGGCGGTCAAGGCCGTTGCGGCCATGGCAAGCGCGACGAACGTTGTCGTCATCCCCTTCTTGATCATTGTCATCTACCTGTTCCTCTTCAGATGGTTGTGGTTCTGGTTGTTATTCAGGCGCTCTTCGCGATGAAGTGGCCCGGATTGATTTCCTCATGGGCGAGAATGGCCGGCTCATCGCCGACACGGCGCACGGGATTGGGAATTTCGCCCTCGATCATGGCAATGCGGCGCTCGATGGTCGGATCGGCGACCGGCACGGCCGACAGCAGGCGGCGGGTGTAATCATGCGTCGGCGTTTCGAAGACCTGCCGGCGGCTGCCCATTTCCATGATCTGGCCGAGATAAAGCACGGCGACGCGATGGCTCATCTTTTCCACGACAGCCATGTCATGGCTGATGAAGAGATAGGCGAGCCCGCGCTCGGCCTGCAAATCCATGAACAGATTGATGATCTGCGCCTGAATGGAAACATCGAGCGCCGACAGCGCCTCGTCCGCAATGATGAGCTTCGGATCGGAAGCAAGCGCGCGGGCAATGCAGACGCGCTGGCGCTGGCCACCGGAGAACTCGTGCGGATACCGCGCGGCGTGCTCGGAGGAGAGGCCCACACGCTCCAGCAATTCATCCACCCGCCGCTTTACGGCCTTCTGATCATTGATCAAACCATGGGTGTTGATCGGCTCGGCAATCGAAAAACCGACCGTCTTGCGTGGATCGAGCGAGGCGAAGGGGTCCTGGAAGATATATTGCACTTCCTGACGCATGCGGAAGCGTTCCGCCGCCGACATCTGTGCAAAGCTGCGGCCGTTGAAGGTTATTTCGCCCGAGATGGCCGACTGCAACTGCTGGATGGTGCGGCCGATGGTGGATTTGCCAGAGCCGGATTCTCCCACCAGCGCCAGCGTTTCGCCGGCATGAATATCGAAACTGACCTTCTGCACGGCGCTGCACCGGTGCGTTGCCTTGCCGAACAGGTTCTTGCGGATATCGAAGCGCACGAACAGGTCCTTGACCGACAGAAGCGGTTTCTGGTCGTATTTCGCGGTATTTTGCACGCGCTCTTCACCGATCACGACCGGCTGGCCATCCTGCAGCACGGTGAGCGGCAGGCGCTTCGGAAAGGCTTCACCTTCCATGCTGCCAAGGCGCGGAACGGCGGAAAGCAGGGCGCGCGTGTAAGGGTGCTGCGGGTTGGCGAAGATATCCTTGACCGGACCTTCCTCGACCTTTTTGCCCTTCCACATGACGACGACGTCATCGGCCATTTCCGCCACCACGCCCATGTCATGGGTGATGAAGACCATGCCCATGCCGAGCTTCTTTTGCAGGTCGCGCATGATGTTGAGGATCTGCGCCTGAATGGTCACGTCGAGCGCCGTCGTCGGTTCGTCGGCAATGAGAAGCTTCGGGCGACAGGCGAGCGCCATGGCAATCATCACACGCTGGCGCATGCCGCCGGAAAGCTGGTGCGGGTATCGCTTCAGAAGCTCGGCTGCATCGGGCAGGCGCACCATTTCGAGAAGCTTCTGTGCTTCTGCCATCGCTGCCTGCTTGCCCATCTTTTCATGCAGCACAAGCACTTCGCAGATCTGGTCGCCGATGGTGAAGACGGGGTTGAGCGAGGTCATCGGCTCCTGGAAGATCATGGCGATCTCCTTGCCGCGGATCGAGCGCATCTCTTTCTGAGAGGCCTTCAGCAAGTCCCTGCCTTCAAACAGGATTTTGCCTGTCGGATAGGTCGCGCCCATCATGTCCGCAAGGCGCATGGTGGAGAGCGACGTGACCGATTTTCCCGATCCGGATTCGCCGACGATCGCCACTGTGCGGCCGGGCTCGACGCGAAAGGAAATATCGTCCACGACGCGGCTGTTGCCAAACTCGACGCTCAGGCCTTCGACGGACAGCAGGGCGTTTGCGTTTGCGGCAGTCATGTCAGTGTCTCCGGCGTGGCCTGCGCCGGTGAAGCGGCGCGGTGGTCTGGAAAAGGAAAAGGGCGATGGGCAGGCGAGCTTGGCGCAACGCCAGGCGGGAATGTCGAAAATGTCGGGTGAGATCGCATCTTCAGGATGCTTTTTCACGGGGAGCCGCGCGACAATCGATGCCCCGCATTAATAGCCGCAGTGCCGCCGCAGCCGTACCGGTCAAATCCATGGCAGCCACCCGACGCGAAACGCCGGATGCCAATTCGACAATGCGCATGAAACCTTATTCTCCCCCGCCCTTGTTTTATGGAAAAAGCTAACAAAACAGAACAATCATGTCCATAGTGTTGAACAATTTTTGTGTACTGCTCTACAAATACGCATATGCACCGATTTTGAGCGCGTGTTCCTGCACAATGCTTCGCAAAGAGGCGTGTATTCCGCCTGTAGCGCCACTAAAAACGCTGAGAAGAACGAAGAGGAATGGGAATGCCGTGCATGAACAATAGGACGGGCGCAGTCAGGCTGAGGGGTTTTCTACGATGCTTGTCCAAGCATGATGTCGATCTGGTCCGGCGCCACCTTCCTGAACATCTTCGCCTGACGAGAGAGGAACCCGGCTGCATTTCCTTCGAGGTATCCGAGACAGACGATCCCCTGATCTGGCGGGTTGAGGAGCTTTTTGCCGATCGTGCCGCCTTTGATTTTCATCAGCAGCGGACGCGGGCGTCGGAGTGGTTTATGGCGACCTCCGCCATTCCACGCGATTACGAGATAACGACATTGGAATAAATGAGAACAGGCCGTAGCGGCATTCCTGCCGGCTGCAGCCTGTTCGGATTTCGCTGCTGAGACCTATTCCTTCGGCATGCCAACCGGCGGCGCAAGGCGTCGTTGCGCGGCAATGCGGAAGGGGGCGTTCATGGCACCATAACCGCCGTAAGCCCCGCGCCTTTCGATGATTTCGAAGAAGAAACCTTCGCCGAAGGTGCGGCTGTAGATCTGGAAATATTCGCCATTGTCGTCGCGGTCATAAAGGATGCTCGCCGCTCGCAGCGCATCGGAAAATTCCGGCTCCAGACCGAAACGCGCTTCCAGATCGTCGTAATAATTGCGCGAGATCGGCAGGGCGTGGAAGCCACGTGCCTGCATCGCCCTGGCCGTCGCGAAAATATCGTCGGTGGCAAAGGCGATGTGCTGGATGCTGGTGCCGAAACCTTCAGCCAGGAATTTGCCGGCGAAGGTCTTGCGATTGTCGGCGCCGTTCATGGTCAGGCGGAAATGCGGTGAGGGTACGCTTTCAATCGCCTGGCTGCGCACCAGCCCGCCCGGATCGACCACATCGATCATCGGTGTGCGGCGGGTAGAAAACAGCGAGGTGTAGAACAGAAGCCACGTCAGCATTTCATCGTAATGCGTTGTTTGCGCAAGATGATCGATCCTCTTAAGCCCGGCATCGCCAGCTGGTTTATTGTCGCCGAATGTCGCAAACTCATTGTCCCAGATGGAAGCAAGCGCCGGCGAATCGTCGAGGAAATAAATGACACCGTTGCCCACGCCCTGAATGGCCGGGACGGCGACTTCGCCCGTCTTGCGCGGCTCGGCGAAGGTGGGCGCACCCAGCGCTTCAGCACGCGCCAGCGCCGCCTTGGCGTCATCGACCTTCAGGCCGAATGCATAGGCATTGGTGCCGTGGATGGAATAGGACGCCCCGGCGAAACTGTCGCCGCCATCACTGGTATTGATGACGATGCGGATATCGCCCTGGGTGTAGAGGTCGACATCGCGATTGCGGTGATGTGCGGTTTTCTCGAAACCGAGCGTGGCGAGCAGCGCCTCCAGATTGATCTTTTCTTCCGGCGCCGTGGTGAATTCCACGAATTCCACGCCCCGCGTCTCAACCCGGTCCGGCATGGCGGGCACGTCGATTCGGATATCCGGCTCAAGACGGCGCACCTGATCCATCAGGTTGACGAGCGAGCGGTGGCCGTCCTCGGCGAGCAGCCGGGCCGAGCCGCCGCGGAACTGGTCATTGAAGATTTCCAGCGACAGCGGGCCGCTATAACCGGTTGCAGCCACGGCGCGCATGAAATCCACGACAGGCAGATCGCCTTCTCCCGGCATGTTGCGGAAATGGCGGCTCCAGTAGAGCAGGTCCATGTCGATCAGCGGCGCATCGGCCAGCTGGACGATGAAAATCTTGTCGCCGGGAATGGAACGGATGGAATTGGGATCGATCTTGCGCGACAGCGTGTGGAAACTGTCGAGAATGATGCCGACATTGGCGTGGTCGGCACGGCGCACCACTTCCCAGGCATCGCGGTGATCGCTGATGTGACGGCCCCAGGCAAGCGCCTCGTAACCCACGCGCACGCCATGTTTTGCGGCAAGTTCGCCCAGCTGATGGAAGTCGGCGGCGGCGCGGTCTATGCCGCCGAGCGAGACCGGCGAGACATTCGAGCAGATCAGCATCAGATCTGTGCCGAGTTCGCCCATGATGTCGAATTTCCGCTGCGCTCTCTCGAAGGCGCGGGCGCGGTGCGGCTCCGGCATGCCCTCGAAGTCGCGGAACGGCTGAAACAGGGTGATATCAAGTCCGTGGTCGGCAGCCAGTGCCTTTACCTCGCGCGGGGAGGCGTCATAGGTCAGGAAATCGTTTTCGAAAATCTCCACGCCGGAAAAACCGGCCTTGGCGATCGCCGCAAGCTTTTCGGGGAATTCGCCACTGATCGATACGGTTGCAATGGATGTGCGCATTGGCATGCCGTGTCCTGCTGTGTCATAGCTCGCCATATTGCCTTCCTTTTCAGCCTTATGTACTGATTGGTTAATAAGCAGGGCGTGACCGCAGGCCGCCGCCCCACCGATGGAATGGATGATGACCAAAACTGCGACTTTGAACGCGACCCGAGAAAGCCGGCAGGCGAAGCGTGATCCGGAAGGGGTTCGCCGCGACATTCTTTCGGTGGCCATGGAAGAGTTTTCGCAAAACGGCCTCTCCGGCGCCCGCATCGATGAAATAGCGGCGCGCACGCGCACGTCCAAGCGCATGATCTATTATTATTTCACCGACAAGGAGAGCCTTTACCAGCGCGTTCTGGAGGAGGCTTATGCCAAGGTGCGCGGCGGCGAGAGCGATCTGGAGCTCGATGATCTGGAACCGGCTGCGGCGCTCGACAAGCTCTGTCGGTTCACCTTCGATCACCACCGGCGCAATCCCGCTTTCATTCGAATGGTGATGATCGAGAACATCCATCACGGCCGGCACATGCAGTCCTCCGAAACGATCCGCCAGCTCAACCGTCCGGCCATCGATGCGCTGGAAAGCGTGCTGCTGCGAGGCCAGCAGAGCGGCGTCTTCCGCGAGGGCATCGATGCGCTGGAATTGCACTGGCAGATCAGCGCGCTGTCCTTTTTCAACGTCTCGAATGTCACGACGTTCTCGTTCATCTTCGGCGACAGCCTGTTCACCGATGCGGGACAGGAAACATTGTCGCGGCATGTCAGCGACATGGTGCTGCGTTATGTGCTGACGCCCGCCCATATCACGACGAGCGCGGAAGACGGCCGATGAGGTGGCGCAGCGCCACGTCATAACCTTCGATGCCGAGGCCGGCGATCACGCCTTCGGCGCGGGTCGAGACATAGGAGTGGTGCCGGAAGACCTCGCGCTTGTGGATGTTGGAAATGTGAACCTCGATCACCGGCCCCTCAAAGGCATTGAGCGCATCGAGGATGGCCACCGACGTATGGGTAAAGGCGCCGGGATTGATGACGATGCCTGCGGATTTGCCGCGGGCTTCGTGAACCCAGTCGATCAGCTCATATTCCCGGTTGCTCTGGGCAAAAAACAGTTTGTGGCCGGCGGTTTCTGCGATCCCGCGGCAACGGGACTCGATGTCAGCGAGCGTTTCATAGCCGTAGATTTCCGGCTGGCGCTGGCCGAGCAGGTTGAGGTTCGGGCCGTTGAGGATGGTGAAAAGACTCATGCCACCCCCTCCGCCATGCACAGCTCGGTGAAATGTGCGGTCATGCGCGCAGCGTCCGGCTCGCGGCCGCAGAAGAGGCGGAATGCGCCAACGGCCTGAAATACCGTCATGCCGCCGCCGGGCAGGGTGCGACAGCCCTTTTTCGCCGCCGTCGCCAGCAACTCGGTCACGAGCGGCATGTAGACGATGTCGGCCACCCAGTGTCGTTGCTCGATCAGGTCGGCCGAAACCGGCATGCCGGGATGCGCGGGCATGCCCATTGGCGTGGCGTGGATCAGGCCATCGGCAAAGGGCAGGGAAGCGGCCGGGTCGCCAACGGCAAAGGCGCGCCCTTCTCCGAACCGGTCGTTGAGTTCGCTCGCCAGGCGCTCGGCCCGGGGCAAATCGCGATCGAAAATATCGAGTCTCATAATATCGAGCTTCAGGGCGGCATGGGCGACAGCCACGCCGGCGCCGCCTGCGCCGACCAGCAGCGCCCGATCACGCTTTGCATCCGGCAGGCCGCGCACGAAGCTTTCGTAAAAGCCGTACCAGTCCGTGTTATGGCCAATGCGGCGGCCGTCGCGGAAGACGACGGTATTGACCGCTCCAAGCATGCGGGCGTCATCAGAAAGTTCGTGCAGATGCGCGATGACGGCCTGTTTGAACGGATGGGTGATATTGGTGCCGGCAAAACCGCGCGCCTCCAGCTCATCGAGCAGATCGGGAAGGGCGCTTAAGGGCAATTTGCGGGCGGAGACATCCACCAGCTCATAAGAATAGTCGAGACCATGGGCTGCTCCCTCGCGCATATGCAGCGCGGGTGACTTGGATAGCTGGATATCGGCGCCTATCAGGCCGACCTTGAATGCGGTTTTGTCTGTCATGATCTCGGGTCGTTCATCTGTTCGGCGGCGGGCATCGCCTGCCTTCGGGTTGCTGGCGAGGTGTTGAAACCTCGCCGTCGTCATCCTCGGGCCTGATCCCGGGGATCTGTCATCCGCTGGCTCCATGGATCCCCGGGCCTGTCCCGGGGATGACGCTGTCTCTGCGCGGGAGGTCGCCAAGAGTTCCCCGCGGAGCGCGAACCTCAATGATGGGCGAGAATTTCGCCAAGGAACGTGCGGGTACGCTGGTGCTTGGGATCGCGGAAGAATTCCTCCGGGGGGCCTTCCTCGATGATCTCGCCTTCCGACATGAAGACCACGCGGTCGGCCACCTGCCGGGCGAAACCCATTTCATGCGTCACGCAGATCATCGTCATGCCGTCGCGGGCAAGACCGATCATGGTGTCGAGCACTTCCTTCACCATTTCCGGATCGAGGGCCGAGGTCGGTTCGTCGAACAGCATCGCCTTCGGTTCCATACACAGCGCCCGCGCAATCGCCGCGCGCTGCTGCTGGCCGCCGGAAAGCTGGGCGGGGTACTTGTCGGCCTGGTTGAGAATGCGCACGCGCTCCAGATATTTGCGTGCCGTCGCCTCCGCATCGGCCTTCGACAGGCCTTTCACCCGCATGGGCGCCAGCGTGCAGTTTTCCATGATGGTCTTGTGCGGGAAGAGATTGAAGCTCTGGAACACCATGCCCACTTCGCGCCGAACCGCATCGATGGCGCGGCTGGAATCCGAAAGCATGGTTCCCTCCACCGTAATCTTGCCCTCCTGGATTTCCTCCAGATGGTTGATGCAGCGAATGAGGGTGGATTTGCCCGAACCGGACGGGCCGCAAAGAACGATCTTCTCGCCCTTGCGAACCGTCATGTTGACATTTTTAAGCGCGTGGTAGGCTCCATACCACTTTCCGACCCCTTCAAGGGCGATAAGCGGAACCTGTGCGGCGGCGGATTGCGGCATGGAAACCTCCAGATTACTTCACGGTGAAGGGGATGTCGGGAAGGCTGTCCGGGAAGGCCGGCACTTCGCGCTTCATCCATTTGTCGTAAATCTTGGCGAGCTGACCGTCCGACTTGATCTTGTCGAGGAAGGCGTTGACGGTTTCGTTCCAGTCCTTCTCGCCCGGGCGGGTGCCGGCGCCGTTATACATGGTCGTCAGTTCGAACTTTGATTCGTACTTGCCCTCCGCGGCCTTGTTCAGCCGGTCGCCGTAGAACATGTTGCCGCCCACGGCTTCGACCTGGCCCGATATCAGCGCCTGAATATTGGCGGCGTCGTCATCGAAGCGCAGGATATTGGCTTTGGAGCCGGCACCGGCAGTAATCGCCGTGTCCATGGCGCTCGACTTCGGCACGCCGACATTGATGCCGGTCAGATCATCGTAACCGGCGATCTTCTTGTCCTTGGGGGCATAGACGGAAAACACGTTGCCGACATAGGGCTTCGAATACTGGATGCTCTTGGCGCGCTCGGCGGTCATGGCCATGGTGGCGAAGAGCACGTCGACCTTGCCGGTCAGCAGAGCCGGGATGCGGTTTGCGACGGCGAGCGGCACGAACTCGGCCTTCACGCCGAGATAGTCCGCGAAGGCCTTGCCGATATCGGCATCGAGACCATCCTGCACGCCGCTGGAATTCACGAAGCCCCAGGGCGAATTATCACCCTGAATGCCGATGACGACCTTGCCCTTGGCCTTTGCCTCTTCAACGGTCCCGGCGAAAGCATCGCCCGGTGCCACGAAAGGCAGCGCAACCGTTGCCGCGGCGAGCGCGAGCAGGGCGCGACGCGAGAATTTCATGCTGGTGGTTTTCATCTTTTGCTCCTCCTTACAAAGCTGATGAGATGGTTTTGACGTTTAACGGGACGCGGCCTGCAGCCGCTTTTCGACGCCGGCGCCCCACAGGGAGAGCGGCCAGCAGATCAGGAAATAGATGATGCCGACGAGGGCGAAGACGGTGAGCGGGCGGAACGTCTGGTTGGAGACGATCTGTCCGGCGCGGGAGAGCTCGACGAAACCCACGATCGCCGCAAGCGAGGTGCCCTTGATGAGCTGCACGAGGAAACCGATGGTGGCCGGCAGTGAAATCTTGAGCGCCTGCGGCAGGATCACATCCTTCATGCGTGAGACGTAATGCAGGCCGAGCGCATTGGCCGCTTCCGTCTGCCCCTTCGGCACAGCCTGGATGCCGCCGCGCCAGATTTCACCCAGAAAGGCGCTGGCATGCAGCGTGAAGGCGATGGCAACGGCGATCCAGGCATCGACATTGAGGCCGGCGAGCGCCACGCCGTAATAAACGACGAAAAGCTGCATCAGGAGCGGCGTGCCCTGGAAGATGGCGATGTAGGCCGTGCTTGCCCGCTGGATTGCCGGGCTGTCCGCAACGCGGGCGAGCGCCACGCAAAGGCCGAAAATGCCGCCGCCGATAAAGCCGATGATGGTCAGCGCAAGGGTCCATTTCAGACCCTGCAGCAGGAAGAAGAGTTCGTTGGGACCGATGGATGCCATTGTCTTTTCTCCTCACTTGACCGGATAGCTGAAGGAAAGGCGGGAGATGAGCGAGAAGACGGCCATCATCAGCGAGGAAATGACGAGATAAAGCAGCGTGATCGAGAAATAGACCTCGAAGGATCGGAACGTATCCGCCTCGATCTTCTGCGCGACCGAAGTCAGCTCGTAAGCGGCGATCGAAGTGCAGACCGACGTCGTCAGCGTCAGCATGATGAACTGGCTGGTGAGTGACGGATAGACCGCGCGCAACGCCGGCTTCAGGATAATATGGCGGAAGATCTGCGCCCGGTGCAGGCCGAGCGCGAGGCCCGCTTCCACCTGGCCCTTGGGGATGGAATCGACCCCGCCTCGAATGATTTCAATGGCGTAGGCGCCACCGTTCAGGGCCAGCGCAATGATGGCGGTGACGGTGGGATTGAGCCTGATGCCGATCTGCGGCAGGGCGAAGAAGATGAAGAATATCTGCACCAGAAACGGCGTATTGCGGATGGCTTCCACAAAGCCGATGACGATGCCGCGCAGCAGCCTGAAACGCGAGCGTCGGGCGACAACCCCGAGAACCCCGATGACCGTGGCAAGCGACATGCCGGCAATGGCAAGGCCGATCGTCGCCAGACAGGCTAAAAGCAGCTCGGGCAGCCGGTCTATGACCGCTGAGAAATCGAGACTGTAAGACATTCTTCCTCCCAACCCCTTCGGGTCCGGACAGGTTTTGCGCCTTGTCCGCATCGCTCTGGAACCGTGCGGCGCCAAAGCCCTCCATTTGTCGATTTTTGCCGCTGCGGGCTTCGAACCCTCGTCGGCGGCGTCTCGTTAATCTTAATGTTTGTACCAGTTAGTTCATTTTTGTGTCAAGCGTCATATCCGGTTAAAAAGCGGCGTCGCCGCTGTTTTTTTTTTTCTAAATTCCCGATAAAGTCTTTTTTATCAATGGCTAATGCAAAGGAGCGCAAGCGCTTTCCGCACGTCACCATGTCGCCACCGGCCGCCCGTCTGGCAGTTCCTGGAAACCCTGGTCTATGGAAGATGGCGATCGCCCTGAGGCTCGTTTTCGCCTGCGCCCAACCTGTCTATCTGCCCCGCCAACCGCTCGGCGATCAGCAGCGAGGCTCCCGTTGCCGTCACCATTTGTGGGAGCGACAGCCATTCCAGCATCCAGCCCGCGCCGGACCTTTCTTGTTCGTGCACAAGCGACTGGTGCAACGCCGATATGTGCACGGCATTGAAGCGCGCGAGCGTCACCAGCGTTTCGGCATTGACCGGGTTTTGTTTGTGCGGCATGGCCGAGGAACCGCCGCCTCCGGAGAGGCGGATTTCCGTGCCGAGTTCGGCCATGAGCGCGATGTCCTGCCCGAACTTGCCGAGCGTGCCCGTGATCAGCGAAAGCAGACCGGAAAATTCGGCGATGCCGTCACGCTGGCTTTGCCATTGTGGCCGATCCGCAAGGCCGAGGCGCCTTGCCAGATCGATGCGCACGGCTGCGGCATTATCACCGAGCTTTTCGAGCGTGCCGGCCGCGCCGCCGAATTGCAGGGCGAAACCGGTCTGCGCGAAGCTCTGGAGCCGCAGCAAATGGCGCTCCAGCGGTGAAATCCAGCTTGCCGCCCGGTCGGCGACGGTGATGCCGATCGCGGCCTGCATGCGGGTGTAGCCCGTCAACGGATTGTGGCCGTCGCGGGAGGCGAGATCTCCCAGCGTATCGACGAGACGCCCGAGCCGCATGGCGATGATTTCCGCCGCCATTTTCAGCCGCAGCATCAGGCTGGTATCGATGACATCCTGGCTGGTCGCGCCGAAATGCACCTTGTCCGCTGCCTTGCCGGCGACGGCCGCCCGCATCTGCCGGATGAGTTCGGGAACCACAACGCCATCCTTTGCGACGCCGTGGCGAAGGGCGGTGATGTCGGCGGCAAAGTCCGACAGGCCTGAGACAATCGCTTGTGACACCTCATCCGCAAGGATGCCAGCCTCCGCCTCCGCCTCCGCCAGCGCCGCTTCGAAACGGATCATGGCGTCGATATCCGCCCTTGCCGAAAACAGCTCGACGATTTCGCTGTCGCCGAAAAGGCCTGAGAGGAAAGGGTGCTCGAAGGGGGAAAGGCTCATCGTCCGTCTCGCTTTCTTTTGCGCATATCGTTGTCGCGAAACCGCTGCACACTTTTGCGCGATATGCGTCAGATATCGAAAAACACGGTTTCGCCTTCGCCCTGCAGACGGATATCGAAACGATAAACGTTGCCTTCTTCCTTTTTGGCGACAAGCGTGGCGATGCGGCTCTTCTGCTCGATGCGGGCGAGAACGGGATCGGCGGCATTGGCCTCCTGTTCTTCCGGGAAATACATACGGGTCTGCAGGCCGATATTGATGCCGCGCGCGACGATCCAGAAGGTGATGTGCGGCGCCATCGGCCGACCGTCGCGGAACGGCACCGAGCCGGGCTTGATGGTTTCGAAGACGAATTCGCCCGTATCCATGTCACCGGGCGAGCGGCCCCAGCCGATGAAATTCGGATCGGCCTTGCCGCGCGTTTCGCTCGGGCTGTTGTAATAGCCGTCGGTATCGGCCTGCCATATCTCGATCAGCGCATCCTTGAGCGGCATGCCGGCGCCGTCATAGACCGTGCCGCGCACGCTGATGCGCTCGCCGCGGGCCTTGTCGTTATAAAGCGGGCCGGAACCGAGATCCTTCTCGAACACGCCTTCGATGCCGACGAAATTTGGTGTGCAGCCGATATGCACATAGGGCCCTGCCGTCTGTGAGGCGGTTTCCTTGAAATAGTTGAGCGGCTGAACCATGATCAGTTGCCCTCCATGCGGTTTTCGAAAAGGGTGGAGCGGCGGCCGCGCAGCACGATATCGAACTTATAGGCCAGCATGTCCATCGGCAGCGTCGCATTCATGTCCAGCGGCGCGATCAGTCGCCGTATCGCATCCTCGTCCGGAATGGTTTTGACGATCGGACATTTCCAGATCAGCGGATCGCCCTCGAAATACATCTGGGTGATGAGGCGCTGCGCGAAACCGTGACCGAAGATGGAGAAATGGATATGGGCCGGCCGCCAGTCATTGACGCCGTTCGGCCAGGGATAGGCGCCCGGCTGGATGGTCTTGAACCAGTAATAGCCGTTCTCGTCGGTGATCGTGCGGCCGACGCCGCCGAAATTCGGATCGATGGCGGCGAGGTAGCTTTCCTTCTTGTGGCGGTAGCGACCGCCGGCATTGGCCTGCCAGAATTCCACCAGCGCGCCGCCGACGCCGCGACCGCGCTCGTCCAGCACCCGGCCATGAACGAGAATACGCGGTCCAACAGGCATTTCACCGGGACGGGCATAGTTGAGGATGAGATCGTTATCCAGCGGATTCAGCATGCCATGGCCAAAAACGGGACCGGTGATCTCGCTCTTGGTTCCTTCAAGCGAAATCAGGGCGCGTTGCGGCGAGCGCAGGATCGAGGTCTTGTAGCCGGGCGCATAGGCCAGCGGGTGAATATCGCGGTTGCGCGCGAAGAAAGGCCCGGTTTCTGGTGGCTGGTTGCTCATTTCGTCTCCTCCCCATCGCCAGTTTTATCAAGGGAACTATCGGCTTTCATGCTGGCCAGGGCAAGCTTGGCAATCTTGAAAGCATGATTGGCGGCAGGCACGCCGGCATAGATCGCCACGTGCATCAGCGCCTCGCGAATATCCGCCTCGGTTGCGCCGGTATTGACGGTGGCGCGCACATGCATGGCAAGTTCTTCGTCCTGGCCCAGCGCCGCAAGAAGGGCGATGGTGACCATCGAGCGCTCGCGTTTCGTCCATTGATTGCCGGACCAGACGGTGCCCCAGGCGCCTTCGGTAATGAGCTGTTGAAAAGGCTGGTCGAAGCCCGTCGTCACGGTCTGGGCGCGGTCCACATGGGCATCTCCCAGCACGGAGCGACGGGTCTTCATGCCCTGTTCGAAACGTTCGTTCTTGTTGTTCTGGTCCGCCATCGGTCAATGCTCCGGCAAGGTCTTGAGAAAAATGCACGCGGCCTGCGCGTAGGCGAGTGGCTGTTCAAGGCAGGGAATGTGGCCGCAGCCGGCGATTGTTACAAAGCGGCTTGCGGGAATGAGGTCCGCCAGCGATTTTACGAGTTCCGGCGGTGTCGAGCCGTCCTGATCGCCCACGACACAAAGGGTCGGCACGGCAATGCGCCCGGCGGCCGCGGTAAAATCCGCGTCGCGGATGGCGGCGCAAGTGCCGCTGTAACCGGCTTCCGGCTGTTGCGACAGCATGTTGCGTGCGCCGGCATAGGCGGCATTGTCAGGCGTGCGGAAGGCGGGCGTGAACCAGCGCTCCATGACGGGATCGACCAGCGAGCCGAGGCCATCGGCAGAGATTTTGTCGATGCGGGCGTTCCACATGTCGGCCGTGCCGATCTTGTGAGCGGTATTGCTGAGCACGAGTGCGCGGACGAGATCGGGCCGGCGGGCATAAAGCCCCTGGGCAATCAGGCCGCCGACGGACAGTCCCCAGATGACGGCACTTTTCACGCCGAGATGATCGAGCAGCGCGATCAGGTCACCGGCATGGTCGTCGATCGAATAGGGTGGGCGACCGATATCGGAAAGCCCGTGGCCACGCTTGTCGTGCAGCACGTAGGCATAGTCATCGCCAAGCACCTCGATCACCGCATCCCAGATGCGGAAATCCGTACCGAGCGAATTGATGAAGGCGATGACCGGCTTGCCGCTGTCCAATCCCTTGACGCGATAATGGATCACGGTCTCGCCGCAGCGCAGAAAATGCATGATGGCTCCTCCTGCCGGGGATATTGCAAGCGGGTTCCGGTTAAGTAAAATGACATTATCGATGAAAATCATAACCACTGGATTATACGAGCGATGGTCGACCAGCGTATCAAGTTCCGCCACCTGCAGACCTTCGTGGAGGTTGCGCGGCAGAAAAGCGTTATCCGCGCCGCCGAAATCCTGCATGTCAGCCAGCCGGCGGTGACAAAAACGATCCGCGAACTCGAAGAGATTCTGGGTGTCTCGCTATTCGACCGCGAGGGTCGCGGCATTCGCATCAGCCGCTACGGCGAGGTTTTCCTGCGCCACGCCGGCGCGACGATGACGGCGTTGCGACAGGCGGTCGATTCGGTTTCGCAGGAGGCGGCGCGCGCCGGTCCCCCGGTGCGGGTGGGTGCTCTGCCCACGGTTTCGGTCCGCATCATGCCGAAGGCGATGGCCGGTTTTCTGGCGGAAAAGACCGGCAGCCCGGTGAAGATCGTGACGGGCGAAAACGCTGTTCTGCTGGAGCAGCTGCGGGTCGGCGATCTCGATCTCGTCGTCGGCCGTCTCGCGGCGCCGCAGAAGATGGCCGGGTTTTCCTTCGAGCATCTCTATTCGGAAAGGGTGCGCTTCGTGGTGCGGGCTGGCCACCCGCTTCTGACGCCCGGTGTTTCAGTGTTCGATCACCTGCATGAATATCCGGTGCTGATGCCCACACGACAGTCCGTCATCGGTCCTGTCGTGGAACAGTTTTTGATCGCCAACGGCGTTCCGGCCCTGCCGATCCGCATCGAAACCGTATCCGACGCCTTCGGTCGCGCCTTTCTGCGCACCAGCGACGCGATCTGGATCATCTCGGAGGGTGTGGTGGCGGCGGATGTGGCCGATGGCATCCTCGAAATTCTGCCGGTCGAGACCGGCGATACCAGCGGCCCGGTGGGACTGACGGTGCGGGCCGATACACAGCCCTCGCTGCCGCTTTCGCTGTTGATGCAGGCCATACGTGAGGCGGCGGGCGAGTTGCTGGATGGGAGGGCGGAGGCTGGTTCTTGAGATGAGGGTGAGGGTCGGAAAAGTCTGAGAACCTCTCCTGCGTCATTCCGGCCTTGAGCCGGAATCCAGCCACGGCGCGTCTGCGCCGTGAAAAGAGTCCTTTTTGCGATCAATGACTTGATCGAGCTGGACCCCGGATCAGGTCCGGGGTGACGGGTGTGGAAACGGTAGGGATAAAAGCCGCGTGTCTGGGGCAGCCCTAATACGGAAGCCCTACGTAATTTTCCGCAAGCGCGGTGGAAGCGGCGCGCGATTGGACGAGATAATCCAGTTCCGCCTCCTGAATGCGCTGGCCGAAATCCCCCGTATCGGGAAAACGATGCATCATCGTCGTCATCCACCAGGAGAAGCGCACCGCCTTCCACACGCGGGAAAGCGCCTTCTGCGAATAGGCGTCGATGCCGGCCTCAGATCTGTCGCGATAAAACTCGATCAGCGCCTCGCTCAGATAATGTACGTCGCTGGCGGCAAGGTTCAGGCCCTTGGCACCCGTTGGCGGCACGATATGGGCGGCATCCCCCGCTAAAAACAGCCGTCCGAACCGCATTGGTTCACTGACAAAGGAACGGAGCGGCGCGATCGATTTTTCAAAGGAGGGGCCGGTCACCATTGCATCCGCATGGTTTTCCGGCAGGCGACGGCGGATTTCATCCCAGAAACGTTCATCGCTCCAGTCTTCAGGCCGGTCCTCGAGCGAACATTGAATGTAATAACGGCTGCGCGTGTGCGAGCGCATGGAGCAGAGCGCAAAACCGCGCGGATGATTGGCGTAGATGAGTTCGTGGTTGACCGGCGGCACTTCGGCCAGAATGCCGAGCCAGCCGAAGGGGTAGACCTTCTCGAATTCCCTGATCGCGCCTTGCGGCACGGATTTTCGGCTCACCCCGTGGAAACCATCGCAGCCGGCAATGAAATCGCAATCGATCCTGTGGGTTACGCCATCTTTCTGATAGGTTACATAAGGGTTTTCGCCATCGAAATCATGTGGCTCGACATCAGATGCATCGTAGATGGTCGAAAGGCTGGCCGCTTCGCGCACATCCATCAGGTCATGGGTCACTTCCGTTTGGCCATAGACGGTCACACGCTTGCCGCCGGTCAGATCGAAGAGATCGATACGATGGTCGCGACCGTCGAAGGTCAGCGAAAAACCGTCATGCGGCAGACCCTCGCGGCGCAGGCGTTTATCCGCGCCGGCCTTTTCCATGAGCTGTACCGTGCCTTCTTCCAGCACGCCGGCGCGGACGCGGCCGAGAATGTATTCCTTGCTGACGCGGTCGAGAATGACGGTCTCGACACCGGCTTTCGCCAGAAGCTGGCCAAGCAACAGCCCCGATGGACCGGAGCCGATGATGACGACCTGTGTACGCATTGTTTCCTCCCGAACTTGTCTCCGGTCAAGAAATTGACCAAGCGTTGCCGGAAGCTCAATGGACTTTCCGGTCCGTAAATTGCACAATCCGACCATCGGGCGCAGGAGGGAGCGGAGATGCGGGTGACTGCCAATGAAGGGCTCTATGGTGAGGAAGCCGCGCAGGGCAGCGATTTTCGCTTCCATTGCGAGACGCTTTTTTCGCGGAGCAGCCTGCATCGCTTTGAAATCGGCCTGCATCGCCATTCTGCTTTTTTGCAAATCTTGTACATTTTTGGCGGCGAGGGCGATGCCTTGCTGGATGGCCGCATCGAGCCGATCCGCCCACCGGTCGCCATCATCGTGCCACCCGGTTTCGAACACGGCTTCCGTTTTTCCCGCGATATCGGCGGCGTGATCGTCACCATGCTGCAGGGCGCGCTGCCGGCATCGGTGCAGGCGCTTCTGCTGCGGAATTTCTCCCAACCGGTGCTTCTGCCCTTGCAGGATTTTGCCGATGGAGAAGGAGTGCGCAGCGGGTTCGAACGGATTTCCGCGGAATATGAGGCCCGTGAGATCGGTCGCGACGCGATGATAGAAGGCCAGCTTGCGACCGTCGTCGCGCTTCTTTCACGGGCGGCGCGGCCGCTTCTGGAAACAAGCGGTGAGGGCCTGGCGGAGCAGCGTTTCGAACGGTTGCTGTCGCTGATCGCCCGCCATATCCGCGAGCCGCAGAAAGCCGGTTTTTATGCGAGGAAGCTCGGCCTTTCGGAAACGCACCTCAACCGGCTTGTCCGTTCCGTTTCCGGGCTCAGCCTGCAGCGGCTGATTGCCAAGCGCCAGATCGAGATCGCCCAGCAGGAACTGGTCTTCACCGTCTCCAGCGTACAGATGATCGCGGAGGGTCTTGGATTTGCCGATCCCGCTTATTTCAACCGCTTCTTCAGGCGGGAAACCGGCATGACGCCGCGCGCCTGGCGGCTCGCCGAGCAGCGCAAGATGGGCGATACCGGCGCGCGGCAGATGCCGCTTCAGACCAGCATTCTCGCCAGTTCCCGCTGAACGGACAGAAGTGCGGGCAAATATCGCTCCACCAGATCATCCATCGAAGCGACCGAGGCGGCGAGCCCGACATTCAGCGCAGCGACCGTCTGGCCGCGCACGCTTTTCAGCGGCACGGCGATGGAGCGAAGGCCGATTTCGACTTCCTGATCGATCAACGCATAACCGCGATGGCCGGTCACCTCGATTTCGGTGAGCAAGGCCTGAATATCGGTAATGGTTTTTTCCGTGCGGGCGACCAGCCGGGAGGCTTCGAGAATGTCGCGCTGGCGTTCGGGCGGCTGAGCGGAAAGAAGAACACGGCCCATCGAGGTGCAATAGGCGGGCAGGCGCGACCCCGGCATCAGCGCAATGGACATGACCCGCTGCTGGGCGGCGCGGGCCACATAAACGATTTCGGTTTCGTCCAGGATAGAGACGGAGGTGCTCTGGCCGATCTCCTCCGAAAGGCGATCGATGAGCGGCTGGACGATTTTGGGAAGCGGCATGGTGGCGAGGCAGCCGGTGCCGAGCCGCAGCACCTTCGGCGTGACGGTAAAGAATTTGCCGTCATAGGCGGCATAACCAAGCTCCGATAGCGTGAGCAGGCAGCGGCGTGTGGTGGCGCGGTCCAGTCCGGCGATCTCGGCGGCATCGGAGATGGAAAGCCGCGGCCGCTCGGCGCTGAAGGCTTCGATCACGCGCAATCCCTTGGCGAGACCGCCCATCATGTCTCTTTCGCTGACGGCCATGGCTAGGCTCCATTTGTGCGATATACGAACAAAAATCATATAACGCACAAAATCCTTGCCGTCGAGGCAATTTCAGCTTTACCTCATGGCCAAGCAGCCCTGCCGGTCCATCCGCTCGGCTGGATGGAGGTTTTGAGAATGGACAAGACAATCAAGAGCGCGGAAGAGGCGCTTGCGGGCATCGGCGATGGTGCGACGATCATGATCGGCGGTTTTGGCGGCTCCGGCGCGCCGATCGAGCTGATCCACGCACTGATCGACAAGGGACCGAAGGACCTTACCGTCATCAACAACAATGCCGGCAACGGCCGCATCGGCATCGCCGCGATGATCGATGCGGGCATGGTCAAGAAGATGATCTGCTCCTTCCCGCGCTCTTCGGATCCGCGCGCCTTCACTGACCGCTATCTGGCCGGCGAAATCGAACTGGAGCTGGTGCCGCAGGGCACGCTTGCCGAGCGCATTCGCGCTGGCGGTTCCGGTATTCCGGCCTTCTACACCCCGACCGGTTTCGGCACGGAACTGGCAGAAGGCAAGGTGATCGCGGAATTCGACGGCCGCTCCTATGTGCAGGAGCGCTGGCTGAAGGCCGATTTTGCCATCGTCAAGGCCGAGCTTGGCGACACCTATGGCAACCTCACCTACAACAAGGCCGGGCGCAATTTTAACCCGCTGATGTGCATGGCCGCAAAAACCACCATTGCGCAGGTCTCGAAGATCGTCGCCGCCGGCGAGATCGATCCGGAGCATGTCGTGACGCCGGGTATTTTCGTGAACGGCGTCGTGGAAATTCCCGATCCGCAACAGGAAGAAGTCCTCATTCGCGCGGGAGTAGCCTACGCATGACCCAGACCATCGACACTCGCGAAGACATCAAGCTATCCAACGCCCAGATCGCCTGGCGTGCGGCGCAGGACATCGAGGACGGCGCCTACGTCAATCTCGGCATCGGCTTTCCCGAAATGGTGGCGCGCTATCAGCCGCCCGGCCGTCAGGCGATCTTCCACACCGAAAACGGTATCCTGAATTTCGGCGAAGCGCCGCCGGAAGGCGAGGAGGACTGGAACCTCATCAATGCCGGCAAGAAGGCCGTGACGCTGAAACCCGGTGCCGCCTTCTTCCACCATGCCGACAGCTTCGCCATGGTGCGTGGCGGACATCTGGATGTGGCGATTCTCGGGGCCTATCAGGTGGCCCAGAATGGCGATCTCGCCAATTGGCGCGTCGGCTCCAAGGGTGTGCCGGCCGTCGGTGGGGCCATGGATCTTGTTCATGGCGCCAAGCAGGTCTTCGTCATCACCGAACATGTGACCAAGAATTGCGAGCCAAAGCTGGTTGAGAAATGCGCCTTCCCGCTAACGGGCGTCGGCTGCATCACCCGCATCTATACCAGCCATGCGGTGATCGACGTGGTGGACGGCCGCTTCGTGCTGCGTGAAAAATTGCCGGCAATGACGTTTGAAGAGCTACAGGCCATGACTGGCGCGCCGCTTCATGTGGATGGCACGGTTGCCGATCTCGTTGCACCGGAACTGTGAGGAAACACCGATGACCGAAGCCTATATCTGCGATTACATCCGCACACCCATTGGCCGTTTCGGCGGTGCGCTTTCTTCCGTAAGGGCGGATGACCTCGGCGCGGTGCCGCTGAAGGCGCTGATGGAACGCAATCCTTCCATCGACTGGGAAGCCGTCGAGGATGTGATCTTCGGCTGCGCCAATCAGGCGGGTGAGGATAACCGCAACGTGGCGCGCATGTCGTTGCTGCTCGCCGGCCTGCCGGTGTCGGTAACCGGAACGACCATCAATCGTTTGTGCGGTTCCGGCATGGATGCCGTCATTGCTGCCGCCCGTGCCGTCAAATCGGGCGAGGCGGAGTTGATGATTGCCGGCGGTGTCGAAAGCATGAGCCGCGCGCCCTTCGTTCTGCCCAAGGCGGAGAGCGCTTTTTCGCGCAATGCCGAAATCTACGACACCACCATCGGCTGGCGTTTCGTCAACCCGCTGATGAAGGCGCAATATGGCGTCGATTCCATGCCGGAAACCGGTGACAATGTCGCGGTCGATTATCAGGTCTCGCGCGAGGATCAGGATGCCTTCGCCGTACGCAGTCAGCAGAAGGCGGCGGATGCGCAGGCCAATGGCCGTCTCGACAGGGAGATCGTTTCGGTAACGATCCCCCAGCGCAAGGGCGATCCACTTGTCGTCTCGAAGGATGAACATCCGCGGGCCACAAGCCTCGAAGCGCTGGCTAAGCTGAAGCCGGTGAACAAGCGCGAGGGCGCTACGGTAACGGCGGGCAATGCGTCTGGCGTCAATGATGGCGCGGCCGCGCTTATCATCGCGTCAGCCGAGGCTGCGAAGAAATATGGCCTCACTCCCATCGCCCGTATCCTCGGTGGCGCCGCTGCCGGCGTGCCGCCGCGCGTGATGGGCATCGGCCCGGCTCCGGCCTCCGCCAAGCTTCTGGCGCGGCTCGGGCTGAAGCAGGAACAGCTCGATGTGATCGAGCTGAACGAGGCTTTCGCGAGCCAGGGCCTCGCGACGCTGCGCCAGCTCGGCATTGCCGATGACGATGCGCGGGTAAATGCGAATGGCGGTGCCATCGCGCTCGGCCATCCGCTCGGCATGTCCGGTGCGCGTATCGCCGGAACGGCGGCGCTCGAACTTTCCTTGACGGGCAAGCAGCTGGCGCTCGCCACCATGTGTATCGGCGTCGGGCAGGGTATCGCCGTCGCGCTGGAGCGGATCTGACGGGATAACGGCTTCAGCATCGTGATGACGGTGCTAATGCCGCCGTAAACCGGTCGAATGCCCGCTGCCGCATCTTCCTTGGTGTGACAGTGGCCATTCAGGTTACTCGGCAGGTGATTTTTCGCTCTGACACATCCCTGCCCCCTCATTCCTGTGCCTGTCACATGAATCCAGCCGACGCGCGTCTGCGCGGCGGAAAGACTCCTCTCAGCCCAGGGACTTGGGCTGGCTGGATCTCCGTGACGAGCACAGAGATGAGGGGAGGAGGCGTGCTGGGCAAAGCAAGCCGGCCCTGCGATGCAGGCCCCGGTCGATTATTCCCTGATAAAGTACTCCACGCTCTTATCCCTCTGCACATGTTGGATTCCATCATGATCCGTGACATGTTTTGCGAGATATGACAGGAATCTTTCCGTCTACGGGGCACCCGCATGAAACGTCCGACCATTACCGATGTTGCAAAGGCCGCCGGCGTCAGCGTCGCCACGGTCGACCGGGTGCTGAACGGCCGCCTGCCGGTGCGGGAGGAAACCTCGCGGCGTGTGTTCGAGGCCGCGGAGAAGATCGGCTTTCATGCCACCAACATCATTCGTCAGCGTATGCTGGCGGATATGCCTTCCTATGGCCTTGGCATCATTCTGCGCAAGGAGCGGCATGCCTTTTATCAGACCTTTGCCGATGAGCTGGAGCTTGCGGCGCGCAACATCCGGGATCGCCACGTCAATCTGCGCATCGAATTTGCGCAATCCGGTGAACCGGCGGAGCTTGCGGCGCTGCTTATGGGCATGAAGGGCCGGGTACAGGCGGTGGCCGCTACCGGGCCGGACCACCACGATGTCACGGCCGCCGTCGAGGCATTGAAGATCAAGGGCATTCCAACATTCTCGCTGCTTTCCGATTTTGCCCAGGGCGTGCGGGAGGCTTATCTCGGTGTCAACAGCATGAAGGTGGGGCGCACAGCGGCGTGGATGATCTCACGACTGGCGCGCAGCAAGGGCAAGGTGCTTCTGCTGCTTGGCGGTCACCGGTTTCATGGTCACTCGCTGCGCGAAACCGGCTTTCGCAGCTACATGCGTGAATATGCGCCGGAATTTGAGGTTATGGATGCCCTGATCACGCTGGAAACGCGACGCGTAACCTATGAGCTCGTGATGGACTCTATCGCCAAGCACAGGGATCTCGTCGGCATCTATTGCGTGGGCGGCGGCATGGAGGGCGTGATAGAGGCACTTCAACACGAAAAGCGGCAGGAACCCATCGTCTGCCTTGTCAACGAACTGACCCCCTTGTCCCGCCAGGCACTGCTGGAAGGCAGCATCAGCGGCGTGTTCCAGACCCCGCTGCGCGAATTGTGCGCCGATCTCATCGCAACCATGGTTCACACTATCGAACATGGCATGGCGGAGACGCCGGGACAGCGTTTCCTTCCTGCCCATCTCTGGGTTCCTGAAAGCCTTTGATGGTTTGATAGATTACATCATATCGCGTCCGCCCGTTTCTATCATGCTTGATGGTTTTGCCTGCTGCTGACGCGTTGACGTGGTGACCGGACTAGGAAATCTTGCCTGCCTGTGGAGCGGACAGGAGGCCGACCTTCACAGCATGAGATTACGTCGGGGTTGCTTGACGCTGCGGATATTCCTCCGCGGCGCGGGGGCAGCTTTTTCCGGAAAGCCGTGACGGCGCACTTCGAGCGCGATGGTGCGGCCGGTTCTTTTCAAGGTTTGGAGGGGGAACGAGATGAAAAGACATTTCGCCAATGCAGCCTTCGCGACCATGCGGACGACGGGCGCGCCGGTGCAGGCCGTTGGAGTTTCGATGGCGCTGAAACCTGCCGGAAACGCTGCGGCAGACAGGAGGGTCTTCGTGCCCTTCGAGCTGGTAACGCCCACCAATCTCAAAAACCATCAGGCCGGGAATTGAGCCATGGCCGTGCCTGCCGGCTTCTGCGCTCCCCGGGGGAGTGCCGCCGGAGGGGCCTGACGCGCCGCAGCCGGGCACGACCGGCTACGGCAAAAACTGGACAATGCAATCAGCAGCGATTTCCGCGGGAGGAAACCTTGAAAAAACTATTGATGGCGACGGCACTCTGTATCTTCGCGACACCGGCTCTGGCCGAGACCCGAATTGCAGTCTCTATGACGTCTTTCGACAATCCGTTTCTGACGATCCTGCTCAACGGCATAAGGGCCGAGGCCGGGCGCGACAAGACCATCGAGCTTCTGGTCGAGGATGCCCAGCTCGATCCTTCAAAGCAGCTGAATCAGGTGCAGAATTTCATTGCCAATGGCGTCGATGCGATCATTGTCAACGCCGTCGATGGTGACGCTACCTCGGCGATCACCAAGGCCGCATCCGCTGCGAAAATTCCGCTTGTCTATGTGAACCATCCGCCGGCTGAGCTGGAAACCGGGCTGCCTGACGGCACGGCATTTGTCGGCTCCAACGAACTTGATTCCGGCACCATGGAAGCCGAAGCCGCCTGCAAGCTGATGGGCGGCAAGGGCAAGGCCGTCATTCTGATGGGCCCTTTGGAAAACCATGCGGCGCTGGTTCGCACCAAGGATGTGGAAACGGTGTTCTCCAAGCCGGACTGCAAGATCGAAATCCTTGAAAAGCAGACGGCGAACTGGAGCCGCACGCAGGCACAGGACCTCGTTTCCTCCTGGCTGACGGCGGGCATACAGTTCGATGCGGTCATCGCCAACAACGATGAAATGGCGATTGGCGCCGTGCAGGCGCTGAAGGCAGCGGGCGTATCCATGAAGGACGTCGTCATTGCCGGCATTGACGCGACACCCGATGGACTTGCCGCGATGCAGGCGGGCGATCTCGATATCACCGTCTACCAGAATGCGACGAAGCAGGGCGAGGTCTCCGTTCAGACGGCGGTGAAGGCCGCTGCCGGTCAAAGCACCGAAAAGACGCTCTGGGTGCCCTTCGAACTCGTCACGCCGGAAAACATGTCCGCCTATGCCAAATGAGCCGGGGCTTCGGCCCCGTCCCTTATCCCGCCGACTGGAAACAGCCATGAAACATACGCTCGATCCCCACATGTTCCGGCATCTTTCGCTGGCCGAGACCTGCCGCAAGGTCGCAGAGCTCGGTTACGACTATGTCGAACTTTCACCCCGTCCGGATTTTCTGTCCTGGTGGACGCGACCGAAGGTCTATCCCGAGCGCGTCGCCGAATTCAAAAAGGCCCTGAGGGATCACGGCGTCGGCCTTGCCACGCTGCAGCCCATGTATCGCTGGGCGAGCCCGTATCCGGACGAATGGGAGGTAGCGATCGACAACTGGAAACGCGCCATCGAGATTGCGGTCGAGATGGAGTGCCCGATGTTCGTTTCGGAATTCGGCCGTGGAGGATCGCCGGAGCGCAGCCTCAACGACCAGTCCGGCCTGCACCGTCCGGAAACCTGCGAAGCGCAGTTCTTCCGCGCCATGGATGTTCTGGTGCCGATCCTCGAGCGGGAGGGGCTGGTGCTGTCGCTGGAGGCGCATCCCGAAGACTGGATCGAGGAAATCGCGCCGGCCATCGACATCATCAAGACCATCAATTCCAAGGCGGTCAAGGCCTCCTTCATCGCGCCTCACACCTTCTTTTACGGTCCGGACATGGTTGCCAACCGGCGCGCGACCGAAGGCCATCTGGTGCATGTGCGCCTTGCCGATACCTATGACCACACCAAATCGTCGCAGCTGCGCTACATCGTCAATCCGCCCGGCGCCAAAGTCAGGGTGCACCAGCACACGGATTTCGGCCAGGGCGAGATCGACTGGGAGATATTCTTCGCCACGCTGGCCGACATGAAATTCGACGGTGTGCTGTCGAACTGCGTCTTTGCCTGGGAAGATCGTGTCGATGAAAGCGCGCGTTTCATGCTCAGCGAAACCCGGCGATATGTCGCCAAATACTGGAAATGAGGTTTTTCAGATGACTGTGAAAATTGGTGTCATCG
Organism: Agrobacterium sp. CMT1; assembly: GCF_037203725.1. Taxonomy (NCBI): domain Bacteria; kingdom Pseudomonadati; phylum Pseudomonadota; class Alphaproteobacteria; order Hyphomicrobiales; family Rhizobiaceae; genus Agrobacterium; species Agrobacterium sp. CMT1. The sequence continues at coordinate 784,153 of NZ_JBBCAR010000007.1, forward strand.
GCACCGGTGCCATCGGGCGCGATCACGCCCGACGTATCAATGAGGTTCTGGGCGGTGCGAAGGTCGTTGCGCTGAGCGACGTCAACCGCGCCTCGGCCGAGGCGGTCAAAAAAGACATCGCCCCTGATGCCGCCATTTTCGCCACCGGCGAGGAGCTCATCGCATCAGCTGATGTGGATGCCGTGCTTGTCACCTCCTGGGGCGCGACGCATGAGCAATATGTGTTGGCGGCCATCGCCGCCGGCAAGCCGTGCTTCTGCGAAAAGCCGCTGGCGACGACGGCAGAGGGCGCGAAGCGGATCGTCGATGCTGAAGTGGCGCTTGGCAAACGGCTGGTGCAGGTGGGTTTCATGCGCCGCTACGACGCCGGTTACGTGGCGCTGAAAAAGACCGTGGACACCATGATCGGCGCCCCGATCATGGTCCATGCCGCCCATCGCAACCCGACCGTTCCGGAGCAGTATGTGACGCCCATGGCAATCCACGACACGATGATCCATGAGATCGACGTGCTGCGCTGGCTGCTCGATGACGACTATGTGTCGGCCCGGGTTCTCTTTCCACGTGCCGCCGCCCGCAGCCATGCAAAGCTGAGGGACCCGCAGATCGTCATTCTGGAAACGGCCAGGGGCACGATCATCGACGTCGAAATCTTCGTGAACTGCCACTACGGTTACGACATACAGTGCCAGGTGGTCGGCGAGGACGGCATTGCCAGCCTGCCGGAGCCGATGGCGATACAGACGCGGCTCGGCGCCAAGCTGCAGAACGATATTCTCACCGACTGGAAGGATCGTTTCATCGCCAGCTACGACGTCGAATTGCAGGACTTCATCCATTCGGCGGCGAAGGGAACAGCCTCCGGCCCCAATTCCTGGGACGGCTACGTGGCCGCGATCACCTCCGATGCCTGCGTCGCCGCGCAGGAGACGGACGGAGCAGCCGTCGCGATCAGGCTTCCCGCCCGTCCCGCCCTTTATCAGTGAGGTCTTTCATGCGTTTTGCCATCAACCACATCACCGCCCCGGCGCTTTCGCTCGAGGACTTCTTCCAGACCGCGCGCGAACTCGGCCTCACCGAGGTCGAGATCCGCAACGACCTGCCGGATATTGTCGGTACGGTGACACCGGCGCAGGTGAAGGCGGCGGCCGACAAGGCCGGCGTGACGATCATCTCCATCAACGCGCTTTATCCCTTCAACGTCTGGTCGGGCGACCTGCCGCAGCGCGCCGTCGCCACGGCCGATTACGCTGCGGCGAGCGGTGCAAAAGCGCTGGTCATGTGCCCGCTCAATGACGGCAGGGCGGTTTCCTTCGACGATCTCGTGACGGCGCTGAAGGCCATGAAGCCGATCCTTGAGGAGAGAGGCCTTACCGGTCTTGTCGAACCGCTCGGCTTCCCGGTCTCCTCGCTGCGCACCAAGACCGAGGCGGTGAGAGCCATTGATGTGGCCGGCGGTGGCGATGTCTACAGGCTGGTGCACGATACCTTCCACCATCACCTCGCGGGCGAAACGGCGTTTTTCCCCGAACGCACCGGTCTCGTCCACATTTCCGGCGTCACCGACCCCGCCGTCTCCGTCGCCGACATGCTGGATGCCCACCGCGTCCTGGTGGATGGCGCCGACCGGCTGGAGAACATCGCCCAGATCAGGGCGCTGGAGGCCGCCGGTTACAAGGGGCCCTACAGCTTCGAGCCCTTTGCGACGGAAGTTCATGACCTGAAGGACCCGGCCGCTGCCGTGAAAGCCAGCATCGACCATATCGCCGGCGCGCTCTGACCGCGCTGCCGCCCGCGGTGAAGCGCGGGCGGCAACCGGACGATCGCCTAAGCCGGAGAAATCAATTCCGCATTTACGGATGATGCTGTAGTCTCCGCTAACGAGAGAGCAGCAGACCGGCGCGGTTATGCTTCAGATCGATTGCGTGAGTCTTTCCGCCAGGGCCGTCCGAAGAAGAGTGGTTGAATTCCCTTTTATGAAAATAGACAGGAAAACGACGCTTAAGGACGTCGCGCGGGAGGCGAATGTTTCGCTGAGCACGGCTTCGCACGCGATCAACGGCACGGCGCCGCTCACCACGCAGGTTCGCGAGCGGGTTCTGGAAGCCGCCCGGTCGCTTGGTTATCTCGAAAACCGGCGCCAGAAGGCGACCATCGCCACCTTGCGTGTCGTCCTGCTGGCCATGACCAATGACGCGGCACCGCAGAGCGACCTCAACATGGTCAGCTGGACAATGCTGAACGGCTTCCGCCGCGAATGCGAGCGGCGCGGCATCCGCATCGTTCCCTATGTCAGTGCAACGAGCCGGCTCGACCCCGTGGCGGTTGCCGAAGCCGTCAGGACAGATAATGTGGACGGTGTCGTGGTTCTGAATGACGACAGGCCGCAGCTGGTCGAAGCGCTTTCCGCGCTCGGCAAGCCCGTGGTGCTGATCAATGGCGAAGATCCGGCCATGATCGTCGATACGGTAACGGCGGAGAACCGGTTCGGCGCTCGCCTCGGCATCGAGCATCTGCTGTCGCTCGGGCATCGCAATATTGTGCATGTGACCTGGAAGGGCCGCACGACGATCCGCCGTCGTCATGATGGCTATAACGATGCATTCCTTGCAACGGGCCTTGCCGTTCCGGCCGACATGGTCATCGAGGTCGAGAGCTACGAACCGGAATGGGGGGAGGTGGCTATCCGCCGTCTGCTTGCCGAGCAGCGACCGCTGCGAAACGCCACCGCGATTTTCTGCGCCGCCGATAATCTGGCGCTCGGCTGTCTGAAGGCCTTGGGGGAGGCCGGCATCCGGGTGCCCGAGGATGTCTCGGTGCTGGGTTTCGATGACATCATGCCAGCCGCCTTCAGCACACCGCCTCTCAGCACCATCCAGTTGCCCGCCGACAGGCTGGGCGGGGCGGCGCTGTCGCTGCTGGAGCAGCGGCTGGTGGCGGCCGATCCCACCCGGCCGGCGCACCGGCTGGAACTCGGTTGCCGGCTGGTGCTGAGGGGCAGTATCGCCCCGCCGCGCAAATAGGCCGCTTTCCGCCGCCGCCGCGCCGATCGACGTTTTCCACGTGATATTCGATTGCAAAAACCTATCCCATGAATAGCCTGTGCGGCATGGATTCTGGAATCGGGAGGGTTCCCCGCATGTCGCACAGCAATGAAAACGTCCCTGCTCTGGCGAGGCTGGATGAGCTGGATCGGTTCTGCCGCGCCGTTTTCCTCGCTGCCGGTACGGATGACGAGACGGCCGATGCGGCGACCCGCGCCATGATGCATGGCACGCGGCTTGGCGTTGACAGCCACGGTGTGCGCCTGCTCGCTCATTATGTCACCGCACTTGAAGGCGGGCGTCTCAATCCGCGGCCGCAGATCAGCCGCGTTTCCGGCTTCGGCGCGGTGGAGACGGTGGATGCGGACAACGCCCACGGCGCCCGCGCCACCTATGCGGCCATGGAAAACGCCATGGCGCTCGCGGAAAAATTTGGCATCGGCGCGGTGGCGATCAGGAATTCCTCGCATTTCGGACCGGCTGGGGCTTATGCGCTGGAGGCGGCCCGTCAGGGCTATATCGGCCTGGCATTCTGCAATTCGGACAGTTTCGTGCGCCTGCATGATGGCGCCATGCGCTTTCACGGCACCAACCCGATTGCCGTCGGCGTTCCTGCAGCGGATGACCTGCCGTGGCTGCTGGACATGGCGACCAGCGCAGTGCCCTATAATCGCGTGCTGCTTTACCGCAGCCTCGGGCAGCAATTGCCTGCGGGCGTTGCCTCGGATGGTGACGGCGTCGATACAAGCGATCCGAATGCTGCGGAAATGCTTGCCCCCGTCGGCGGCGAATTCGGCTTCAAGGGGGCGGCGCTGGCAGGAATCGTGGAGATTTTCAGTGCGGTTCTGACCGGCATGAAGCTGAGCTTCGATATCGCCCCGATGGGCGGGCCGGATTTCTCCACGCCGCGCGGGCTCGGCGCCTTCGTTCTGGCGTTGAAACCGGAAGCCTTCCTTGAGCGCGACGCGTTTGACGAGGGCATGAAGCGCTATCTCGAAGTGCTGCGGGGTTCCCCCGTTCGCGAGGATTGCAAGGTCATGGCGCCTGGCGATCGCGAATGGGCGGTGGCGGCGAAGCGGGAAAGGGAAGGGGCGCCGGTCGATCCGGTCACCCGCGCGGCCTTTTCGGAAATGGCGGCAAGGTTTTCGGTCAGCCCGCCCGCTTATCACTAAGCTTCCACGATTGTCGCAGCGCCCGCTCAGGCGGGACGAAGAAGCATGCTGGGGCGCGGATAGGGTGCTTTTGCGGGCCCCAGCCTTTCCGCCACGACCGGACGGCCGATGTAATAGCCCTGCGCGTAATCGATTTCCATCTGGCGCACGAGCCTCAGCTGTTCCTCGGTTTCCACGCCTTCGATCAAAATTTTATGGCCACGATTGCGAATGAGGCGGATCATGTCCTGCAGCATCGCCCGTCCGCGTGGGGTCTTGCTATCATGCAGGAAGGAACGATCAATCTTGACGGTATCGAAATCCGTCATGCGCAGCCATGACAGGCCGGCGAAACCCGTTCCGAAATCATCCAGCCAGATTTTGATGCCAAGCGTCTTCAGGTCGTTCAGGCAACGCAGCACATCCGAATGCATTTCCATGTCCAGGCCTTCGGTGATTTCGAAGGCGAGCCTGTTGCCGGCAATACCGGCTTCCACGAGAATGGCCGCGACGGACGTGGCGAACCCAGGGTTCTTCAATTGCATGGGTGACACATTGACGCTGACGACATCAACCCTGTCATCGGCCAATATGTGCTTGCAGACCGTCTTGATGGTCCACAGGCCCAGTTCCATGATCGTGCCGGTACGCTCGGCGATCGGGATGAAGATGCTGGGGGCGACGGAATTGCCATCCAGCAGGCGAAGTCGCATCAGCGCCTCGACGCCTGTCGTTTCATTGGTCGAGATGTTCAAGATCGGCTGGTAGACAAGGGAAACAAGGTTCTCCGCAACTGCGATCTTCAGAAGAGCGGCGATGTTTTCCGTTTCGTCGCTGGTCTGCGGATCGTCCGGATCGAACAGCTTCATGCAATTGCGGCCATTGCCCTTGGCGATGTAAAGCGCGCGATCGGCCTCGTTGATGATCTTCTCCAGCTTGCCGTCCGGATTGGGGCGGGTGAAGGAGGCGCCGATGCTGACAGTGACGATGAAGGTGCCGTCGCGGCGCTGATCATGTGCGAGGGACAGGCTTTCCACGGTATGGCGGATCGTTTCGGCAAGCTCGCCAACCTGCTGTTTGGACTTGAATGGCGCCAGCACGATGAATTCTTCGCCACCATAACGGCCGATCGAGGCGCCGTGCTGGATGATTGCATCCTGCAAGGCATTGCCCACGGTCACGAGACACTTGTCGCCTTCCTGGTGGCCATAACGGTCGTTGTATTTCTTGAAGAAATCGACATCGATCAGGAATACGGAAAAACCTTCTTCCTTCTTCATCCAGTTATCCCACAACAGGCGCAGATGGTGATCGATGGCGCGGCGGTTCTGCAGCCCGGTCAGGGAATCGGTGTTGGAAAGACGCAGCAGCGCCTGGCCACGCTCATCCGCCGCCTTCTGCTGGGCCTTCGCTTCCAGCCCGTTGACGAAGACATGGTAGCGTTCCCTGTTCAGGTTCCAGTTCACATAAGACGTGAAGACGAAGCAGGAGATATAGAAGGTGCCGAAAGCGAATTTGTAGAAAGCGTCTTCAGGAAACTGCGTCGCCGCCAGAAAATAGGTGACGAGAATGATGCCCGATGACACCAGCGACAGATGGAATCTGAAAGTGAAAAACAGATTGGCGCCCATCATGAAGATCGCCCCGAAAACCATGTAATAGGACATGTTTTCGATATTGTCGGTCAGCAGCGATGGCAATAGCCAGCCGATATAACCCATGACGAGGGCGGTCGCACAGGTGAGGTCGAGCGCTGCGGTGCTGGCTCCCCGGCGTAGCTGGATTTCCAGTGTCAGCAGCGCTGATACGGCGACCGCGAAACGTGCGACAATGGTGTAAAACGCGACGTCGGGTATCAGAACGATGTCTGAAGCGGCAAACAGAAGATAAATGAAGACAGCCGTCCACAGGCCCCGACGGATAGAACCCCGGCGGCTGCGTTCGCCTTCCTGCTGGTAAAGGGCAAGAAGTTCATCAGAAAACCGGGAGTCCGGCCGCCGATAGTCTTGCTGTCCACTCACCTCTCCCAATGTGTGCTTCATGCACTTTCCCATAGTGTTGCGTATACTTATTAAGTAACTGCTTATTCCACTTTTCCGTGTGCTGTCGCACCCAGTTCGGGTTCCTGTCGATCTCTGCCAAAGCGGATTGAGACCATGGAAAGGAAGAACGCATCATACGTTCGCAACATTAAGTTTCACTAAACCGCCTATCCTCCCGGCCGCCACCCGAGAGTGTGACCAAAAAAATACGCTAATTTACTAATCTATCCCTACACCGCGCAAAAATCGAAATCGAGTGGCCTTCGGTGTCCCAGAAACGTATAGTTAACAATGTGTTAACACTGGAGGCTGAAGTGGTGCGGGTAAAGAAGAAAAATCTGGATGGGGCAAGTCTGATCACCCCGGATACTGTCGCAAAAGAGATTTTTGCACGCAAAACGAAAACGTTCGATGAGCAGTTCGCAGTTGCAAAAGCAGAAATTGCCATCATTCTCGAATTGGCACAGCAGCAGTTCGATAATGGTATTTCAGCACATGACATAATACATCGAACGGCGGGGGCGCTGCATGGGTTGCGAGAAAAACTCCACTCAAGCGTGTGGGCTGAACTGATCCCCATCATACAGAATCACCCCGTGTCGGAGCGTTTTCTGCAGGATCCGTTCACGCGCTGGTCGTTCGACAAGCCGCGGGGTTATTCCGGCGATGCGCAATTGCTGGATTTTATCTATGGCCACGAAAGCGTTGCCGGTCTGGTGAAGAATGCGACGCCGCTGGGGCGTGATCTTTACGACTATACGAAGGACGCCAGTTCTTCCGTGGCGGTGCGCGAGCGACGGGATCTGCTGACGCGTTTTGTCGACGAAGCGGCGGCCCGGCACGGTGAAGATACCGAAATCCTCACCATAGCGTCCGGACATCTGCGCGAGGCGGATGCTTCCGCGGCGCTGAAGGAGGGCAGGCTGCGGCGCTGGGTGGCGCTCGATCAGGACCCCTTGAGCGTCGGTTCCGTTGCCCGCGATTTCGCCGGCACCTGCATCGAGGCGATCGACGGCTCGGTGCGCGATATCGTGCTGCGCACGCAGGAGCTCGGCACTTTCGATCTGATATACGCAGCCGGTCTATACGACTACCTGAACGACCGTGTGGCGATCAAACTCACGCGGCGCTGCATGGAGATGCTGAAACCCGGCGGCATGTTCCTTTTCGCCAACTTCTCCGAGGACATCGTTGTGGACGGCTACATGGAAACCTTCATGAACTGGGCGCTGCTGTTGCGCTCGAAGGCGGATATGTGGCGGATCGTCAATGCCAGCGCCGATCCCGACAGCATCGAGGCTGAGGTGTTCTTTGGCGAGAACCACAATATCGTCTACGCGACGATGCGTAAGAAGGCATGACATCCTTCGGCCCGTCTTCCTGCCAATAACCATTTGCTTAAACCTCGTCGCGGGCCTAAGAATCCGCGCCGAATGCATTGCAGAATGGAATGGCTGAAATGAAGAGATATTATTCGGATATGGGCGGTCTGCCCGGGCAGACGGAACTCCTGTCGAGCAAGGCTGTATTCAAGACCGCCTATGCTGTCATCCCAAAGACCGTGATGTCCGATATCGTGACAAGCGTGCTGCCCCACTGGACCGACACGCGTGCCTGGATCATCGCCCGGCCGATGACCGGCTTTTCCGAGACTTTCGCGCAATATATCGTTGAAGTGCAGCCCGGCGGCGGCAGCGACCGGCCGGAGCCGGACGCAAGGGCGCAGGCGGCGATCTTCGTCGTCGATGGCGAGATGACCGTGGAATTCGAGGGCGCCCGGCATGAGCTGCGGGAGGGCTCCTTCGCTTTCCTTCCGGCCGGCAGCCGCTGGCAGATCCGTAATTCGGGCAAGGCGCCGGTCAAATTCCACTGGGTGCGAAAGACGTTTCAGGCCGTAGACGGGCTGGAGCCGCCGCCGGCGATCTTCACCCATGAAGACGAGACCGCCCTTTCGGCAATGCCGGACACCGACGGCAAATGGGCGACGACCCGTTTCATCGATCCTGATGACGTGCGTTACGACATGCATCTCAACATCGTCACCTTCGAGCCGGGCGCAACCATTCCCTTCATGGAAACCCATGTCATGGAACACGGCCTTTATGTTCTCGAAGGCAAGGCCGTGTACCGGCTGAACGAGGACTGGGTGGAGGTGCAGGCCGGCGACTTCATGTGGCTGCGCGCCTATTGCCCGCAGGCGTGTTATGCGGGCGGGCCGGGCCGATTCCGCTATCTGCTCTATAAGGATGTAAACCGACACGTGAAGCTCTGGTAACGGGCCTGCGGTCTGCAAAAACCATGAATTGTCGCGCAATCCGGCGGTTTGCGCGATAAATGCTTGCTTTGGATCGAATATCCCTAATAAATTCCCGTAGGCGGCGGCTAGTGCTGCGCCGCTCCGTTTGGTGATCCGCCTGCACCTACCCTTGAGAAGACTTGCCCGTATGACTGAGACGATCGATGCCAATGTCTTCAATCTTGCGCCCGTGGCGATGTGGATCGAGGATTTCAGCGAGGTAAAGCGCCAGTTCGATATCTGGCGGGCGCAGGGCGTAGAGGATCTCAGGGCGTTTCTTCTGGACGATCTGACAAGGGTGGCGGCCTGTTCGCAGAAGATCCGCGTCATTCAGGTCAACGCCAGGACGCTGGAACTGTTCGAGGCCCACGACCAGAACCATCTCGTCGACAATCTGCACCGCATCTTTCGCGATGACATGCTAGAGAGCCATGTGAACGAGCTTTCCGAACTCTGGGCCGGCAAGACGGAATTCACCAGCAATGCTGTCAATTATTCGATCGGTGGCAGGCGGCTGGACATTCAGTTGCGCGGCGCGGTGATACCCGGCCACGAGGACACGCTCGACCGGCTGCTTCTGACCACCGAGGATGTGACGGAGCGGGAGGAGGCCCGCCGCAAGGAGCTGCTCAACCGCCGTTATGCCGAGGGCATGTTCAAACATTCGCCTGTGTCCCTGTGGGTGGAGGATTTCAGCCGGGTAAGGCGCCTGATCGAGGAGGTCAGGGAGCGCGGCATCATCGATTTCCGGGTCTTCATGGATGTGCATCCGGAATTCGTGCGGCAATGCATGAGCGAAATCCGCGTCATCGACGTCAATCGCGCGACGCTCGACCTGTTCTGTGCGCCGGACCGGCAGGTTCTGCTGCAGCGGCTAGGCGATATTTTCCGCGACGAGATGGAAAAGCCGTTCCGCGAACAGCTGATGGAACTCTGGAACGGTAATCTCAGCCATCACCGCGAGGTGGTGAACTACGCGCTGGACGGTTCCGAGCGGCATCTGCTTTTGCATTTTTCGGTTTTTCCCGGGTATGAGCGGGACTGGTCTCTGGTGCAGGTGGCGCTGACGGATATTACCGCGCGCAAGAAAGCCGAAGCCTACCTCGAATATCTCGGCAAGCACGATGTGCTGACCAAGCTGCACAACCGCGCCTTCTATTCCGACGAGCTTAACAGGCTGGAGCGCAGCGCGTTGCGGCCCGTATCGGCGATTGTGATCGATCTCAACGGCCTGAAGGACGCGAATGACAAGCTGGGGCACGATGCTGGCGACGCCCTGTTGCGACGCATGGGCGAGGTGCTGAACGGCGTGGTGACTGCGCCGAACCACGCAGCCCGCATCGGCGGCGACGAATTCGCCATTCTTCTTCCCGGCGCCGACAAGCAGGTGGCCGCCGCCATGGTCGAAACCGTTTATGAGCTGCTGAAGATCAACAACCAGTTCTATTCCAGCGCGCCGCTCAGCCTGTCGTTGGGTGTGGCGACCAGCGAGGCAGGCGAGACGATGGAATCGTTGGTGCGCCGCGCCGATATGAATATGTACGAGCAGAAAAATGCCTATTACGCGGCGCTGCGTAACAGGTCTGCCGACAATAACGACAAGACCCATGCCGGCCCCCAGCCGGAAGCCAGCTCGCTGAAGCGTTTGTCCTGACGGTAAGAGGGGTCATCGACCCTCGCTCGCGCAATTATTTCTGATCTTCCGGCCATAAGGCCCAAGGTGGGACCCGCGCCGTCGTGGGTCCCAGCCCCCTTCCGTTTCCCGATGCTCTTCCGAATGCAGGCGGTGTTTCCACGCCGTCTCGCGCGGCTTCACAAGCGCGTGAGGCCGGTTTTGCGCTGCAACAATTCTATTGTCAGAAATTTACATACGTCTTAGTATGTATGTAAATGTGACTTTTTCATGGATTCGGAGCGCAGAATGGCGAAAAGACTGGGGCAGATCGTGGCGGTGTTGTTGGCGGGCATCGTTGTGGTCGGATGTAGCGACGAGCAGGCGTCTGCCCCCGGCGCGCCGCCGCCTGGTGCAGTCAAGGTCGTGACGGTGAAGCAGGAAGAGTTGCCGATAACCAACGACCTGCCGGGCCGCATTGCACCGACGCGACTTGCGGAAGTGCGCCCGCGTGTCTCAGGCATCATCGTTGAGCGCGTGTTCGAGCAGGGTTCGCTGGTGAAGGAAGGCGATGTCCTCTACCGCATCGATCCCGCCCCGTTCCAGGTGCGCGTCGACAGCGCCGAGGGCACGTTGCGCCGGGCGCAGGCCGCGCAGCTTCAGGCGCGCCAGACGGCCGACAGGCAGCAGCAGCTGCGCCGTTCCAACGTTGGTTCGCAGCAGGAATTCGACAACGCCATTGCCCAGCTGGCGCAGGCCGATGCCGAGGTGGCGGTGGCCGAGGCAGGCCTGGCCGAAGCGAAGCTCAATCTTCAATATGCCGATGTCAAAGCCCCGATCAGCGGCCGGATCGGCCGCGCGCGTATTACGGAAGGCGCGCTCGTCAGCGCGACCGGCTCTGAAAACCTGGCGACGATCCAGCAGCTTGATCCGATCTATGCCGACTTCACCCAGCCGGCGGCCGATCTCATTCGGCTGCGCAAGGCGCTTCAGGACGGCAAGCTGATGACCGGCCCGAATGAAGCCGAAGTCAATCTGCTCTTCGATGACGGCAGCCGTTACCCGCAGCCCGGCCGTCTGCTGTTTTCGGAAGCGGCGGTTGATGAGACCACCGGCCAGGTGACGCTGCGCGGCGAATTTCCCAACCCGAACGGCGATCTGCTGCCGGGCATGTATGTCCGCGTGCAGATCCAGCAGGGCATCCAGAAGGCTGCATTCGCGGTGCCGCAGCAGGCGGTTCAGCGCGATGCCGGCGGTCAGGCGAGCGTGCTTGTCGTCAACGCCGAAGATACGGTCGAGCAGCGGCGCGTCAGCGTCGGCCGTTCCATCGGTGACCGCTGGGTGATTTCGGAAGGGCTGAAGGATGGCGACCGCGTTGTTGCCGAAGGCTTCCAGAAGACCGCCCCGGGAGCCAAGGTGAAGCCTGAACCCTGGTCCGACGAGGCCGATGTCGCCGCTGCCGCAGGCAGCGAGAGCGCGGCTCCGGCCCAGAAGCAATAAGGACCGATTTCATGGCACGTTTTTTCATCGATCGGCCCATTTTTGCCTGGGTCGTCGCCATCTTCATCATGCTGGCGGGCCTGCTCGCCATTCCCATGCTGCCTATTGCGCAATATCCGAATGTGGCGCCGCCGCAGATTTCGGTCTCCACGACCTATCCCGGCGCTGCGCCGGAAGATATCTACCAGAGCGTCACGCGCCCGATAGAAGAGGAACTGAACGGTGTTCCCGGCCTGATCTATTTCGAGTCGACATCGGAGGCTTCCGGCCGCATTTCGATCAACGTCACGTTTGAACCAGGCACCAATATCGGTGAGGCGCAGGTCGAAGTTCAAAACCGCATCGCACGCGTGGAGCCACGCCTGCCGCAGGCAGTGACGCAGCAGGGCCTGCGCGTGGAACAGGCAGGCACCTCGTTTCTGATGATGGTGGCGCTCACCTCCGTCGACGGCAATACCGATGCCATCGGTCTCGGCGATTATCTCAGCCGCAACGTGCTCGGCGAATTGCGCCGCGTTCCCGGCGTCGGCAGCGCGCAGCTCTTTGCCACCCAGCGCTCCATGCGCATCTGGATGGATCCGGACAAGATGCTGGGCCTCAGCCTGACGTCGAGCGACGTCATCGGCGCCATCCAGGCGCAGAACTCGCAGGTCGCCGCCGGCCGCATCGGTGCATCGCCAAACCCGATTGGCCAGCAGATTTCCGCGACCGTCAACGTGCAGGGTCAGCTCACATCGCCGGAAGAGTTCGGCTCCATCGTGCTGCGCGCCAACCCGGATGGTTCTTCCGTCAGGCTGCGCGATGTCGCGCGTGTGGAAGTGGGCGGCGAAAGCTATAACTTCTCGAGCCGCCTGAACGGCAAGCCGAGCGCCGCCATCGGCGTGCAGCTGTCGCCGACCGGCAATGCGCTGCAGACATCGGAGGGCGTGCGCGCCACGATGGAGGAGCTGTCGCGCTATTTCCCCCAGGGCATAGAGTATGAAATTCCCTATGATACCAGCCCCTTCGTCAAGATTTCGATCGAGAAGGTCATTCACACGCTGATCGAGGCGATCATCCTCGTCTTCGTGGTGATGTTCGTGTTTCTCCAGAACATCCGCTACACCATCATTCCGACATTGGTGGTGCCCGTGGCGCTGCTCGGCACCTGCGCCATCATGTATGTCTCGGGTTTCTCGATCAACGTTCTGACCATGTTCGCCATGGTTCTCGCCATCGGCATTCTGGTGGATGACGCGATCGTCGTCGTTGAGAATGTCGAGCGCATCATGGCGGAAGAGCATCTGTCGCCGAAGGAGGCGACCCGCAAGGCAATGGGCCAGATTTCCGGCGCGATCATCGGCATCACGCTGGTGCTGACGGCCGTGTTCGTGCCCATGGCCTTCTTCCCCGGCGCCGTCGGCATCATCTACCAGCAGTTCAGCCTGACCATGGTGGTGTCGATCCTGTTCTCCGGCTTCCTGGCCCTGTCGCTGACGCCGGCGCTGTGCGCTTCTTTCCTGAAGCCCATCAAGGCCGGGCATCATGAAAAGAAGGGCTTCTTCGGCTGGTTCAACCGCAACTTCGACAAGGCGTCGCACAAATATTCGTCTTCGGTCGGCGGCATCATCAAGCGCTCCGGCCGCTTCATGGTGATCTATGCGGCGCTGCTGGTCGGTCTCGGCTGGGCCTATATGCAATTGCCGAGCTCGTTCCTGCCGAACGAAGACCAGGGCTACCTGATCGTGGACATCCAGGCGCCTGCGGAAGCCAGCAGCGACCGCACCCTGCAGTCCATCCAGCAGATCGAAAAGATATTCCTGGAAGAGCCGGCGGTTGAACGCGTCATCGCCGTGTCGGGCTTCTCCTTCTCCGGTTCCGGCCAGAATGCCGGCCTCGCCTTCGCGACGCTGAAGGACTGGAGCGAACGTGGACCGGAGGATTCTGCAGCGGCCATCTCAGCCCGGATCAATGGCAAGCTCTGGGGCCTGCCGGACGCAATGTCCTTCGCGCTGTCGCCGCCGCCCATTCAGGGTCTCGGCAACTCCAGCGGCTTTACCTTCCGCCTGCAGGACAGGTCCGGAGCGGGCCAGACGGCGCTGAGCGCCGCCGGCGCGCAGCTGATGGCCGCGGCGCGGCAGAGCCCCATCCTTGCCGGCCTTCGCATCGAAGGCATGCCGGATGCGGCGCAGGTCAATCTCGTCATCGACCGTGAGAAGGCAAACACATTCGGCGTGACTTTCAGCGATATCAACGCCACCATCTCGGCCAATATGGGTTCGTCCTACGTCAACGACTTCCCCAATGCCGGCCGTATGCAGCGCGTGACGGTGCAGGCCGAACAGGGCCAGCGCATGAAGACCGAGGATCTTCTGAACCTCAACGTCCGCAACGCCAATGGCGGCATGGTGCCGATCAGCTCTTTCGCCTCGGTGGAATGGGTGCGCGGTCCTTCTCAGGTGGTCGGTTATAACGGCTATCCGGCGATCCGTATCGGTGGCCAGGCGGCGCCGGGCTACTCCTCCGGTGATGCCATTGCCGAAATGGAGCGTCTGGCGCGCGAATTGCCCGGCGGTTTCGGTTTCGAATGGACCGGCCAGTCACTGCAGGAAATCCAGTCGGGTTCGCAGGCACCGGCGCTCATCGGTCTCAGCGTGCTGTTCGTCTTCCTGCTGCTCGCAGCGCTTTACGAAAGCTGGTCAATTCCGCTCTCCGTCATGCTGGTGGTGCCGCTCGGGGTCATCGGCTCGGTGGCGGCGGTGATGCTGCGCGGCATGCCGAACGATGTCTACTTCCTCGTCGGCCTCGTCGCCATCATCGGCCTTTCCGCGAAAAATGCGATCCTCATCATCGAATTCGCCAAGGATTTGCGGGCAGAGGGCAAATCCACCTATGATGCGACGGTGGAGGCGGCGCATCTGCGCTTCAGGCCGATCCTGATGACGTCGCTCGCCTTCTCGCTCGGCGTGCTGCCCATGGCGATCGCCTCCGGCGCGAGCGCCGCGAGCCAGAATGCCATCGGTACCGGTGTTCTCGGCGGCATGATCTCGGCGACGATCCTCGCGATCTTCTTCGTTCCCGTGTTCTTTGTTTTCGTCATGAAGATTTTCGGGGATCGGAAGAAGGAGAACGAGATTGCTGCTGACGCCGTTTCACCGGCGGAATAACATCGAGGGAAAGCCGGGACACCGTCATGTCATGACGCCCCGGCATTGAGGAAAGGCACGGTGCGGAAGCGCCGTGCCGGCAGTGGAAGGAGATAACGGAATGCGCCGTACCAAGGCCGAGGCAGAAGAGACGCGTCAGGCGATCCTTGCCGCTGCCGAGCGGGTGTTCTTCAAGAAGGGCGTTGCCAACAGCTCGCTGGACGAGGTGGCGGCCGCGGCCGGGGTCACACGCGGGGCGATATACTGGCATTTTTCCAGCAAGACCGATCTCTTCATCGGCCTTTACCAATCGGTGGCGTTGCCGGAATCCGACCTGCTCGATTTCGGCGATCCCGACCTCAAGGGTGCGGCGCTGCTCTCCAGGATAGAAGAAGCGGCCTGCAAATGGCTGGCGCTCCTGGCGGGCGACGAACAGCGCCAGCGAATCATGACGATCAGTCTTCGTACCAATTATTCCGATGAGTTCGCGCCCGTTCTTCATGCTCAGGAGGAGCTGGATCGATACCACAAGGAGCGGCTGGAGGCGGCTTTCGAGCGGGCGCAGGCGGAAGGCGCGTTTAACGACAACTGGACCGCGGAATCCGCGCTTGGCGCGCTTTACTGGCTTTTGAAGGGCATGTGCTCCGACTGGCTGCTGTTCGGCAAACGATTCGATCTGGCCAGCGACGGCGCCGAAGCGGTACATCGCCTCATGAAAGGCTTCCAGCGTTCCCCTGCATAGTGAGGCGTTTTGCGAGCTCCCCGTCCATCGGACGGCCCTCACATTTCAGTGTATTCTAACAGACAAGCGAAATTTGCTTTACGTACCTCAAAACCAACGCTAGCTTCTTCTCCGAGCTTTGGGAGGAGTTCGTTCATGGTCACTTCAAGGACAATCGAAGGGCAGGAGCCGCCCGTTCGCACCGGATGTCGGTGAGGGCGCATGGCTATTGCTGAGGTTACTGCGGAACCGGCACTTGTCCGGACGGTCGGGTTATCGAAATCTTTCGGACCGGTTCAGGTTCTGAAGGACATAGAGATAGATGTGCGGGCCGGTGAGGTGCATGCCATCATCGGAGAGAACGGCGCCGGCAAGTCGACGCTCATGAAACTGCTGGCGGGCAATGAAAAGCCCTCGGGCGGTGAGATCCGTGTCGACGGCGACCCCGTCACGCTGAGCGGGCCGGTGGATGCCGAACATCGCGGCATTGTGCTCGTCCATCAGGAAATATTGCTCGCGCCTGATCTGACGGTGGCGCAGAACATCTACCTTGGCCGCGAACTGCGCAAGGGCCCGGTGGTGGACGATCGTGCCATGCGCGACGGCGCCCGCAGGGCGATCAACGAACTGGGCGGCGTGATAGACCCCGACGCCATCGTCGGCAGCCTGTCTATCGCCCAGCGGCAGTTGGTGCAGATCGCGCGCGTGCTGCTCGTGCCGCATCGGCTGGTCATTTTTGACGAACCGACGGCCAGCCTGACGCCTATCGAAACCGAGGCGCTGCTTAACGTCATCCGCGATATTCGCGCGAAAGGCGTGGCCGTGCTCTATATCTCGCACCGCCTGCCGGAAGTGAAGGAAATCGCCGACCGCGTGACCGTGCTGCGCGACGGCCGGCTGGTCGCCTCTCACCCGGCCTCGGAGCTGGAGCCGGCCGATATGGCGCGGCTGATGGTGGGGCGCGATGTGGCGAAACTCTATCCCGACCGGAACGCTGGCGGCGAGCGCGAGCCTGTTCTTGAGGTGGAGCATTTTAACGTTCCCGGTTATGCGCAGGATGCCGGTTTCAGCCTGCGCAAAGGCGAAATCCTCGGTTTTGCCGGGCTGGTGGGGGCGGGCCGGACGGAGCTGATGGAGGGTGTGCTGGGCCTGCGGACCGGGCGTGGGACGGTGCGTCACCTTGGCCGGACGGTGCACTTCGCCAAGGCGGAGGACAGTCTCAGGGCCGGCATCGTTTACCTCAGCGAAGACCGTAAGGGGAAGGGGCTGTTGCTCACCAAGGATCTGCGGGTCAATCTCACGCTTGCGTCGCTGAAAAAATTCAGCCGTCTGTTCCAGATCGACACCGGCCGGGAAACGGCCGCGCTTGATGCTGCAGTGCGCGACTTCGACATTCGCACAGGACGCAAGGACTTGCTGGCGGGCCAGCTTTCCGGCGGCAACCAGCAGAAGCTGCTGCTGGCCAAGATGATGTTGCTCGACCCGTCCATCGTCATCATCGACGAGCCGACCCGCGGCATCGATATCGGCACCAAGGAGCAGATTTACCGCTTTATCGCCGGGCTTGCGGATGAGGGGCGCTCGATCATCGTGGTTTCCTCGGAAATGCCGGAGCTGATCGGCATCTGCGACCGCATTCTGGTGATGCGTTCGGGCAGGATTGTCGGTGAGGTGACGGGGGAGCGCATGACTGAAAACGACATCGTGGCGCTGGCGACGGGTGTTCACACGCAGGAACCCGCCTGAGCGCCCGCGTTCCGGGAAACATGGCCTGACAAAAGAAACTGAGGGGAAATATGACTGAGGCCGCATTTGATAACGGCAAAACGCCGAAGACCTCGAAGGACTGGGACCTGCGCGCCGTCGCGCCTTTCGTGGCGCTGGCACTCCTGCTGGTTCTCGGCACCATCGCCAATCCCAATTTCATCGGCATCGACAATCTGTTGAATGTCATCACCCGCAGCGCCTTCATCGCCATCATCGCGCTGGGCGCAACCTATGTCATCACGTCAGGCGGGCTGGACCTGTCGGTGGGCGCCATGGTTGCTTTCGTGGCCAGCCTGATGATCCTCTTCATGAACAGCGGCGCGATAGCGAGCCCGTTGCTGATGCTTCTTGCGGCAATGGCGCTCGCGCTCGCCATCGGCGCGGCCTGCGGGCTGGTAAACGGGCTCATCACCACCATCGGCCGCATCGAACCCTTCATCGCCACACTCGGCACCATGGGTATCTATCGCGGGCTGACGACCTGGCTGTCGCAGGGCGGCGCGATCACGCTGCGCAACCCGGAAATCCAGACGCTTTATCGCCCGGTCTATTTTGGCAATGTTCTGGGCGTGCCGGTGCCGGTCATCGTCATCTTCGTCACGGCTGCGATAGCCGCCTTCGTGCTTTACCGTACCCGCTACGGGCGGCATCTGACGGCGGTGGGCTCCAGTGAGGATGTTGCGCGTTATTCCGGCATTTCGGTCGCCCGGGTTCGCACCATCGCCTATGTGGTACAGGGGCTCTGCGTCGCCGTTGCGGTGCTGCTTTACGTTCCGCGCCTCGCGTCTACTTCGGCAACGACAGGCATGTTGTGGGAGCTGCAGGCGATTACGGCCGTCGTCGTCGGCGGTACGGCGCTGCGCGGCGGGGTAGGTCGCATCTGGGGCACGATCTGCGGCGCCTTCATTCTGGAGATCGTCGGCAACATCATGATCCTGTCGAACTTCGTCAGCGAATATCTGATCGGCGCCATTCAGGGGGCCATCATCATCATCGCCATGCTGGTGCAGCGCTCGCTCAGCCGCAGGTAAGGTATCACGCCGCGCCATGTGGGGCAGGCGCGGTTGGAGGAGGAACGCCCCGGTCTTGGGAGGAAAGAGACTATGCGTAATAAATTCATCGGCGTGGCCTTTGCCGCGCTGGCAACGGTGCTGGCGGGGTCGGCCCATGCGCAGGACAAAAAGGTCACGATCGGCGTGTCCATTCCGGCGGCCGACCATGGCTGGACGGCGGGCGTGGTCTACCATGCCGAACGTGTGGCGAAGCTTCTGATGAAGGAGCATCCGGGTCTCAACGTCATCGTCAAGACATCGCCGGACGCCGCAAACCAGGCCAATGCGCTGCAGGATCTGGCCGTGCAGGGGCTCGACGCGCTGGTCGTCCTGCCGTCCGATCCCGATCCGCTTGTCAACGCCATCAAGGAGATCAAGGACAAGGGTACCTTCGTCGCGCTCGTCGACCGCGCGCCGAGTGTCAACGACAATTCGATCCGCGATCTCTATGTGGCCGGCAACAACCCGGCGCTCGGCCAGGTGGCCGGCGAATACATCAAGAAGACGACGCCGGATGCCGAAGTCGTGGTCATTCGCGGCCTGCCGATCCCGATCGACCAGCAGCGCCAGGATGGCTTCGACAAGGGTATCGCCGGCTCGAATGTCAAGGTTCTCGACCGCCAGTACGGCAACTGGAACCGCGACGACGCCTTCCGTGTGATGCAGGACTATCTGACCAAGTACAAGAAGATCGACGTGGTCTGGTGTCAGGATGACGATATGGCGATCGGCGTGCTGGAAGCCATCCACCAGGCCAAACGCACCGATATCCAGTATATCGTCGCGGGCGCCGGGTCCAAGGACATGATCAAGAAGGTCATGGACGGCGACAAGCTTGTGCCGGTCGACGTGCTCTATCCGCCGGCGATGGTGGCGACCGCCATGCAGCTGACGGCCGGGCATTTCTACGATCAGGTGCCGGTCGCGGGTGAGTACATCCTCGATGCGACGCTGATCACCAAGGACAATGCCGAGCAGTTCTACTTCCCGGATTCGCCGTTCTGACGAGCTGGCTTCTGCCATGCGACGCCCGCTGCAAGGCGGGCGTCGATGCTGCTAAAAGTTTTGCCGAGGTTTGGATTTGACGAGACGGCTGCATCCCCACTCCGTCACCCCGGACTTGATCCGGGGTCCAGGACGATCAAGTCCTTGATCGCGGGAGAGTCCTTCACGGCGCAGACGCGCCGTGGCTGGATGCCGGATCAAGTCCGGCATGACGGAAGGGCGCTCGGCGAATGCCGCCCGGCCCTTCACCCGTTCTTCCTGAACCACGCCGAGAGATAATCCACGAAGCTGCGCACCTTGGCGGGCAGGTAGCGACGATGCGGATAGACCGCATAAATGCCGCGATCCTTGGAAATGTAATCGTCGAACAGCGTCACCAGTTCTCCGGACTGGATATAGGGCCGGGCGATAAAGTCAGGCACCATGGCGATTCCGAGGCCGGCACGCGCCGCGCGCAGGGTCGCCTGTGGGCTGTTGACCTCGATGGGTCCGCTGATGGCGACCGAATTTGAGCCGCCATCCGGCTCCAGATACCGCACCGTATTATGAAAACGCGTATTGGTGTCGATGATGAAGGGAACGCGGGAGAAATCCTGCGGACCATCGAGCGGTCCGTGTTGCGCGACGAAATCCGCCGTCGCCACCGCATAGACCCGGAAATCGGAAAGCTTGCGGGCGATCAGGCCCGAATCCTCCAGCCGGGTGATCCGGATCGCGAGATCGAAGCCTTCTTCGATCAGGTCGACGAATCGGTCTTCCGCGACGATCTCGAGCGACAGTTCCGGATTTTCCTTGGCGAAGTCGATGAGGCTCTGGCCGACCTCCGCGTCGATGAAAGTGCGTGGAACGGAGATCCGCAGTTTTCCTTTCAGATCGGCATTCTTTTCCCGAACAAGGTCGGCGAGATTGTCGATCTCCTTCAGAATGTCGGACGCTGTGCGGTAATAGGTGTGCCCGGCTTCCGTCAGCGAAAACTGCCGCGTGGTTCGGTTTAAGAGAAGCGCTCCGAGATCGTCCTCCAGTTCCCGCACATATTTGGACAGAAGCGCCTTGGAGCGCCCGGTCTTGCGCGCCGCAGCGGAAAACCCCTCCGCTTCGACAACATCGATAAAGGCGCGGATGCGCGTCAGCGTGTCCATGAAAACCCTCCAGTTTGTTCCATATAATTGAACACCGCGCCCTGACTGTTCAACCTTAAAATCGCTGCTGAAAAATTCCGCTATATGGTGAAAAAATCCTCTTGATTATGACGGCGAATATTCTTATCTCCCGTGCTGCCCAAAGTCGCACGTGCCCATGTGTGTCCGCCGATTCCTCGATGTGGTGAGGATTTAGGTAAGGTACCTGGAACTAACCCCTCCAGTCGCTATTCCGGCCAACCGGAAAATGCGAGGACATACGAAGCAACGACGGTGCGGGCCTTTCTGGTTCTCTGCCGGCTCTCCATCAGCCGGGGTACTAAAGAGGCACACCATCATTGCCTGAAGTGCGGTCGGGTCATTCCCTCCAATCCATGGCAGACAAAGCCGAATGATGCTCTGGCAGGGCGTCGTTCACATTCGCGCCTCGAGCGTATGCTATCGATTCTGCGCCTCCACCGGCTGATTCGAATGCATATCTCGAGCGTCCTTTGTCCTCCGGATTTTTCCGGAGCCGGTTTAACAGGGAATACATCGATGACGACTGCACGCATTCTCGACTTCATCAAGACCCGACGTCCCGAAGGCCCTTGCCTCGTGGTTGATCTCGACGTCGTGCGCGACAATTTCAACGCGTTCCGGCACTCCCTGCCGAACAGCGCGATCTATTATGCCGTGAAGGCAAACCCGGCTCCCGAAATCCTGAAGCTGCTTGCTTCGCTCGGCTCCAACTTCGATTGCGCCTCCGTGGCTGAAATCCAGATGGCGCTCGATGCGGGTGCGACTTCCGACCGTATCTCCTTCGGCAACACCATCAAGAAGGAACGCGATGTTGCGCGCGCCCATGCGCTCGGCATCGATCTCTTCGCCGTGGACAGCCATGAGGAAGTTGAGAAGGTTGCCCGTGCAGCTCCCGGCGCGCGCGTGTTCTGCCGCGTTCTGACGGATGGCGAAGGTGCGGAATGGCCGCTGTCGCGCAAGTTCGGCTGCGTACCGCAGA
This sequence comes from Agrobacterium sp. CMT1, assembly GCF_037203725.1. Lineage (NCBI taxonomy): Bacteria > Pseudomonadati > Pseudomonadota > Alphaproteobacteria > Hyphomicrobiales > Rhizobiaceae > Agrobacterium > Agrobacterium sp. CMT1. Next base: position 805,607 of record NZ_JBBCAR010000007.1, read on the forward strand.
TGGCTGTCGACGTTCTGGTTTACGCCCATCAGCTCGGTCTCGAGTCCTACGGCGTATCCTTCCATGTCGGTTCGCAGATGATGAACCTTGACGCATGGGATGCGGCACTGGCCGATGCCAAGCGCGTTTTCGCTTCGCTTGCCAAACAGGGCATCCACCTGCAGATGGTCAATATGGGCGGCGGTTTCCCGACCAAGTACCTGCGCAACGTTCCGGCTGCCGAAGAATACGGCCAGGCCATCGACACGGCGCTGCGCAAGCACTTCGGCAACCAGATCCCGAAGACCATCATCGAACCGGGCCGCGGCATGGTAGGCAATGCCGGCGTCATCAAGGCGGAAGTCGTTCTCGTGTCGCGCAAGTCCGACAATGACAACCACCGCTGGGTGTTCCTCGACATCGGCAAGTTCGGCGGTCTCGCCGAGACGATGGATGAGGCGATCCGTTACCCGATCCGCACCGAGCGCGATCAGGACGAGATGGAGCCCTGCGTTCTGGCCGGCCCGACCTGCGACAGCGCCGACGTGCTGTATGAAAAGAACATGTATCCGCTGCCGGTCTCGCTGACCATCGGCGATGAAGTTCTGATCGAAGGCACGGGCGCTTACACGACCACCTATTCGGCGGTCGCGTTCAACGGTTTCGAGCCGCTGAAGGCCTACGTCATCTGATCCGAGCGCCGTCCGCTGAAAGGGCGGCGTCTCGACCAAGCTTCCGTTCCGGCCCTGCCGATTGTGCTGTTGCGCAAATCCCTGCTTGCTGCACCTCTTCCAGCCGAGGAAAGCGTGTCGGCGGGCCGGAACGGCTCCACCAATTTTCATCAAGGGCCGCGTGTGGGCGGTTGTGTGACGGGAGGCCAAGGATGGCCGCTCTTTTGAATTCGGTACGGGCATTTTTCACACCGCAGACATTTCATGTCGATCAGGAAAATCCGGGCGATGTCGTTGCCCGTGAAAACCTGCTGGACCGCGCCATGGGCGCCGGACGCCGCCGCAAGTCTTCCGAAAAGCTGCGCGCCGGCCGCGTTCCCGCCGAAGGCCTGGCGCTCGTCGCCCGAGATGAGGACGGCCATGTCATCGGCACGGTGCGCCTGTGGAACGTCGAAGCCGGTATCTCCCGCGAAGGCCGCGCCGTCGAAGCGCTGCTGCTCGGCCCGCTTGCCGTCGATGCCGCCCATGAGGGCAAGGGCATCGGCTCGGCGCTGATGCGCGCCGCCATTACCGAGGCCACCAGGCGGGGCCATGGCGCCATTCTTCTGGTTGGCGACGCGCCCTATTACGAGCGTTTCGGCTTTTTCGCCGACAAGGCCCAGCATCTCATCATGCCCGGCCCGTTCGAGCGTAGCCGTTTCCTGGCGCTGGAGCTGAAAGCTGGCTGGCTGGAAGGTGCTGCCGGCCTGCTGGTGGCAAGCGGCCGGAGGCTCTCTGCCTGAGACCGTCAACCGTTGATTTCGTGCTCCGGCCGAGTGGCCGGGGCCGATCCAGCGAAATTGTATTGCTGCAAAATATTCTTTCATGCGAGGCTGCGGAATCGGATGCGATACCGGTTCGGCGGCGATAGGTCGCAATAGCCTCTTTGGCCATTGTGACAGTTTATGTCTGCTCCGGCATGATTTCAGCGGCAGGGGATCAGGCATGCAGGCAGCTCTACTCCGAACCAATCGTGATTACCGCCTGTTATTCTCCGCGAGCGCCGTATCCAATCTTGCCGATGGTATTTCGATGGTGGCGATACCATGGCTCGGCACGTTGCTGACCAGCGATCCGCTGTTGATATCCATGATCGCGGTGGCGCAACGGTTGCCATGGCTGCTTTTTGCGCTGCCGGTGGGGGTTTGGACCGATCGAAGCGACCGGCGTTTGCTGATGGTGCGGGCAGACATGGTACGGCTGGCGCTGATGATATGCGCAGTCGCCATGATCTCCGCCACTGCAGACCTGCCATTACCGGTTCAATCGGGTTCGACGGCGATTTTTTCACTCGCGGTAATAGCCTTCCTGTTCGGCTGCGCCGAGGTCGTTCGGGACAATGCGGCGCAGACGATCCTGCCTTCGCTTGTCGCGCCGGGTGATCTTGAACGTGCCAATGGCCAGATGTGGAGCGCCGAACAGGTGACCGGCCAGTTCATCGGCCCGCCGCTGGCCGGCCTGTTGATCGCGGCGGGCATTGCCATTCCCTTCGGCCTTGATGCCGGCTTTTACGCGGTCTCGGCGGTGTTGATCTGGCTCATCGTGCTGCCGCCGCGCAAATCCTCCGGTCCGGCTTCATTCTGGCCGGCATTGCAGGAAGGCCTTGGCTGGATGTGGTGCAACCCCATGGTGCTACGGCTCGCTATCATGCTGGGCGCAATCAACGCCGTATTTGTCGGGGGAATGACAGTCCTCGTTCTCTATGCGCAGGAGGTGCTCAATCTCTCCTCGGCCGCCTATGGCGTACTGTTGACCTGTGGCGCAGCTGGCGGCGTTCTTGGCGGGCTGGTCTCACCCTGGCTTGCCCGCCGGTTGGGGGCGAGGGCAAGCGTCTTTCTGGCGCTTTGCACATTTGCACTGTTCAATCTGGTGCTTGGCCTGTCGGCGTCCTTGCCGCTGGTGGCGGCCGGCCTGTTTTTCGAGGCCGCAGCCGGCATGTTGTGGAATGTGGTCACCGTCAGCTACAGGCAGAGGCTCATTCCAGATGAGCTGCTTGGACGCGTCAATTCCGTCTATCGGTTTTTCGGTTGGGGCGCGATGTCGTTCGGCGCCTTTGCCGCCGGGATAATGGTCAGTTTGGCCGAACCGGAGATCGGCCGCACCGCGGCGCTGCATATGCCTTATCTGGTTGGCGCCTCTGTCTGTGCGGTTCTTGCCGCCTATGGCTTCTTCCGACTGCGCTTCTGAACCCTACCGCATGGCGATCTCCGGCCGTTTTGTCGCATCTTTGCGTTCCATACCCTCTTGCGCCCGGGAATTTGCGGGTATATACCCGAGACAAATGCCAAACGATAGCTGCCACTGTATCCTGTTGCGCAAAGCATCCCGCAAGGTCTCGTCCTATTATGACGAGGCGCTGGCGCCGCTTGGTGTCAACATCGGTCAGTTCAGCCTGCTGCGGAACATCAACCGCGTTGCGCCGGTCTCGCTGACCGACCTGGCTGCAAGGGTGGAACTGGATCGCTCCACCGTTGGCCGCAATGCCAAGGTGCTGGCGCGGATGGGTCTGGTCGCTATTGGTCACGGCGAGGATCAGCGGGAAGCGATGCTGACCGTAACGGAGGAAGGGCACGCGATCCTCAAAGCGGGCGCACCGCTCTGGGATGGGGTGCAGGATGAAATCGAGGCCCGGCTTGGGCCCGAGAAGACAGCACAATTGCAGGAACTGCTCGCAGCCCTGTAGTTTTTTGGGCTTATGCGGTTATCTGCGCGCAATGTCGGTATATACCCGTAAAATATCGGCCGCGGCCGCCGGAAAGGGAATTCGAACATGCTCTCCACACGCCTCGCCAGCTGGATGGCCGGCAGAAATCTGCACTATGGCTGGCTCGTCGCCGCGACCACCTTTCTCACCATGCTGGCCACCGCCGGTGCGATGGGGTCTGCGGGGGTGATGATCCAGCCGCTGCATCAGGAATTTGGTTGGGATATAGCCGATATTTCTTCGGCCATGGCCGTCAGGCTTGTGCTGTTCGGTCTGCTTGGGCCCTTTGCCGCCGCTTTCATGAACCATTTCGGCATCCGGCAGGTGGTCTCCACCGCGCTTGCCCTGATCATGGGCGGCATTGTCGCCTCGTTTTTCATGACTGAGGTGTGGCAATTGCTGCTGCTCTGGGGCGTGGTGATCGGCGTCGGCACCGGCATGACTGCCCTGGTGCTGGGCGCCACCGTGGCGACACGCTGGTTTTCCAAGCGTCGGGGACTGGTGATCGGCCTGATGACGGCAAGCAACGCCACCGGCCAGCTGGTTTTCCTGCCGCTGCTGGCGGCGCTGACGGAAGCCTATGGCTGGCGAACCGCCTTGACCCTGTCCGTTGCTGTGATTGCCACCGCCATGGTCCTCGTCCTGCTTTTGATGCGTGACCACCCCGCCGACGTCGGTTTGCCGGCCTATGGCGAGACGGTGGTGACAAAGCCGGTCAAGCAGGACCACAATCTCCTCGCAACGCTGGCATCGCCGCTGGTGACGCTGAAAAGCGTCTCGGGCAACCCCGTCTTCTGGGTGCTGTTCGGCACGTTTTTCGTCTGCGGACTTTCGACCAACGGTCTCATCCAGACACACTGGATCTCGATCTGCGGCGATTTCGGCATGGCTGCGGTAACAGCGGCGGGAACGCTGGCGGTGATCGGCATTTTCGACTTCTTCGGCACGATCTTCGCCGGTTGGCTTTCCGACCGGTTCGACAATCGCTTCCTGTTGTTCTGGTTCTACGGTCTGCGCGGTCTGTCCTTGCTTTACCTCTCATTCTCAGGCTTCAGCTTCGTGGAGCTTTCGGTCTTTGCCGTCTTCTACGGGCTGGACTGGGTAGCGACCGTGCCGCCGACGGTGAAGCTTGCCGCGGAAAACTTCGGCCGTGAAAAGGCCGGTCTTGTTTTCGGCTGGGTCTTTGCCGGTCATCAGCTGGGGGCAGCCACCGCCGCCTTTGGCGCCGGTTTCTTCAAGAGCGACTTCGATACCTATATGCCCGCTCTGCAGATTGCCGGTCTGATGTGCATGATTGCCGCCGTCTCGGTCTTGCTGCTGCGAAAGCCGGGCTCCGCGACCCTGACGCCGCAGACGGCGTGATATGCATGGGGGAGGCCTGCGCATGTGGCCTTCTCCGTATTCCGACTTCCGTAGGCGGGTCGCCCGACGGCATTGTTGCGTAATTGTCACAATGCTTGCCGGTTCATCGCTTCCATACATGAAGGGCATCCCGGTTTGATCCATCTCAATCGGCCTGCGTCACCCTTCGTCATAGTGGCTCCCAAGCGGTTGCGGCAGGCGAAGATTCGCAAGGCCCGCCGTCATCAGCCGGTTCCGGGGACTTGCCCGGCTGCGGTGCGCTATAGGAGAGATGGAATGACGAATAGAAACAGAAACAACGCCTTGCTTGCCAGTGTTGCGATTGGCGTTGCCGCCATGCTCGGTTCCGCCGATGCGATAGCCGCTGATATGACCCAGGCGGCGCCGGCTCCGACTGCGGAGGAAGCGATTGCGGCGGCAAGCCCGTGGATGCTGCGCGTGCGCGGCCTCGGCGTCATCACCAACGACAGCGGGAGCGTCGACGGTGTGCCAGGGGCTGGCCTGTCCTATTCGGATACCGTAATCCCGGAACTCGACATCAGCTATTTCTTCACCGATAACTTCGCCGCCGAACTCATTCTCGGCACCACCTATGCCAAAATCAATGGCGAGGGCGTGCTGGCCGGCACGCCGGTCGGCAAGACCTGGCTGCTGCCGCCGACACTGACGCTGCAATATCACTTCACCGACTTCGGCGCTTTCAAGCCCTATATCGGCGCGGGCGTGAACTATTCGCTGTTCTACAACCAGACGGAAAAGCCCGGTTTCAGCAATCTCGACGTCAAGAACAAGCTGGGCGCCGCGGTGCAGGTCGGTTTCGACTATATGCTGGATGAGCATTGGGGTGTGAACTTCGACGTGAAGAAGATCTTCCTCAAGACCGACTGGACGGCGGAACTCGGTGGCACGCCGATCAGCGGCAAGGCCAAGCTGGATCCGTGGCTGATTGGCGCGGGTATCACCTATCGTTTCTGACGGTAGATCCATGAAGCGCGGCCTTTGACGGGCGGCGCTTTCTGGGCTATAGGGACGGCCACGGGCAAGAGCCCCGGCCGTCCGCAGGCGCGTTTGCGCCCCTGGTGAAGCTCTTTTCTTGATAACGGTCATCCCATGTTTTGCATGTCGTCGATGGCAACGCGGACCCCCTTCGGAACATTCGGCATGCACATGTTGGAGAACCGTTATGAACGTGTCCAAACCGCTTCCCGCACTTGAGGGGCTGAAAGAACAGGCAAAGCGCCTGCGTGCCGCTCTTGAGGATGAGGGGCAGTCAATCACCCATTCAAAGGCGTTGGAACTCATCGCTGCGCAATATGGCTTCCGCGACTGGAATACACTACATGCCGCCGCGGGAAATCGTCCCGCCTTCAATCCCTATCTTCTGGGTTCCAGGGTGGAAGGTTTTTACCTCGGGCAGCCTTTCGTGGCCTCCGTTCTGGGCGTGCAGGCGCTCGGCGGGGATCCCGAACGTTACCGGCTGACCCTGCATCTCGATGATCCCGTGGATGTCGTGACCTTCGAAAGCTTCTCCGCTTTCCGCCAGCGCGTTCATTGCAATGTCGATACCTCCGGCCGCACCCTTGAGAAAACTTCCAATGGCCGGCCGCAGGTGGAACTCGTCTGGTAGGTTGGCGCTCCCTTGATTGGTCGCCGTTCATGGAGGCGAAGCACGGGATTTCAGGCTTTTGAACCCCTTTTCATTTGAAAACTGAAAGGGGGTTCAGTCGAAATTTGCGATGTTTGCTTCACCGCGTCTTTCCGCATCACCCCCTTAATACACGTCAGTGCTCGTCCGAGTATATGTAATATATCTTTTGGTTGTGCTTGTGTGTTATTAATAGAATTTATTGTAGATATATTTGTTTTGCAAAGTAATATCTGTTATTGTATTGAGTGCATATATAAATATTATTGTCTGCTTATGTTTGAGGGATTTTATGAGCGATACGCAGTGGCTGGAATGGGGCAGGAAAAACCCATATTACGGCGTGTATTCCGAAGACCGATTTCACACTTCAAATATCGAGGCAACGAAGGGGGAATTCTTCGCAACCGGGGAAGCTAATGTCTCTTGGATGCTGGGTCGTGCGGAACAGTATTGCGGGCCGTTGGGTAAAGGGCGTGTTCTTGAGTTCGGTGCCGGGGTGGCTCGAATGAGCATACCGCTTGCGTCCCGTTTTGAAACCGTAATCGGCGTTGAACTATCTCCAGACATGCGTGCCGAAGCCGTTAAGAATTGCCAGTTATACAATGTCAAAAATGTCGAAATGGTCCCTTCAGACGACGATTTAAGTCACGCTTCGGGCGAATTTGACCTCGTCCTCAGCTACATCGTTCTCCAGCATGTAGACGCCAGGAGGGGTGTGATGCTGATCGACAAGTTGCTGTCTAAGGTCGGCCCCAGCGGTGTCGCCATTCTCCAGGCGAGCGTCAAACGGCCTGAACGCCGCTTGTCAGACCGCCTACGCTATCACCTGCGCCACAATGTGCCAGTGCTGGCGGCAACATATAGATTCCTGCGTGGAAAAGGCTGGAATACACTTTCAATGCGAATGTCGGAATATGATCCTATCGCCATCCTCGCGGTGTTCAGTCGGAACGGAATGAAGGACGTTTTGCTTTCCGAGCATTATCAAGGTGATGTCCTCACCTTTCATTTCACGGCGAGAAAGGGCGGCTAACACGACGGGACGCCATTACTTAGATGCTGGACGTCGCAGTAATGGCATCCCGCAGTGGCTTAAATCCGCTTCCCCGCCGAATCGAACAGATGGAAATCCTTTGCCTGGGCGGCGATTTTCAGCGTTTCGCCGATGCGCAGTTGTGAGCGGCCGTGGACGCGGAAGACGATGGTGGTGCCGTCGGCGAAGGAGCCGTGCACGTAACTTTCCGCACCCACCAGTTCCACGGCGTCCACCTGCACGGTGCCGGTAAATGCAGCGTCGGTGGGGGCCTCACTGGCAAGGGTGATGTCTTCCGGGCGGATGCCGAGCGTGGCAGCACCCTGCGGCAGTGCGGTGCTTTCCATCACCGACCAACCGGAAGAGCCGTTGGCCGTCGCCGTCCCGTGGTTCAGCAGGTTCATCGAGGGCGAGCCGATGAAGGTGGCGACAAAGGTCGTGGCCGGTTTTTCGTAAAGCTCGATCGGCGTGCCCATCTGCTCGATGCGGCCGGCATTCAGCACCACCAGCCGGTCGGCGAGCGTCATGGCTTCCATCTGGTCGTGGGTCACGTAAACGCTTGTCGTGGCGAGAGAGCGCTGCAGGCGGCGGATTTCGACGCGCATCTGCACGCGCAGCTTGGCGTCGAGGTTGGAAAGCGGCTCGTCGAACAGGAATGCCGCGGGCTTGCGCACGATGGCGCGGCCCATGGCCACACGCTGGCGCTGGCCGCCGGAAAGCTGACGCGGCTTGCGCTCCAGGAATTGTTCGATTTCGAGAGCCTTGGCCGCCTCCGTGATACGCCGCTCGATCTCCTCCTTCGGCGTGTTGCGGTTCTTCAGGCCATAGGCAAGGTTCTGGCGCACCGTCATATGCGGGTAGAGCGCGTAGTTCTGGAACACCATGGCAATGTCGCGGTCTGAGGGTTCCAGATCGTTGACGACGCGGTCGCCGATGACGATCTGGCCGCCGGAAATGCCTTCCAGACCGGCGATCATGCGCAGCAGGGTGGATTTTCCGCAGCCGGAGGGACCGACGAGCACGATCATTTCGCCATCGGCGATGTCCATCGATACGCCCTTGATGGCTTCGACATTGCCGCCATAAACCTTGCGGACGTCTTTCAGCGCAATTTTTGCCATTACTTCTCGGTCTCCACCAAACCTTTGACGAACCAGCGCTGCATCAGCACCACAACGATAACAGGGGGGATGATGGCGAGGATCGCCGTCACCATCACATAATTCCAGGGCGTCGAGGCATCGGTAAAATCCACCATGCGCTTGAGGCCGATGATGATCGTGTTCATCTTTGCGTCGTTGGTCACGAGCAGCGGCCAGAGATATTGCGTCCAGCCGTAGATGAAGAGGATCACGAAAAGTGCCGCGATATTGGTCTTCGACAGCGGCAGCAGGATATCGCGCATGAAGCGGAACGGACCCGCATTGTCGATGCGCGCCGCTTCCACCATTTCACCGGGAATTGTCAGAAAGAATTGCCGGAAGAGAAAGGTCGCCGTGGCTGAAGCCATCAGCGGCAGGGTGAGCCCCGCATAGGTGTCGATCAGGCCCAGATCGACGATGACCTTGTAGGTGGGCAGGATGCGTACTTCCACCGGCAGCATGAGCGTGATGAAGATCATCCAGAAAAAGCCCATGCGGAAGGGAAAGCGGAAGAAAACGATGGCGAAGGCGGACAGGAACGAGATGATGATCTTGCCGATGGCGATGGCCAGCGCCACGACGAAGCTGTTGAACAGCAGCCGTTCGAGGCTGACGCCGACGACCCTTTCCACGCCGCCAACCATGGCGTCGGTATAGTTTTCTCCGAGATGGCCGCCTGGCAGCAGCGACATGGGCGGCCGGATGATGTCGTTCGACGTCATCGAGGAAGCGATGAAGGTGTAGTAGATCGGAAAGGCCACGATGATGATGCCGAGCACCAGCATCAGATGGGCAATCACGCGTGCGATGGGGCGATTTTCAATCATCAGGACGTCCTCAGCCGTAATGCACGCGCTTCTCGACGAAGCGGAACTGGAAGGCGGTGAGCGCGATGACGATCACCATCAGGATCACGGATTGCGCGGCGGATGAGCCGAGATTGAGGTTCACGAAGCCATCATTATAGACCTTGTAAACCAGCGTTTCCGTCGCCTTTGCGGGGCCGCCGCCGGTCACCGCATGGATGATGCCGAAGGTGTCGAAGAAGGCGTAGACCGTGTTGACGACCAGAAGGAAGAAGGTGGTCGGCGCAAGCAGAGGGAAAACGATGGTCCAGAAGCGCCGCGAACCGCGCGCGCCATCAATGGAGGCGGCCTCCAGCAATGATTTAGGAATTGCCTGCAAGCCCGCGACAAAAAATAGGAAATTGTAGCTGATCTGTTTCCACGCAGCCGCCGCGACGACGAGCAGCATGGCCTGATTGCCGTTGAGCAGCGGGTCCCACATGATGCCGTTGCGACGCAGGATATAAGAGAAGGTTCCCATGGCCGGATTGAACATGAAAAGCCATAACATGCCGGCCACCGCCGGCGCGACGGCATAGGGCATGATCATCATGGTGCGGTAAAAGCCCTTGCCGCGCACCACCCTGTCTGCCGCCGTTGCCAGCAGCAGCGCCAGCCCCATGGAGACAAGCGCAGTGAGGATGCTGAAAACGACGGTGACCTGCAGCGAGTTGAGGTAGCTTTCATCAGAAAGTACCGCGGAAAAATTCGCCAGGCCGACGAAATTGCTGTTCAGCCCGAAGGCATCCTCGCGCATGGTGGACTGATAGAGCGCCTGGCTGGCCGGCCAGAAGAAAAAGATCACCGTGAGGATGATCTGCGGGGCGACCAGCAGATAGGGCAGGATCTTGTTGGGGAATACGACGCTTTGCACGGCGATCTCCTGATGACATGGAAATGCCGCCCGCATCTGTCAGAGGATGCGGGCGGGGCAGGGGATCGTTTAATTGCCGGCGGCCTGTTTGATGGCCGCGTCGCCGCGCTGGACTATCTTGTCGAGTGCTGCCTTCGCATCCTGCTTGCCGGCCAGCATCGCCTCGAACTCCTCGTTCATGATGTCACGCACCTGCGGCAGGTTCACGAGACGCACACCCTTGGAGTTTTCTGTCGGCGGTTTGCCCATCATCTGCAGCAGCGGCGTTTCACGGCCGGGGTTCTTGTCGTAGAAGCCGGATTTCTTGGTTTCCTCATAGGCTGCGATCGTGACCGGCATATAGCCAGAGACCTGATGCAGGCGAGACTGGATCTTGGTCTGGGAGAGGAAGTGGAAGAATTCCGCTACGCCCTTATATTCGGCATCGCTCTTGCCACCGAAGACCCAGAGGCTGGCGCCGCCCGGGATGGTGTTCTGCGGGCCATGGCCCTCATAATAGGGAAGCTGGCCGATGCCGTAATTCATTCCGGTCTTGATGATATCTCCAAGGCCGCCGGAGGATTCGGTCAGAATACCGCATTCGCCGGACATGAAGAGCTGCTTGGCTTCCGAAGTGCGGCCGCCATAACGGAAGACACCGTCTTTCGCCAGATCGGCAATCGCCTGGAAATGCTCGACAAAGAGCGGCGCATTGACGGCGAGCTTCACATCGGTGCCGCCGAGACCGTTTTCATTGCTGCCATAGGAGACGTTGTTCCACGCGGCGAAGTTTTCGGTCTGGATCCAGGTCAGCCAGGTGGAGGTGAAACCACATTGCGCGGCACCGCTGGTCTTGATCTTCCTGGCGGCATCGAAAACTTCCGGCCAGGTCTTCGGCGGGTTGGCGGCATCGAGGCCGGCCTTCTGGAAGATATCCTTGTTGTAATAGAGGATCGGCGAGGACGAATTATAGGGGAAGGACAGCATGGTGCCGTCAGGCTTGGAATAATAGGCGACGATGCCTGCCAGATATTCATCCTTGTTGAAGGTGTAGCCGCCTTCCTTCAGCACGTCCGCTACCGGTTTGATGGCGCCCGCAGCACCCATCATGACACCGGAGCCGGCATCGAAGACCTGAATGATGGCAGGCGCCTGCTTGGCGCGGAAGGCGGCGATGCCGGCGTTCAGGGTTTCGGGATAGGTGCCCTTGAAGACGGGCATGACCTTGTAGTCTTTCTGGCTGTCGTTGAATTCCTTGGCAAGCGAATCCACGACTTCGTTGTTGGCGCCGGTCATGGCGTGCCACCACTGGATCTCAGTCACAGCATATGCATTCGATGTGACAAAAAACGAAAGCGCGGATGCCGCAGCAAGTCGGTAGCTGAGTTTTTTCAAGGCGATTCCTCCCATTATGAAAACAGTAAAAGATACAGCCCCTTAATTGCAGCCTATCCTCCTCGATATGGCTGCGGGCGATCTTTTCTGTATTAGCATTGCCGATTAAAAGCGAACTCTAACGAAAATGCAATAGAACGTGGAACGATTAAAACGAAAGTGAAGGAAACGGATTTATTATTCCATTTCCTTCGTTCCGCGGTTTTTTCATGCGCTTGGCCACCGGCGCGTGTCTTCGCTGGATTCGCTCCTGTCGAAATCCAATAGTTGCGATTGATATGTTATTACATTACCTATTATATTGCTGTGAATTTGTGCGGGCGAAGAGGTGGATGTGTTCGGATTGAAGCGGAAAAAGGCGGTTGAGCGCAGGGACGATTCGGCTGGCCTGCCATCTTTGGGAACGGTGCCGGTTACCCTGCTTACCGGCTTTCTCGGTGCAGGCAAGACCACCTTGCTGAACGCGCTTCTGGCTGAGCCGGCCATGCGGGATGCGGCCGTGATCGTCAACGAATTCGGCTCGGTGCCCATCGATCACGGTCTGGTGCGGACGGGGTCCGAACGATATTTCAGAACGACGACGGGTTGCATCTGCTGCACCGCCACGAGCGATATCCGCACCTCGCTTTACGAACTGCATCAGGCCATTCTGGAAGGGGTAATGCCTGATGTCTCGCGGGTTGTCATCGAAACCACCGGTCTCGCCGATCCTGCGCCGATCATCAACAGCCTCATCGCCGGCGGCACGCCGGCGCTGGGCCTGCGGGATCACATCGTCTCCCGGCATTTTCATCTTTCCGGTGTGGTGACGGCTTTCGACGTTGTCTCGGGCCCGCCGATGCTCAACAGCTTCATTGAGGGCTGGAAACAGCTTGCCTTTGCCGACCACATCGTTTTGACGAAGACCGATCTGGCCGATGACGCGGCGCTGGACCGCGAAAGCCTCGCCGATCTCAATCCCGCAGCCTCGTTTCATGATCGCAATGCAGCCGATTTCGATCTGATGTCGTTGTTCAACGCATCGGATTATTCGTTGTGTGGCAAGCCGGAGGATGCGCCTGCATGGCTTGCGGCCGACAGGCTGAGCCTTCATGCGGCCCATCAGCACGATATCAACCGCCACGGCGTCGGGGTCGAGGCCTTCAATCTCACCTTTGACGGGGTTTTTGACCCCCAGGCGATTGTGACTTTTCTCGAGCTCGTCACCAGCAACGTGCATTCCGGTCTGCTGCGGCTCAAGGGAATTTTCGGGGCGACGGATGATCCGGAGCGACCGGTTGTCGCCCACGCGGTGCAGCATCGGCTTTATCCGCTTACCCGCCTGGAGCGCTGGCCGGATCAAGATCGTTCGACACGTATCGTGCTGATCGGCATGGACATGCCGCAAAAGCCCATTCGCGAGCTTTTCGACACATTGGCCGCGCAGGCAAGGCGGAAGGGCAGGGCATGAACAATCCGCTTGCACGCAGTGGCTCCGCGATCATCTCGCACGCGCGTCTTCTGAAGCAATGGTCACGCGATTTGCTGCAACTCAAGCCGGAAGACAGTATTACCGTCAGCGAGCTTTCCTGCGCGCTGCCGGATTGCCCGCCACGGGAAACGGTGATCGTCATCCTCGCCGTTTCCGGTACGACCCGGCAATTATCCATCCACAAGGCGCTTCTCGCGGTGGATCATGACGATATTGTGCGCGCCATTGCCGCGAATTCAGCTTGAGAACCCGCCTCCACGCGGCAGAGCCGCTTGACCGCCGCGGCCCTTATCCGCCACTTCAGGGACAGCGATGGGATTCGTGGATGATGAAGGGCACGGAATGGCCGATCTGGCTGTATATGCGGGTTTGTTTCTGACGGCGTTCATTGCGGCGACCATCCTGCCCATGCAGTCGGAGGCGGCGCTTGCGGGGCTCATTCTTCTGAAATCCCAGCCCGTCTGGCTGCTGGTTGTCGTGGCGAGCGTCGGCAATGTCGCCGGGTCCTTCGCCAACTGGCTGCTTGGCCGTGGCATCGAACGTTTTCGACATGAACGTTGGTTCCCGGTCGGGGAGGCTGCGCTGCAACGGGCGCAGAACTGGTACCGGCGTTACGGCAAATGGTCCCTGCTGCTCAGCTGGGCGCCGATCATCGGGGACCCTCTAACGGTTGCGGCCGGCATCATGAAAGAGCCGCTGCCGGTGTTTCTGCTGCTGATCACCATCGCGAAGGTCGGGCGATACGTGGTGCTCGCGTTGGTGACGTTGAATTTTTCATGAAGCTTCTCCTCCGTCATGCCGGGCTGGATCCGGCATCCAGCCACGGCGCGTCTGCGCCGTGAAAAGAGTTTTTCGCGATCAAGGACTTGACCGCGCTGGACACAGACCTGATCCGGAGTGACGGTTTGCGACTGCCCCGCATCGGTAGCTACCGCTCAAGCCGCCTGCCGGTCCCAGCTGGCGAAAGGATCGGGCAGGTGCCGCCAGGCATCGGGCGTGAAGGCATCCGTGTCTATCAGGCAGGCATCGAGCTGGGCGCGGATGCGGGCTTCATTCATTGGATCGGAACCTATGAAGACGATTTCCTGCCGGCGGTCGCCGAAGACCGGGTCGAGATAGGGCTTCATCATATCAAGGAACTGCTTTTCGCGCGGCCATTGCTCTTTCGGCACGGCGGACCACCAGAGACCCATCTTGCCGGTGCGAACCAGGGCGCCGGCCTGGCTGATCTCTCCCACATAACGCGGCCGCGTCGCCAGCCAGAAAAAACCCTTGGCGCGCACGACCCCCGGCCAGGCGCGATCGATGAAACGCTGGAACGGCACGGGGTCGAAAGGCTTTTTGGCACGATAGACGAAAGAGCGAATGCCATATTCCTCGGTTTCGGGAATGTGGTCCTTGAAACCATGCAATTCCTTGAACCAGAGAGGGTGTTCTTCGGCCCTGGCGAAATCGAAGCGGCCAGTGCCCAGAACCTCCTTCAGCGCCACCTTGCCGAAATCGGCCTCGATGAGTTTTGCATCGGGGTTCAGCCCGATGATGATCTTGCGGGCGTCATCCCGCTCCTCTGGCGTTGCAGTGCCGATCTTGTTGAGCACGACGACATCGGCAAATTCGATCTGCTCCACCAGAAGATCGACGATGGTGCGGTTGTCGCCATCGCCTGCCGTTTCGCCCCGGTCGGCCAGAAAATCGGACGAACCGTAATCGTTGAGAAGATTGGCGGCGTCCACCACCGTCACCATCGTGTCGAGCCGGGCAACATCGGAAAGGCTGCGACCATTCTCGTCGCGGAAATCGAACGTCGCGGCGACGGGAAGCGGCTCGGCGATGCCGGTCGATTCGATCAGCAGATAGTCGAAACGGTCCTGCTCCGCCAGCGCCCGCACTTCCTTGAGAAGATCGTCACGCAGGGTGCAACAGATGCAGCCATTGGTCATTTCCACCAATTGCTCTTCGGTTCGGGAGAGATTGGCCCCGCCGTCACGAACCAGCGCCGCATCGATATTGATCTCGCTCATGTCGTTGACGATCAAGGCCACGCGCAAACCATCGCGATTGGCGAGAATGTGGTTCAGAAGCGTCGTCTTGCCAGCGCCTAAAAAGCCGGAAAGCACGGTGACAGGTAGTTTTTTCGACATTTGGACCTCGTTCTGTAAACGTGTTTCGAGTGGACCTCGGCGGGTACGTCGGGGCATCGGGAAACGATCCGGCGCGCATCGTTATCATATGTAACGTAATAACATTACATATATGGGGCATGTCAACAGGTGAGGGAGAAATTGCTTTCGGCATGAGCGTGGTGGTTACGCGTGTGGATGAATAATTCGCCGTTTGCCAGCAACGGCCTAGCCCCGGAGGGGACAGCGTGCCAGTCCGCCTCCACCAGTAAATGTTATTTCATTACATATTCGTTTGACGAATGTAATAACATTACATATCAAGGGGCATCGAATGACATCCTGCTTGCGGAGGGATCGATGAACGATCCGTGCCTTATCTTCTCAAATCTGACCCTTGGATATGCCGGCCGGGCGGCGGTGCACCATCTCAATGGTAGTATTGCCTGCGGCTCGCTTACCGCCGTTATCGGCGCCAACGGCTCGGGAAAATCCACGTTGATGAAAGGCATCGCCGGCATTTTGAAGCCGCTTGGCGGCGAATGTCGGGTTAGTCCGGCGATCTCCGTCGCCTATCTGCCGCAACAGTCGGAGCTGGACCGGTCCTTTCCCGCTCAAGTACGAGACCTTGTGGCCCTTGGTCTCTGGCCGAGACGCGGCCTGCTCGGACGACACCGTTCCGAAGATCGGACGGCGATCGACCAAGCGCTGAAAGCGGTCGGACTGTCCGGTTTTGAAAGGCGAAATATCGACTCCCTCTCGGGTGGCCAGATGCAGCGTGCCCTTTTTGCCCGGGCCATGCTGCAGGATGCGCAGCTCATTCTGCTCGATGAGCCCTTCAATGCCGTCGACGAGCGGACGGTGACCGACCTGCTGGTGCTGATCAAGGCATGGGTGGCGCAAGGGCGCACCGTTCTGGCCGTACTTCACGATCACCAGCTCGTGCAGCAGCATTTTCCCCAGACGCTTTTCCTGGCGCGAAGGCTGGTCGGGCTTGGTCCAACGGCTGAAGTCCTGCAGGCAGAGAATCTTCGCCAGGCCCGACATTTCCATGAGGCGTGGGAGGCGAATGCGCCTTGGTGCGCGCCGGCTTCCCCTCCGCTCCCTCCGGATCCGGCGGCGCCGCCGCACGCCCACGCCCACTTCCACGCGAATTCGAATAGCCATGGCTGATATCTTCATCGATCCTTTCATCCAGTATGTCTTCATGCAGCGTGCGCTTGCCGGTGCGCTGATCCTCGCGGTCAGCTGCGGCCCCGTCGGGGTTTTTCTGATGCTGCGCCGCATGAGCCTGACGGGCGATGCCATGTCGCACGCCATCCTGCCGGGCGCTGCTGTCGGCTTTCTGTTTTATGGGCTGGACATTCTGCCGATGACGATTGGCGGGCTCGTCGTTGGCCTCGTGGTCGCGCTGGGGGCCGGCGCGGTGTCGCGTTTCACCGTTCAGAAGGAGGACGCCTCTCTCGCCGCGCTTTATCTGATTTCGCTGGCGCTCGGCGTGCTGCTCGTCTCATGGCGTGGCTCCAGCGTCGACCTGATGCACGTTCTGTTCGGCACGGTGCTGGCGCTGAACAATAAGGCGCTCGGACTGATCGGCGGCATCTGTGTCATTACGCTTTCGGTGATGATCACCTTCTGGAGGGCGCTCGTGGCCGAATGCCTCGATCCGCTCTTTCTGCGCTCGGTCAGCAGATGGGGCAGCCCGGTGCATTTCCTCTTCCTCGGCATCGTCGTGCTCAATCTCGTGGGTGGCTTTCAGGCGCTGGGGACGCTCCTTTCAGTCGGGCTGATGATGCTGCCGGCTGCCGCCAGCCGCTTCTGGTCAAACCGCGTCGCGCCCATGTGCTTCATTTCCATCGGCATCGGCATGGTGTCCTGCTTTGCCGGTCTTGTCCTGTCCTATCACGCGTCGCTGCCATCGGGCCCGGCGATCATCCTTTCGGCGGGCGCCGTCTATGTGCTCTCCATCCTCTTCGGCACGCGCGGCGTGCTCATCGATCTTCTCGGTTCCGGCCGCCACCGCGCGGCCTGAAAACAGCCTTTGAAACAGGAGAATCCAATGTTCAAAACCTTCCGCTTAGCCACGTACGCCAGTCTTCTTTCCCTCTCACCGGTTCTGACGGCGCAGGCTTCCGCCGCCGAACTGAAGGTCGTCGCCAGCTTCTCGATCATCGCCGACTTCGCGAAAAATGTCGGTGGGGATCGTGTGGAGGTCACCACGCTCGTCGGGCCGGATGGCGATGCCCATGTCTATGAGCCGCGCCCTGCCGATGCTGTCGCCGTCAGCAAGGCGGATGTCGTGCTGGTCAACGGCCTGGAATTCGAAGGCTTTCTGAAGCGGCTGATTGAAACGAGCGGCACGAAGGCGCCAGTTGTCGAGCTGACCAAGGGTGTCGAGCCGCTCAGGCTTTCCGACGAGCCCGCCGGCCACGCCCATCCTGAGGCCGAGGAAGAGGAGGCTCACGACCACAAGACCGGGGAAGCCGGCCACAAGCACGAAACGGCTGACGCCCACGATCACGACCATGGCCACGAAGGACATCACCATCATGGCGAGTACGATCCCCATGCCTGGCAGTCCATCAAGAATGCCCAAATCTACGTGAAGAACATAGCCGGCGCCTTTTGCAAGGCCGACAAACCCGGCTGCGCGACCTATACCGCGAATTCCGACGCCTATGTCGCCAAGCTTGCCACTCTGAACGAGAAGGTGAAGACGGAGATCGCCGCGATCCCGCCGGAGAAGCGCGTCATCATCACCTCGCATGATGCCTTCGGTTATTTCGATCATGCCTATGGCCTGAATTTCCTCGCGCCGGAGGGCATCTCGACGGAGTCCGAAGCCTCTGCCGCCGATGTCGCCAAGCTGGTGGACCAGGTCAAACACGACAAGGCTTCGGCCATCTTCGTCGAAAACATCACCGACAAGCGGCTGATCGACCAGATCGCCAGCGAAACCGGCCTGAAGGTTGGCGGCACGCTTTATTCCGACGCGCTTTCCACGGCCGATGGCCCGGCCGCGACCTATATCGACATGGTCAACCACAATATCGAGACCATCTCGGCCGCTGTACTCGGGCAATAAGACCGCCGTTCAGCCGAAAAGTTTCAGGGTGGCTTCGGCCACCCTGATTTCGCTCGTATCATTCAGGCCGGGATCGCTCTGCTGTCGTCGGCGTGATGAAACGGCCTGACCGAGCCTGAGCTCGAGCTTGCCATCGGTTCTGGCCGTCCACCCCCGTCGACTTTTCGCCCTGACAGGGACGGACCGGAGCTTTCGAGTTGTCCGATCCGACCACTATAAAACTCTAATTTGCGGCCGATTGATCGTTTGGCCGTTGATAACCGCATCGGACCGGCTTTTCGTGCGAAGGCCCGTCGATGTAAAGTGCCACCTGTGACGTTCATGGGGGCAAGCACTTTGGCCAAATCTATCAGGACGATGGAGGAGTTTTCGGAGTTTGTCGGCCTTTCCCGCCCGACCGTTTCGAAATACTTCAATGACCCGGCCTCGGTCCGCAAGAAGACGCGGGATGCCATCGAGGATGCGCTGAAGAAATCTGGGTTTCGGCCGAACATTTTCGCCGTCAACCTCAACCGCCGCCGTTCCAACATCATCGGCATCATCATCCCGAGTTCCACCGACCCCTTTTATATGGCGCTCACGAGCCGTATCGAGCTCATTGCGAGCGAAGCCGGGTTTCTCGCCTTCGTGCTTTCATCGGACGGCAAGCCCGAAATCGAAGACCGCGCCATCCGCACCTTCAAGTCGATGAATGTGGCGGGTGCCATCATCGCGCCGCTTGGCGTCAAATCCCATCGCGCTACGCTGGAGCAACTCGCGGCCACTGTCCCGATCGTCTATGTGGATTCGCCACTCGACGAGACGTCCGCCTTTGTCGGCACAGATAACCGGCAGAGCGTGGGACTGATGGTGGATTATCTCTGCCGGTCGGGAGAGCCGCCCTGTTTCTTCGATATGCCGCAGGTCAATACCAATGCCGCCACGCGCCGCACGGCCTATGTAGAGGCCATGCAACAGCTCGGCTTCGAGCCACATGTGATTAACGTCCCGGGCGACATCACATGGGAGTTTGAACGGTTTGCTTTCGAGGAAGCAGGCCGGCTTCTGGAACGGCGCACGCTTCTGCCGTCGCGGACGATCCTGTGCGCCCATGACCGCATCGCCTTCGGCGTCATCGCCGCAGCTTTTCAGAAGGGCATCAGGGTTGGCCACGGCGCCGATTACGATCTGAGGGTCGCTGGCCATGACGATCATCCGCTGGCGCGTTATGCCTACCCGCCCATCACCACCGTGGCGCAGAACTACAACGAGATCGGCAGGCTGTCGATCGAGCTGCTGTTTCAGAAACTGAACGAGGAGGCAGACGATGCCACCCGAATGCGGGAGCGCATCCTGCTCAGCGCCGATCTGATGCTGCGGAAATCGGCCTGAGGATCGTTAGAAAAACTAAAATAAAAATGTGATTTTCTAAATAGAACTAATATTTGAACGCTCCTACTCTGTTCTCAAGGTTGCTTTGGGAGGCGACCGCGAGAGCCGGCGCACAGGTGTGCCGGGCTTCGGGAGGAACGTCAGATTGCCATGTCTCCAGTGCCGTGAGGGGAGCCTCGCAGCCGCGGTATCGCATGGTTTTCGCCGGGCTGACTGGACATTCTCGCCAGCAATTTCCCCAGCGAAGGATGATGAAACATGAACCTCTATTCTCTTCTGTCAGAACGTGCGGCCGGCGGCAGGCCTGTCCGCGTCGGTCTCATCGGCGCGGGCAAGTTCGGCTCCATGGTGCTGGCGCAGGCGCAGCGCATCGCCGGTTTCCACATGGTCGCCGTTGCGGACCTCAATGTCGGAAAGGCGAAGGAATCGCTGGATCGCGTCGGCTGGCCGAAGGAGCGCTACGATGCGAAGA
The DNA here is from genome assembly GCF_037203725.1 of Agrobacterium sp. CMT1. Lineage (NCBI taxonomy): Bacteria > Pseudomonadati > Pseudomonadota > Alphaproteobacteria > Hyphomicrobiales > Rhizobiaceae > Agrobacterium > Agrobacterium sp. CMT1. The sequence continues at coordinate 825,797 of NZ_JBBCAR010000007.1, forward strand.
GCTGCGCCGAGGCGCTGAAGAGCGGCAAGACCTATGTGACCGACGACGTGAACGAGCTTTTCGCCTGCGGTGAGATCGAATGCGTCATCGAAGCCACCGGCCATCCGCTGGCCGGTGCCCGCCACGCGTTGGGCGCCATCGACCACAACAAACACGTCGTCATGGTCAATGTCGAAGCCGACGTCATGGTCGGCCCGATCCTTGCCGAAAAGGCCCGCGCCAAGGGCCTGATCTATTCCATGGCTTACGGCGACCAGCCGGCGTTGATCTGCGAGCTTGTCGACTGGGCGCGCGCCACCGGCTTCGAGGTCGTTTCCGCCGGCAAGGGCATGAACTTCGAGCCGCGTTACCGCTATTCGACGCCGGACACGGTCTGGGGTTATTTCGGCTGGACGGACGAGGAAGTGGCCAAGGGCGACTTCAATCCGAAAATGTATAATTCCTTCACCGATGGCACCAAGGCAGCCATCGAAATGGCGGCTGTCGCCAATGGTACGGGGCTGGATTGCCCGGATGACGGTCTGGCTTTCCCGCCCGCCGGCCTGCACGATCTCGCCCGTGTTTTCCGTCCCGCCGCCGATGGCGGCCGCATGGCCCGTTCAGGCCTGGTGGATATCGCCGCGAGCCAGGAGCCGGATGGACGCGAGGTGTTCAACAACATCCGTTACGGCGTCTTCGTCACGTTCAAGGCGCATAATGAATATGCCCGCGCCTGCTTCAAGCAATATGGCCTGCTGACCGATCCGTCCGGCTGGTACGCCTCCATGTGGCGTCCGTTCCATATCATCGGACTCGAAACCTCGATCAGCGTGCTCTCTGCCGTATTGCGAAACGAGGCAACCGGCTGCTCGAAGGAGTTCCGCGGCGATGCCGTCGCCACCGCCAAGAAGGACATGCAGCCCGGCGAAATGCTGGACGGTGAGGGCGGTTATGCGGTCTGGGCGAACGCCATTCCAGCGACCCGCAGCCTGGACATGAAAGCGCTGCCGATCGGCCTCGCCCATAACGTCAAGCTGAAGCGCGCCATCAGGAAAGACCAGATCGTCAGCTTCGACGATGTGGAGCTGGTCAACGATCTCGACGTGGTGAAGCTGCGTCAGGACATGGAAAACCGCTTCCGCCCGCAAAAGGACGCTGCGGCGTGACGGGCGGGGATCAGGACATGTCGAAGGGGGCTTTCGTGGTGATAGCGGAATTTCGGGTCAAGCCCGACGCGATGGAGGCCTTTCTCGACGCTGCGCGTGATGACGCCACCCATTCGGTTCGTGATGAACCGGGTTGCCGGCAATTCGACGTGGTGCGGCCGGAAACGGGAAACAATGTGGTGTTCTACGAGGTCTATGACGACAAACAGGCTTTTGACGACCACCTGAAGACACCGCATCTCGACCGCTTCCGCGAGGCGTTTCCGGCGCTTATCGAAGAAGAACTGCCGGTGCGCTTCCTGAACCGGCAATGGCTTTGAAGGATGGGAACGATGGCAGACATCCGCCAGGTTGCCGTTATCGGTACGGGCATCATGGGCGCACCCATGGCGGCGCGCCTGGCAGAGGCCGGGTTTTCCGTCAAGGCCTGGAACCGCAGTGCCGACAAGGCTGCGGTTCTGGCAGAGAAGGGCGTGCAGCCGACTGTAACGGCTGCCGAGGCTGCGGCCGAAGCGGATGTGGTGCTCTGCATGCTGAGTTCCGGGCCGGTCTGCAACGATGTTCTGCTCGGTTCGCCGGGCATCGTTTCAGCCATGAAGCCCGGTGCGGTTCTGCTGGTCATGAGTTCCATTCCCGTTGAAATTGCAATGGAACAGGCTGAAGCCGCCATGGCATGCGGCGTCAGATATGTCGATGCGCCCGTGTCCGGCGGTGAAAAGGGAGCGATCGAAGGAACGCTCGCCATCATGGCCGGGGGTGAACAGCGGGATGTGGATGCGCTGCGGCCGCTCCTCGGTTTTCTTGGCCGCGTCACGCACGTAGGGCCGGTGGGCTGCGGCTCTCTGGCCAAGCTTGCCAATCAGCTGATCGTCGCCTCGACAATCTGCGCCGTTGCCGAAGCTCTCACCCTTGCGGAAGAAGGGGGAGCGGACCCGGCACAGGTGCGCCACGCCCTGCTTGGCGGATTTGCCGATTCCACCGTCTTCCGTCAGCACGGAAAACGCATGGTTGAGGGCGATTTCCGCCCCGGCGGGCCGGCGAAATATCAGGTCAAGGATACGTCCACGGCACTGGCCTTCGCCAGAAGCCGCGGCCTGACATTACCGGTCAGCGAGGAGGTTGACCGGCTGTTTCGCTCCATGGTCGAGCATGGCGCGGGCGAGCTTGATCACAGCGGTGTGATCCTTGAAATTAAGCGCATGAATGCGTTCGGAGGAACGCTCGAAACTGTTTAAGACACAACAAAGGGAGGAACACATGAAAATTTCAAAACTTTACGGGCTGGCCCTTGCCGCCACCATGCTGGTCGCATCGATTGCACGGGCCGAGACGCTGACCCTGTCGACGCCGGATGCAGACAATTCCGAAATCACGCTTTCCGCCAACAAGTTCGCGGAACTGGTTTCAAAAAAGACCGACGGCAAGCTCAAGATCAAGGTATTCCCCAACGGTACGCTTTATGGCGGCGATCCTTCGGCGGGCGTCAAGCAGCTTGCCGGCGGCTCGCTTGACATGCTCCTGAATTCGACATCGCTCTACGCGACGTTCAACCCGAAATTCACAGCTATCGCCATCCCCTACCAGTTCCGCGATATCGACCAGCTTCGGGTCTATCTCGACAGCGATCTCGGCAAGGAGCTTTCCAGCGATCTGAGCAAGATCGGCATTCTCGGGCTCGATCTCTGGTCACGGCCGCTGCGCCAGATCACCAATTCGAGGGCGCCGATCAAATCCCCAGCCGATTTGAAGGGCATGAAGCTGCGGGTGCCGAACAATCCGCTCTGGGTTGAATTCTTCGGCGCCATGGGGGCCGCCCCGACGCCGATGGCTTTTGCCGAAGTCTATAATGCCCTCCAGCTCAAGGTGGTCGACGGGCAGGAAAATCCGGTCAATGTGCCGGTCAGCGCCAAACTCTACGAGGTGCAGAAATACCTGACGATCAGCAACCACATCGCCGACGCCTGGGTGCTGGGCATGAATCCTGCCCGTTTTGAAGGTCTTGATGAGAACTTCAAGACCGCGCTCAAGGAGGCTGCCGTGGAAACGGAGGCCTGGAAGGCGCAGAACGACGCTGCCGATATCGACAAGTCACTGGAAACGCTGAAAAAGAACGGCATGGAGGTGAACGCGCTGACCGATGACGAGCGCAAGGCTTTCGTGGCCGTGGCGGCCGGCCTTTCGGCGAAATTCTCCGCTCTGGTGAAGGATCAGGCCTTCTTCGACAAGACGCAGGCGTTCCTCAAGACGAACTGACCTTTCCGCAAACGGACGGCCGGGTTTCGATCCGGCCTTCCCAAATGTCAGGCAGGGTCGTCTTGCCGTGAGGGCAGGGTGGCATTCGTTTTACCGGATATCCGGTTTCAGCAGTGGAAGGGTATTGTCATGAACGATACGAAACCTTCGGTGCTCGGCACCATCGTAAGACTCATCGCCGATGTGGCCGCAGGCGCGGCCTGCGCCGGCATTCTCATCGTCGTGCTCCTCCAGGTCATTGGCCGCCTCATCGGCAGTCCTCTCCCCTGGACCGAGGAAGCGACCCGCTTTCTCTTTATCTGGATGGTGTTTCTGGGCCTCGCCGCCGGCTTCCGCACCGTTGAAAGCGCCCGTGTTGTGGTGTTTCTCGTGCTGTTTCACCGCTTCTTCCGGCGGCTCGCGGTGCCGATCTACGTCGGTTCATCCGTGTTCTTCTTCGGCATGATGGGCTGGACGGGCCTGACCATGGTGCGCCAGCAGGTCATGATGAACGAAACCGCCGCCACGCTTCCCATCCCGATGTGGACCATCGGCATCGTTCTGCCGGTTTCCGCCATCATCGCCGTGCTCGCCATCGTCGAATCGCTGCGCAGCCGCCGGGAGCTCATCGCGCTTCCCGAGCTTGGCCTGCCGGCGGACGAGATCGCACACGCCGACATCTCCATTTCAGCAGGACATTGATCCATGTCGGTCTTTCTTCTCGTCGCCTTTTTCGGTCTCAGCATGCTCGGTGTACCGCTTGCCATTGCGCTGGCGCTCGCCAGCGTCGGCACGCTCTGGCTCTTTACCTCCATGCCGATGGACCTGCTGTCGCAGACGATGTTCTCGTCCATGAACTCCTTCCTGCTCGTCGCCGTGCCGCTGTTCATCCTCGTCGGCACCGTCATGGAGCGGGGGCGTGTGGCGGAGCGCATTTTCGATTTCGCCGAGGCCATGGTGGGCTGGTTGCCCGGCGGCCTCGGTCACGTCAACGTCATCTCCTCGGTGATTTTTTCCGGTGTCTCCGGCTCGTCCGTCGCTGACATCGCCTCTGTCGGCGCCATCGAGATCAAGGCGATGGAGCGGCATGGCTTCCCGAAGGGTTATGCCGTCGGCATGACGCTTTGCACCTCCACGCTCTCCTCGATCATTCCGCCGTCGATCCTGATCGTCATTGCCGGCTCCATCGCCAACGTGTCCATCGGCACATTGCTGATCGCGGGCCTGGTGCCCGGCCTCTTCATCGCCTTCGCCTTCCTGGTCTTCAATCACTTCTATTCCGTGCACTACGGATATAACCCGCCGACCCCCTTCAACTTCCGTCTGGTTGTCATCACCGGACTTCGCGCCATCCTGCCGATGCTCACCCCGCTGATCCTCATCATCGGCATCGCCAGCGGCCTGTTCACGCCGACGGAAGCCGCTGCCATCGCGGTCGTTTATGTCGCGGTGCTCGGCGTCATCGTCTACCGCACGCTGCCGGTGCGCGAACTGCCGGAAATCCTCATCTCGACGGCACGCATTTCCGGAACCATCCTGTTCATCGCCGCCACTTCGCAGCTGGCTGCCTGGGTCTTCACCTTTGACGGCCTGCCGGAACAGGTCGCCGAACTCTTGAGGGCGATGAACCTCGGGCCGATGACGGGCATGCTCGTGATCTTCGTGTTCCTGCTGATCATCGGCATTTTCATGGAAGCGATCCCCGCCATGTTCATCCTCATTCCGGTATTGATGCCGCCGGTCGAAGCGCTCGGTATCGATCCAATCCATTTCCTGATCGTGACTGTCATGACGCTGACGCTCGGGCTGGTGACGCCGCCAGTCGGGGTCTGCCTGTTTGCCGCAGCCCAGGTCGCGAACATGAAGATCGAGGATGTCATCCGCGGTTCGCTGGCGCCGATGACGGTGCTGACGCTCGCCATATTTGCGCTGGTGCTTTTCCCGATCCTGACGCTTGGGCCGATACGGCTGATGGGTCTCTACTGAGCCGAAACAGTACGCCTGAAAACTCAGACAACGCGACGGTCACGCCACTCGTCGCGTTGTTTTCGCATCCACTCCAGGAAAAGCGTCACCTTTCGCTGCCGCAGGTGAGAATGCGGGCAAACGATCCATTGGGTAACGAGCTTGATGCGCGGTGCGTCGATGACGGGGCAGACAAGCGCCCCGGTGCTCAGTTCCCGTTCCATCATCAGCGTGCTTTCCAGCGCGACGCCCAGACCGCCGGCCGCGGCGTCGATGGCCATATGGCTGCGGTCGAACAGCACGCGCCGCCATCTTTTGTCTGAATGCACGCCCGCCATCGGGAACCAGTGCGTCCACTGCGCTTGCGCCTTCACCGAATGAATGAGCCGCAGTTCGAGCAGATCGGCGGCCTGAAGGCTTCCGGTGGCGGCATAGTCCGGTGAGGACACCGGCAGGAATTCCTCTTCCACCAGCCCTTCCACGAAGAGGCCCGGCCAACGACCATCGCCGTGGCGCAGCTCCACATCGACGATCTCCTGCGAAAAATCGGTCGGCTCGTTGGTGCCGTCCAAGCGCACTTCCAGTTCAGGATGCTCCTCCAGAAAGGAGCCGAGACGCGGCAGAAGCCATTTGTTGGAAATGGTCGGCGTCGCCCGGATCGTCAGTGCCGTGACGGAACGGAAACCGCGAATGCTGTCGGTGGCGTCGGATATCTGCTCGATCTGGGCGGTGATCATCGAAAAATAGCGCTCGCCCGCTTCCGTCAATGTCACCTTGCGGCCCGTCCGCGCCATCAGCGTCGTGCCGAGCTGGCCTTCCAGCAGCTGGATCTGCTGGGAAACGGCCGAAGGTGTCACGCTCAACTCTTCCGCCGCCCGGGAAATGCTGCCCGCCCTTGCCGCGGCGTGGAAAACGAGGATCGATTTTATCGGGATTTGCATGGGTAGGGCTTTGCTCAACGGAATACGGCGGTCACCCGAGTATCACAGGTGACCGCCGTGTTGAAAAGCGTTGAACGCGAGGCTTTTAGCGGTGGCTCGGCAGTTTCGGCAGGAAGACCGTCAAAAGGCCGAGCAGCGGCATGTAGGAGCAGATGCGGTAGACGAATTCAATGCCTTCCTTATCCGCATAGACCCCCAGAACCGCAGCCCCGATGCCACCGAAACCGAAGGCGAAACCGAAGAACATGCCGGCGATGAGGCCGACGCGGCCCGGCACAAGCTCCTGCGCGAAAACGACGATGGCCGAGAAAGCGGAAGAGAAGACGAAGCCGATGACGACGACCAGAACGGCTGTCCAGAACAGGTTCGCATAGGGCAGCATCAACGCGAAGGGAATGACGCCGAGGATCGAGAACCAGATGACGACGCGCGAGCCGAAACGGTCACCGATCGGGCCGCCGAAGAACACGCCCAGTGCCGAAGCCCCGAGGAAGAGGAACAGCAGTACCTGCGCGTCCTGCACGCCAAGGCCGAACCTGTCGATGGTGTAGAAGGTGAAGTAGCTCGACAGGCTGGCGAGATAGGCATTCTTGGTGGCGGTCAGAACCACCAGCACCAGAAGCGTCATCATCACGGTTCCGCGTGAGAGCGGCAGGGCGCGGCTGGCCGGAGCCTTGCCGACGGTTGCGCGGCGGTGGCGGGTATACCAGACGCCGACCCAGGAGAGCACGCCGAAGCCGAGGAGCGCAATCAGCGAGAACCAGCTGAGGCTCGACTGGCCCAATGGAATGACGATGAAGGCGGCGAGCAGCGGGCCGATGGCCGTGCCGGTATTCCCACCCACCTGGAAGAAGGACTGCGCCAGACCATGGCGGCCGCCGGATGCCAGGCGGGCAACGCGCGAGGCTTCGGGATGGAAGATCGCCGAGCCGATGCCGATGAGGCAGGCGCCAATCACCAGAACCTCGAAACTATGGGCAAAGGCGAGCGTGATGAGGCCGGCGCAGGTGGAGAGCATGGCCACGGGCAGGGAAAACGGCATGGGCCAACGGTCTGTCACCATGCCGACGACCGGCTGCAGCAGCGATGCCGTGACCTGAAAGGCGAAGGTAAGCAGTCCGATCTGTACGAAATCGAGCGCGTAATTGGCTTTCAGCAACGGGTAAAGCGACGTCAGCAGCGATTGCATGATGTCGTTCAGCATGTGGCAGAAGCTCGCGGCTGCGATGATTGAAAACGCCGTGCGTTGCGGGTTGAACCCGGTGCTGGTGACGGTGGCCATAAATTATCCTCTCCAGATCCCCGCCGATGAAACGGGAAACATGTCTTTATTTGCTCCCGCTTTTATTCATATTGTGTCTGGCCTGCATTTGTGTTCTGGACGAGTTTCTTTGTGAGTGGGCCAAATGGCAAAAATCAAATCGCGACAGACAGTCGGTGTGACGCTCGAGGAGCATGAGCGCAGCCTGAAATTGATCGACGGCACCAATGAGCCGGTGCTGGCGCTCCATCGCATCTATCCGACGGGGCATCGCACTCCGCCCCATAACCATAGTCGCGTGCAGATATGGTGCGCGCGCCGGGGGGTGGTGCTGGTCAGCACGGCGGATGGGCGCTGGATGATACCGCCGGGTCACGGGCTGCTCATTCCCGCCGGTCTGCAACATGAGGCCGAAGTCATCTCCAATGTCGAGATGCACTCCATCTACGTCCATCCCGATCTCTTCCAGGCAACGTCTCCAAGGGTCGTGGAAATAACAGATCTCGCCTCGAGCCTGATTTCCGAATTGCTGGCCGAGGAACATCAGCCAGCTGCTTTTCACCGGCAGGGTCTCGTGCGCGCACTTTTGCTGGATGAAGTGAACCGCCTGCCGGAACGCCCTTTGGGTTTGCCATTTCCGGACAATCAGCGGCTGGCAGCGCTTTGCCGGGATTTCCTCAACAGGCCCGTGGCGCGGGTGGAGATCGATGACTGGGCGGCGGCCATGGGTATCAGCCGCCGGTCCTTTACGCGTCTGTTTCGCAAGGAACTGGGGGTGAGCTTCGCCACATGGCGTCAGCAGGCCTGCATCTTCGCCTCCCTGCCGCGGCTGGCGGCGGGGGAGGCCGTGACGAACGTGGCGCTGGATGCCGGTTATGAAAACATCCCCGCTTTTACAACGATGTTCCGGCGAATGCTGGGCAGCTCGCCCCGGGCTTATCGCCAGGCGGCGCGGCAGCGCAGCGCCGCTTTTCCCGATTTTGAAGAGATGGGTGGCTAAGGGTTGGGGTGCTCACTCAACCTCATCCCTGTGACGAGCACAGGAATGAGGAGGGTACCCTAAGCCGCCGCCGCCCGCATGTCGCGGCGGAAATCGGAGGGCGACATGCCTGATATCTGGCGGAATGCCTTGTTGAATGCGCTGACCGAGCCAAAACCGCTTTCCATGGCGATCTGCAGGATATTGTCCTTGCCCGTCATCAGCATGGCCTGCGCGCGCGAAAGACGGAGCAGGGTCAGATATTTGATCAGCGTCATGCCGGTGGATTTGCGGAACAGGTTCATCGCATATTTCGGGTGAAGCGCGGCGGCGCGGGCGATGTCGGTTGCGTCGATATCGTCGAGGAAATTGGCGGCAATGAAATCGCACATGCGTACCACGCCGATGGAGGGCGCCATGCCCTCATCATTCTCTCTGCGTTTGCCGCTGGCGGCGGAAGATATGACGGCGTATGGCTCGAGGAACATCCGCTCGACCCTGAGCAGCAATTCTTCCACCGCGTGCTGGGCTTTCGCCGGGTCGCCGGAGGTGACATAGCGAAACCAGCGGCCGAAATTTTCGGCGTCTGCCTTGTCCGTCTCAGCACTCACCATCGTCGCACCGCCCATCAGCAGGCTGGAAACGGTAGCGGGCAGGCGCATGCGGAAAAAGTGCACGAGCGGAAGATGCGCGCCGGCGTAAAACGAATCGTCGGAAGAGTGGTCCATCTGGTGCGGCTGGCCACCCCAGAAGATGCACATCTGGCCGGAATTAAGCGTAAGGTCATGATCGCCCATGCGATAATGCACCGATCCCGCCATCACGTAATTCACCTCCACCTGCGCGTGCCAGTGTGGCCTGAGCATGATGGGCGGGTGATTGTGAAAAAGCTGAAGGGTTGTCGGCATGCCTTCGATGCTGCTTGCACCCGGCTGGTAGAAGGCTCTTTCAGCAATCTTACTTTCCGCCAAATCGATGTTCCCTTTTTACGAGACAGATTTCCTGCCGCCGGTAATGTGCCCATGTTCGCTGAAGAACGGCAATTGAAAAAGGGAGGTTTTCAATGTGCTTGAAATTTCTTGGCGCGTCTACAGCTGTGCTGCTTCTTACAGCCCCGGCTTTCGCGCAAACCGAAACCGTCACCATCTGGAGCTGGAATGTCGCGGCTTCCGCGCTGAAATCCACGGTAGAGGGCTTCAACAAGCAGAATCCGGATATCAAGATCGTCGTTGAAGACCTTGGAAACAATCAGGTTTTTGACAAGACGCTGGCTGCGTGCGCCGCCGGGGGCGATGGTCTTCCTGATATCGTCACCATTGAAAATTTCGAAGCGGAACTGTTCTGGAGCCGTTTCCCAGACTGTTTCGCCAATCTGACCGAGCTTGGCTATACGCCTGAGAAACAGGCGCTTTTTCCTGATTTCAAGCGCACGGAACTGGAGGTTGACGGTGTCGCCTATGCGGTTCCGTGGGACTCCGGCCCGGTAGCGGTTTTCTATCGCCGCGACTTCTATGAAAAGGCGGGCGTCGATCCGGCCACCATCAAGAGCTGGGATGATTTCATCGCCGCCGGCAAGAAGGTCATGGCTGCCAATCCCGGAACGGTCATGGCGCAGGCCGACTTCAACGGCGATAGCGAATGGTTCCGCATGATCGCCAATGAGCAGGGATGCGGTTACTTTTCGACCGATGGCCAGAACATTACCATCAACCAGCCCGCCTGTGTCGCGACCCTTGAAAAGGTCAAGGAAATGAAGGACGCCGGCATCATCACGGCGGCGATCTGGGATGAAAAGATCCAGGCCAATACCGCCGGCAAGGCGGCAAGCCAGATGTATGGCGCCTGGTACGAGGGCACGATCCGCTCCGGCTCGCCCGATCTCGCGGGCAAATGGGGCGTCTATCTGATGCCGAGCCTCACGCCTGACGGTCCGCATGCGGCCAATCTCGGCGGGTCTTCGCTGGCGATCAGTTCGACGTCCGACCACAAGGAAGCCGCATGGAAATACATCGATTACGCGCTGACCACGAATGAGGGCCAGGTGACGATGCTGAAATCCTTCGGCCTCGTTCCCTCGCTGCTGTCAGCCATCGACGATCCCTTCGTGAAGGAGAAGCACCCCTATTGGGGCGGGCAGGCGGTCTGGACCGATATTCTCGCCACGCTGCCGAAGATCGTTCCAAGCCGCGGCACGGCATTCCAGTCCGATGCGGATGCGATCTACAAGGCGACGCAGACGAAATATTTCGCAGGTGGCTATCCCGATGCGAAGGCTGCGCTCGATGATGCGGCAAAGCAGATCGAAACGGCCACGGGGCTGCCTGTCGCGCAGTAAGCCGGCGGCCAGGACCTAGCGGGTGCCACGGGCTTCTTCTCCCCGATGGGGAGAAGTCCGCGGCAGCGGGATGAGGGGGCAACGTTGGTGATAGATCGCGAGCTAACCCCCTCATCCGACCCTTCGGGCCACCTTCTCCCCCTTGGGGAGAAGAAATAGGCCGCACCGCCCTGCAATGGTCTCGCCCTCGAAATCGGGCAGGCCTCCAAGCTTTTCCATTTATCCGGTCCATGTCCGGCATCTGGAGGTCGTCATGCCGTCTAGGAACAGGATCGCTTATGCGTTCCTTGCGCCCTATCTCCTGATTTTCGCCACCTTCTGGGTCTGGCCGATCATCAGCTCGTTCATGCTGTCGTTCCAGAATACCCGCATTAACCCGTGGCGGTTTGCACCTTCCATGAACTGGGGGCGGCTCGTCTCCGATCCGGCATTTTATAACGCGCTCTACAATACGCTGATCATTCTGGTCATTCAGGTGCCGGTCATGATCGCGCTCGCCACCGTCATGGCGGTGCTCCTGAATTCGCCGCTGCTGAAAGCGCGGCCGCTCTATCGTTTTGCCTTCTTCGCGCCTGTCGTTGTCGGCGAGGTGGCCTATGCGGCGGTGTTCCGGCTGATGTTCAGCGCCGATTTTGGCATCATCAACAAGCTCATCACGTCAGTCGGCCTTGCGCCCATCTCGTGGTTCGACAATGCCAATGCGGCCATGGCGCTGGTCATCATCGCGGTGACCTGGCGCTGGGCGGGGTATAACGCCATCATCATTCTCGCCGGTCTGCAATCGATCCCCGGCGATGTCTATGAGGCGGCGACGCTGGACAAGGTGAGCAAGCGCCAGCAGTTTTTTCATATCACGCTGCCGCTCCTCAAGCCCATCATCCTGTTCTGCGTTGTCCTGTCGGTCATCGGCACCATGCAGCTCTTTGCCGAACCCTTCCTCATCACCAACAGGGGCGGGCCGGGCGGCGGCACGGAAACGCTGGGACTTTTCCTTTATCGGCAGGGCTTCACCTCGCTCAATTTCGGGTACGCCTCGGCCATCGCCTACACCATGGCGGCGCTCGCCATCGCCATTTCGCTGCTTAATCTCTGGGTCGGGAGGGAGCCGAAATGAGATCGAAATCGAGATCGCTTTTCTGGCAAAAGATCGCGCTGCACGCGGTGCTGACGCCACTTGCCGTCATCTGGCTGTTTCCGCTGTGGATGATGTTCGTGTTCTCGACCATGCCGGATTACGGCATCTTCAGCCCCGATATCGTTCTGGTGCCGTCCACCAACTTCATCGAGAATTTCAACAACCTGCAGGCGGATACGAATTTCCTCAGGGCCATGTTCATCTCGATCACCGTCGCCTGCATTTACACCGTCCTTTCGGTCTTCCTGACGTCGATGGCGGGCTGGGCGCTGGCGCGTTACCGTTTTGCGGGACGCGGCGTGGTGATCGCCATCATTCTCGGCACCATCACCCTGCCGTTTGCAGTCGTCGTCATTCCGCAATTCATCATGGTGGCGCGGGAATTCAAGCTCGCCAATACCTGGGTAGCGCTGATCGTGCCGCCGCTCTTCAACTCGCTCGGCGTGCTGTTCATGCGGCAATCCTTCTCGATGATGCCGACGGAGCTTTTCGATGCCGCGCGGGTGGAAGGCGTCAAGGAATGGCAGATTTTTCTGCGCATTGCTTTGCCCTTGGCGCGACCCACCATGGCGGCGCTCTCCATCATTCTCTTCCTGGCCTCGTGGAACAATTACCTCTGGCCGCTTCTCATCAATTCCCGCCCAGGAATGATGACCGCACCCGTGGCGCTTGGCACCCTTATCGGGCTCACCAAGGTGTCATGGGGCGGCATCATGGCCGGCGCGGTGCTGCTGACCGCACCCATTCTCGTGGTTTTCGTGGTCCTGCAGCGTCACTTCATCGCCGGCATTTCAGCCGGGGCAGTCAAGTAAGGGGAGGCCGCATGGCGGAACTTTCGCTCAAAAACGTGGTCAAGCGATACGGTGCGCTGGAGGTGATCCATGGCGCCAATCTCGAGGTGAAAGACGGGGAATTCGTCGTTTTTGTCGGCCCGTCCGGCTGCGGAAAATCCACGCTTCTCAGAATGATCGCGGGGCTGGAGGATATTTCCGGCGGCGATATCGTGATTGGCGGCAAGACGGTCAGTGATGCTGATCCGGCCGATCGTGGCATTGCCATGGTGTTCCAGTCCTATGCACTTTATCCGCACATGACGGTAGCCGAAAACCTCTCCTTCGGCCTCAGGATGAACGGCAACCCAAAGGCCGATACGGAAAAGCGGGTCAACCGCGCCGCCGAAATCCTGCAGATCAATGAACTGATGGATCGCCGGCCGAAACAGCTTTCCGGCGGCCAGCGGCAGCGTGTGGCCATCGGCCGGGCCATTGTGCGCGAGCCGCAGGTCTTCCTGTTCGACGAGCCTCTGTCCAACCTCGATGCGGAACTGCGGGTGCAGATGCGCGTCGAAATTTCGCGCCTGCACAAGCAACTCGGCACCACGATGATCTATGTGACGCATGACCAGACCGAGGCGATGACGCTGGCCGACAAGATCGTGGTCCTGCGGGCGGGCAATATCGAACAGGTGGGTGCGCCGCTCGATCTTTACGATGATCCCGCCAACCGCTTTGTCGCCGGCTTTGTCGGCTCGCCGAAGATGAACTTTCTCGACGCCACTGTCATCGGCGGCGGCGCCGACAGCGTCACGCTCGCCCTCGACAGCGATCCTGCGGTGCGGCTGACTTTGCCGATCAAAGAGCGCGTCAACGAGGGCGCCAGGGTCTCGCTCGGCATCCGGCCGGAGCATTTTGCCGATGCGGGCGGGGGCGATGCCGATCTCTCCGTGCATGTCGATGTCGCCGAGCATCTCGGCAATACCAGCTATGTCTATGCCAGAACCGAAGGCGGCGAGCAGCTCATCATCGAGCGGCCGGAATCGCGTGATGTCGGCAATCGCGACCGGCTGACGGTCGGCCTTTCCGCCCGCCGGGCTTTCCTTTTCGACAGCAAGGGCGAACGCCTGCGCTGAACCCTTTCCCGAGCACCCAAGACCGATACGAAAGACGAGGATTTCATGACCACCGAACAACCGATCCGCTGGGGCATCATCGGCCCGGGCACCATCGCCAGAACCTTTGCTGACGGTATCGCCCATTCCCGCACCGGCAGGCTGGAGGCCATCGCCACGCGCAATCCGGACAAGCCCGGCCTTGCCGAAGCTTTTCCCGGCGCGCGCATTGTGAAGGGTTACGATGCGCTGCTTGCCGATCCCGATATCGACGCGGTCTATATCGCCACGCCCCATACGGGCCATGCCGAGTGGGCAATCAAGGCAATCCGGGCGGGCAAAAACGTGCTGGTGGAAAAGCCGATCGCGATTTCCGCTTATGACGCCGACGCCATTTTCCATGAGGCGAAAAAGGCCGGCGTTTTTGCCGGTGAAGCCTATATGTATCGCCTGCATCCGCAGACGGCGAAACTGCTGGAACTGGTGAAAGCCCGCGCGGTGGGCGATATCCGCATCATCCGCTCCAGCTTCGGCTTCAACATGGGCTCGTTCCGGGCCGATCACCGGCTGTTCGCCAATGAATCCGCCGGCGGCGGCATTCTCGATGTCGGCGGTTATCCGGTTTCCATGGTGCGGATGATCGCAGGCGCTGTGGATGGAAAGCCTTTTGCGGAGCCCGAAAAAGTGGCGGGTGCTGCCCATCTCGGCCAGTCGGGCGTTGATGAATGGGCCTCGGCCGTGCTGAAATTCCCAAACGGCATCGTCGCCGAAGTCTCGTGCTCGATCATGGCGGCGCAGGACAACGTGCTGCGCATCATCGGTTCGGACGGCCGGATCGAGGTCAGGGATTTCTGGTTTGCCGCCGGTCACAAGGGCGGCACCGGGCGGATCGATATCATCAGGGGCGACAAGGTGGAAACCATCGAGCTGTCGGAGGATCGCTGGCTTTATTCCTTCGAGGTCGATGCGGCGGGCGAAGCAATTCGCCAGGGTAAAAAGGAATTCGATGCACCCGGCATGGCCTGGGCGGACAGCCTCGGCAACCTGCGCGTCATGGACCAGTGGCGGGCTTCCGTCGGGCTGGAATACAGCGTCGAAAAGGCGACGTCGCGTATCGCCAATATAGCCGGTGGTAAGGTTGTATCCGGAAATACGGTCCCGAAGCGGCAGATACCGGGCCTTGCCAAGCCCGCTTCGGTAGTCGCGCTCGGCTTCGAATTCTTCCCCAATTTCGCCCCCGCATCCCTGACGCTCGATGCGTTTTACGAGGCCGGCGGCAATCTTTTCGATACGGCCTATGTCTATGGCGGCGGCAAAACGGAGGCGATTTTCGGCGACTGGCACACCAGCCGCAACGTGCCGCGCGAAGAGATCGTGCTGATCGGCAAGGGTGCGCATTCGCCGCTCTGCTATCCCGATATGATCGCCAAACAGCTAGATCAGTCGCTGGAGCGTCTGAAGACGGATTATGTCGATGTTTATTTCATGCATCGCGATAATCTCGACGTCCCGGTGGGCGAGTTCGTTGATGCCATGGATGCCGAGGTTCGGCGCGGGCGCATTCGCGGCATTTTCGGTGGCTCGAACTGGACGCGCGAACGGATGGATGAGGCCGCGGCTTACGCGCAGAAGAACGGCAAACAGGCCCCCGGCGCACTTTCCAACAATTTCTCGCTTGCCGAAATGCTCGATCCCATCTGGGCAGGCTGCGTGGCGGCATCGGATGACGAATGGAAAGAATGGCTGAAATCTCGACAAATCCCAAATTTCGCCTGGTCCAGCCAGGGGCGCGGTTTCTTCACCGAGCGGGCAGGGCGGGACAAGCATGACGATGAGGAAATCGTCCGCGTTTGGTATTCCGACCGCAATTTCGTCCGTCGCGATCGGGCGATCGAGCTTGCGCAGAAACTCGGGCGCTACCCAATCCATATCGCTCTCGCTTATGTCATCGCCCAGCCTTTCCCGGTCATCCCGCTGATCGGGCCGCGCACGATTGCGGAGCTGGAGGATAGTCTTTCGGCGCTGGATATTGCGCTGACGGACGAGCAGGTGAAGTGGCTGGAGGCGTAAGAGTGGATTGAGGCTGCGGATTTATCTGCCGCCTCTTTCAGATAGGGCAAGCTGTTGCGGCATATTTCTTCTCCCCGCCGGGGAGAAGGTGGCCCGAAGGGTCGGATGAGGGGGCAAGCTCTCCTGATATCTCGACCCTCGCCCCCTCATCCCGCTGCCGCGGACGTCTCCCCGGCGGGGAGAAGAAACAAGGGGCATCCGCTCGCTCACACTGATGAATCTCAGGGTTGAGACATCATCTTCCACCTTCTTTCCTATCCCGGTGACTGCTAAAGCGTAGGTTCAAAACCTGCCGCCAAACAATCACCGGAGTTCCCATGAGCGATATCGACCGAGGCCGCGCCCAGCAGCTGATGCGGGAGGCGGAGATTGATGCGCTGGTACTGTTCCAGCCCGAGGCCTTTCGTTATGCGGTTGGTGCGCCTGCCGGTGTTGCGACCATGTGGGGCAAAGCGGGTTCCGCAATTGCGCTGGTGCCTGCCGATGCCGGGGCAGGGCTGGCCGCCGTCGTCAGTGATCATGCCGCGCCGATCATCAGGAGGGCGGCACCTGATATCGATCTGCGCTGCCATCGCATCTGGATCGATTTGGTCGATCTTTCGGGTGTGGACACCATCGCGCAGGTGGATGATGCCTATCGCCGCAACAATTCAGGTGGGCCGCGGCCGGAGACATTCGATCGTACCGCCTGCTTCGGCCTGCTCTCCGATCTGCTGCGGGAGCGCGGACTGTCCGCGGCGCGCATCGGTGCCGACCTTGAATTCATGCCCGCCGCCGATTTTTTCGCCCTGCGTCAGGCGCTGCCCGAGGTGAACTGGGTTGATGGTTCGACGGTGTTGAAACGTCTGAGGGCGGTGAAATCCCAACGCGAGATCAAACTTCTCAGGCAGGCGTCAGCCGCTGCCGAGGCGGGGTTGGTCGAGATGGCAGCCGCCGTCCGACCGGGGGCGGCCCTTGGTCAACTCTCTGCCGCCTGGAAATCCGGCGCGCAGGCATATGCCGCAAAATCCGGTTTTTCGTTGAGCGGGCATTGGGACTACATTTCGGTCGGCCCGGCTTTGTCGGATATGACGGCAGCGGTCGCGCCGGGTGCGCTGATCAAGGCCGATGTGGGCACGCTGGTGGACGGTTATTCTTCGGATGGCGCGCGGACTTTTTCATGGGGGCCGGTTTCGCCTTTGGCGGGCGATATCTTCAAGGCTCTGGAAGCGGCCTTCGCCCGCGGGCTGGACGCGCTCCGCCCGGGCAATACATTCGGTGCAGTGCACGCCGCCATGCTGGCCTCGATGCGCAAGGACGGCTTCGGTGAATATTATCGCGGCCACTTCGGCCACTCCGTTGGTGGCAGCGTGGGTATCGAGGAATGGCCGTTCTTTTCCCACGACAATCCGGAAGTCATCCTTCCCGGCATGGTCGTTGCGCTCGAAGCGCCGTTTTATGGGGAAGGCGTGGGTGCGTTGATGATCGAGGACCAGTTCCTCGTCACCGCATCTGGCGCAGAGTGCATGAACAGCCTGCCACGCACCCTGCGGGATTTATCTGCGGACTGATCGCCGGATCAGAGGAAATCGTCGCGGCGCGGCGTGAAGCAGTCGATCAGTTCGCCCTCTTCCAGACACAGGCAGCCATGCTCGATATGGCCGGGAATGACGAGGCTATCGCCCTTCTTGAGGTCGTAGGCCTCGCCATCACGGTAAAAGCGGAAGCTGCCGCTGGCGACATAGGTCGATTGTACATGCGGATGGCTGTGCAGCTTGCCTTCCGCGCCGGTCTTGAAACGGAACGATACCACCATCAGTTCTGGCGCTTCGGAAAGCACGGTGCGTTCTACGCCATCGTCGGGCGAAACAGTGGGGAAGGTCGGAAGCTGCTGCATATCTTTCTCCTCAGTCAATGCGGTTCAGGCGGCAATCTCAGCGCGGTGCGCGCAACATCGCGCGGTATCGCATCTGGCTGCTTTTCAGGTGGTTGCGCATGGCGCTTCGCGCCGCCTCCTCGTCGCCGTCCTGTATCGCGATCAGTATCGCCTCGTGCTCTCCCACCAGACGGCTGAGATCAGCGGGCGAAAGCACGGTCTCGGAGCCGTTTTCGGCCACGGCGCGGCGGGGAATGACGGTCGGGCCAAGCACCTGCAGAAACTCGCTGAAGCGGGGATTGTTGGTCGCTTCGGCAACGGCCAGATGGAAGGCGAAATCGGCCTCGGCCGTCGGGCTGCCCTTGGCGGCGCTGGCGCGGAAGGCGTCGAAGGCCTCGATGATCTTTTCTTCCTGCGCCGGCGAACGGCGGATCGCAGCAAGGCCCGCGGCATCGCCTTCCACCGCGGTGCGCAGTTCCAACATTTCTATCAGCGAGGAGACGCGGGCCAGATCGACATTATGGAAAGGCCGCCGTTCGACCGGGGCGGGCTCCAGTACGAAGACACCGGCGCCCTGACGCGGTTCGACGAGACCGTCTGAGCGCAGGGAAGCAATCGCCTCGCGCACAACGGTTCGGCTCACGCCGAATTCCTGTGTCATCTGCGCTTCCGATGGCAGGCGGTCGCCAGTCTTGTAACGGCCCTTGGCGATCTGGCCGCGGAGTTCCTCCGAAACCTTCACCACAAGCGTTTTGGCCTGTGGCGCTGCCGGTTCGGAGGTCGTCGTTCTTGTCATCTTCGTCGCCGTTCTAAAAATATCGGTTGCGTCTACCGTTCCTCGATACGTTATTCGCGGCCCGGCTTGCAATCCCACCGCCTGCCGGGAACGTTCCCTGCCGCATTTCACGTCGCCTTGAAGATCGGGTTGTCGACGAAAACACCGCCCTGAAACCGCACCATGGCATCGCCGGGGTCGGGTTTCGGCGTTGTCTCGGCAATGTGCCGCCGGAAGGCCTCCGCATTGTCTTTCGGTTTCCATCCGAGAAAACCGAGATGCGAATTGTCCCACCAGCCGGCGTCATTGGCAGACGCACCCCATACAACAGGGCAGCCGAGGATCGGTGCGCGAAATACCGCTTCGACCAGCGATACGAAATCGTCGTGCGAGAACCAGGTGGACAACATGCGATAATTGGTGGGTTCCGGGGTGCAGGAACCGATGCGCACAAGCGCCGTCTCCTGCCCGAACTTCTCGAAATACATGCGGGCCAGGTTTTCGCCAAAACACTTGGAGACGCCGTAAAGCCCGTCCGGTCGGAAGGGGGCGTCGGGGCCAAGACGCTCCGTCTGGGGATAATAACCGATCGTGTGGTTGGAACTGGCAAAAACGATCCGCGGCTGTCCATGGGCGCGGGCGGCTTCATAGAGATTATAAAGCCCGATGATGTTGCCTTGAACGATTTGTTCGAACGGCTTTTCCACCGATATGCCGCCAAGGTGGATAATCCCGTCGCAACCGGCGACCATGGCATCAACGGCATTTGCGTCCGCCAGGTCGCACTGCACGCATTCCTCGTTCGGGCCTGCCGGGTCTAGCGGAGCGAGATCGGCGAGGCGCAATATCTCGGCCACCGGTGCGAGGCGTTCGCGCATGACGCGGCCGAGCTGGCCTGCCGCACCGGTAACAAGAAGCCGTTTCATCGCAATTCTCCATCAGCATTATACGTCACCGACGCATTCAGATATGGCAGCGCCTCTTGACCTTGTCATACAGATCGTACAAAAAGCGGATAACATATATTATGTGCCGTACGCAACAATCATGAAGGATGAGTTTGATGCTGACCGTCGAAACAAGGCAGGCCGTGAACCCGGAATATGCAAAAACGCTGGATACCGAAGGTCTCCGCCGGCATTTCCTCGCCAGCGACATGTTCCGTTCCGGTGAAATCAGGCTGATCTACACCCATTACGACCGCTTCGTGATGGGCGGCGCCGTGCCTGACGGAAAGCCGCTGACGCTCGACAAGGTGGAGGAAACCAGGACACCTTCCCTCCTCGATCGGCGTGAAATGGGCATCGTCAACATCGGTGAGGCGGGCACGGTCAGCGCCGGCGGCGAAACCTACACGCTGAACCGCGGTGACGTGCTTTATCTCGGTGCCGGCAGCGGCGCGGTGACCTTCGACGGCGCCGGGCGATTCTACATCACCTCGTGCCCGGCGCATCGCAGCCTGCCGGTGAAGCTGGTGACGCTGGCGAACAGCAAGGAAGTCAAGCTTGGCGCAACCGAAACCTCCAACAAGCGCACCATCAACCAGTTCATCCATCCGCTGGTCATGGAAAGCTGCCAGCTGGTGCTGGGATATACGACACTGGAGGACGGCTCGGTCTGGAACACCATTCCCTCGCATATTCATGATCGCCGCATGGAGGCCTATCTCTATTTCGGCATGGATGAAAAGTCGCGCGTGCTGCACCTGATGGGCGAGCCGCAGGAGACCCGCCACCTGTTCATTTCAAATGAAGAAGGCGCGATTTCCCCGCCCTGGTCCATTCATTCCGGTGCGGGCATCGGCTCCTACACCTTCATCTGGGCCATGGCTGGCGACAATGTCGACTATACCGACATGGACTTCATTCAGCCGGGAGACCTGAAATGAGGAACCCCTTTTCGCTTCAGGGGCGCAAGGCGCTCGTCACCGGCGCGAATACGGGGCTCGGCCAGGCGATTGCGGTGGGTCTCGCCGCTGCCGGTGCGGACGTCGTCTGCGCCGCCCGTCGTGCGCCGGATGAAACGCTTGCCATCATCGCGAGGGACGGCGGCAAGGCCAGCGCATTGTCTATCGACTTTGCCGATCCGCTGGCGGCAAAAGACAGTTTTGCCGGTGCCGGTTTCGACATTCTCGTCAACAATGCCGGCATCATCCGCCGTGCCGATTCCGTTGAATTTTCCGAGCTGGACTGGGACGAGGTGATGGACGTCAACCTCAAGGCGCTGTTTTTCACCACGCAGGCCTTTGCAAAGGAGCTGCTGGCGAACGGCCGCCCCGGCAAGGTCGTCAATATCGCCTCGCTCCTGTCGTTCCAGGGGGGTATTCGTGTGCCGTCCTATACGGCTGCAAAGCATGGCGTCGCCGGTCTCACCAAGCTTCTGGCAAATGAGTGGGCGGCGAAGGGCATCAATGTGAATGCGATTGCGCCGGGTTACATCGAAACAAACAATACAGAGGCGCTGCGCGCGGATGCGGCCCGCAACATGGCCATTCTCGAGCGCATTCCGGCTGGCCGCTGGGGTCATTCAGACGATATAGCCGGGGCGGCGGTTTTCCTTGCTTCGCCGGCGGCGGATTATGTGCATGGCGCCATTCTCAATGTCGATGGCGGCTGGCTGGCGCGCTGAGCAGCGCCCGCCTGTAAAATTCATCATATAACTTGTATGATGAATTGTTGACAAATATACGGCAAGTGGTTTAGGTGACTTTCAGTCATTGAACTTCAAAGGAATACCGATCATGAACCCTGAACAAATCAAAACGGCTCTCGGCTCCGGCCTTCTGTCTTTCCCGGTCACCCATTTCGATTCCGAGGGCCGTTTCGCTGCCGACAGCTACAGGGCCCATGTCGAATGGCTTGCCGGTTACAAGGCGCCGGTGCTGTTTGCCGCAGGCGGCACCGGCGAGTTCTTTTCGTTGAAGCCGGATGAGATTCCGACCATCGTTTCCGCCGCCAAGGAAGTCGCCGGCGAAACCGCCATCGTTTCCGGCTGCGGTTACGGCACTGAAATTGCGGTCGATATCGCCCGCTCCGTCGAAAAGGTCGGCGCCGATGGCATCCTGCTTCTGCCGCATTACCTCATCGATGCGCCGCAGGAAGGGCTTTACGCCCATATCAAGAAGGTGTGTCAGTCGGTCGGCATCGGTGTCATGGTCTATAACCGTGACAACTCGGTTCTTCAGGCCGATACGCTGGCGCGGCTGTGCGACGAGTGCCCGAACCTTGTCGGCTTCAAGGACGGCACCGGCGATATCGGCCTCGTTCGCCAGATCACCGCCAAGATGGGGGACCGCCTGATGTATCTCGGCGGAATGCCAACCGCGGAACTGTTTGCCGAAGCCTATCTCGGCGCCGGTTTCACCACCTATTCCTCGGCCGTATTCAACTTCGTGCCCGGCCTTGCCAACGAGTTCTACGCAGCGCTGCGCGCCGGCGAGCGTGCCACCTGCGAGCGCATTCTTGTCGATTTCTTCTATCCATTCATGGCGATCCGCAACCGCGCCAAGGGTTATGCCGTCTCCGCCATCAAGGCCGGCGTCCGCCTGCAGGGCTTCGATGCCGGTCCGGTGCGTGCGCCGCTGAAGGACCTGACGAATGAGGAAATCGGCATGCTCGAAGCCCTGATCGGCACGCACAAGCGCAAAGCCTGATCACGGCATAACGGGAGGGGAGCCATGAAAATCACGGCAGTGCGCACGCATCTGCTTGAACACCGGCTGGACACGCCGTTCGAAAGCGCCTCCATGCGTTTCGACCGGCGGGCCCATGTTCTGGTGGAAATCGAATGCGACGACGGGACCGTCGGCTGGGGCGAATGCCTCGGCCCGGCGCGGCCGAACGCCGCCGTGGTCCAGGCCTATTCCGGCTGGCTCATCGGCCAGGACCCTCGCCAGACCGAAAAAATCTGGGCCGTGCTTTATAATGCCCTGCGCGATCAGGGCCAGCGCGGCCTCAGTCTTACGGCCCTGTCCGGCATCGATATCGCGTTGTGGGACATCAAGGGCAAGCATTACGGTGCTTCCATCTCGATGCTGCTCGGCGGGCGCTGGCGCGAGAGCGTACGCGCCTATGCCACCGGCAGCTTCAAGCGTGATGGTGTCGACCGCGTTTCAGACAATGCGTCCGAAATGGCGGAGCGCCGCGCTGACGGCTTCCACGCCTGCAAGATCAAGATCGGCTTCGGCATCGAGGAGGACCTCAGGGTCATAGCCGCGGTTCGAGAGGCGATCGGGCCTGACATGCGGCTGATGATCGATGCCAATCACGGTTATACGGTCACCGAAGCCGTCACGCTTGGCAACCGCGCCGCCGACTATGGCATCGACTGGTTTGAGGAGCCGGTGGTTCCCGAACAGCTCGATGCCTATCAGCGTGTACGGGCAGGGCAGCCGATCCCGGTTGCGGGCGGCGAGACCTGGCACGGGCGTCACGGCATGTGGCAGGCGCTTTCCGCCGGTGCCGTGGATATTCTCCAGCCCGATCTCTGCGGATGCGGCGGTTTTTCAGAAACGCAGAAGATTGCCACGCTTGCCACGCTGCACGGCGTGCGCATCGTGCCGCATGTCTGGGGCACCGGCGTACAGATCGCCGCCGCGCTGCAATTCATGGCGGCGATGACGCCTGATCCGGTGCGGGTCAATCCCATCGAACCGATCATGGAATTTGACCGCACCCATAATCCGTTCCGTCAGGCGGTTCTCAGTGAACCTCTCGAAGCGGTGAACGGTATCGTCGCCATTCCCGATGGTCCCGGTCTCGGCATCGAGATCAACCGGGATGCACTCGTTGAATTCAGGATGCCAGACCCATGAGTGAACTCGTCAGAAAGCTGAGCGGCACCGCGCCGAGACCCGCTTTCCCGAAAGGCGCGGTCGATACGCAGATGCACATGTATCTGCCCGGATATCCCGCCTTGCCGGGTGGCCCCGGCCTTCCGCCGGGCGCCCTGCCGGGACCGGAGGATTATCGTCGCCTCATGCAATGGCTCGGCATAGACCGGGTCATCATCACGCAGGGCAATGCCCATCAGCGAGACAATGACAATACGCTGACCTGTGTTGCCGAGATGGGCGAGGCGGCGCGCGCGGTCGTCATCATCGATGCGACCACGAGCGAAAAGGACATGGAGAAGCTTGCCGCCGCGGGTGCGGTCGGCGCGCGTATCATGGATTTGCCGGGTGGCGCTGTGAACCTTTCCGAACTGGAAGCGGTGGACGAGCGGGCGCATGCGGCCGACTGGATGGTGGCGGTGCAGTTCGACGGAAACGGTCTTCTCGACCATCTGCCGCGTCTTCAGAAAATCCGCTCGCGCTGGGTGTTCGATCATCATGGCAAGTTCTTCAAGGGCATCAAAACCGACGGGCCGGAAATGGCGGCGCTTCTGAAACTCATCGACGGCGGCAATCTGTGGTTCAAATTCGCCGGCGTTTATGAAAGCTCCCGCGAAAGCTGGCCCTACGAGGATGTCGCCGCCTTTTCGCGGGTGATCGCGGCGCATGCGCCGGAACGCATCGTCTGGGGCACCAACTGGCCGCATAATTCCGTGCGCGAGACGGCTGCCTATCCTGATGATGCCCGCCTTGCGGAACTGACGCTCGGCTGGCTGCCGGATGAGGCGGCGCGTCATCGGGCGCTGGTCGAAAACCCCGAAGAGCTGTTCAAGCTGTCGCCGGTCAAGGCGGCCTAATTTCATCCGGGATGGTTGGGGAAGGGAGGCCCCATCATCCTTTTCAAGTGAAAGGTCTTTGCATGCCGGCCCGGATGGGCGTGAAAAAATCGGCCCGACAAGCCTTGGAGGGGCTGGGCCGTTTCAACAATGGAGGAGGAAAGCATGAAAAAGATTGCAAGCATGATGTGCGTCGCGATGGGGATCGCGCTGTCCGGTGTTTCCGCCATGGCGCAGGAAATCACCCTGCGTTCGGCCGATATTCATCCGGACGGTTATCCCACGGTCGAAGCCGTGAAATATATGGGCGAGCTTCTGGCCGAGCGGACCAATGGCCGTATCAAGATACAGGTCATGAACAATTCCGTTCTTGGCGGTGAAAAGGACACCATCGAGCAGACCCGCTTCGGCGTCATCGACATGAACCGCGTCAATGCCGCGCCTTTCAACAATCTGGTCAAGGAAACCACCGTTCTTGGTCTGCCTTTCCTGTTCCGCTCGACGGAGCACATGCACAATACGGTCGACGGTCCGATTGGTGATGAGGTTCTGGCTGCTTTCGAACCGCACGGTCTGGTCGGTCTCGCCTTTTACGATTCCGGCGCCCGATCCTTCTACACCACCAAAAAGCCCATCGAAAAGCTGGCGGATCTGAAGGGGCTCAAAATCCGTGTCCAGCAGTCGGACCTGTGGATTTCGATGATGCAGGCCTTCGGCGCCAACCCGACGCCGATGCCGATGGGCGAGGTCTATTCCTCACTGGAAACCGGTGTTGTCGATGGTGCCGAAAACAACTGGCCATCCTACGAATCCGCCCGTCATTATGAGGTGGCAAAGAACTATTCTCTGACCGAACATTCTCTGAACCCGGAAATCCTCGTCATTTCGAAGATCTCCTGGGACAAGCTCTCCCCGGAAGACCAGAAGCTGCTGCGCCAGGCGGCCAAGGATTCGGTCGGCAAGATGCGCGAATTGTGGAGCGCCCGCGAAAAGGCATCGGAAGAAAAGGTCCGGGCTGGCGGGGTCAATGTCATCAAGGTCAACAAGGAGGAATTCGCTGCCGCGATGGGGCCGGTCTACGACAAGTTCGTCACCGATCCGAAGATGAAGGACCTTCTGGAACGGGTGAAAGCGGTCAAGTAACGCGTGGGAAACCGGCCTTGGAAACAGGGCCGGTTTTCTTTTGTCGCCGTTGATGCGGGAGGAACAGACAATGCGACAC
The DNA here is from genome assembly GCF_037203725.1 of Agrobacterium sp. CMT1. NCBI lineage: Bacteria > Pseudomonadati > Pseudomonadota > Alphaproteobacteria > Hyphomicrobiales > Rhizobiaceae > Agrobacterium > Agrobacterium sp. CMT1. The sequence continues at coordinate 851,267 of NZ_JBBCAR010000007.1, forward strand.
TTCATGCGGGCCATCCGCCCTTTTCTCGGCGCGCTCAGCCACGCGTCGCTTTATATTGCCGGTATCGGCATGATCGCCATGACGCTTATCGTCGGCTGGCAGGTCTTTGCGCGGTATATTCTCAACGATTCACCCAGCTGGTCTGAGCCGCTGTCGCTGCATCTCATGTCGTGGTTCATCATGCTTGGCGCCGCCGTCGGCGTGCGCGAGAGCGTGCATCTGGGGCTCGATATTCTGCGCTACATGATGCCGCCGCGTGTGCAGAAGGGCATGGACCTGACAAGCCTTGCGCTGATCTTCTTCTTCGGTGCCGGCATGGCCTGGTATGGCACCTCGCTTGCCATGGGGACATGGACGGCGACGATCCCTGTTCTCGGCTGGCCGGGCGGGACGGATTTCTTTCCGCTGATCGGCGGCGGTTTCCTTATCGCGCTGTTTGCTGCTGAACGTTTCGTCGATCTTTCCATCGGCGAGGAAATCGCTGCAGACGTGATCGTGCAGGAGGCCGCATAAATGGCTTACACCATTCTCTTCGGGGTGTTCACCCTGCTGATGCTGATCGGAACGCCGATCGCGTTCTGTCTCGGCATCGCGTCCTTCGCCACGGTTCTTTATCTCGGCCTGCCGCCCATCGTGGTGTTCCAGCAGATGAATTCCGGCATGAATGTCTTCGCGATGATGGCGATACCGTTCTTCATCTTCGCCGGTGACCTGATGGTGCGCGGCGGCATCGCCCACCGCCTCATCCGCTTCGCGGCAGGCCTCGTGGGACACCTGCGCGGCGGTCTTGGTCAGGTCAACATCGTGGCTTCGACACTGTTCGGCGGCATTTCCGGCTCGGCCGTGGCCGATGCCTCTGCGGTGGGCGGGCTGATGATACCGCAGATGGCAAAACGCGGTTACGACAGGGATTACGCCGTCAATGTCACCGTCAACGCCGCCATCATTGCGCTGATGATCCCGCCCTCGCACAACATGATCCTCTATTCCATCGCGGCGGGCGGCAATGTCTCTGTGGCCGATCTCTTCACCGCCGGTATCATTCCGGGCCTGTTGCTTGCAGCAGCGCTGATGGTGACGGCCTATATCGTCGCCCGGCGCAAGGGCTATCCGTCCGAGCCTTTCCCCGGTTTCTCGAAGCTGATGTATTATCTGCTGGCCTCGTTTCCCGGCATCCTGCTGATCGGCATCATCTTCGGCGGCGTGCGTTCGGGCATCTTCACCGCCACGGAGAGTTCCTGCATCGCCGTGCTCTATGCCTTCCTCGTCGCCATGCTGGTCTATCGCGAACTCAACTGGGACGGCTTCGTGGAAGCGGTGATGGGTGCTGTCCGCACCACGGCCATGGTGCTGCTGGTCATCGGCACGGCGGCGTCCTTCGGCTGGCTGATGGCCTTTCTGCAGGTGCAGACGTTGATGATTGCCGCAATCAGCGCGATTTCGGACAACCCGATCATCGTACTGCTTGTCATCAACATCATCCTGCTGCTGCTCGGCACCTTCATGGACATGGCGCCGATGGTCATCATTTCCACGCCGGTGCTTCTGCCTGTCGTAAAGGCCTTCGGCATCGACCCCGTGCATTTCGGCGTGGTGATGATCCTGAACGCCGGCATCGGTCTCAATACGCCGCCGGTCGGAACGGTGCTCTTCGTCGGCTGCGCGGTGGGCGGCATATCGATACGGGAGGCAATGCGGACGATCTGGCCGTTCTTCGGCGCCAGCATCGCAGTGCTGCTTGCTGTCACCTATATTCCGTCGCTATCCCTGTGGTTGCCGTCACTGTTCCGGTAATTCCAGCGCTTTCAAACGAGGAGGCCCCGTTATGCCGGGGCCTTTTCCGTTTCGTCGGCAAGCAGCCTTTGCTGCTCATGCTCGTCAAATGCCATCAGGTTGCCGTGCCGGCTGCGGCGTATCCGGTTCATATGGTCACGCGGGCTTAATCCCAATGTCCGCTTGAACATGCGCGAGAAATAATAGGGGTCGCCATAACCCACCTCGGCCGCCGCTGCCGAGACCGAAAGTCCGGCCTCGAGAAAATGCATGGCGCGTTCCATGCGTTTGAACTCCTGATATTTGCGCGGCGTCCGTCCCACCCGCTTCTGGAATTCCCGCAGGAAATAATCGCGATTATAGGGCGCCGCATCGGTGGCCCGCCCAGCAATGTCGGGGTCCAACGGATTGGCGGAAATCATCGTGATCGCCTTCATCACCGCAAGGTCGAGGCCTTCCGTACCCTCCGGCTGAAAACTCGGGCGGTCGACCCAACCCAGAAACGCGTCATCGATGAAGGCGATCAGAAGCACCATGAAGAGATGATGTTGGCCCAGAGTGACGGAGGAAGGAGGCGCGCTCTGCCGGTAGTGGCGCACCAGCGGCTCCAGAAGCGACCAGCGGCTCAGCCGCAGTTTCGGTTTCAGGTCCATCTGCGCGATCAGGTTGTGGCGGCCGTAAATATCGAGCGTGAAATGCTGCGCCACGCCGCGATAGGTAACTGCCTGCTCGTTCCACCCGACAAAGCGTTGCCCTCGGAAAATAAGCATGGCGTCACCGGGCTCCAGTACCCTTGCTTCGCCATCAACGAGATAGTGCCCGCGCCCCTCCAGGCAGATGATGAGATCGTCCACCGGATTGGATTTGTCGATCTGCCAGGTGCGCGAATGCTCCATTTTGATCGTCGCGCGCGTCAGGTTGAGGTTGAGCGCCGCAGGCGGAACGGATGACAGGATGCCACCTTCGATTTCGTCCATCTTTTTCCTCGTCTTTGTTAATTCACCTTGGCGCTGAAATTTGGTTTTGTCACCGCATAAATTGCTTTTACGCGCCGTATCAATGAGGGAGGAGATCGGTCGCGGCTAGGAAATACGCATTATTGCGCCTGCCGCTGGCCGTTCCGGGAGAATCACTTGTACGAAATTGTATTCTGTCAGTCGCGTTCCGCCGGGACGCGGGGAGGAGCATCATGAAATCTCAGCGCTTCCTGGGGCTGGGATATCTGACGCCTTACATCATCGGGCTTTTGGTCTTCACGGCCATTCCGTTCCTTGGCTCGCTCTACCTCAGTTTCACCCGTTACGACTTGATGAGCGATCCCAGCTGGGCAGGGCTTGCCAATTACGAGCGGCTGTTCACCCGCGACCGCACCTTCATGAAATCCCTGAACGTCACCCTATTCTACGTGTTTCTGACGGTGCCGCTGAAGCTTGCCTTTGCGCTGTTCATCGCGGCAATACTCAATTACAAGCTGCAATTCATCAACTTTTTCCGCACCGCCTTTTACGTGCCGTCCATCCTCGGCGGCTCGATCGCGATTGCGGTTCTGTGGCGCTATATCTTCGCCAGCGAAGGCCTTGCCAATATGGCGCTTGCCGCCGTGGGGCTGTCGCCGGTGGACTGGTTCGGAGATCCGGGCAATGCGCTTTTCACCATCACGCTGCTGCGCTGCTGGCAGTTCGGTTCGGCCATGGTGATCTTCCTTGCGGCCCTGCAATCCATCGACAAATCGCTTTACGAAGCGGCCGCCATCGATGGTGCCGGCAAGGTGAGGACCTTCTTCTTCATCACCCTGCCGCTTCTGACGCCGGTGATCTTTTTCAACCTCATCATGCAGATGGTGCAGGCATTCCAGGAGTTCAACGGTCCTTACATCATCACCCAGGGCGGGCCGCTGAAGTCCACCTATCTCCTGCCTCTTTACATCTACGACGAGGCGTTCAAGAAGTTCAACATGGGCTATGCCTCCGCAATCGCCTGGGTGCTCTTCACCATCATCACCGTGCTGACCCTCGTGGCCTTCTGGTCCTCGAAGAAGTGGGTCTATTACGCCGGCGACAAGCGGAACTGATGCCATGACCGATATCGCAACCCTAAACGACATGCAGGCGGCCCGCCGGGCGCGGCTCAGGCTGCTTTCCACCTCGGTCCGCTACGTGCTTCTCTTCGCGGTCGGGCTCGTCATGCTCTATCCGCTGATCTGGCTGGTGGGCGCAAGCTTCAAGACCAATTCGGAAATCTTCTCCGGTGCCGGTTTCATCCCGGAAAACCCGACGCTGGATGGCTATATCCGCGGCTGGGAAACCTCGACGCCCTACACCTTCGGCCGGTTCTTCTGGAATTCGTTCCTGATCATCCTGCCGAAGGTCATCGGCACGGCGATTTCCTGCACCATGGCGGCCTATGCCTTTGCCCGCTTCGATTTTCCGCTGAAGAAGATCCTGTTCGGCTCGGTCATCGCCATTCTGCTGCTGCCCAATGTCGTCACCCGCATTCCGCAATATATCCTGTTTCGGGATCTCGGCTGGCTGGACAGTTTCCTGCCGCTCTGGGTGCCCTCGGCTTTCGCCGGTGATGCCTTCTTTGTCTTCATGCTGGTGCAGTTCCTGCGCTCGCTGCCCTCGGACATGGAAGAGGCCGCCCGGGTGGACGGCGCCAACAGCCTGCAGACACTGGTCTACATCGTCGTACCGATGCTGGCGCCGGCGCTGATCTCGGTCTGCCTGTTCCAGTTCATGTGGACGATGAACGACTTTCTCGGGCCGCTGATCTACCTGTCCTCGGTCGACAAATATCCGGTGAGCCTGGCGCTCAAACTCTCCATCGACACCACCGAAGCCTTTGAATGGAACCGCATCCTGGCGATGTCGGTGCTGACGATCGCGCCCGCGCTGATCGTGTTCTTCGCGGCGCAACGGTATTTCATTGAAGGGATCTCGTCTGGCGGGGTCAAGGGCTGAAAATGGCAAGCGTTCAACTTAAAAATCTCGAAAAAGTCTATGGCGGCAGCTTCAAGGCGGTGCACGGCATCAATCTCGACGTCGAGGATGGCGAGTTCATGGTGTTCGTCGGCCCTTCGGGCTGCGCCAAATCCACGACGTTGCGCATGGTGGCGGGGCTGGAGGAAATCACCGGCGGTGAAATCCTGATCGGCGATCAGCGGGTCAACGACCTGCCGCCCGGCAAGCGCTCCATTGCCATGGTGTTCCAGAACTATGCGCTTTATCCACATATGAAGGTGCGCGGCAATCTCGCCTTCGGCCTGAAGATCGCCGGTGTCGCCAAGCCGGAGATCGAGAAGGCCATCGACAATGTCGCGCGCATTCTGGAGATCGAGCCGCTGCTCGACCGTCTGCCGAAGCAGCTTTCCGGCGGGCAGGCGCAGCGTGTGGCGCTCGGCCGTGCGCTCATCAAGAAACCGGGTGTGTTTTTGTTCGATGAGCCGCTGTCCAATCTCGACGCCAAGCTTCGTGCTTCGATGCGGGTTCGCATTACCGATCTGCACCGCCAGTTGAAAGCGGAAGGCCTGTCATCGACTGTTATCTACGTCACCCATGACCAGACGGAGGCCATGACCATGGGTGACCGCATCTGCGTCATGCAGGCAGGTCGCATCATGCAGGTCGCGACGCCGAAGGAGCTTTACAACCATCCGGCCAATCTCTTCGTCGCCGGCTTCATCGGCACGCCGGAAATGAACCTCGTGGATGTGGCAATCGAGGGTACTGAATTCGTGATCGCCGGTCAGCGCCTGCCGATCGGCGCGCATCTGGAACAGCGACTATCGGCGAGACCCACGGACGCCGTCATCGGCATCCGTCCGCAGCATCTCTCATTGGCGGAGGCGACCGATGGTCCGGCGCTGCAGGCGAAACTCACCAATGCGGAATTCATGGGCCACGAGGTCTATCTGCACGCCGATCTCGGCGGCCAGAAGGTCGTCAGCGTCGTCGGCGCGGCGGAATTCGAGGTGCTCGGCCGCGATGGTCGTCTGCGCCTGAAGCCGGACCCGGAGAAGCTGCATATTTTCGACAAGGCCGATGGGCGCAACGTTTCGCTGTGAGGAGCGGACGGGCGTGCCTGATTTTTCGAGGAGGAGAAGAACAATGAAGATGATGACCAGAATGATGGCGATGCTTGCCGGTGCCGCTTATGTGGCGATGGCGACCGCTCCTGCGGCAGGTGCCGCGGAACTGCGCATGTCATGGTGGGGCGGCGAGAGCCGCCATGTCGCCACCCAGAAAGCGATTGCCGCCTGTGGCGAGAAATACGGCCACACGATCAAGGGCGAGTTCACCGGTTTCGACGGTTATCTCGAAAAACTCACCACCCAGATGGCGGGCAAGACGGAAGCTGATATCGTTCAGGTCAACTGGCCGTGGCTGCCGCTGTTTTCCAAGAATGGCGAAGGTTTTGCCGATCTGCGCCAGCTGAAGCCGCTCGATCTTTCCCAATGGGCCGAGAGCGATCTGGAGGCGGGGTCGATGAACGGCGTGTTGCAGGGGCTTTCCGTTTCCACCACCGGCCGCGTCTTCTTCTTCAATGCCACGACCTTCGAAAAGGCGGGTGTCGAAATTCCGAAGACCTGGGATGAGTTCTTCGCGGCGACGAAGACCATCAAGGAAAAGCTCGGCAAGGACTATTATACCTTCAACGCCGTCAAGGAGACCGCCCAGCTTCTGGTGACGCTGGCCGTTGTGCAGAAAACCGGCAAGGATCTGGTCGATCCCAAGACAAACCGCGTGGCCTGGACGCCGGAGGAACTGGCCGAGGGCATTTCCTTTGTCGGCAAGCTGGTCGAAACCGGATCCATCCGCTCCCAGAAAGAGGAAGCGGCCGATGGCAATGTCAATCTTTATGAAAAGCCGTCCTGGTCTGAAGGCCGCATTGCCGGCTCCTATGAATGGGATTCGACCTATTCAAAATATGCCGATCCCCTGAAGCAGGGGCAGGTTCTGAAACCCGTGCCGATGCTGAAGCTTGCAGACGCGGTGACCGAGGGGGTCTATCGCAAGCCTTCAATGGTGTTCTCGATCTCTAAAAACTCGAAGAACCCGGAAGCAGCGGCGCAGATACTGAACTGCCTGCTGAACGAGCCTGAGGGTATCGACGCACTCGGCACCTCGCGTGGGTTGCCGGCATCCAAGGCTGGGGCTGCACGTCTGGGCGACAAGGGCGAGCCGGAAGTGCGAGCCGCCAATGCCATCGTCATGGCCGCATCCGGGCCGGTGGTATCGCCCTTCAACGAACATCCGGAAATCCGCTCGGCCTTCATCGATACGCTGGAAGAATATGCCTATGGCCAGCTGACGGCGGAGGAGGCGGCCGAGCAGATCGTCGATTCCACCAATGATGTTCTGGCGAAGTTCGATTGACGGCAATCTCCCGCCGCCGCGTCCGTGGCGGCGGGCTCACTGACCGGCTGCCGGAACATGCGAGGCATGTCCGCCAGGGCCTGGCCGGATAGGGACGAAAGACGGGAAATGAACATGAACGAACCCCTTATCATCGCGTCTTCAGCGCGAACGGCAGCGCTTTGCCTCGCCGCACCCGGCGCTCGCCATTTCCTTCCGGCGAGGACGGAGTGGCGTTTGTCGTCGGCGGAAGGCGACGAGCGGCGCGGCGAAACTGCGACCGTGGTGACGCTGCTGCATGATCTCTTCCCGGATACCTGCTATCTGTTCGAGGCCGAGGGGTTCGCAGCGCTGGAGTTCAGAACCAGCCCTTGCGCCGGGCTTGTGGAGGCTGCGGCGTTCTCCCTGACGCCGGATGTCGCGCTCGATGATGAAGAGGGCGCGCGTGCCAATGCCGAGGCGCTGGAAAGGGCGGTGGCTGCGGTGCCGCATGGCGGCACGTTGCGTCTCGGGGCCGGTCTCTGGACGTCCTTCCCTGTCCGCCTCAAAAGCAACATGACCTTCCATCTTGCCGAGGGAGCCGTGCTGCGCGCCCCTTCGAGCCGTAAAGCCTGGCCGATCCTGCCGGCACGCGATGATGCGGGCCATATGCTCGGAAGCTGGGAAGGCCTGCCGGATGCCTGTTTCGCCGCGCCGGTTCATGCCATCGGGACAGCTAATCTCATCATCGAGGGCAGGGGCGTTCTCGATGGTTCGGGCGACAGGGGTGACTGGTGGAGCTGGCCAAAAGAAACCCGCGACGGCGCGCGGCGGCCGCGCGGCCTGCATCTCGTTTCCTGCCGCAAAATCCAGCTTCTCGGCTTTACGATAAAAAACGCCGCCTCATGGACAATCCATCCGCAGGGCTGCGAAGACTTGATCGCTGCCAGCCTCACCATCGACGCGCCGCATGACAGCCCGAACACTGATGGTTTCAATCCTGAAAGCTGCCGCAACGTCACGATATCGGGCGTTCGTTTTTCGGTCGGAGACGATTGCATCGCCGTAAAGGCAGGAAAGCGCGGCCCGGATGGCGAGGACGATCATCTCGCGGAAACCCGTGGCATTCGTGTGCGCCATTGTCTGATGGAGCGCGGCCATGGCGGGCTGGTGATCGGCTCGGAAATGTCCGGCGGCGTGCATGACGTATCTGTGGAGGATTGCGACATGGTCGGCACGGATCGCGGCCTGCGCCTCAAGACGCGGCGCGGACGGGGCGGCATCGTCAGCAATATCGCCATGCGCCGGGTGCTGCTGGACGGCGTGCAAACCGCGCTTTCCGCCAATGCACACTATCATTGCGATGCTGATGGACATGACGAACGGGTACAGTCGCGGCAGCCGGCGCCGATCGACAAGGGCACGCCATTCATCGATGGAATTATCGTGGAAGATGTCGAAATACGCAATCTCGCCCATGCTGCGGGCGTCTTTCTTGGCCTTCCCGAAGCACCCATCCGCAATGTCGCCATCCGCAATCTCACCATCGTCTCGCGCGATCCATCGGCCATCGCCGCGCCTCCCATCATGGCCGACCGGGTTCGTCCCATGCGCCATGAGGCGATTGTTGTCGAGCAGACACATATAGTCTGCGACGATCCTGCCATGCTGAGCGACGCTTCCATTTCCACTGTTTCAGATCGCGATTGAGAAAATCCATGAAAGCCACTGAATATTTTGAGCAATTCTGCAGTCGTTATAGGCATTACAAGGGCGGCAGCTGGTGTTATGAGGATGGATGCATCTACCGCGGCCTGCAGCAGCTGTCCGAGGCCACCGGAGAGGCGCGCTGGAGCGACCATCTGCACCGGCTCGCCGATGTGCAGATAGCGACCGACGGCGCGCTCGCCGGTTACGATCCGCAGGAATATAATATCGACCATATTCTTGCCGGCCGTATCCTCTTTCCCCTTTCGGAAGAAACGGGCGACCCACGGTATCTCGCTGCCGCGGACCATCTGGCGGGGCAGCTACGCAGCCATCCACGCATCGCCTGCGGCAATTACTGGCACAAGAAACGCTATCCGCATCAGGTTTGGCTGGACGGTCTCTATATGGGTCTTCCGTTCCAGATTGAATATGCGCAGGCAACGGGGCGGCCCGAACTGATCGACGACGCGCTGAGGCAGTTTTCAACGGCACTTGCCCTGACGGCGGATACCGGCGGGCTCTATGTTCATGGCTACGATGAAAGCCGCACCCAGCGCTGGGCCGATCCGCAGACCGGCAAATCGCCGGCCGTCTGGGCCCGTGCGGTCGGCTGGCTGGCCATGGCTCTGGTGGATGCGCTCACGATACTGCCGGATGATGGCCCGACAAATGAATTGCGACAGAGCACACGGCGCCTCCTGGCTGAGATCGTCGCACGCCAGACAGGCACCGGTCTGTGGATGCAGGTTCTCGATAATCCGGATCTGGCGGGCAATTACGAGGAGACATCCGCCTCCGCCATGTTCTCCTATGCGCTGCTGCGTGCGGTCCGTCTTGGGCTGTTGCAGGGAGAGGCGGCGGGCGCGGCTTTGTCCGCAGGTCGTCGCGCGCTTTCGGCTCTGCTGGAGACCCGGCTTCTGGCGGGCGAAGACGGTGTCACTCGTCTTGCCGGCATCGTACACGTCGCCGGACTTGGTGGTTTCGAGGGCAATTATCGCGACGGCTCGCCGGAATATTATCTGACCGAGCCAGTGGTTAGCGATGACGCCAAGGGAGTGGGTCCCCTGATGATGGCCTTTGCCGAAAATCTCCTGCTGGTCTGATGTGCCACCACCTCGATGAGCAGGATAGTTAGAGCGGGACTCCCCGAAATTTGGCCCGGTTGCGGCGCTATCGGCGGATCAGGCCCGCCTCCGGCGCTTCACCGTCAAGCCGTGCTTTTTTCGATGAAGCGGATGGCGTCGCCGACGGTCAGGATCGTATTTGCGGCGGAATCCGGAATCTCCACCCCGAATTCCTCTTCGATCTCCATGACCACCTGAACTATTTCCAGAGAGTCTGCCCCGAGATCGTCGGCAAAACTGGCATCGTCCACGACGGCGGCAGGGTCTGCGCCAAGCTGGTCCACGATGATTTTTCTGATACGTTCGGCAATTGTGGGCATGAGAAGGCTCCGCGAGAGTTGTTGTCGCCGAACCTGCCCCATGGACATTGCCGGAACTTGTTCTTGCAAAATCACACATTTGCAGGAACAACACGGCTGTGTCACGGGGTCGAAACATCGATGACATCCGGACGTAGCACGCCTTTCTCCGCTGCGAAAGGGTGCCGGCCTCGACCCCATGTCCGGAAAAATTCGCGGCGACTGCAAGATTAAACGGTTTGTGACTGGAAGCGGAGAACCGGGACGCGGTAAAGCTGGTTTCCATTGAACAATTGCCGCTATCTCATTGAGCATCAACGCCATGGCCCCATCATCCCCGGAACGCTTCATCTTGCTTGACGGCATAAGGGGCGTGGCTGCGCTCTTTATCGTCCATCGCCATGCCGAGCAGTTTTTCGGCAGGGATCCGGCCTCGAGCTATCTTGCCGTTGATCTGTTTTTTGCTCTCAGCGGCTTCGTGCTGGCTCACGCCTATGGCGTCAGATTGCGTGACGGGGCTACCACGCCCGGCTTTTTCATGAAGGCGCGCTTCGCCCGGCTTTATCCGCTTTATGTGCTGGCACTGGCGTTGATGGTGGCCTATTTCATCTGCCTTTATGTGCTGGGTCTGCCGACGCCGATCGACGATCTGCATCGTCTCATCGATCCCGGTGAACTGGCCTTTGCGCTGGTGACGGGGCTTCTCTTTCTGCCGGCGCCTTTCACGTTGACCCTCAATGGCGCGCTGTTTCTCGTCAGCCCGGCGTGGTCGCTTTTCAACGAACTGGTGGTGAACGTGGTCTATGCCCGCTGGGGCGTGCGGGCGACGGTGAAACAGATCGCAGCCGTCATCGTTGCCAGCGCCATTGTACTGGTGGCCGCCGCCGCCGCGTCTGGAAAGCTGCATCTCGGTTTCCGTTGGCATGAAATGTATGCCGGCATGGGCCGGGTATTCTTTTCGTTTTTCGCCGGCGTGCTGGTTTACCGGTTCCGCAACCGTGTGCCGGAGCTGAGGCCCGTCCAGGCCGCGCTGTGTCTGGTGCTCGTCTGTGTCATCCTTGCCGTGCCCGTATCACGCGAAGTCCGGCCCTTCTTCGACCTCGCAATCGTCCTGCTCCTCTGGCCGCTGCTGCTGTTCGTGGCCAGCCGAACGGTGCCGGGCCCCATGGTGAGTGCACTTTCGGGGTTTCTTGGTACGGCGTCTTACGCCGTCTATGTCCTGCATATTCCGCTTCTGGCATGGACGGAGTTTTTGGTCCCGTCCATCACGCAGCAGAATATCGCCCTGCCAGCCGGCGTCCTGTTTCTCATCGGCACGACGTGGATTTCATGGTGGCTGACGGTCCGTTACGATCAGCCCGTTCAGAAATGGGTGAAAAACCGTCTGCGGAAACGCGCAGAAACACGCCAGCCCGTCTAGTCGAAACAAGCGGGCCTGAAATTCAGTAGTGGGCAAAGATAGGCGCGGTCAGCACAAAGGCGGCCACAAGGCTGATGATCGTCAATTTCGCCGCTCGCATGCGGCGCATTCTGCGGCCGCTCCAGTCATACGTCATACTCTCTCTCCACGCAGACGCAAACTCGCCGGTATGAAACCCGCTGACGTCGAGGCCTGTCCCGGCCTTCAGCGCGCATGTTCCATCCGTCACCTTCGTGCCGCCTGATTGGCGCACGGAGGTATCCATTTCAGTGTTGCCTGATATACATCATTTGCCAAGCCGTTATTTTCATCGGTGATTTTGAAGGCCTGGTTTCCCGTCGTCATGGATGGAAGAGCGCCGTTATCGGTAAAGAGGCGGCAGCCCCTGGATCGCGTAACGTGGCAACGGTTTCCATGATTTACTGCGATCATGTTTATGAACGCCAAAAAGAAAGCGCATTTCCTTCGAAAGCTCGGCAGGGTCGGTCAGCCCGCCCTGAAACAGCTGGATCACCTTTCGGGCGGCATTGTTGTAAAGCATGACTTCCTCGTCCATGGTGTGCCGGTCATAACCGAGGTCTGCCAGCACCGACTGGAGCATCTTGAGGTCCTGTGACGACATGATGCAATTTTCATATGCGGAAGACATCACGTCCTCCTTTCTATGGGGTTCACCAAAACTGTGGTGTCTCGCGTCGCTGCGGATGTCATGCGACGCCGCTTCCGTGCATCCGAGCGACAGGCCGTGCCATTAAAGCGTCGCGCCTTGGACATTCATGTCGTGTGGGTCCGTATCGTTCCTGCGGGTCAACGACATGAGCAGGACGAGGGCTTCAGCGGCCGTCGTAAAGCGGCGGTAACGCCCTTTTCAGTGATTGGGAGGGTGCGCCCATTGGGCGGAATAGGCAAGTTAATTCCGTCGCAGTCGGCGGCAGTCGTGCATATTTATCTTCGGCTGCTCACAGCAACAAAAAAGGCCGGGGCAATATTGCACCGACCTTCCTCATATCGCTCTCAACACCAGTGCCAGTACATCCGTGGTCAAAAGTTTGAAGCGACTAAAACAACTGCGAACGACGATTTCATTCGCGCTCACCAGCAGTTGCTATGGGAAATATATAGAAGAGCAATATGGCCAAAACAAGTCCGGTCTCCCAGACGAGACATTTATCGTCGTGACCTGCGCGCCGATACCGTGCCCTACTTCTTCTTGCCATCCGCTGTCGTGGCGTTTGCGAATTTCACCTGCGAACCGGCTGGCGCCGCGGCGGGTGTTTTTGTCTTGTCCTTCTTCGGCTTGCGGATTTCCTTGTTACTGCGCAACTGACCCTTTGCCATGGTGTCGTCCTCCTGCGTTGACCGGGTGATGTAAAAGCGCCCGCTATCTGTTACCGGATCGTTTCTTTGCGGGCACCGGATCGGCGGCGACAACCGCCGCTTCCTGTGCCTCGCGAAGCTGGCGAAGGCGTTCCGTCTTGCGGGCGCGCTGGTCGGCTTCGGCGTTGATGATCTGCTTTGCCGCGCTGTCGGTCAATGATGCTTTGTCCTGAGCGGACAGTTTACCGGGCTTGAAAAAAACTTCTTTCGTGGCGGCCATGGCAGTCTCCTTCGCGGAAGTGCGGTGTAGGGCGTTTACCGGGTACGGGCGGCCTTTTTGGGCGCTGGCAGCAGCCCTTCGCGCTGCATCTTCTTTTTCTCCAGCTTGCGGTGGCGGCGTACGGCTTCGGCTTCTTCGCGAACACGCTTTTCCGACGGCTTTTCATAGGATTCGCGGGCGCGCATCTCGCGGAAAATGCCTTCACGCTGCATTCTCTTTTTCAGGACGCGAAGGGCCTGTTCAACATTGTTGTCTCTGACGAGTACCTGCAAGACTATCTCCTTTAAGCGGCCAATGCCGCTACTTTCTGATTTTGATCGTGTTCAGGTTGATCCAGCTTGATCCGGTTTCGCGTGGCGAGAGGCTTTCGCCTTTGCCCAGCCGCGAAGCCGTCGACATCGATGCATCTATCTCATCGAGTGCGACGCTGCGCTCAAAATTCTCGTGCTGGAAACGCACCTTGTAACGAACCGTTCCCTGGGCTTCGGGCATGACTGACACAATCCGGCCGGGACCATCGGGCTGTGCATTGCCAAGGACGCCGGACTTCAAAAAGACGGTGTCACCGCAATGATAGGAATTTTTACGCATGAGGACCTCCATGGCCCAAAAACAAAAGGCCGGGCTTTAACCCGACCTCTCACAGTCATCGGCAAGCGCAGCCAGTACATCCGTGGTCTGCGGTGCCAAAATGACGAATATCAAGCTGCCTGAAGGTTGTCGGCAGAGCTCTTTCCGGACCGACGGTCCTGGACGATCTCGTAGCTGATCTTCTGGCCGTCGTTCAGAGAACGCATGCCAGCGCGCTCGACAGCGGAAATGTGGACGAAAACGTCCGTGCCGCCATTGTCAGGCTGAATGAAGCCGAAGCCCTTGGTGGCGTTAAACCACTTTACAGTACCAGTGTTCATAACGATTTCCTTTCGTAGAATCGTTGTGGTTCCCGCGATACCTTGCGGGATAAGATCGATTATTTGAGAGGAAATCCGACGGGGAACAGTCTGTTCCAGAACGACGTCACAAGCAATGGTCGATAAGGCAAATATAAGCTCAATTTTCGATTTTGCAATGACCACCGTGAAGAAACAGGTATTTCGCGACGGTTCGGGAGCTAAGTTACTGTTAATGCGCCGAAATATAATAAATGTATGATATTTCGGCGCAAATGGTCATCAGCCGGCGCCAGGCGTGACGTCCTTGCTGTCGCCATCCGGCAGGCTTCCTGCGCCTGGTGTCTTTTCATGGTCGGTCAGGGAAGGTTTGGCGTGCGGGCCTGCAGGAGGAATGTCGCTGGCCTTCGAAGCCCTGTTGTCGTCGTTTTTCGTCTTTTGCTCTTGCGTCATGGCGTTCTCCTTTTGACAGGGAAACGCCGACGGCAGGACGAGGTTCCGTAACCGTGCAAGGGCGCGGGCGGGCGTGATCGGTCAGCGGCGGGAGCGCGGCTTCTTCTCTTCCCGATTCATGTCGCGCCCCACCCATTTGAAGAATACGACGAGGCTGACGCCGATGATGATGAGCGGAACGATGGATTGCAAACTGGACATGACTCACTCTTTCTTCCCCCGGCAATCAATTTACCGGTATGGAAGGAGTGCGTAATCTGCGGAATATCGCCCGTTCTTTTTGGTGGTTGCCCGTGGCGGATGGCACCACGGGCTGAGGCCGCTTAGAGGGGCAGGGATTTCACCGGCTGGGAGCCGCCTTCCAGCGCACTTTTCAGTGCCGCCACGCCTGTCAGAACCGACATGGCGCCAGCGCGCGAACCAGCCCGCTGCCGCAGCCGGTCGTTGGAGCCGGGCTTGAAGATCATGTCGCGCATGCGGTTGTCGCCGCCATAATGGCCGCCCGGCTCGTGCGGCACCCAGATGTGCTCAACACCGCCGCCGAAGCTCTTCACCAGCAGGATTTCATCGGCTGGCGGCTCCGTCCAGGGCTGCTTTTCATATTGGCGCATCTCGATGCGACCCTTGTGGCCGTTGAAGGCGATGTGGTGACCCTCTATCGGCATGTAGGTGTTGAGTGAATAGGAAACCTGCACGCCGCTGGCATAACGGATCGAAGCGCTCATGGTATCGGGAATGTCGATGTCCTCCCGGAAGACGCAGGCATCACGCATGTATCCGTCAATGCTCGACGGGTCCTCGTAGAGCGCATCGAGGAAAGGATCGGCGCCGAGGTCCATGAAATAATCACACTCATTCTTGTGCGGACAGGTGCGACAGCGCGTTCCGCGGAACGGGCCGTTCTTGCCATAATGCAGCAATTGCCCGAAGCCCTTCACCTCGACGGGATCGGAGTCGAGATACCAGTTCAGGAGGTCGAAATGGTGCGTGGCCTTGTGCACGAACAGGCTGCCGGAATGTTCGGTGAAGGCATGCCACCGGCGGAAATAATCCGCGCCGTGCTGGTTATCGAGATACCAGTGGAAATCCACCGAGGTAACGGTGCCGATGGCGCCTTCGTCGATCAGTTCCTTGATGCGGGCGGCGGTGGGAGAGAAGCGATAATTGAAGGAGACATCGACCCGGCGGCCGCTTTTGGCCTCGGCTGCGCGAATCCGGTCAATCTTTTCGGGGGTGGTGGTCATCGGCTTTTCGCTGATGACGTCTGCCCCGCCTTCCAGCGCGCGGATGATGATGTCGTCATGCGTATCGTCGGGCGTGCAGACGATCACCAGCTCCGGGCGCTGCTCTTCCATCATCCGGTCGAAATCGTCGTAAAGCGGTGCGCTCGATCCCATCATGGCGCGAGCCCGTTCGGCGCGCATCAGGTTCAGGTCGCAAATGCCGACGAGTTCGACATAGTCGCTCCAGCCGGCCAGCAATTCGCGGCCCCACATGGTGGTGCCACGATTGCCGGTGCCGACCAGCGCATAGCGTTTGCGTTTCACCCTTTCAGGCATTGTCTCTCTCCCGGATCTATCAACAAACAGTCTTGAAACGCTCGACCACGGTGGCGAGGACCTCGTCCACCGGGCGCGCCTGCCAGCGATGCGAAAAGATTTCCACTTCCTGCGGGCCGTGGAAGCCCGCAGCCTCGATCATGGCGCGAAATGCCTTGAGGTCAATCACACCATCTCCCATCATGCCGCGATCGTTGAGCGGGTCAGTGGTCGGCACCAGCCAGTCGCAGATGTGATGGGCGAGAATTTGGCCATTCCTGCCGGCCCGCGCCACCTGCTCCTCCAGTTCCGGGTCCCACCAGACATGATAGACATCGATGGCCACGCCGGTACCGGCACCCAGCCGGTCACAGAGGTCGAGCGATTGTTTCAGCGTGTTGATGCAGGCGCGGTCCGCGGCATAGAAAGGATGCAGCGGTTCAATGGCGAGCGGCACGCCGGCAGCCCTCGCATAAGGAAGAAGTTCTGCCATGCCGTCCTCCACCATCTGCCGCGCACCTTTCAGATCGCGCGAACCGGCGGGCAGGCCGCCCACGACAAGCACAAGGCAGTCGGCCTTCATGGCAGCGGCCTCATCGACGGCGCGTTTATTGTCCTCGATGGCGAGACGTCGGCCTTCAGCGTCAGGAGCCGGGAAAAAACCGCCGCGGCAATGACCGGACAGGCGCAGGCCGTTCCGCTCAACGATGCGGGCGGCCTCCGCAAGGCCGATACCGTTCACCTGCTCGCGCCACGGTGAGATGGTGGTGATGCCATGGGCGAGGCAGGCATCCACGATGGCACCGAAATTTGCGCCTTGCCGCACGGTCGCGAAATTGATGGAAAGGCCTTCAAGGCTCATGTTCTATCCTCCCTCGTTCTGCTTCAGCTGATACCCCGGACGGCGAGAAATGCCTTCATCCGGTGCGTCGCCAGGTCAGGTTCAGCCAGCACGTTGGCCTTGTCCGCCAGCCGGAAAAGCTCGGCGAAATGCTGCGTGGAACGGGTGCTTTCCTGGCCGCCGACCATGGTGAAATGATCCTGCAATCCGTTGAGATAGGCGAGGAACACCACGCCGGTCTTGTAGAAGCGGGTGGGCGCCTTGAAGATGTGGCGTGAAAGCGCCACCGTCGGCTCCAGAATATCGAAAAATTCATTGTCAGCACCGCGCTTCAGGCTGGCCAGCGCCTTGGACGCAGCAGGCGCGATGGCATCGAAAATGCCGAGGAGCGCATCCGAATGACCCTGTTCGTCACCGGCGATCAATTCGGCATAATTGAAATCGTCGCCGGTATACATGCGCACGCCAGCGGGCAGGCGGCGGCGCATGGCAATTTCCTTTTCCTTGGAGAGAAGTGAAATCTTGATGCCGTCGATCTTGTCGGCATTCTCCTCGATCATGGCAAGGCAGGTGTCCATGGCGGTCATATGGTCGCCCGAACCCCAGTAGCCCTCGAGCGCCGGGTCGAACATTTCGCCCAGCCAGTGGATCACCACTTTCTGTTCGGCGCGGGAAAGCACCCTGGTGTAGGTCTTGAGGTAATCATCGGGCGAACGGGCGGCGGCGGCGAGCGCGCGGCTGGCCATCAGGATAACGCGCCCGCCTTCTCCCTGAACAAAATCAAGCTGTTCGAGGTAAGAGTGGACAATCTGGTTCAGATCGTAACCGCTGCCGTTCAGATGATCGGTGCCCACCCCGCAGGCAATCAGCGCATCCTTGCGGCTGGCGGCTTCCTTGAGCGAACGGGAGATCAGCTCCTGGGCCTGCGGCCATGCCAGCCCCATGCCGCGCTGAGCCGTGTCCATCGCTTCCGCGACCCCGAGGCCGAGGTCCCAAAGGCGATGACGGAACCGCAAGGTCGCGTCCCAATCGATCGCGGGGGTCAGCCACGGGTCGTTGTCGGCAAGCGGATCGGCCACCACGTGGGCGGCTGCGAAAGCGACGCGGTTGAAATCGGCGGCACTTCGTTTTTCAACCGCGACCGGCGTGCCGGATAATCTGTAAACCTCGATGCTGCGGTCGTCCTTCGGAAGCTTGAGTTCACTCATGTCAGCCTCCTCAGGAAAGGGCGGGAACGTCGAGCCAGCGGCGTTCCTTCCATGATTTCAGCCCCAGCTCGGCAAGCTGCACGCCCTTCACGCCTTCCATCAGGCCATAAGGCCACGGGTCGTTATCGACGAGGTGGCGGATGAACATTTCCCACTGTGCCTTGAAGCCGTTGTCATAAATGACGTTGTCCGGCACCTCCTGCCAAGTCTTGTAGAAGTCGATGGTCTGCGGCTGGTCGGGGTTCCATACCGGCTTCGGCGTGTTGGTGCGGTGCTGGGTGAAGCACTTCGTCAAGCCAGCGACGGCCGAGCCGTGGGTGCCGTCCACCTGGAAGGTGACGAGATCGTCACGGCGCACCCGTACCGCCCATGAAGAGTTGATGTGGGCGATAACTCCGCCCTCCAGTTCGAAGGTGGCGTAGGCGGCGTCGTCCGCATCCGCCTTATAGGCTTTGCCCTGTTCATCGAAACGCTCCGGAATGTGCGTCGCTCCGAGGCAGCTCACGGATTTCACCGGTCCGAACAGATTGTCGAGCACATAACGCCAGTGGCAAAGCATATCGAGAATGATGCCGCCGCCATCCTTCAGGCGGTAGTTCCATGAGGGGCGTTGCGCTGGCTGCCAGTCGCCCTCGAAGACCCAGTAACCGAACTCGCCCCGCACGGAGAGAATCTTGCCGAAGAAGCCGCTGTCGCGCAGCATGGCGAGCTTGCGAAGGCCGGGCAGGAACAGCTTGTCCTGCACCACGCCGTGCTTGATGCCCGCACTTTCGGCCAGGCGGGCAATCGCCAGCGCCTCATCCATCGTGTCCGAAATCGGTTTTTCGCAATAGACGTTCTTACCGGCCTTGATGGCTTTTTCCAAAAGGCTGCCACGCATCTGTGTCGTGCCAGCGTCGAAGAACAGTGTGTCGTCAGGGTTGGCGAGAGCGGCATCAATATCGGTCGTCCAGCGCGCGACATTATGCTTTTTGGCGATTTCCTCGATCTTCGCGCCGTTGCGGCCGACGAGAATGGGATCAAGCATCACCCTTTCACCGTTCTTCAAAAGCACGCCGCCCTGATCGCGAATGGCGAGAACGGAGCGCACGAGATGCTGGTTGTAACCCATGCGGCCGGTGATGCCGTGCATGATGACGCCGATACGTTTCATGAATTTCCTCCCAAGGCGACCTTTTCCCGCAAGGCCGCTTCCGTCAAACATGGTAATTTGTAACCATTTGGTTATTTGTGATCGCGAAGAACACGATCTGTCAAGGTGTTTTTTGACAGGAAAAATTGATGAGGTTTGAAGGCTCGCCCTTGCAGTCATTCGCTGCGCCGCAAAAGAAAATGACGCGCTTCGCGGATGCGAATGGCGCGTCATCGCTGTAGTTAAACAGGAATCCGGTTTGGCTCGTTCAGACCCGCCGCACTGCAGCAAGCAACGTGTCGACGATGTGCTGGCCCCATCGCTCCAGCTCGGCAGGGTCTGTCAGGTCGCGCTGGAAGATCGTTGACAGGGTGAACCTGTTCGACAGGTAGAAGGCGCCGAGCGAAGCGATGGTCAGATAAACGTCGATCGGGTCGAGGCCGTCACGGAATTCGCCGGCGTCGCTGCCACGCCGCAGCACGTCCTCAAGCTCGGAAATGAAATTTGAGTGCATCGCCGTGATCGTCGGTGATTGCCTGAGATACCGGGCTTTATTGAGGTTTTCCGTAGCGAGGATGCTGAGGAATTCGGGGTGGTCGAGAAAGTAGTGCCAGGTGAAAAGCGCAAGTTCCCGCAAGCCCTCGGACGGGGCCTTACGGGCCAGATCAAGCCGTCTTTCAGTATGGCGGATATGGCGGTAGGCGTCTTCCAGAACGGCGAGATAAAGCGCATCCTTGTCGCCGAAGTAATGGTAGATCATCCTCTTGTTGGTCCCGGCGCGGCGGGCGACGACATCGATTCTGGCCCCCGCCAGCCCTTTGGCGGCCACCTCGCGGCGGGCAGCTTCAAGAATGGCGGCGCGGGTTCTTTCCGGGTTTCGCACCTGGGCTGTGGCCCGTTTGCGCTTTGCCGGCAGCGTTTCCTCCACGGCCGGATCGGGGCCCGGATCGGACGGCTGGTTCTTAGTCGTTTCTTCCATTTCGGCACCCGCTTGACAATGTTTGCGATCGGTGTTCCCATGTAACCAATTAGTTATAAAACGGCAAGTGTCGTTTGCGTTCATCATCAATTGGCAGTCAATAGGGAGGAGTTGCCAATGCCCGTGATGCTTCAGAGGAGAACTGTGCTTTCGGCGGGGCTTGCGGCCCTGTCGCTTGCAGCATTGGGAGGTGGTTCGGCGCAGGCGCAGGCCGCGCGCCTTCGCATGTTGTGGTGGGGGTCGCAGGAGCGTGCCGATCGCACCAACAAGGCGATAGCAGCCTACAAGCAGGTGAAGCCCGATCTCGACATCGCCGGGGAATTCGCCGGCTGGAGCGATTATTGGCCGCGCCTTGCAACGCAGGTGGCGGGCCGCAATGCGCCCGATCTGATCCAGATGGATTATCGTTACATCTTCGAATATGGCCGGCGCGGCGCGCTGGCGCCGCTGGATGATTACATCGGCAAGGGCTTGAAGATCGAGGATTTCGGCAAGATGAACATCGATTCCGGCCGGGTCGATGGAAAGCTTTACGGCATCAATCTGGGGGTCAATTCCAGCGCCGTCTTCTTTGACAGGGCGGCTTGGGAAAAATCCGGCGCGACACCGCCGGCCATCGGCCAGACCTGGGAGGAGTTTGCCGAAAATGCCGCCAAGCTCAGCAAGAACAAGCCGAAGCCCGGTTATTACGCCACAGCCGATGCGAGCGGCGTGGAGCCGAGCTTTGAAAACTGGCTGCGCCAGAACGGCAAGTCACTCTACACGCAGGATGGCGGCATCGGCTTCGATCCGACCGACGCGACCAAGTGGTTCACGCTCTGGGCGGATCTGCGCAAGAGTGGTGCCTGCGTGCCCGCCGATGTGCAGGCGCTCGACCAGCTCAATATCGAAACCAACCCTTTGACGACGGGCAAAGCGGCAACCGCATTTGCCCATTCCAACCAGTTCGTCGGGTATCAGAAGCTCAACAAGGCCAAACTTGCCATCAGCTCCTATCCGAAGAGCACGAAGGACGGCCCTTCCGGCCACTACCTTAAACCTTCCATGCTCATCAGCGTCGCCAATGGCAGTGCCGGTATCGAACAGGCCGTCGGGTTTATCAATTTCCTCGTCGCCGAGCCGGAAGGCATCGATATTCTCGGCGTGGAGCGCGGCGTTCCGGCGTCGGAATCCATGCGCAACGCGCTGACCCCGAAACTCGATGAAGTCAGCAAGAGCATGGTGGAATATATCGCCGAAATTACACCCGGCGTCGGCGATCTGCCGCCGGCGCCACCTCCGGGTGCGGGCGAATTCGCCTTTGTCCTGAAACGCACGGCGGAAGAAGTCGGCTTCGGCAAGATCACCCCGGAAGAAGGCGGTGACCGCCTCGTCAAGGAATCCGAAACCGTTATCAAACGGAAGTGATGGTTTATGGCCTTTCGATCTGAAACTCTTGTGGGGGAGAGCCGTGGCGCGGCTCTCCCGAAACGGGGCGGCCTGAAGCGGATCTTCGACCGCAACATTCACGCCTACCTGTTTCTCCTGCCCTGGCTGATCGGCTTTTTCGGCCTCACGCTGGGCCCGGCGCTTGCGTCGCTTTATCTGTCCTTCACCAACTACGACCTGTTGCAGTCGCCGGACTGGGTGGGTGCGGCCAATTATGTGCGCATCGCCACGGCCGACCCGAAGTTTGCCGCAGCCATGCAGGTCACCTTCACCTATGTGCTGCTGTCGGTGCCGCTGAAGCTGATCTTCGCGCTGCTGGTGGCGCTCGCCTTCAACCGCGGCATCCGCGGCCTGACCCTCTATCGGGCGATTTTCTATCTGCCGTCCTTGTTGGGCTCCAGCGTCGCGATTGCCGTTCTCTGGCGTCAGCTTTTCGCCTCTGACGGTCTCGTCAACATGATACTCTGGCAAGCCTTTGGTTATGAAGGGCCGAGCTGGATTTCCAATCCGGATTATTCGATCTACACGCTGGTCATCCTGTCGGTCTGGCAGTTCGGTTCGCCGATGATCATTTTCCTCGCAGGTCTGAGGCAAATTCCGCAGGACATGTATGAGGCCGCCGAAATCGATGGCGCGAGCAAGGTGCGGCAGTTCTTCCGCATTACGCTGCCGCTTCTGACGCCCGTCATCTTCTTCAACGCCGTGATCCAGACGATCGACGCCTTCAAGGCCTTCACGCCGGCCTTCATCATTTCCGAGGGCACCGGCGGGCCGATCAATTCGACTCTGTTCTACACGCTCTATCTTTACCAGGAAGCCTTTGGTTTCTTCCGCATGGGTTATGCCTCGGCGCTTGCCTGGATCCTGGTGATCATCATCTCGCTGTTCACGGCCTTCTCGTTCCTCAGCGCAAAATACTGGGTGCATTACGATGACTGACGCTGTTACCGCTCCCCGGCCGGGACAAGGCCCGCAACGCTCGCCGCTGAAATCGGTGATGCTCCATACGGCGCTGATCATCGCCTCCTTTGCGATGCTCTATCCGATCCTGTGGATGATTTCAGGCTCCTTCCGGCCGCAGGACGAGCTGTTCGGCTCATCCTCGCTCATTCCCTCGGCGGTGGATGTCGGCGGTTATATCAGAGGCTGGACCGGGCTGCAGGTGAGCTTTGGGCAGTTCTTCTGGAACTCCTTCTTCATCTCGGTGCTGGCCACCATCGGCAACGTGGTCGGCTGCTCGCTCACGGCGTTCGCTTTTGCAAGGCTTCGCTTCGGCGGGCGCAATTTCTGGTTCGCGCTGATGCTCGGCACCTTGATGCTGCCCTATCACGTTGTGCTCATCCCGCAATATATCCTGTTTCTGGAAATGGGCTGGGTGAACACATCGCTGCCGCTGATCGTGCCGAAGTATCTCGCGACGGACGCCTTCTTCATCTTCCTGATGGTGCAGTTCTTCCGCGGTATTCCGCGTGAGCTGGATGAAGCGGCTGTCATGGATGGCTGCTCGCCCTTCCGTATCTACTGGAAGATCATGCTGCCCCTGTCGCTGCCGGTTCTGGCAACGGCCGCCATCTTTTCCTTCATCTGGACCTGGGACGATTTCTTCGGTCCGCTGATCTATCTGAACGACATCAACACCTACACCGTGCAGCTTGGTCTCAGGTCCTTCGTGGATTCCACCGGCAGCTCGGACTGGACCTCGCTTTTCGCCATGTCCAACCTGTCACTGGTGCCGGTCTTCCTGTTTTTCCTGTTCTTCCAGCGGCTGCTGATTGAAGGCATCGCGACGACGGGAATGAAACGCTGACCGAGAACGCATTTTATAAGACCATCAATACTGTCGCGGCTGCCCTTAGCGCGGCGCGACAGTCGGGAGAAACAGCATGGCAAGCAGCATTACTCTGGAAAAAATCGTCAAGCGGTTCGGTGCTTTTCCGGTCGTTCACGGCATCGATCTCAAGATCGAGCCGGGCGAATTCACCGTCTTCGTCGGCCCTTCGGGCTGTGGCAAATCCACGCTTCTGCGCATGATCGCCGGGCTTGAGGAAATCTCCGAAGGCGATCTGCGTATCGACGGTGAGAGGGTCAACGAAACCGCTGCCTCCAAGCGCGGCATCGCCATGGTCTTCCAGTCCTACGCGCTCTATCCGCATATGAGCGTCTACAAGAACCTCGCCTTCGGGCTGGAAACCGCTGGCTACAAAAAACCGGAAGTCGAGGCGCGGGTGCAGAAGGCCGCCGATATCCTGCAGATCGGCCCGCTGTTGCAGCGCAAGCCGAAGGCACTTTCCGGCGGCCAGCGCCAGCGTGTCGCCATCGGTCGCGCCATCGTGCGCGAGCCGAAAATCTTCCTCTTCGACGAACCGCTTTCCAACCTCGATGCGGAACTGCGCGTGCAGATGCGCGTCGAAATTGCCAAGCTGCACCAGACGCTCGGCAGCACCATGATCTATGTGACGCATGACCAGGTGGAAGCCATGACCATGGCCGACAAGATCGTCGTGCTGCGCGACGGCCGCATCATGCAGGTTGGCCGCCCGCTCGATCTCTACAACAATCCCGCAAACCAGTTCGTCGCGGGGTTCATCGGCTCACCGAAGATGAATTTCCTCTCCGCAAAAGTGGCTTCAGGCGACACCTCCAACCGCACCATCGAAGTGGCGGGACAGCGCATCGTGCTTGAAAAACCGGTCACTGCTCAGCAGGGGGAACCGCTCACCTTCGGTGTGCGCCCGGAACATGTGAACCCGCAGGCGCAATCCTCTCTCGGTGAAGCTTCCATCCAGCTCGTGGAACATCTCGGCGGCTCGACGGTGGTTTACACCAGCACCCCCGACGGCCAGCCAGCGACCGTGCTTCTCGATGGCCAGCGCCAGATCCGCATCGGAGAAACGATTCCCTTTGCGTTCGATCTGGGCAAGACGCATCTGTTTGGGGCGGATGGACGGCGGATATGAGAATGAGTGGTGAGCTGTCTCACTAGGGCTAACAAAGTCCACCAAGCTTTGCGTTCTTCATCCTCGGGCTTGTCCCGAGGATTTGCGACGTGTTTGTTCCACATGATCAGGTTCCCGGCGCCGGGCCGGGGGTGACGTCGCGTGTGAGGTTAATCGTGCGCTAATCGGCCACTCCGCGGCCAGCGAGTATCTTGCCTAGTGTCAGCGCGTCTGCCGCAAACTGGCCGATGTCATCACCCCTGACGAATTCCAGCATCGCATAGGCGGTTCTCGCCCATTCGCCCTCAGGCAAAGCCTCGATGCACGCCCGCCAGTAGTCTGCGCGGTCGGCAAGCGGCAGGCGGCTGGCGTCGGCGAGCCAGGCGAAAACATGCAGATGGCAGATGCGCGGGCCGAGCGCGGATATTTCCGCGAGTGCCTCTTCCAGCGGCAGGCCCGGGGCGGGTTGCCAGTAGAAGAACAGGTTGGGCATCGGCAAATCCTGCGCCAGCTGCTGGGCGGAGGGGAGGGCGTCTGTCAGCGAATTGGGGTGGTATTCGAGACCGATTGTCATGTGAAACTCAGCTGCTCGGTGAGCAATTGTCGCCAGCGCTTCCGTTGCCGCGCGGCGTTCCGCGGGTGTGTAATCGGCGGATGGACGTTTGCGTTGCCCCGGCCAGATACGGATATGGCGTGTGCCGAGCGCCCTTGCCGTTTCGAGCACACTGGTCACATCGTCAGGTGTGAAATCCGGCGCGAAGATATAGGAACCGTAGGACGAGACGGTGAGGCCCGCTTCTGCCGTTCGCGCCGCAACCTGCCGCGCATTTTCGAGGTCGCCCGGCGGGACATGGACATCCGCACCCCATTCGATCGCCCTGATGCCATTGCTGGCCGCAAGCTTAATGACGACCTGTGGCGTCAGGGAGCGGAAGGTGACGGAGCAGAGGCCGGGTTCGAAAGGTCTCACGCGATCAGTTCCAGATGTTCGGGCCGCACCTGCTGCTGCAAAGGCACTGCGCAGCAGAAGCGTTCGATTTCGGCAATCGCCATGTCGCCGAGCCTCGCCCGTTCGAGACCGGTGGCGCCGGCAATATGCGGCGTCAGGAAGACGTTCGGCAGGCTGTAAAAGGGCGAGTCCGGCGGCGGCACTTCGGGATCGGTCACGTCGATGACGGCTTCGATGCGTCCGGTTTTCAGTTCGGCCAGAAGCGCGTCTTCATCCACAAGTGCGCCGCGCGCCGTGTTGATCAGGGTTGCGCCGTCCTTCATGCGGGCAAGCGCTGCCGCGCCAATCATGTGCCGCGTCTGCGGCAGGGAGGGCGCATGCAGGGAAATGACATCGCTCGCCGCCATCAGCTCTTCGAGCGAGGCAAGACGGACGCCGAGCTTTTCCGCTTCCGCAGCACCGAGAAGCGGGTCGAAAAGCATGAGATTGAGATCGAAGGGCTGCAATAGACCAATGACGCGACGTCCGATGCGTGACGCGCCGACGATGCCGACCGTGAGGCCGAGATTGCCG
Source organism: Agrobacterium sp. CMT1 (assembly GCF_037203725.1). Taxonomy (NCBI): domain Bacteria; kingdom Pseudomonadati; phylum Pseudomonadota; class Alphaproteobacteria; order Hyphomicrobiales; family Rhizobiaceae; genus Agrobacterium; species Agrobacterium sp. CMT1. The sequence goes on from NZ_JBBCAR010000007.1 coordinate 877,450, forward strand.
ATGGCCTGCGCCTGCAATCGCTCGACCGGGGCTCGGTCGCGATGCTCCAGATAAAGACGCCTGAAGCCGAAGGTCCGCTTGCCGGCCAGCAGGATCATCGCCAGCGAAAATTCTGCGACCGGCTGCGCATTCGCCTCTGCGGCGCTGCACACCGTAACGCCCCGATCGAACACCGCTTGCGACAGGAAATATTTTACCGTGCCGGCAGCATGGGAGATGAGCCTGAGGCGGGGCATCAGCGCCAGTTCCTGCGCGCCGATATCCGGACAGCCCCAGCCGGTCAGGAGGATATCCGTCTTCGCCAGCTGCTCTTCCACCGCGGGATCGTGGAAATCGCGGATTGTGCCTGTGTCGAGAATCTCGACCCTCTCTGACAACCTGTCGAGCGCCTGCGATGTCAGCACATGCTCGGTCCGTTCCGGGTCCATGGCTATGCTGAGACGCGGAATCGGGCTCGTCATTGCGGCTCTCCCCTGGCCGCCATGCTGCTGACCGGCACGCCCTCTCTCGCGAAGAGGCGATCAAGCGCCTCTAGATCGGGAATGGCTGGAACCGAAGCCATTGCTTTCTCGCCTTCCGGGCCGCTCACCCCGGCAAAGACCGCGCAAATCAGAACGCTCTCGCCGGCAGCGATCTGGCCGCGCAATTGCGGCACGGTGGTCTTGGCGTTGATGAGATTTGTATTGGGCAGTGCCTTCAGCGCCACGCCGTGCCGGTCTATGCTCGAACCGAGATCGATGATTGCCGATATGTCAGTGCCACAATCCGTCGTCGCCCGTCCGGCCTCTTCGCTCATGGCGTCGCGGTCGCCATCGTTGCGGTTGATCGCAAAGCCACCTTCCGTAACCCAAAGGGAGCGGGCAGAGGTGATCCGGTGCAGTCTGATATGCCAGTCGCCAGCCGCAACCAGCGTGGTTTCAACGGCGACGTCGGCAAACGGCTTCCATGTCGCCCGCAGGCTTGCTCCCGCCAGCAGAACCTTTTCGTTGGTCTCGCGCACGCGGTAATGCAGTCCGTCCTCGGAAAAGGCCAGCATATTGTCGAAACCGTTGGTCTTGAAGCCACGCTCGTCCACCTCCACGCCGAAGCCGTAGCGGGAGGAATAGGCGAATTTTGCGTATTTTTCCGGCCCGCCGCGCATGGAGAGATTTTCCTGGCCGCTGGAGAGCGCCGTGACGTTGCCTTTCGTCCGCATCATCACCATGCCGGGGTGAACAAGCGGCTTAGGGCTTGCGGACGGTTCGGGCAGCCTTTCCTCCGCCAGCCAGAAGGGATGACTTTCCGGCAGGGCGAGCGGCAGGAAAGCCTTGAAAGCCCAATAGGGCGAACCTGCCGAATTATAACTTTCCGACATGGTGAGCTGCGGATAGGCGTAGCCGATGGAGAGCACGCCATCGCGATCGGCAATCGGCTTTTTGACCCACCAGCGCAGATGCTGCAGATAAAGGCCCTTGATCTCGCCCCAGGGCAGCGCCTCCTCGTCGGCAAAGGCAAGGCCCGCCCAGAAACCGCCACAGGCAAAACGGTAGGTCATGGAGCGGCCGAAAGCCAGGGTTCCGCCATCCTCATCGAACCAGCTGGCAAAATCGCCAGCGAAAAGCCGTGCGCGCTGCCGGTAACGCTCGGCATAGGCGTCATCAGGCTTGCTGAGTTTCGCGTAAATCAGCCCGTAGAAATGCATGGCGAAGGCAATGTAGTGATCGATGCGGCGATAGTTGCCGTCGCGATACCAGCCGTCGGATATATAGAAATCGTCGAGCTCCTTCTGGAAGGTTTCGGTCAGGCTGCGATCGAATTCGATACCGAGATGATCCAGCGCCATGTCGACCATGATGCGAAAAAACTTCCAATTATTATCGGCGTAACCGCGCTCACGGGCGGTCAGCAAATAGCAGCGCACATTGTCTTTCTGTGTATCGGACAGTGGTTCCCACAGATGCTGCGGCGCAAGCCGCAGTGCAAAACCGATTGCAGCGAGCTCCACCAGCCGCTGATCCTTCTGGCGCACATCACCCCAGTATTCAGGATGGGAAGGATCGGTGCCGTTGGCTATGCCCCGGGCGAGAAGCGGCCAATGGTCGAAACGATCGCCACTCAGCGCAAGCGGTGCGATGCCCCAGAGCGGTCGGGCAAAGCCTTCCAGATCGGCCGCCGCCCGGTCGAAGTGCGCGGCTGCTCCGCTGAGCGTCACCCTTGCGCCACCCTGCGAGAAATAGGGAAGAAGCGGCGCAAAGCTATCATCCAGCGCCCGCCGGACATCGGCGCGGCTTTTGAGCGGATTGCCGTGCAGCGGATTAAATCGCGCCATATGGGGTCTGCTCATGGTATCATGCATCGCGCGTCGCCTTTCCCGTCTTTTTCGCCTTGCCGGCTGTCTGTCCTTCGACCAGCTGCACGCCAAGTTGCACCTGACGGGCATTGGCGGAAGGTTCGGTCAGGCGCCGCCGCAGCAGGTCAACCGCTTCGCGCGCAATCTCGCGGCGATCGACGCGGATCGTGCTGAGACGTGGGGTAGAAAGTTCGGCAAAGGGCAGGTCATCGAAACCGATGATGGAAAGATCGTCGGGAACGCCGAGGCCCAGCTCCTGCGCTGCGCCGAGTGCGCCAAGGGCAATTGCGTCATTCATACAGAAGATGCCTGTCAGTTCAGGGTTTTTGGCCAGCAGCTGGCGAACTGCGTCGCCCGCCTGCCCGAAGCCGCTATCTGCCGTCGAAAGCAGGAACTCCTCATAGGTCGTTCCTTTTTCCTCAAGGATCGTATGGCGGAAGCCGCGCATACGCTCCCTGATGGTGTGGCGATGATGCGGACCGATATAGGCGACCTTGCGATGGCCGAGTTCCAGAAGCCGCCGGGCCGCCAGCGCGCCGCCGTAAAAATTGGAAGGCGAAACGCAATCGAGCATCATGGAGGGGTCAGCACTGTTGACAAGAACAGGTTGCAGTACGCCCTGCGTGATGCGGTGGATGATCTCCTCCTCGGGATCGAGCCCGATGGCCAGGAGGCCGTCCACCTCACAGACCCGCTGGATCAGGGAATCGTCGATCTGCTTCTGGTGCAATAGCCTGATGTCGAGTTCGAAACCGTCCGTCTGGGCGAGGCTGCGCAGCACATCGAAAATATCGTGGTAAAACGCGCCAATATCGCCCGTCGCCCTTTCCGCGGACATGAGCGCGAGGATTGTCTTGCCTTCCAGCTGCACACCGGCCGCCTGATTGGTTGCCGGTCGCAAGGGGTAGCCGAGCTCCGCCGCAACTCCCAGAACCTTGGTCTGGATCGACGCGCTGATCCCTTTTTCCCCTGCGAGAACACGCGAGACTGTGCTGATGGAGACCCCGGCGCGCTGGGCGATATCCGACTGGCGCGGACGGCTGATGTCGGGCGTATCGTTCATATCGGCTCCTGCGCTTGCAAAAAAATCTATTATGATGCAAATATTGCAAACAGAGAAAATTTGCAAGAATTTAAGTGATATCAGAAAAATTTGCAAAACGCGGGAGGAGCAGATGCAAATGATTGATAGACGCGGGTTTTTGGTGACGGCGGCGCTGGCGAGCCTGGGTGCTGCGGCGGGCGGTTTTCGCGCGGCTGCGGCTGAAACCCGGCTTCGTTGCGTGTGGTGGGGATCTGCCGATCGCAGCAAGCGCACCAACGATGTGATCGCTCTTTACCAGAAGGCCAATCCGCAGACCGAGATCAGCGGGGAAATGATCGCCGGTTCCGATTACTGGACCAAGCTTGCGACATCGATGGCGGGGCGAAACGTCGCCGATATCTTCCAGCTTGAACCCTCCACCATCGCCGATTATTCGGGTCGAGGCGCCTGCATGGAGCTGGATCAGTTCGTCGGCAAGTCGCTTGATCTTTCCACCTTCGGCAAAAGCGAGATCGATCTCTGCCGTATCGATGGCAAGCTTTACGGCGTCGGCCTCGGGCTCAATTCCTTCTGCATGATGTATGACGCCGACACGCTGAAAGAAGCGGGTGTTTCCGTTCCACAGGATCAGATCACCTGGAAGGCGCTTGCTGAACTGGCGCGCGATTTCAAGAAGAACGGCCCGGCAAAACGCAACTATTGGGCCGTACCCTATGGCGCGCGTTATCATTATGTCTTCGACGTCTGGCTGCGCCAGCGCGGCAAGCTTCTGTTCCAGGACGGCACCATCGGCTTCAACAAGGAAGATGCCAAGGAATGGTTCGCCTATTGGGAGGACCTGCGCGAGAACAAGCTCTGCGTTTCCGCCGATATCCAGACGCGTGACGACAATACCATCGAATCCAACGCGCTGACGCTTGGCAATTCCGCCATTGGTTTTGCCTATTCCAACCAGCTCGTCGGTTACCAGAAACTCAATAAGCAAACGCTGTCCATCGGCATGCTGCCGGGTGAGGGGCCGGGCAAGCCGACCGGGCATTATTATCGGCCGGGCCTCATCTGGTCCATTTCGTCCACTTCGACCAACGCGGAAGCGGCGGCGAAATTCATCAACTTCTTCGTCAACGATCTGGAAGCAGGCAAGGTACTCGGCGTCGAGCGCGGCGTGCCGCCCGCCAAGGTCGTGCGCGAGGCATTGTTGCCGACGCTCAACGAGACCGAGCGCAAGACGGTGGATTACATTGAGAGCCTGTCGGGCAAGCTCGATCCCTATCCGGAGCCCGCCCCGATCGGCGCCAATGAGTTCGACCGCGGCGTGATGCGCCCCATAGCCGATTCGCTCGCCTTCGGCCGCGCCACCGTGGATGAAGCAGCGCAAAATCTCGTCGACACCGGCACGCGGACCCTGCGCAAGCGCGGCTGACGACGAAAGGGCACCGCCGCGCGGTCTCGCAGCCGCGTGGCGATGCCTTTTTCATGAAGCGAGGGCGGTGAATCCCGCTTTCCGTCTTTTGGAAGCGCCTGCATGGCAAACAGCACTGGACAAGTGCATGGCATTTAAGCCAGAAATTCTGATCTGGATCGATAAATCTGAAGATTAGAATATGGCGCCCAATTTCCTTCTCGTTGATGCTGAAAAAGAATTCGATGTGCTGAAAGCGGCCGCATCGCTGATCCGCGTGCAGATATTGAAGCTCTTGCACGAGGCGAGCGGTCTCAATGTGAATGAAATCGCCCAGAGGCTGGATTTGCCCCAATCCACCGTTTCCGCCGGCGTGGCCGTTCTGGAGGAGGCGGGGTTGCTGCGAACCGAGACGCGCAAGGCGCGCAAGGGCAGCCAGAAAATCTGCTTTGCCACCTGCGACGAACTCATCGTTTCCTTCCGAAAACCCGAAACCCCGGCGACCTCAAACTATATTGCCGTGGCGATGCCTCTCGGTCTTTACACGCAAAGTTCGGTAACGGCGCCCTGTGGCATCTGCTCGCCGGAGGGCATTATCGGGCTTCTGGATGTGCCCGATACGTTCATGGATCCGGACCGCATGAAGACGGCCTTGTTATGGCTGACATCGGGTTTCGTCGAGTATCAGTTCCCCAATAACGCCAAGATTCAGGGGCGGGAGGTCGAGGAAGTCGAGTTTTCCATGGAGGTCAGTTCCGAGGTTCCCGGAACCCACAGCAACTGGCCGTCGGACATCACCCTGTCCGTCAACGGCAGGGAAATCGGCGTCTGGACGTCGCCCGGCGATTTCGGAGACAAGCGGGGAACATTCACGCCGGACTGGTGGAAGCTGTCCGGTTCGCAATACGGTATGCTGAAAACATGGCGGATTACCGCCCAGGGAACCTTTGTGGATGGGACCCGGATTTCGGATGTGACGCTCGCGGATATCGATCTGACCAGCCACCGTTCCATCCGGCTGCGCATCGAGGTCAAGGCGGATGCTAAACATCCGGGCGGGCTGAACATATTTGGCCGCGGGTTCGGAAATTACGACCAGGACATCGTTCTTCGCCTGCGAACCGCTTCCTGATCCAGCAAATTTAATAAGTATGATTTTCGCGGTTGACAGGCGCGGATTCCCTCGGCAACTATATTATCAAATGTGGTTTATACCACATTTCACGATATAAATGCGCATGGGAGGAGAGCCTTATGAAAGCGCGGGTTTCAGTCCACCGGGACTTCCGGATTGGGCGTATCGACGATCGTCTTTATTCCGCCTTCATCGAACATATGGGGCGCGCCATATACGGCGGCATCTACGAGCCGGGCCATCCTCAGGCGGATGAAAACGGCTTTCGCAAGGACGTTCTGAAATTCGTGCAGGACCTGAAGATCCCGGCCATCCGTTATCCGGGCGGCAACTTCGTTTCGGCCTATCGCTGGGAAGACGGCATTGGGCCGCGCGACCAGCGTCCCATCCGTCTCGATCTCGCCTGGCGCTCCAAGGAAACCAACCAGATCGGCATCAATGAATTCGCCGACTGGGCGCAGATGGCCGGCATCGAGATGATGCTCGCCGTCAATCTCGGCTCCCGTGGTCTGGACGACGCCCGCAACTTCCTCGAATACGTCAACTTCCCCGGCGGTACGACGCTCAGCGACCTGCGCCGCAGCCATGGCGCCGAAAAACCGCATGGCGTGAAAATGTGGTGCCTTGGCAACGAAATGGACGGTCCCTGGCAGATCGGTCACAAAACGGCGGTGGAGTACGGGCGTCTCGCCAACGAAACCGCCAAGGCCTTCAAGGGTTTCGACCCGACAATTGAAGCAATTGTCTGCGGCAGCTCCAATGACGGCATGCCCACTTATCCCGAATGGGAGCGGGAAGTTCTCGAGGAGTGCTATGAAAATGTGGATCACATCTCGCTGCATAAATATTTCGGCAACAACAGCCGCGACACGCTGAATTATTTCGGCAAGATCGAGGAAACCGGGCGCTACATCCAGACGATTGCGGGCGTCATCGATTATGTGAAGGCGAAGAAGCGCGCCAAGAACGACGTCTCCATCTGCTTCGACGAATGGAACGTCTGGTATCACATCCGCGAAGAAGACGGCAAACGCATCAAGAGCTGGGACTGGCCGGAAGCGCCCGCACTTCTCGAAGAGACATACAATTTCGAGGACGCGCTGTTCGTGGCGGGTCTGCTCAACGAGTTCATCCGCCGTTCGGATCGGGTGCGCATCGCCTGCATCGCGCAGCTCGTCAATGTCATCGCCCCCATCCGTGCCGAGAAGAACGGCCCGGCATGGCGTCAGACGATCTATTATCCATACCAGTTCGCTTCGCTTTATGGCCGTGGCGTCGCGCTGAATGTCGCCGTTGATTGCCCGACCTATGACTGCAATGCGGCCGATGATGTCAAATATCTCGATGTCGCCGGTGTCTATGACGAGGCGGAAGGCATGGTGACATTGTTCGTGTTGAACCGGCACTTGACCGAGGCCGCCGACCTCAATGTCAGCCTCACCGGTTTCTCGTCGGCCACGCTCGATCTGCATCTGGCCATGGCGGGATATGATCTGCGTGTCGGTAATGGCCCGGATCAGCCGGATCGTGTCGTGCCGGTGCCGGGCAGCGGTGTCGGCGTCGAAGACGGAGCGCTGAAGGGGTCCGTGCCGGCGCTGTCTTATCATGTGCTGCGTCTGAAGGTTCAGTGAGGCGGCCATGGGTGTCCGTCTCAACAATATCGCCAAGTCCTTCGGCTCCTTCGCGGCGATCCGGGATGTCTCGATGGATATCCCGACCGGCAGCTTCGCGGTCTTCGTCGGGCCTTCCGGCTGCGGAAAATCCACGCTGCTGCGGATGATTGCCGGTCTTGAAGAGACCAGCGGCGGACGCATCGCCATCGACGACCGTGATGTCACGGCCGTCGAGCCGGCGGATCGCGGCGTTGCGATGGTTTTCCAGAACTATGCCCTCTATCCGCATCTGACGGTGTTCGAGAACATGGCGTTCAGCCTGCGTCTTGCCCGCCGGCCGAAGGCGGAGGTGAATGAGAGGGTGGGCGAGGCGGCCCGAATCCTGCAGCTGGAAGATCATCTGCAGAAAAAACCGTCGCAGCTTTCCGGAGGACAGCGCCAGCGCGTCGCCATCGGCCGCGCCATCGTTCGACAGCCGAAGGTCTTCCTGTTCGATGAGCCGCTTTCGAACCTCGATGCGGAGTTGCGCGTGCAGATGCGGCTGGAGCTGACCCGGCTTCACCGCAAGCTGGGTGCCACAATGATCTATGTCACCCATGATCAGGTGGAGGCCATGACGCTCGCGGACAAGATCTTCGTGTTGAAGGGCGGTGTCGTGCAGCAGGCGGGTGCACCGCTCACCCTCTATGACGATCCTGATAACCGGTTCGTTGCGGGCTTCATCGGCTCACCGGCGATGAACTTCCTGCAGGCGGACGTCGTCGGACAGCACGAAGGCGTCGTGACGCTTTCGCCCGATGGCGGGCATGGACATATCGAGGCGCGGCTCTCGCAACCCGTCTCCGCCGGGCAGCGTGTCGAGATCGGGATCCGGCCCGAGCATCTGATCATAACACAGGACGGTGCCTTGCCGGTCGTTGTCGAGGTCGCGGAAGAGCTGGGCGACGTCTCCTACCTCTATACCCGCACCGGGGCCGGCAGGGAAATCATCGTGCAGCGCCAGGGCTCGCGCGAGAGCCTGGATGGCCGTCCGGTTTCGCTCACCGCCGCGCCCGACCACATCATGGTTTTCGACAGCGACGGCAGAAGGTTGCGATAGGCGCGAGGAGGCGCCTGTCGATGCAGCAGACCATCCCCATGGGGTGTTTTCAAAGAAAACGGGAGGAGTGAACGATGCGACTGATCAAGACATTGCTTATTGGCACGGTTCTGGGTTTGACCGCCCTGCCGGCGCTGGCCAGACAGGATATCGTCTGGTGGGATTTCCTGTCCGGCGGTGACGGCGTGCGCATGAAGGCGCTGATCGATGCCTTCAACAAGGAACATCCTGATATTCAGGTGAAGGGAACGACGCTCGAATGGGGCGTGCCCTTCTATACCAAGGTGCGGACCGCTTCTGCCGTCGGCGAAGGACCTGACGTCATGACCTATCACCTGTCCCGTGCGCCGCTGGCGCTGCAGGAGAAGGTGCTGAGCGAGATTACCGACAAGGATCTTGAGGATGCGGGCCTGAAGAAGGACGATTTCTTCAGTGCGCCGCTCGATGCGGCCACCCATGACGGCAAGCTTTATGCCGTGCCTTTCGATATTCACGCGCTGGTTCTCTATTACAATGCCGATCTTCTCAAAGGCTCGCCTTATATCGATGCCGAAGGCAAGCTGACCGGTATCAAGACGATAGACGACTTCGAGAAGGCGCTGGCCTGGGCCAAGGAAAAAGGCGTCGAAACGCCGGTCACGTATCAATCCGGCGGAGAAGCCGGTGTCTGGCGCGTTTTTTACACCTTGTTCTCGCAGCAGGGTGGTGAACTCGTCACCAATGGCGAGGTGCTGGCCGGCGACAATGCGGAGAAGGCTGCCAAGGCTATCGATACAATGTCGAAATGGCGCGAAAACGGCTGGGCGCCGGAGCAGGCGGAATATCCCGCTTCCGTCGCGCTCTTCTCCGCCGGAAAATCCGCCTTCCAGCTGAACGGCGTCTGGGAAGTGCCGACCTACAAGGACCTGGAAAAGAACAACAAGCTGGGCTTCAAATGGAGCGCGGTCGAGGTTCCGCCCTTCATGGGTAAACGCGCTACATGGGCGGATTCACACGCTTTTGCCATTCCCAACCAGGATGACAAGACCGTTTCCGGCGAAAAACGCGCCGCGGTGATGAAGGTAATCGGCTGGATGGAAAAACACGCCATCAGCTGGGCCGATGCCGGCCATATCCCGGCCTATAAATCGATCACCGAGGGCAGCGATTACAAGGCGATGCAGCCGAACGCCACCTATGCGTCACTTGCGGAAGCAGCCGTGTTCGATCCGAAAACGACGATCACGGGTGTCGCTTCGCCTGCCTATGATGCCGCGCTCAACGTCATCGCTCCGGCCATTCAGGGCTTCATGAGCGGCACGGATGCGGTGGAGCAGATCAAGGAAGAGCTGCAAAGCAAGCTGAAGTGACAGGAACCGGCCCTCCGGTCTCTGGCCGGAGGGCGCCTGCAATGCGTGAAGTCCCGGAGACAGTCCATGGCTATGATTGAAAACCGGCGCAAGAAATCGCTGATCGCGCTGTCGATGGTGACGCCGTTCATCGTGGTCTTCGCCACCTTCTTCCTTTATCCGCTGATCGAGATGGTGCGCATGAGTTTCACCGATGCGCCCCTGATCGGTGATGGAAACTGGGTCGGGTTTGCAAACTACGCAAAGCTGCTGAGCGACCGCCTGTTTATAACGTCGCTGAAGAACAACGGTTATTTTGTGCTTCTAACCGTGGTCCCGACGACTGTCATCGCGCTGATGATCGCACTCGCCGTCAGCCGCCTTTCGGGCGTCAGGCAGACGGTTGCGATGAGCCTGTTTTTCTTGCCCTATGTCTTGCCTGTATCGGTCGTCACGGAAATCTGGACGTGGATGCTCGATCTTCAGTTCGGCATTCTTCAGCCGGTAATTTCCCTGTTTGCCGGAAAACCGGTCGCGGTCTTCAAGAATCCCTATTGGGTCATGCCGATGGTCGCTGTCGTCACCATCTGGTGGACCAACGGTTTCAACGTATTGCTATTCATCGCGGGTCTTCGCAACATTCCGGCCGAGCTTTATGAGGCCGCCTCGCTCGATGGCGCAACGACGTGGCAACGCTTCTGGCGCGTGACCTGGCCGCTATTATGGCCCGTGACAGCCCTCGTGCTGACCCTTCAGTTGATCCTGCAACTGAAGATATTCGACCAGATCTATCTCCTGAGCGGCGGCGGCCCTTTCAACTCAAGCTTCGTGCTGCTTCTAAAGGTCTATCGTGAAGCCTTCCAGCTCAACAATGGCGGTTATGCCTCAGCCGTCGCCACCGTGCTGTTCCTGCTGATCGTCATCGTTTCCATTCTCCAGTTCCAGTTGCTGCGCATCCGGAGGAACTCATGAGCCTCACCAGAAGACTAGAAAACATCATCCTGGCCGTGCTGACCTTTTCGGCGGCGCTGGTGTGGATATTTCCGCTCTACTGGACCTTCGTCACCTCCATTCGCTCGGATGAGAATGTTGCAGGGAACACCTTGCTGATACCCGACGAGTTCCGGCTGAGCGCCTACGTGAACGCCATCTTCAACACGCAGTTGATGAACTGGTATATCAACTCGGTCGGCACGGCGGCGATCGTTACCGTATCGGTGCTTCTTATCTCGATGTTGTGCGCCTATGCCCTCTCGCAGATACGGTTTCCGGGCCGACGCCTGCTCTATGGCATCGTGCTGGCGAGTTTCATGGTGCCGGCGCAGACGCTTGTCGTCACGCAGTTCATCCTGATGAAAAACCTTAACCTCATCAACACCTGGGCAGGTATCATCCTGCCGCAGCTCATCACGCCCATCGTCATCATCGTCTACAAGCAGTTCTTCGACAGCGTGCCGAAGGAGATGCGCGAGGCTGTGGTTCTGGATGGCGGCGGTGAGTATACAATCCTTTTCAAGGTCTACCTGCCGCTGAACTGGGGCATTACGACCGCCATGGCGATCGTGACATTCATCACGGTCTGGAACGCCTTCTTCTGGCCCTTCCTCGTCGTTACCTCGGAAAACATGATGACGATCCCGGTCGGCATCACCCAGGTCAATGACACATTCGGCGTTGCCTATGCACGGCTGATGGCCATCGCCATGCTTGCCGCGCTGCCGGTCATCATCGCCTACGTCATCTTCCAGCGGCGGGTAACGGAAGCCATCATGATCTCGTCCGGTGTGAAAGGGTGAGGGGGCGGACGATCAGATGACATGCGCCTTGTGCAGGGCTGTCAGCACGTCGTTCTTGAGGGTTGCCAGCCGGGGTGAGCGCCGGTCACGGGGGCGTGGCACGTCCACCTCGATCTCCTCCTGTATGCGACCATCATGGGCACCCATCATGTAAATCCGGTCGCCGAGATAGAGAGCCTCATCGATATCGTGGGTGACGAGAAGGAATGAGATGCCGCGCTGTTCGACAAGCTTCAGAACAAGGTCCTGAAGCTTCATCCGCGTGAAGGCATCGACCGCGCTGAAGGGTTCATCGAGCAGCAGGATACGCGGTTGCGTATAGAGCGCCCGAGCGATGGCGACACGCTGCGCCATGCCGCCGGAAAGCGCCTTTGGCAGCGCCGCGCCGTGGCCGCTGAGGCCTACGTCGTTGATCAGCCCTTCAACCCGCTGCACGTCGAATTTCTTGCCGGCCGCATAGCCGATATTTTCGGCAACCGTCAGCCAGGGCATCAGGCGGGGTTCCTGAAAGACGAAGGCGATCGGCGGCGTGTCCGTCGCTCCGTCTTCTTCCGCCGTGTTGATCGTCACTGCGCCGGCAAATCGCCTGTCCAGACCTGCGGCGATGCGCAGCAGCGTGCTCTTTCCGCAGCCGCTTGGCCCGAGAAGAACCGCCGCTTCGCCATCACCGAGCCCCAGATGAATGTCCTGAAGGACAACGGTATCGCCGAAGGCCTTTTCGCGCACGTCAACCTGAAGCAGGCTCATCGCAACCGCCCTCCTTCCTGCAGGGGATAGGTATCGCGCCAACGCAGGCAGCGTTCCTCGACGATCTTGAACAGGCTGTCGGATATCTTGCCGAGCACCGCAAGGCAGATGATGGCGATCATCACCAGATCGGGACGCGACAGTTCCCGCCCGTCGGAAAGCATGTAGCCGATCCCTTCGGATGCGGCCAGAAGCTCGGCTGCCACGACGCTCAGCCAGGCGAGGGACAGCCCATAACGCAGGCCGGTGAAAAGATGAGGCAGGGAGGCGGGGATAAAAATTCGCCAGACCAGTACGGGCAGGGGCTGGCGATACATTTCGCCCACTTCCACAAGTTTGCGATCCACATTGCGGATGCCGGAGAACAGGTTGAGATAGACCGGGAAAAACGCGCTCTTGGCGATCAGGACGATTTTAGAGGTTTCGCCGATGCCGAACCAGATCATCAGCAGCGGCACCCAGGCGAGGCTCGGAACCGCGCGCAGGGCCTGAAACGTGGGCTCCAGATAACGCTCGGCGGCAACGACCAGCCCGACCAGCGATCCAACGATGACCGCAAGCACCGAGCCGATGACGAAGCCGACGAAAACGCGGGCGGTGCTTGCCGCGACATTGGTCCAGAGAGGTCCTTCAGCAAGCCGCAGAAACGTATCGTAGAGTTCCGACGGCGGCGGCAGTACATAAGGGCTCACCCAGCCCATGCGAACAAAAAGCTCGAGCAGCAGCAAAGACCCGACCGGCACGATCGCACCGCGCAGGTCGAACCGTGTGAAGAAAGCCCCCACCTTTTGCACAAGCGTCGATCGGGAAGGAGACTGTCTGGATGGCTGTCTGACGCGCTGAAATTCGCGCGGATGGGAATTCATGCGCCCAGCACCTTTTTCGCCGGAGCCGGGTCTATCAATGACGCAAGAACATTGTCGACATTGACGCCCGGACGCAGGACGTCGTCGCCAAGCAGCGGGGTAACGATACGGATCGAATTCAGCAGTTCTTCACCCGGGACGGGGTCGTTCCAGTCACGCTTGTTGATGGTAAGTTCCGTGATCTTGGGGTCGTTGCCCGTGACCTTCGTGACGAAATCGATGAATTCGCCGTTATTCTCGCGGATCCATTTCTGCGTCTGCACCCACACGCCGAGCAGACGCTCTACCGCGCGCGGGTGTTTTGCCAGGAACGCCTCCGATACGCTGAAGACACTGCCGTCGCGCCAGCTACGCTCATCGAAAATTGCCCTGTCGCCGGCAAGCTCGGCCTGGGAGGTGTGCGGATCGATACCGACCCAGGCATCCACCTGTCCCTGCTGCAGCGCGTTGAACCCCTCGGGGTGCTGCAGGTTTACAACCTTGAGATCATCGACTGACAGCTTGTGTTGAGCAAGCGCGCGGACAAGGGTGAAATAGGGAGCCGTGCCCTTGGTGACGGCAATGGTCTTGCCCTTGAGATCGGCCACCGTCTTTACCGGCGAATCCGGACGCACCTGAATGATGGACGAACCGCCCCAGCTTGCTACATAGATGACTTTCAGCGGCACGCCATTGGCGCGGGCAAGAAAGGCCGAAAGCGCCGCGGAACCGGCGAAATCGGTCGAGCCGACCTTGAGGAACTCCAGCGAGTTGTTGCTGCCGCGCGATTGTACCCAGGTGATCTTGGTGCCGACATCCTTGAAGGCTTCCTCAAGCCAGCCCTTGTTCTTTATCAGCAGCGTATGGGACGAATAAAATCCCCAGTCCAGCTTCAGCTCTGCCGGAAATTCCGGCGTGCTCTGTGCCAGCGCACCGCGAGTTGCAAGCGGCGCGGCAAGCGCGCCAGCAATACCGAGCTTGAGGATATGGCGGCGGGAATGTTCGGCCTTCATTTAATTCACCTATTTTATGGATTTTATGTACATAAAGGCTAAAGGCAGGGGTTTTTGTGGTCAATACGCACCTCTGGAACCCCATGCCAAACTTCGAAAGCGGCGTGGAAAATCTCCCTAATCCCGGAGGGATAGGCGCGACATCCCGTTATCAAGCAAAGAAGCGGTTGACCGGGCGGTGCAGTCCGAGATGATCGCGCAATGTCGGACCCTCATAGTCCGTTCGGAACAGTCCGCGCTTTTGCAGTTCCGGCACGACCAGCGTGGTAAAATCGTCAAGACCGGCGGGCAGGAAGGGGAAGGTGACGTTGAAGCCGTCCGAGCCTTCCTCATGCAGCCATTGTTCCATCTCGTCGGCGATGGTTTTCGGCGTGCCGACGAAGGCGAGCCCCGCATAGCCGCCCAGCCGCTGCGCGAGTTGACGCACCGTCAGCCCTTCGCTTCTGGCAAGTTCTATCACTCTTTCGCGGCTGGATTTGCTCGCATTCGTTTCCGGAATGTCGGGCAGCGGGGCCTCGGGATCGAAACCGGACACGTCGTGACCCAGCGCGATCGACAGCGATGCTATCGCGCTTTCATAGTGGACGAGGCTGTCGAGCCTGGCGCGCTTGGCTTTTGCCTCCTCGACCGTATCGCCGACAACAACGAACGCGCCAGGCAGAATGACGATGCCATCACGCGACCGTCCGGCGGCGACCGTCCTGTCCTTTACGTCCTTGTAAAAGGCCTTCCCTGCTGCAAGGGTGGGTGTGGCCGCAAAGACCACCTCAGCGGTTTCGGCGGCGAGCTGGCGTCCGGGTTCGGATGCGCCGGCCTGAACGATGACCGGCCAGCCCTGCACCGGGCGGCCGATATTGAGCGGTCCGCGCACCGAAAATTCGGGGCCCCTGTGGTTCAGCACATGCATTTTTTCAGGGTCGAAGAACAGTCCGCTATCGACATCCCGAATGAAGGCATCGTCCGAAAATGAATCCCACAGCCCGGTGACGACGTCATAGAATTCCCGCGCGCGGCCATAGCGCTCGGCGTGGTCGGGTTGATCATCACGGCCGAAATTCCGGGCGGCGTCCGGGTTCGAGGTTGTGACGATGTTCCAGCCGGCGCGGCCATTGCTGAGGTGATCGAGAGAGGCAAAACGCCGGGCCACGTGATAGGGCTCGTCGAACGTGGTGGACGCGGTGGCGACGAGACCGATGCGCTGGGTGACGGCGGCCAGGGCGGAAAGAAGCGTGAAGGGCTCGAAGGAAGTAACGGTATGGCTGCGGCGCAGTGCCTCCGTGGGCATGTTCAGGACGGCGAGATGATCGGCCATGAAAAATGCGTCGAATTTCGCAGCTTCGAGCTGCTGCGCGAAACGCGCCAGATGGGCGAAATTGAAATTGGCGTCAGGAAAGGCGCCGGGATAACGCCATGCGCCCGTGTGGAGGCTGACGGGCCTCATAAAGGCGCCGAGATGCAGTTTGCGATCATTTGCCATTGGGTTTCACTCTCTTGTCGGTGTTTCGGCGCGGACGGCTCGCTGTCGCATCCGCTGGCGGGCGCAAGCCCGCTTCTTGCTTGCGGCGACGATATCCCCGTCAGGGAGTTGGCGCGGCAAAGACTATTCCGATTATGATTTCCAAACCGAAAGATTTTTCCCGGGATCGCGTTTGCGACGATGCAACTGTCGCTGCCGACCGGTTGTCGCGGGCGGTTAATGTGTCTGCAACTTCGTATCGTCGTGAAGGGGCCGCGTCGTGTGAAGGTCCGGCAGGCGGCCTGCCACCGGACCTCTTTTTCGGCGCCGTCCGCGTTCAGACCGCCAGAAGCGCCTCGTTGCCCGTGCGGTGGGTCTCAATGGCGCTTTCCGTTTCGATACGCTTGCCGGTAGCGGGATCGAAGAAGTGCAACTGTGCGGCCGGCAGGCCGAGATGGATGCGCTGGCCGGGCTTCACGGCCAGGTCCTCGCCTATGGCAGCGGAGAATGTTTCGCCGGCAATCTCGGCGTGCACGATGCGGCCCGATCCCAGTTCTTCGACGAAATCGACGATGGCCGGCACGCCCTCGCCATCCGCGCTGACGAGGCATTGCTCCGGGCGGATGCCGACCGTTACGTCGCGGCCGCGCAGTTCCAGTGCGGTTTCGGGAAAGAGTTTCACCGGCGTGCCGGCCAGCATGACGGCGTGGGATTCCACTTCAACCCGGGTGGTGAACAGGTTCATGGCCGGCGAACCGATGAAGGATGCAACAAAGGTGCTGGCGGGACGATGATAGATATCGAGGGGATGACCGACCTGTTCGACGATACCCCTGTTCATCACGACCAGCCGGTCGGCCAGCGTCATGGCTTCCACCTGGTCGTGGGTGACGAAGACGGAGGTGGCGGACAGGCGCTGGTGCAGCTTGCGGATTTCGGCGCGCATGGTGACACGCAGCTTGGCGTCGAGATTGGAGAGCGGCTCATCGAACAGGAAGACCTGCGGCTCCCGAATGATTGCCCGGGCCATGGCCACACGCTGGCGCTGGCCGCCGGAAAGCGCAGCCGGCTTGCGTTCCAGATAATCGGAAAGGCCGACAATCTTCGCCGTTTCCTCGATCCTGCGCTGGCGCTCGGCCCTGGCGACGCCAGCGACTTTCAGCGCGTAGCCGATATTGCCGGCGACGGTCATGTGCGGATAGAGCGCGTAGTTCTGAAATACCATGGCGCATCCGCGCTCACGCGGCTCGAGCCTGTTGACTACGCGTCCGCCAATCGCGATCTCGCCGGAGGTGATGTCCTCCAGCCCGGCGATCATGCGCAGAAGGGTGGACTTGCCGCAGCCGGAGGGGCCGAGGATGACGACGAACTCGCCGGAGCCGAAAGTGAGATCCACGCCATGCAGCGTGGGGGTCTTGCCATAGGATTTGCGGAGCTGGCGGATATCGATCTGAGCCATGATGGGAACCTTGTTGTTAAAAGCCGCGCGTCGTCACTTTTCGGACGAAACGAGACCGCGGACGAACCAGCGTTGCAGGAAGGCGACAACGAGAAGCGGCGGTGTGATGATGATGAGGGAGCCGGCCAGTGTCACGTTCCAGTCCGGCGTGCCGTCTTCGGCGGGCAGAAGGGCGCGCAGCGACATCATCACCGTCTTGTAGGAAGGATCGGTGACCATCAATAACGGCCAGAGATACTGGTTCCAGGCATAAACGAACATGATGGTGGTGAGCGCCGCCATGTTGGTTCTGGAGAGTGGCAACAGCATTTCCACGAAGAAGCGGATTGGCCCCGATCCGTCCATGCGCGCCGCTTCAGCCAGTTCGTCGGGGATGGTCATGAAGAACTGGCGGTATAGAAAGGTGCCGGTGGCGGTCGCGACCAGCGGCAGGGTGAGGCCGACATAGGAATTCAGGAGGTTCCACTCCACTGAGACCTCAATTCCGAACCATCCGAGGATGGAGCGGAATGGCTGGAAAATATCCGCGGCTACCGAATAGGTCGGCACCACGCGCACTTCCAGCGGCAGCATGAGGGTGATGAACACCGTCCAGAAGAAGAGGTGCTTCAGCGGCGAGCGGAAGAACACGATGGCAAAGGCGGTAAAGGCCGAAAGGGCCACCTTGCCGATCGTGACCAGCGTGGCCATGATCATGCTGTTGAGAAGGGCGTTGCCGAGATTGGCGCGTTGCCAGGCGGTTTGGGCATTGGTGAGGAATTCGCCCTGTGGCAGAAAGCTGAACGGGATGCTGTTGACCTGAACGACAGACTGGCTGGCGCCGGCGATCACGACGAGCAGGGGACCGATGAGCAGAAGAAAACCGGCAATCATCAGCCCGTAGGTCAGGGCGTCGGCATAGGGGGTGCGCTGGATCATCGTCGCCTCACTTGTAATGGACCTGCCGCTCGACGAAGCGGAACTGGATGAAGGTGAAAATCATGATGAGGCCGATGAGGACGAGGCTCTGTGCCGAGGCGCCGGAATAGTTCAGCCCCTCGAACGCTTCGCTGACGATGCGGTAGACCATCACTTCGGTGGCGCGGTTGGGACCGCCCTCGGTGGTGGAGGCGACGATGCCGAACGTATCCGCGCCGACGAAACCCTCCGTCATCATGATGACGGTCAGGAAGAACAGGGTCGGTGCCAACAGCGGCACCTGAATGTCGATGGCGCGGCGGACGGGCCCGGAGCCGTCCATGGCGGCTGCTTCCGTCAGCGCGCGCGGCACGGATTGCAGGCCGGCGAACAGGAAGATGAAGGTATAACCCGCCCATTTCCAGATGAAGATGACGATGACGAGGATCAGCGCGTGCTCGCCATATTTCGCCGGGTTCCAGAAATCCGGCCACCAGGCGTTGAGCGAGGCGGCAAGCCCGCGTTCCGGCGAGAGGATGAAACGGAAAGCCATGCCCGCCGCAGGCCCGGCGATGGCGTAAGGAAGAATGTAGAGCACCCGGAAGAAGCCGGAGCCGGGAAGGGCGCGATCCACGCAAAGCGCAAGGACAAGGCCGATGAGAATGGTGAAGAACGGACCGGCGACGGCGAAGATCAGGCTGACGAGCACCGATTGCCAGTAAAGCGGATCGAAGAATGTCTCCTTGAAATTGGCGAGCCCGACGAATTCCGCCGCACCGCCGAAGGGCGGTTCAAGTGTGAACGCCCAGTTGATGACCGCTGCCACAGGCCAATAAAAGAACAGAAAGATCAGCAGAAGCTGCGGCAGGGCGAACAGCACGGGTAACCACGTGCTCTTGAAGACGGCGCGCTTTTCCATTGAGTAACCGGCAAAAGTGGAGAACTGGACGGGCTTGCCCGGGAGATCCCGCGGGCAAGCCCCTTCAAAACGGCAAAGCTTAGTTCAGCTTGGCGCCGGCATAGGTCTTTTCGAAGCGGCGCAGGCCAGCATTCGAGCGCTCGACGGCCTTGTCGAGTTCCCCCTGAACGTCGGCATTCTGCATGAAGATGGCTTCGAGTGCCGTGGAGACTTCCTTGCGGATCTGCGTGAAGTTGCCGAGACGGATGCCGCGGGTATATTCGGAAGGCGGCGTGAAAGTCAGGCTCTCGATTGCCTTTTCGCGACCCTTATAGGGTGCCTTGTCGTAGAAGCCGTTGGCCTTCATGGCGTCGAAGCCGGTCTTGGTGACCGGGATGTAACCGGTGACCGTGGACCACCACTGAACCATCTCCGGCTGGGCGATGAAGTTGAGGAATGCTGCCGCGCCCTTGTATTCCGCTTCCGGACGGCCGGCCATGACCCACAGGGAAGCGCCACCGACGAGTGAGTTCTGCCGCTGCGTGCCCTTCCAGACCGGCAGCATGGCCACGTCCCACTTCACGCCCTCAGGCATGCCTTTGCCCACGGTGCCGTGCCCGGCAATCGAAGACATGAACATCTGGCAGGTCTGCGAGGTGAATGCGGGCAGGATGTCCATGCCGAGCTGCTTCGTCTTGACGACGAACAGCTTCTCGTCCTGCATCTTTTTGAAGAATTTCACATGGTCGACGAACTTGGTCTTGTTGATCGTCAGTTCCGCGTCGAGGCCCTGATAGCCGTTGCCTTTGGTGGCGATCGGCTGGTTATGGATGGCGGAGAACTGTTCCATCAGCATCCAGGTGTCGAAGTTGAAGGCGAGCGGGCATTCGAAGCCGGCGGCTTTCAGCTTCTTCGCGGCCTCTTCAACCTGTTCCCATGTATCGGGCTTGAAGGTGATGCCGGCTTTTTCGAACGCATCGACATTGTAATAGAAGACAGCGGTGGATGAATTGTAGGGGAAGGAGTTCAGCTCGCCCGCAGCCGTTGCATAATAATTGGCAATGCCGGGGAAATAATTGTCCCAGTCGATCTTGTAGCCATTGTCAGCCATCAGCTTTTTCGCGGGAACGAAAGCCTTGGACAGCATCATGTCCAGCGTGCCGGCGTCGTAAATCTGGGTGATCGCCGGCTGCTTCTTGGCGCGGTAAGCGGCGATGGTGTTCTGCAGCGTGGCGTCGTAATCGTTCTGAGACGTGCAGACGATCTCGAATTCAGCCTGGGATTCGTTGAACTTCTTGCAGGTGTCCTGAACGCGTTCGCCAAGATCGCCGGAAAGGCCGTACCAGAATTCGAACTTGGTCTTTTCAGCGTGGGCAGCCGTGGCGCCGAAGGCGGCGGCTATGGCGACGCCGGCCACGAAAGAGGTCAGAGCGGAAGGTTTCATGAGTTGAGCCCCGTTGATGGAATGATGGCCTGATCGGCAGGGACGTCATGTCCTGACCACGAAGCCACGGGCTCTGCTAACAGTCGTATTTGACGGATAGCTTACATTTTGTTGAACGTTTTATGATGACTTGCGGCGCAGCATCGTCGGCGCGGCGAAATACGATCGCTGAAAGCGCAATGCATGTATTTCTATTTAGACGTCAGTTATTTACGTGGAAAGCGGGCGTTCCGCTACCTGATGCTGAACCGTCTACCTCCATCAACCCCGGCGTGCGGCTTCGATGGCGGCGACGTCGATTTTCTTCATATCCATCATCGCCGTGAAGGCTCGTCTGGCTTCTGCCCCGCCGGCAGCCATGGCATCCATCAGCACGCGCGGCGTGATCTGCCAGGAGATGCCCCATTTGTCCTTGCACCAGCCGCAGGCGCTTTCCTGGCCGCCATTGCCAACGATGGCGTTCCAGTAGCGGTCGGTTTCCTCTTGATCTTCAGTCGATATCTGGAATGAAAAAGCTTCGCTGTGCTTGAATTGCGGCCCACCATTGAGGCCGATGCAGGTTACGCCCGCGACAGTGAACTGCACCATGAGAACGTCCCCCTGCTTGCCGGAGGGATAGTCGCCGGGCGCGTGATACACTTTTATCACCTCACTATCGGGAAACGTGTCGGCATAAAAACGGGCTGCTGCCTCTGCGTCCTTGTCGTACCAGATACAGATCATGTTCTTTTGCATGGGTATGGTCCTCCGAGGTTGACGGCTTCCCCTTGCCGGCGGCAAATCATGGGCAGATTGACGGCTCCCAATCCGGCATAAAATGCAGCCGCAGCGCAAACGTTCCGAAAACAATACGTGACCAGTGTCAAAGCCAGCGTCTCACCCTGCGGCGATAGGCAACATAGGCCGGGCCAAGTTCCTTTGTCAGCACGCGCTCTTCAATGTTGACCTGAAGCATCACCGCAATGATGAGGACGATGGCGACGGTGAGCTGCAGAACGGAGGTGAACACCAGAACCAATCCCGCAAACAGCACAATCTGCCCGACGAAGACCGGGTTTCTTGACATGCTGAAAGGCCCGGTATCCACGATGGTTCCGAGATGGCCTTCGGCCGCGCCGATGCGCCACGATTTGCCCATGTAATGCTGCGCGTAGAGCGCGAGCGCACTTCCCCCCAGCGCCATAACCACCCCAGCGAAGCGGATGGCTGCGCCGGTATAGTGTCGGTCCAGCAGCCAACCGGCCGCTTGCGGTTCCAGCCAGAGGGTGAAAAGCGGCAGAAGCGCGCCGAGAAGAAACGCGACACGGAAAAGCGTGGCGGGAACGGTTTGCCTTTCGCGACCCTTGGCAAAAAGCCAAACCGGTTCGCCCGTGCGCTTCGCCAGCCGGGCCGTCAGCCATAAGAAACCGCCGATATAGGTCCACACCGCAAGCACTGCCACAAGATCAATCATGTCTCCCCCAAATATATTGCCCAAGCCGGAAGCGGGCTCCCGACTCGGAACAAATGTAGCAATGGAACTATTGCATCGCCCCGTCTTCGACTACGGGGACAGGTGTGAAATTTCAAAAAACGAACCAATGAATGGAAATTTCGCTGGAGTACGCACGCGCATCGGACGAAAATAAAATTATCATTAAATATCAATTAATACTGAAATTATAATATGCGTGAATAATTTTGGATGGAAACTTCCTGTTTTATCGGAGAAGCGCGCTTGAGTGTTCTTGATCGTGGTGCCAATGCTTTCGCGGTTCTCGCCGCGCTTTCCAAATCCCAGGCCATCATAGAATTCGACCTTTCGGGAAAGATTCTTGCCGCCAATGAGAATTTCTGTCGGGCTCTGGGTTACGAACTTTCGGAAATCCTCGGCAGGCATCACAGCATGTTCGTCGAACCCGCCGTCGTGGCTTCGGCGGATTACAAGGGCTTCTGGGCAAAACTTGCTGCCGGTCAGTTCGATCAGCGGCAGTATAAGCGCATCGGCAAGGGCGGCAGGGAGGTCTGGATCGAGGCTTCCTATAACCCCGTGTTTCGCCGCGGCAAGCCGGTGAAGGTGGTGAAGATCGCTACAGACATCACCGCACGCAAGCTGAAGGCGGCGGAAGACGCCGGCAAGATCGACGCCCTTTCCCGGGCGCAGGCCATCATCGAATTCTCGCCCAACGGCGAAATCCTGACTGCCAACGAGAATTTTCTGACGGCGCTGGGCTATTCTCTGGCGGAAGTGCAGGGCCGGCATCATTCCATGTTCTGCGAGCCGGCCTATACACACTCACCGGCCTACAGGCAGTTCTGGGAAAGGCTCGCCGGCGGCGATCTGGTGGCGGATGAATTCATGCGTCTTGGCAAGGGCGGCCGCAAGGTCTTCATCCAGGCCTCCTATAATCCGATCTTCGATCTGAATGGGAAAGTGTTCAAGGTCGTCAAATTCGCGACCGATGTGACTGGCCGTGTCGAGAATGTCGAAAAGCTGGCGCAGTGCCTTACAGACCTTGCCGAAGGCGATCTTGCCCAGAGCATCGAGATGCCTTTCATTCCCTCGCTTGAACGGCTGCGCACGGATTTCAACGCGGCTTCGGAAAAGCTCAAGCGGGCCATGACGCGGGTGTCTGAAAATGCCGGCGCCATTTCTTCCGGGTCGAATGAAATACGATCCGCGGCAGATGATCTTGCCAGACGGACGGAGCAGCAGGCGGCTTCGATAGAGGAGACCGCAGCCGCGCTTGAAGAGGTCACCACCGCAGTCAGTGACTCAAGCCGTCGGGCGGAAGAAGCCGGCAGAATCGTTGCCCGTGCCCGCGACCATGCCGAACATTCAGGCCAGGTGGTGCGCGATGCCATAGGCGCCATGGATCAGATTGAAAAATCATCGCGGGAAATCTCGAGCATCATCGGCGTGATCGACGAAATTGCTTTCCAGACCAACCTTCTGGCGCTCAATGCGGGCGTGGAAGCGGCCCGTGCAGGCGAGGCAGGCAAGGGTTTTGCCGTTGTCGCGCAGGAGGTGCGCGAGCTTGCGCAGCGCTCGGCGACGGCCGCGAAGGAAATCAAGAACCTGATCAACGCTTCGGGCAAGCAGGTGGAAAACGGCGTCGGCCTCGTCACCAGGGCGGGTTCGGCGCTGCAGGAAATCGCAGAGCAGGTCCGCGACATCAATACCAATGTGGCGGCGATCGTGGATGCGGCGCGCGAACAGTCCACGGCGCTTGCCGAAATCAATCAGGCGGTCAACAGCGTGGATCAGGCTACCCAGCAGAACGCCGCGATGGTGGAGGAGCAGACGGCCGCAAGCCACAGCCTCGCGCGGGAGGCCGCGGCCCTGTTCGAGCTCCTTGGCCAGTTCCGGTTCGAGGAGACTGCGCGTCATGCGGCCTCTACGCGCAGCTGGTCCGACCACCCCGGCGCCGCCGCCCCGCGCCGCCCGCTATCCCGCCCACCGGGCGTGCGTGGCGCATCGAGCGCGGCTGTCGCGCGTGAGGAATGGCAGGACTTCTAGAAGCATCTCCGGTTCCCTTCTATCCCCTGCGGGCCTGGGCATGGGGGGCCATGAAACGTCTGAAACCGAAATCGAAATCGATCCATGCAAGTGCGGGGTATAGGCATATCGTCGCGATTGTCGGATAATCGGCGCAGCGCGCCTTAAGATTACGGGGACTTTCGTTTGGCAGGGATGACATCAACAGGCAGGGTCGTGCTCGTTCTCTGCTGGCTGGCGGCGTTTCTCGGGCCGGCGCAGGCCGAAACGCCGGCTGACGGCAAGGCGTCCTGCGCCCATGCCCACGATGTGGCGCCCGAATTGTGCATCAGTCCCCAGAGCTACAACAGGGACCTTTGCCACGCCATCGAGGTTCTCGCCGCGCGCCATGCCGTTCCGCCGGATTATTTCGCCAGGCTGATCTGGCGGGAGAGCCTGTTCCGGGCCGATGCGGTGAGCCCGAAGGGGGCGGAAGGCATTGCCCAGTTCATGCCGGGGACGGCGAGGCTGCGTGGTCTGGACAACAGTTTCAACATCATTGCTGCGCTGGAGGCGTCGTCACGCTATCTGTCGGAGCTGAAGCTGCGCTTCGGCAATTTCGGTCTGGCAGCCGCAGCCTATAATGCCGGCGAGGCGGGGCTGCGCGGTTTTATCGCGACAGGTCGCCTGCCGGTGGAAACGCGCGATTATGTCTTTGCAATCACCGGGTACCCCGTGGAAAGCTGGAAAGACAATCCACCGGATAAGGCCGCGCCGGCGCTGGACGGCAGCCGGCCCTTCATCGACGCCTGCCTGCGGCTTGCCGATACACGCACGATCAACGATCCCGTCCTGATATCTTCGGCCGACTGGGCGCCATGGGGTGTGCAGCTTGCCGCCCATTACAATCCGACGGTGGCGAACCGGCTCTTTACCCGTGCCATAGGCCAATTGTCGGGGCCTCTCAATGCCGAGCGCGCACTGATCGTGCGGCAAAGGGGTGGCAATTTCGGTTCGCGCCCGCGTTACGCCGCGCGCATCGGCCGCGAGACCAGAGCCGAAGCCAATGCGCTTTGTGGTGAAATCCGCGGGGCAGGTGTTCCCTGCACCGTGTTCCGCAACCGCTAGCGGGGGCCGCGGCTGATCATGACAAGTTGATCGGCCCATACGCCGCTCCTCCTTTCAGTGTGAGATGATCGCTCCTAGATTTGCCGCCGGCGGCGACCGCAACCCGCGGGCCGGTGGCGTGTGACGAGGGGATGAATTGCACATGAGATTGCTTGAAACCGGAGCGCTGGCAGCGGTGCTGACCATGGCCGTGGCGTGCACCAGCACCGGGCAGACCGAAATCACCCGCACTGTGGCCGGTTTTAAAGGGCAGCCGCGGGAGGCGGCAATCGCCCGGCTTGGCCGCCCCAACAAAGTCATCATCGAAAAGGGCGCAACCGAATCCTACTGGCTGAAAGTGGATGTCGAGACCTATGCCGGGCTCAGCAACCGGCGCGAATACCGGACCGTCGACGGGCAGGCGCAGGTCTCGCAGACCGAGGGCATGAAAATCAAGCAACATCGCCGCGATTGCATCATCAAGATCACCGCGGACGCAGCTTCCATCATCACCACGAGCGAGATCATCGGCGATCCGGTAAGCTGCGAGACTGTCCTGGGGCGTCCGGCTCCCTGACCGCCGTGGTTGAGATCGCCGCAGATTTACAGATGACGGCGGTTTTTTCCGAAGCCTGAAACCGTGCGCGTCTTTCGTTAACGGATTGGCGCCGCCTTTCTGTGGATGAGAGCGTCTGCTGTTGTTACCGTGAGCCTCTACGCATATGTTGGAGTACTGATTTTCGATTTCCGGGCAAGGCGGACAGGCACCTCATGACCTCCCAGTTGGACTTTTTCGCTTCCGCGGCCGCGCGGCTTCCCGAGACCGAACGGGGGCGAAAAATGCCGGGACGCGGAGCGGTGCAGAGGGTCGCGATGGATGACGAGGGGCTGGCGGGCTATCTCGAATCCACCGGCAATTACCGCGTTCTGCGCAAGCTCATGCCGCGTCAGGTCGTGGAACGGCCAAGGCCGGAATTTTCCCGCCGGGGCGTGATCCTCGACACGGAAACCACGGGTCTGAACCACCGTACGGACGAAATAATCGAGATCGGCGTCATCGCCTTCACGTTCGACGATCAGGGCGCCATTGGCGACGTCACCGGCATTTACGGCGGACTGCGGCAGCCCAATGTCGCCATACCGGCGGAGATCACCCGGCTGACAGGGATCACCGATGACATGGTTGCGGGGCAGGCAATCGACATGGAGCGGCTGGCTTCTCTCGTCGGCGATGCCGATCTGATCATTGCCCACAATGCCGGCTTCGACCGTCCCTTCTGTGAAGCCTTCTCGCCCATATTCAATGAGAAGGCCTGGGCCTGCTCCGTTTCCGAAATCGACTGGCGGGTGCGTGGATTTGAGGGCAACAAGCTGGGTTATCTGATCGGTCAGTCCGGTTATTTCCATGATGGCCATCGCGCGGTTGATGATTGCTTCGCGCTGCTGGAGGTGCTCGAGCAGAACCGGCCCGGCCAGGAAGGCATGACGCCCTTCATGGAGCTTCACGCGGCTAGCCGTAGATCGCGCGTCCGGATCTACGCGGAGAACAGCCCCTTCGATATGAAGGATCACCTCAAAAAGCGGGGGTATCGCTGGTCGGACGGTTCGGACGGCCGGCCGAAATCCTGGTGGGCGGAGCTGCCGGAAGAGATGCTGGCGGAGGAGCTGCATTTTCTGCGCACCGAAATCTATCGCTGGGACGCCGACCCTACGGTCAAATATCTCACGGCTTTCGACCGGTTCAAGGCCGGGTAGGGTTAATCGCCTGCGGGCGCTTTGATCGAATGATGAAAATCTGTCCTGTTAACAGGCTGCTTCTTTCGTGTGCGCTGGACGGGTTGCTCAAATTTTGAGCTCATGTCGTTTTCCCCGCGATTGAAAGTGGGGAATCCGTCTGGCACGGGCTTTGCTTTCTGTCTTGTATGCAAGATTTACATACCAGGCAGGATCGTCAGATAAACATTGAAGAGGCCATCGTATCCGGCATTTTGTCGGCGCGTATCCGGCCGGGCACACGGCTCAGCGAAAACCAGCTTGCCGGTCTTTTCTCCGTATCGCGCACCCGGGTACGCGAGGCGATGATGCGGCTGGAAACCCGGGGAATCGTGCACGTTAGTGCGAGGCGGGGCTGGTTCGTGGTCGAGCCGTCTGCCGAGGAGGCGATGACAATCTATGAAGCGCGCCGGATCATCGAATCCGGGTTAGTGCGCAGTATGCGGACCCTTACCGAAGAAGGGCGTGGCGTTCTCCTGGCGCATCTCCAGCAAGAGAAAGTCGCCATAGCCGCGGGCGACCGGCAGCGCCTGACCTGCCTCATGGGCGATTTTCACATCAGGATCGCCGAGCTTTGCGGCAATGCCGTCCTCGTTGAACTGCTGCGCGACCTGACGGCCCGCACGATCCTCATTTCCATGCTTTACCAGTCGGAATTCCATGCGCTGCAGTCGCATCAGGGACATTGCCGGATATTCGAGGCGATGGCAGCCGGCGATTTCGCGAGGGCGGCGGAGCTTTCAATCGAACATCTGGACGAAGTGGAAACCGGCCTCGATCTCACCCGGCGACCTGACCCGCTCGCCGGTCTTCGCCACTCGCTCGCCCTTCCGGAACATAACCGCGGCGATACCGACAAAAAAACCGAGCAACAGAACCAGCACAAGGAGAATGACCCATGATATTCAGATGGACCTTCATCGCCGCCGCCGCCATGGCTGCCGCCTTCGGACTTTCCGCGCCCGCAAAGGCGGACGCCCTTGCCGACATTGCCGCACGCGGCACGCTGCGCGTCGCCGTGCCGCAGGATTTTCCACCCTTTGGCAGTGTCGGGCCCGACATGACCCCGCAGGGTTATGACATCGACGTCGCGAAGCTGATCGCCGACAAGCTGGGCGTGAAGGTGGAGCTGGTGCCAGTCACCAGCGCCAACCGCGTTCCCTATCTGCAGACCAACAAGGTCGATCTGGTGATCTCCAGCCTCGGCAAGAACGCCGAACGCGAGAAGGTCATCGATTTTTCGACCGCCTATGCTCCTTTTTTCAACGGCGTATTCGGTCCGCAGGACGTTTCCCTCTCCAAAGCCGAGGACCTGAAGGGCAAGACCGTTGCCGTGACGCGCGGTTCTGTCGAAGACCTCGAGCTGACGAAGGTTGCGCCCGCTGACGCCACCATCAAGCGCTATGAGGACAATAACGGCACCATCTCTGCCTTCCTGTCCGGTCAGGCGGAGGTTGTCGCAACCGG
This sequence comes from Agrobacterium sp. CMT1, assembly GCF_037203725.1. Classification (NCBI taxonomy): domain Bacteria; kingdom Pseudomonadati; phylum Pseudomonadota; class Alphaproteobacteria; order Hyphomicrobiales; family Rhizobiaceae; genus Agrobacterium; species Agrobacterium sp. CMT1. The sequence continues at coordinate 905,760 of NZ_JBBCAR010000007.1, forward strand.
CAATGTGGTCGCCGCCGCCATTCTGGCGAAGAACCCGCCGAAGCGGCCGGAAATGAAATTCCTGATCAAGAATTCGCCCTGCTACATCGGCCTCAACAAAAATGAGACGGCCCTGCTGGAAAAGGTCAATGCGACTATCGCCGCGGCCAAGGCGGACGGTTCGCTGAATGCCATCGCCACCAAATGGCTCGGGCAGGATCTGCCGGCCGATCTCTGATCGTCACATATCCCCGTCGTCCCGGTTCCCCGGGACGGCTTTCTCACCACCGGCGCAAGGGGACCTTTCTTGAGCTATCAATTTGATTTCCTGTGGCTCGGCGAATATTGGCCGCAGATTGCCAAGGGTATTGCCATCACCAGCCAGCTGACGCTGGTGGGCGGCGTTATCGGCGTGTCGCTCGGCACCGCCTGCGCCTGGGCCCGTGCGCTTGGCCCCTCCTGGCTAAGGCCCATCGTCGGCGGTTACGTCGAACTCATCCGCAATACGCCTTTCCTCATCCAGCTGTTTTTTATCTTTTTCGGCCTGCCGTCGCTTGGTTTCAAGCTTTCGGAGCTGACCGCCGCCAATCTGGCGATGATCGTCAATCTCGGCGCCTATAGCTGCGAGATCATTCGCGCCGGCATCCAGGCAACACCGAAAGGCCAGTTCGAGGCGGGGGCAAGCCTTGCGATGACGCGCTTCGAAACCTTCCGCCACGTGGTGCTCCGGCCATCGCTGCAGCGCATCTGGCCAGCGCTCACGTCGCAGGTTGTCATCGTCATGCTCGGCTCGGCGGTTGTCTCGCAGATCGCGGTGGAAGACCTGACGTTTGCGGCCAACTTCATCCAGTCGCGAACCTTCCGCGCCTTCGAGGCCTATATTGTTTCGACGGTGATCTACCTGCTGCTCGCGATCCTGCTGCGGCAGGGCATGCTGGCGCTGGGCGGCCTCCTTTTTCCGCGGAGGCTGGCGCGATGATGGAATTCACCTTCTGGGATATTCTGCGCAACCTGTTGCTTGCCACGCGCTGGACGCTGCTGCTGTCGCTGGTTTCCTTCGCTGGCGGAGGCCTGGTCGGCCTCGCGCTTCTGTGGCTGCGCATCAGTCCGCGTCCGGCCTTGGGCCGTCTTGCCCGCATCTATATCGAAGTCTTTCAGGGCACGCCGCTCCTGATGCAGCTTTTCATCGCCTTTTTCGGCCTCGGCCTCTTCGGAATCGATGTTCCAGCCTGGCTTGCCGCAGGCGTGGCGCTCATCCTGTGGACTGCTGCGTTTCTGGCGGAAATCTGGCGCGGCTGTGTAGAGTCGATCGCAAAGGGGCAATGGGAAGCCTCGGCAAGCCTTGCCATGGGCCGAATGCAGCAGATGCGTTACGTCATCCTGCCCCAGGCGATGAAGATCGCCATTCCACCGACAGTCGGTTTTTCCGTCCAGGTCATCAAAGGCACCGCGCTCACCTCCATTATCGGTTTCGTCGAACTGTCCAAGGCCGGCACGATCGTCACCAACGCGACCCTCCAGCCTTTCACGGTATACGGGCTGGTGGCGCTCATCTATTTCGCCCTCTGCTGGCCGCTGTCGAAATCCAGCCAGTTTCTCGAAAGGAAGCTCAATGTCGCTCATCGAAATCACTGAAGTCCACAAGAGCTTTGGCGACAACGAGGTGCTGAAGGGCATCAACCTGGATGTCGAGCCCGGAGAGGTGATCGCGATCATCGGGAAAAGCGGTTCGGGAAAATCGACGCTGCTACGCTGTATCAATGGTCTTGAGACAATCAGCAGCGGCTCCATTCAGGTGGCGGGCGCCCAGCTGCTTGATGACGAGCTGCATCTGAAGGCCCTCAGATTAAAGGTGGGCATGATTTTCCAGCAGTTCAATCTCTTCCCGCATCTGACTGCCGGTGGCAATGTGATGCTGTCGCAGATGGTGGTGAAGAAGCTGGCGGCGCCCGAGGCGGAGGCGATGGCGCGCAGGATGCTGGAGCGTGTCGGTCTGGCGCACAAGTTCGACGCTTATCCGGACCAGCTCTCCGGCGGTCAGCAGCAGCGTGTGGCCATCGCCCGCGCGCTTGCCATGCAGCCCATCGCGCTTCTGTGTGATGAAATCACGTCCGCGCTTGACCCGGAACTGGTGTCGGAGGTGCTCGCTGTCGTGCGTGAGCTTGCCAGGGAGGGCATGACACTTTTGATGGTGACGCATGAAATGAAGTTCGCCCGTGACGTCTGCTCGCGCGTCGTCTTCATGCATCAGGGAAGGGTACACGAGATCGGCCCGCCGGAAGAAGTTTTCGCTAACCCCCGCACACCGGAACTCAGGCAGTTCCTCGGTGTGCTCTAACATTCCATGGCTGCGCACGCCCGCAGAACGGCGTGCGCAGTGGCCCGTGCGCCGCAGGCTTCGCGCTGCGACTTGCGCGTTCATGCGCCATGTGAACCAGCGACGCGTAATCAATTAGTCGCCAAGATTGCATACAATTTTTCCATCGCATCGAAAACAATCGCTGTAAATTTGGGCACTCTTCCCGCTCGGTGTTTCTCTCCTTCGAAAATATCCTTTTGCATCAATGAGAAAGCCGATTGGCACGCCTCCTGCATGGATAGAAGTGTCGCAGGAGAGTGTTTATGAGCAAAGCCGCCGCAATTGACATCGCTGCCGTATCCAAGATTTACGGCAACACCACCGCCGTGCATGCGATAAGCCTGAAGATACCGGCCGGGAGCTACTGCTGCCTGCTCGGCCCGTCGGGCTGCGGCAAGACCTCGACGCTCAGGATGATCGCTGGTCACGAGAGCATTTCCAGCGGCGATGTCAGGCTTGGCAACACCGTCGTGACCGATCTGCCGCCCGCCCGGCGCGGCACTGCGATGATGTTCCAGTCCTATGCGCTGTTTCCGCATCTCGATCTCGTCGACAATGTCGCCTTCAGCCTCAAGATGAAGGGTGTGGACAGGGAGACCCGGCGCACAAAGGCGCTGGACATGCTGCGCCTGATGCAGCTCGAGCCTTATGCCGGCCGCCGCCCGGCCCAGCTTTCCGGCGGACAGCAGCAGCGTGTGGCGCTGGCGCGCGCGCTCATTACCGATCCCGAGGCGCTGTTGCTGGACGAGCCGCTTTCGGCGCTCGATCCCTTCCTCAAGATCCGCATGCGCGCAGAGCTGAAGAAGCTGCAGACTTCACTCGGCATCACCTTCGTCCACGTCACCCACAGTCAGGAAGAGGCGATGGCACTGGCCGATATCATCGTCGTCATGAATGACGGCCGCATCGAGCAGGCCGCGACCCCGCGTGAGGTTTTCGAGCGACCGGCGACCGCTTTCGTCGCCCGTTTCATGGGCGATCACAATATCATTTCCGGACGATTCAGGGAAAGGTCCGGCGAGCTGGTGACGCTTGAAGTCGCAGGCGGCGGCACATTTACCGCGACAGGCGCGGCGCCGGATGACGGGGCGGTCGATATCGCCGTTCGCACCGATCGGGTGCGTGTGGGTGAGACCGATCAACCCGGTCTCGGTTTCACGGGCATCGTCTCCAATGTCGAGTATCGCGGCGCCACCGTGAAGATCGCCGTGACCGGCGCCGGCATGGAGGATTTCAACGTCATCCTCAGCGACGCCGCCTTTTTCGAAAACCCGGTCAGGACCGGCGACGCCATACCGCTTTCATGGAATGCGGCCGATGCCATCGTGCTCGGCCGGGTAGAGAAGTGACCCCAAAAATAACCAGAGGAGAACTTTGCAATGACCGATACCACCAGCAGCAAGAAGGGCCTGTCCCGCCGCGGCCTCCTGAAAGCGGGCGCGGCTGCCACGGGTGCGGCGATCGGCTCCGGCCTCATCACCGGCTTCCCGACCATCTGGGCGCAGAACCCCATCACCATCCGCCAGTTCGGCACCGGCGTCTCCAACCTCAACGCCATTGCCGAAAAGTGCAAGGCGGACCTCGGCATCACGCTTGAGATGACGGCGACGGATTCCGACGCCGCTGCCCAGCGCGCCGTCACCCAGCCGAACTCCTACGATATCGCCGATATCGAATACTGGATCCTGAAGAAGGTCTATCCGGCCGGCGTCATCCAGCCGATGGAAATCAAGAAGCTCAAATATTACGACAAGATCGTGCCGCTGTTCAAAAACGGCAAGCTGAAGCCTGACAGCGTGGTCGCGCAGGGCACTGCGCCGCACACTGTCGGTTACGTCGAGAAGCCCGGCGACAAGACATTTGCCAAGGGTGAGACCGATTATTTCACCATGGTTCCGACCATCTACAATGCCGATACGCTCGGCATCCGCCCCGATCTCGTCGGCCGCGATATCACCAGCTGGGCCGATATCATGGACCCCAAGTTCAAGGGCAAGACCTCCATCCTCAACATCCCGTCCATCGGCATCATGGACGCGGCGATGATCATGGAAGCCATGGGCAACATCAAATATGCCGACAAGGGCAACATGACGAAGGCGGAAATCGACAAGACCATCGATTTCCTCATCAAGGCCAAGAAGGACGGCCAGTTCCGCGCCTTCTGGAAGAGCTTCGACGAAAGCGTCAACCTCATGGCCTCGGGCGAAGTCATCATCCAGTCCATGTGGTCACCGGCCGTTGCCGCGGTCCGCTCGAAGGGCATCGCCTGCAAATATCAGCCGCTGAAGGAAGGCTATCGCTCCTGGGGCGGCGGTCTCGGTCTCGCCAAGCATCTGTCCGGTGCAAAGCTCGATGCAGCCTATGAATATATCAACTGGTACACCTCGGGCTGGGTCGGCGCCTACCTCAACCGTCAGGGTTATTACTCCGCCGCCATGGAAACGGCGAAGGAGCACATGACCGCCGACGAGTGGGGTTACTGGGTCGAGGGCAAGGCGGCTCAGGGCGATATCATCGCGCCAGACGGCAAGGTCATGGAAAAGGCCGGTGCCGTGCGCGATGGCGGTTCCTTCGAGGAGCGCATGGGCAAGGTGGCGTGCTGGAACTCGGTCATGGACGAAGACCGCTACATGGTTCGCCGCTGGAACGAGTTCATCGCGGCGTGATGCTTTCAGGACGACCGGCGGCAAGTGCCGCTGGTCAATTGCGACAGGCACCCACCTCTCGACGTCATCCTCGGGTCAAGCCGAGGATGACGTCGAGGGTGTGGCGGACCTTCCAACGTGCCCGCTGGCGGCAATGCCGCCGGCACTTCTGCAAATCCACAGAAAGGCTCCCCATGGTGACGGTCAGACTCATCGGCGTCAGCGACAAGAAGGACAGACCGCCCCGCAGCTTCGCGCTGCCGCAAAAACTCGTCTCCTATGTGCAGGCTGCCCCGCTTTTCCTGATCCTCGGCTTTTTCCTGGCTCTGCCGATCCTCATGATCGCCGTCGTCAGCTTCTGGGATTACGATTTTGCCCAGATGTATCCTGATTTCGTAACCTTCAATTACAGCGAGACACTGGGATCGTGGGTCACCTGGCAGACCTATCTAAATACGCTGAAATATGCAGCGATGGTCTGGGCCATCACGCTGTTCTGCGGTTTCTGGGTGGCTTATTTCCTCGCCTTTCACATCCGCACCACCACCATGCAGATGGTGCTGTTCCTTGTCTGCACCGTGCCTTTCCTGACGTCCAACATCATCCGCATGATTTCGTGGATACCCGTTCTGGGGCGAAACGGTCTCGTCAACAGCGCGCTGGTCGGCACCGGCATCATCCCCGAGCCGATCGAATGGCTGCTCTATTCCGATTTCGCCGTGGTGCTGGCCATGGTGCATCTCTATACGCTGTTCATGGTCACGCCGATCTTCAACACGCTGATGCGCATCGACAAATCCTTGATCGAAGCGGCGCGCGACGCTGGCGCGACCGGCTGGCAGACGCTCACCAATGTCATCATTCCGCTCGCAAAACCCGGCATGGCGATCGGTAGCATCTTCGTTGTCACGCTGGTCATGGCCGATTTTTCCACGGTTCAGGTCATGTCGGGCGGCCAGAGCGCCTCGGTGGCGCTGATGATGAAGAACCAGATGTCGCTGCTGCAATATCCGGCCGCTGCCGCCAATGCCGTCATCCTGCTCGTCCTCGTTCTTCTGATGGTCGCCGGCATCCTGCGCATCGTCGATATCCGCAAGGAGCTTTGATTATGCACCGGGAAAAACGCGGCCGCGAATTCTATATCCTCGCTTTCTTTTTCGCCCTCTTCGTGCTGTTTCTTTACGGCCCGTTGTCGGCCATTCTCATCCTCGCCTTCCAGGGGCCGAACGGAGGCCTGACGTTCCCGCTGAACGGCGTCTCGCTGCACTGGTTCGGCAATCTCTTCGAACAGCAGGCAGTCGGCGATTTCGGCGGATCGTTCCGCCGTTCCTTCGCTCTCGGCGTGATGGTCATGGTCGTAACCGTGCTCGTCTCTTTGCTGGCAGGCCTGGCCTTCCGTCGCAGATTCATCGGCGCGACGCCGCTGTTTTATCTGTCGGTCGCCAGCCTGGTGGTGCCTTCCATCATCATATCCCTTGGCATTGGTGTTTTGTTTCAGCAGCTTGGGCTTGAACCTTCATGGTATACATCAGCTTTTGGCGCGCATCTGACCTGGACGTTGCCCTTCGGCGTTCTCATCATGCTCGCCGTCTTCAACCGGTTTTCGCCGTCCTATGAGGAGGCGGCGCGCGATCTCGGCGCGTCCTCATGGCAGACCTTCGCCCATGTGGTGCTGCCGATGATCGCGCCGAGCCTGATCGGTGTTGGCCTCTTCGGGTTCACGCTTTCCTACGACGAGTTCGCCCGCACGCTGATGACGTCTGGCACCTACAACACGTTGCCGCTGGAAATCTACGGCATGACCACCAATGTCACGACCCCTGTGCTTTATGCGCTCGGCGCCGTTACCACCCTGTTTTCCTTCCTGGTGATTGCGGCCACGCTTGGCCTGATCGTCACCCTCAATCGACGCCATTCGCGCGGATGAAGAAACCCAAGATGCGCATTCTCGTCATCAATCCCAATACAACGCAGTCCATGACCGCGACCATCGCCGACGCCGCGACACGGGTGGCGGGCCGCGATACGGAAATCCTTGCCGTCACCTCTTCCATGGGGCCTGTCTCCATCGAAGGTTATTACGACGAGGTATTCGCGGTGCCCGGCCTTCTGCTGGAGCTTGCCAAGGCTCCGGTGCTGCGCGTCGACGCGGCGATCATCGCCTGTTTCGATGATACCGGGCTTGATGCGGCCCGGGCTCTTGCAGATATTCCCGTCATCGGCATCTGTGAGGCGGCGGTTTCCGCCACGGCCTTCATCGCGCAGAAATTCACCATCGTCACGACGATGGAACGGTCCCGGCTGCCGCTCGAACATCTCGTCCAGCGCTATGGCATGTCTTCCCGCTGCAAAGTCCGTGCCGCCGACATTCCGGTGCTATCGCTGGAAGAGGCGGGTTCGAATGCACGCGAAAGGCTGCGGGAGGAAATCTCCCTGGCGCTGAGGCAGGATCGTGCCGAGGCGATCGTGCTCGGCTGCGCCGGCATGGCCGACCTGACGGCGGAACTCCGCGCTGAATTCGGCGTCCCTGTCATTGACGGCGTCGCAGCAGCCGTCAAACAGGCGGAAGCACTGGTATCCATGGGGCTCTCCACCGCCAAGCGCGGCGCTTATGCCACGCCGGTCGCCAAGCCCTATCGCGGATTGCTGGACATGTTTCAGCCGGGCAGGAGCGGCGGGATGCCGGAGGGCGGCTGAGACGTTTCCCGGTCCGGTTCACACGGTGCTGATTTCGCAAGGCCCTTCATATCCCTGTCGTAATAGTGTCTGATACCCTCGGCGTTTCAGTGCGGACGATGTGTATGCGCAGCCGTCATACGCTTAGGGAGCTATCGTTGAATTCCTCGACACCCACGATTTCGAACGACACCGCGCGTCACAAAATCGGAACGCCCGGCGAAGTTTTCGCGGCCTTTCTGAAGCTCGGGGTCACGTCCTTTGGCGGCCCCATCGCTCATCTCGGTTATTTTCGCGATGAGCTGGTCGTCCGGCGCAAATGGGTCGATGAAGCCGGTTATGCGGACCTCGTGGCGCTCTGCCAGTTTCTGCCCGGTCCCGCTTCCAGCCAGGTGGGCTTTGCGCTCGGGCTGCTGAGGGCAGGGCCGCTCGGGGCGGTGGCCGCCTGGACGGCGTTTACGCTGCCATCTGCCATTCTTCTCGTCGCTTTCGCAATGGTCGCCGCATCCATCGAAGGGCCCGTCGGCACCGGACTGCTGCATGGATTGAAGATCGTCGCTGTTGCCGTGGTCGCCCAGGCGGTATGGGGAATGGCAAAAAGCCTCGCACCGGATCGTGAGCGCGCGACCATCGCGATGGCCGCCATCGTCTGTGTCGTGTTCATCGCCGGCGCTTTCGGGCAAATCCTGGCGCTTTGCGCCGGAGCGCTCGCCGGGCTCGTCTTCTGCCGCGCCGCCTCGGCGGGGGCGACCAGCCATCTTGCCTTCCGCGTGTCGAAACGCGTGGGATATGTTTCGCTTGCGGCTTTTGCCCTTCTTCTCGTTCTGCTGCCGGTTCTTGCGGCGGGCGCGGCCTGGCAGGGGCTCTCCTTGTTTGACGCCTTCTATCGGGCCGGCGCGCTGGTCTTCGGCGGCGGCCACGTGGTGTTGCCTCTTCTGCAATCCGAAGTCGTCGCCTCGGGCTGGGTCACCAGGGATGCCTTCATTGCCGGCTATGGCGCAACGCAGGCCGTGCCCGGTCCGCTCTTCACTTTTTCTGCTTATCTCGGCGCGGTGGCGGGCCCTCAGCCGAACGGCGTGGCGGGCGCAGCCATCGCTCTCGTCGCCATCTTCCTGCCCGGCATGTTGCTTCTCGTCGGCGCACTTCCTTTCTGGGAGGGTTTTCGCCGGCATCCTCTGGCGCAGGCGGCCATGCGCGGCGCCAATGCCGCGGTGGTCGGCATATTGGGCGCGGCGCTTTATGATCCCGTCTGGACCAGCGCCGTCTTCACCCCCAGGGATTTTGCACTGGCGCTTGCGGGTTTCATCCTGCTGACGGTCTGGAAAGCGCCGCCATGGGTCATCGTTCTTCTTTGCGCGGCCGGCGGCGTGGCGCTCGCCCTCGTGTAAAGGCTTCAGGCAGTGCCGATGCTGTCGAACAGCCAGTCGGAAAAGACCTGCATGGCTGGGGTCGGCGGTTTCGATTGCAGCCGGGTCAACCAATAGCTTCCGAGCGATATGGTGACGGGAAAAGGTTGGACGACCGCTCCGGAAGCCAGATGCCGTGAAAACATCGACGGCGGCGCCAGCGCGACACCGAGCCCTTGCAGGGCGGCCTCCATCATCCCGAGCGACGTGTCGAAGACAATGCCGGCATTGACCTGTGCGGCCGGCGTGACGCCCGCCGCCGCAAACCAGCTGCTCCATTCATCGGCGCGGTAACTGCGCAGCAATGTCGCTTCCATCAGGTCGGCCGGCGCTTTCAGCGTTTCCGCCAGTTTCAGCGTGCACAGCGGCGAAAGCGGCGCGTCAAAGAGACGAAACGCATCCGTGCCGTGCCACGAGCCCTGACCGAAACGAATGGCGAAATCCAGCCCCTCTGCCGCCATATCCACCCGGTTGTTGTTGGTGGAAACCCTGACGTCAATAAAGGGGTGGCGCTTCTGAAACGCCTGCAGGCGCGGCAGCAGCCAGCCGACCGCGAAGGTGCCGACAACGCCGAGAAACAGCAGTTCGCGCACCTGCCCGGCCTCGATGCGGTCAAGCGTCGTTGCCATCTGGTCGAAGGAACTGGTCACCGTCGGCAGCAGGGCTTCGCCTTCCGCAGTTATCTTCAGGCCGCGCGGGAGACGTTGAAAAAGCGCGACGCCCAGCCGCTTTTCCAGTCCCTTGACCTGCTGGCTCACAGCCGCCTGCGTCACGCATAGTTCGATCGCCGCGCGGGTAAAGCTCAGATGCCGCGCGGAAGCTTCGAACGCGCGCAAACCGTTCAGGGGAAGAAATTGACGGACCATTCGAGACCTAGTTTTTCTTGTGTCTCCTCCGAGATATCATGATTTGTTCGTGCAATGTAGGGCGGCTAAACGTCTTTCGCGCTGGCTGGGGAAACGCCTGATATCCACCTGAGGTTTTGGAGACGCGACAGATGAATTTTCACCGCAGACATATCGTATGGACGGCCATGCTTTCGGCGATCCTCCTCACGCCGGCTGTGGCCGACGACGAGGCGAGGCTGAAGGCGATAACGGATGCGGCGATCAAGCCAATCATGGAAAAGAATGGCATACCCGGGCTTGCGGTCGGCATCAGCGTCGATGGAGAGAGTTACATCTTCACTTACGGCGCGATGTCAAAAAGCACCGGCCAGCCGGTGACGGCTGAAACGCTGTTCGAACTTGGCTCCATCAGCAAGACATTCACGGCTACCCTTGCGACCTACGCCGAGGCGAACGGGCATTTGTCGCTGTCCGGCAGGGTCAAGGATTATCTTCCGGGCATGAAGGGCACCGCTTTCGGTGACGTTACATTGACGCATCTCGGCACCCACACCGCAGGCGGCTTTCCGCTACAGGTGCCTGACAATGTCAAAACGGAAACGCAGCTGCTGGCTTATCTCAAGAGCTGGAAGCCTTCTTACGGTGCCGGAACGCACAGGACCTACGCCAATCCCAGCATCGGCATGCTCGGCTACATCACGGCAAAGGCGATGGGGCAGGGCTACGCCGCCGCCATGCAGGACACGCTCTTTCCCGCGCTCGGCCTGAAGGACACGTTCACGGTCGTTCCCCAGGCGAAGTTGGCCAATTATGCACAGGGCTACACGCGAAACGACGAGCCGGCCCGCCTGACGCCGGGCATTCTCTCTTCGGAAGCCTATGGCGTCAGATCGACGGCGACAGACATGATCCGCTTCGTCAACGCGAATCTGGGGCTTGAAAAGCTGGACGGCAAGATCCGGCAGGCGATCGCAAGCACCCATACCGGTTATTTCACGGTCGGCGCCATGACGCAGGATCTCGTCTGGGAGCAATATGCCCGGCCTGTCGCCTTGAAGACGCTTGTCCAGTCCAATTCCGGCGCTCTTCTCAAGACCGTTCCGGTGCAGGAAATCGCGCCGCCCCTGAAGCCCGGACAGGATGTCTTCATCAACAAGACGGGTTCCACCAATGGTTTTGGCGCCTATGTCGCCTTCATCCCTCAACGGAAACTCGGCATCGTCATACTGGCCAACAAAAACTATCCCAATGAGGATCGTGTCACGGCGGCCGTTGAGATTTTGACGGCTGTCGACAAGGTGGACTGATATCCGCTCGATGCTTCCTTGCCGTGCCGGCGCGGGGCGCACTCCCGCCGGCGCCAAACGCATTTCGATCCCGCCGCCCGGATGACAGCGAGAACCAATCGCGCTACCGGAGAAAAGATACGCCGGCCACCGATTCGATCTCGGCCGACCGCGCTTATCATCAAAAGGCAACTCTTTTTGCGCGGCTGCGATCTGCGACGGAAAAGCCGTCAGTCTCGCGCCGGGCGGTTCGTGGGGGACGACGATGAGCGACACGGGTGGTTATTTTCCTCGCTGGCGATTGAAAACCGAAGGGCGCATCATGCCGGATGAGCGATTGCCCGCCGGGCAGACCGCGGTGCTCGGTTTGCAGCACGTCGTGGCCATGTTCGGCTCCACGGTTCTCGCGCCGCTGATCATGGGCTTCGATCCGAATGTATCGATCCTGTTTTCCGGTATTTCCACGCTGATCTTCTTCATTGCTGTTGGCGGTCGCGTGCCGAGCTATCTTGGTTCATCCTTCGCCTTCATCGGCCCCGTTCTGGTGGCGACCGGGGCGGCGGCGGGCGCGGCAAGCCCGAATATCGCGCTTGCGCTCGGCGGCATCATCGCTGCGGGCGTGCTTTATGCACTGATTGGCGTGATTGTCATGATTGCCGGTCATAACTGGATCGAGCGGCTGATGCCGCCGGTCCTGACGGGGGCCATCGTCGCCGCCATCGGCCTCGTGCTCGCGCCCATCGCGATAGCCAGCGCCTCCGGCTCCGGCCCTGGCAATCCCGATGGCGACCAGCTGTCGCGATGGATTGCCATTCTGACGGTCACCTCGGTCGGTGCGATTGCCGTCTATGCGCCCGGAATGGCGCGGCGCTTGCCGATCCTCATCGGCGGCGCGATCGCCTATCTCGCCTATCTCGTGGTGGCGAACGGTCTCAGCCTCGGCAAACCGGTTGATTTTTCAGGCGTCGCCGCCGCAGCCTGGTTCGGATTGCCATCCTTCACCACGCCGGTCTTTTCCGCATCGGCAATCGCACTGATAGCTCCGGTCGTCGTCATCCTCGTGGCGGAAAATCTCGGGCACATCAAGGCTATCGGCGCGATGACCGGCAGGAACCTCGATCCCTACCTCGGTCGGGCCTTTATCGGCGACGGCATCGCGACCATCTTCTCCGGCGCCTTCGGCGGAACCGGCATGACCACCTATGCAGAGAACATGGGCGTCATGGCGATAACCCGCATCTTCTCGACGCTCGTTTTCATTGTCGCGGCTTTGGTGGCCATCCTCCTCGGCTTTTCGCCGAAGTTTGGAGCGCTGATACAGACGATACCCGGGCCGGTCATCGGCGGCCTGTCCGTCGTCGTCTTCGGCCTCATCGCGGCAACCGCCGGGCGCATTTGGGTGGAAAACAAGGTCGACTTTTCCGAGCCACGCAACCTCATCACGGTGGGTATCGCCCTTGTTCTGGGGGCAGGAAATTTCAAGCTGAATGTGGGCGGATTCACGCTTGATGGCATCGGCACGGCCACAATCGGCGCCATCGCCTTTTATCATCTGCTCGGCCTCGGCAAGCCGGCGCAGGGACGATAAGGCGGGGAGTGCCGGCGCGGCCTGGCGGCGAAGATGTGGGATGGGCGAAATATCGCGCATCCCCGCGCTTACAGGCATGCGACATCTTGTCAGCGGCCCCCGGTTGGCGTAGTCGAAACCGACAGAAACCCGGGGGCGACCAGCACTACCGTTTGGTGGCGCTGTGTTCGGCTCCATAGACATCATGACGTTGGGATTGCGATGAACCTTTACTTGGATTACCTGGCTGAAATCAAAAGCAGAGAACCACAGGGACTTGCGCCCAAGCCGATCGATGACGGTGCCTTGACCGCCGAAATCATCGAACTGATCAAGGATGCAGGCAGCGAACACCGCGCCGATGCCCTGAAGTTTTTCATTTATAACACATTGCCGGGAACCACGAGCGCCGCCGGTGTGAAGGCTGCGTTTCTGAAGCAGATCATCCTCGGCGACGTCATCGTCCCCGAGATTACCCCGACCTTCGCGCTGGAACTGCTGTCGCACATGAAGGGCGGCCCGTCGATCAAGGTGCTGCTCGACATCGCGCTCGGCAACGATGCCGCAATCGCCACCAAGGCGGGTGAAGTGCTGAAGACCCAGGTCTTCCTTTACGATGCCGACATGTTCCGCCTGCGGGATGCCTACAAGGCCGGCAACGCGATTGCGCGGGACGTGCTTGAAAGCTACGCCAGGGCCGAGTTCTTCACCAAGCTTCCCGACGTCGAGGACGAGATCAAGGTCGTCACCTTCATCGCTGCCGAAGGCGATATTTCGACCGACCTCCTGTCGCCGGGCAATCAGGCGCATTCGCGCTCCGACCGCCAGCTGCACGGCCAGTGTATGATCTCGCCGGAAGCGCAGGCGCAAATCGTCGCGTTGCAAAAGCAGCACCCCGACAAGCGGGTGATGATGATCGCCGAAAAGGGCACGATGGGCGTTGGCTCCTCGCGCATGTCGGGCGTCAATAACGTGGCGCTGTGGACCGGCAAGCAGGCCAGCCCCTACGTGCCCTTCGTCAACTATGCCCCCATCGTTGCGGGCACCAACGGCATTTCGCCGATTTTCGCCACCACCGTCGACGTGACGGGTGGCATTGGCATCAATCTGAAGAACTGGGTGAAGAAGCTCGGCGAAGACGGCAAGCCGATCCTCAACAATGACGGCAACCCCATCCTTGAGCAGAAATATTCGGTCGAGACCGGCACGGTCCTCAAGATCGACGCCAAGAATCGCAAGCTGCGGGACGAAAACGGCACCGAGCTAGTCGATCTCGCTTCGTCCTTCACGCCCCAGAAGATGGAATTCATGAAGGCTGGGAGCTCCTATGCCATCGTCTTCGGCAAGAAGCTCCAGACTTTTGCCGCTGAAACGCTCGGTGTCGAGGCGACCCCTGTCTTTGCACCGAACAAGGAAATTTCGATCGAAGGCCAGGGCCTTACCGCCGTCGAGAAGATCTTCAACCGCAACGCCGTTGGCGTGACGCCTGGCAAGGTGCTGCACGCCGGCTCCGACGTTCGCGTCAAGGTCAACATCGTCGGTTCGCAGGATACGACCGGCCTGATGACCGCGCAGGAACTGGAAGCGATGGCGGCCACCGTCATTTCGCCGCTGGTGGACGGCGCCTATCAGTCCGGCTGCCACACGGCGTCCGTCTGGGACAAAAAGGCTCAGGCCAACACGCCGAAGCTCATGGCCTTCATGCACAATTTCGGCGTCATCACCGGCCGTGATCCGAAGGGCGTCTATCACTCCATGACGGACGTGATCCACAAGGTGCTGAACGACATCACCGTTGATGACCGGGCAATCATCATCGGCGGCGACAGCCACACCCGCATGTCCAAGGGCGTCGCCTTCGGTGCGGACTCCGGCACCGTCGCGCTGGCGCTCGCCACGGGCGAGGCGACCATGCCGATCCCGCAATCGGTCAAGGTCACTTTCAAGGGAACGATGCAGCCCTACATGGACTTCCGCGACGTGGTGCACGCGACGCAGGCGCAGATGCTGCAGCAGCACGGCGACAACGTGTTCCAGGGCCGTATCATCGAAGTCCATCTCGGAACACTGCTTGCCGACCAGGCTTTCACCTTCACCGACTGGACGGCCGAGATGAAGGCCAAGGCGTCGATCTGCATTTCCGAAGACGAAACGCTGATCGAGTCGCTGGAGATCGCCAAGTCGCGCATCCAGATCATGATCGACAAGGGCATGGACAACGCCGCACAGACGCTTAAAGGCCTGATTGCGAAGGCGGATCAGCGCATTGCGGAAATCCGTTCCGGTGAAGTTCCAGCATTGAAGCCTGACGCGAATGCGAAATATTTCGCTGAAGTCGTCGTCGATCTCGATGTCATCAACGAACCGATGATCGCCGACCCGGACGTCAACAACAACGACGTTTCGAGACGCTACACGCACGATACGATCCGTCCGGTTTCCTATTATGGCGCTACCAAGAAGGTCGATCTCGGCTTCGTCGGCTCGTGCATGGTGCATAAGGGCGACGTGAAGATCGTCGCGCAGATGCTGCGCAACATCGAAAAGACCGAAGGCAAGGTCGAATTCAAGGCTCCGCTCGTCGTTGCCGCGCCGACCTACAACATCATCGATGAGCTGAAGGCGGAAGGGGATTGGGAAATCCTCCAGAAATATTCCGGCTTCGAATTCGATGACATCAACCCGAAGACAACGAACCGGACCGAATACGAAAACATCCTCTATCTGGAACGCCCGGGCTGCAACCTGTGCATGGGCAACCAGGAAAAGGCAGCCAAGGGTGACACGGTTCTGGCAACTTCGACGCGTCTCTTCCAGGGCCGTGTCGTTGAAGACAGTGCCGAAAAGAAGGGTGAATCGCTTCTGGCCTCGACACCGGTCGTGGTGCTGTCCGCCATTCTCGGCCGTACGCCGAGCATCGAGGAGTATCGTTCCGCCGTCGAGGGCATCGATCTGACGAAGTTCGCTCCGCCGAAGACGACGCCGATCGATTCCCAGTCGGTGCATTATTAATCCGCAATACCGCCTGCATCTGGATGCGGGAGGGTGCGGTGAATGAAAGAGGGGCGGCGGGGAGATATTCCCGCTGCCCTTTTTGTATTGGCCCTTGTCGCTGGCCCGCCGGGCCTTGAGCTTTGTCAAGACAATAGCCGTTTGCGGCATGCCGAATTGTCAGCACTTGCATGGCAAGGGTAACACTTCGTTTAGTTGTTTTGTGAAATCTAAAATACGCAGGTTCCAAGGTTTTATCGGTGGAGCCGGTAGAACAAGCGGACCCGTCACGACCTGCCCTGCGGTTCGAAAAAGGCACCCGCTTGTCGCCCTATGAGGAGGGGCAACAGCTACCCGCGATGTTTCATCATATGGTTCCCCCGGCCCACCCGTGCGGCGGCAGGAGGAGCGCTTGCCTTGAGGCCGTTCATGTCATTCCTGAAGAATACCAAGATAAAAACGAAGGTCGTTTTTGTCATCTCGCTGATGAGCCTGATGTCGCTTTCCGGCATAAGCTATGTCAGCCTGCAATATAAAAACACCGATAATGTCTATAGTGATTTCATCGGCCACGAGGCCCTTGCTGCGGTGCTGAACGCCAGAACAAGCGGAAATCTCAATGCGCTCGGCATGCAGATGCTTCGCGCCAGCCTCAACGATCCGGCCAGCAGCGATTTCGAAGCGGCCGTAAAGACCTTCAGGGCAGATCGCAAGCAGCTCGAGGAACGCCAGAACAAGATCATCGAACTCGTGCCGGCCCGCACGGACGCCGCGCGGGACATCCTCAAGGGTGTTGTCGAAGTCGAGGAAATCGGCAATCAGGTCATTTCCCTCATGCAGGCAGGACAGCGGGCCGAAGCCCAGCAGATGGCGCTTAACGTCCTACGGAAAATCACCGAGGTTTCGCCGAAAATCAGTGCGGGTAACGAACAGCTCATCCAGGTCATGAATGAGGGCCGGGAGCGCCTTACCGCAAGCACGAATACGACGATCTGGACGGGTGTTGTCACACTCGCACTCATGTCTCTGGCCGTGATCGCGCTTGGCCTGCTCATCTCGTCCCGCGGCATTACCACGCCGATTGCGCGCCTTCGCGCCCGCATGGAAGCGCTGGCGGCGGGGGATACTGCAAGCGAAATCGTCGGCATGGATCGCAAGGATGAAGTTGGTCAGATGGCCGCCACCGTTCAAGCGTTCCGCGAAAGCGCAGTGGAGCGCCTGCGGCTCGAGGCTGAAACGGACGCGAACCGGTCCATGTCCGAAAAGGATCGGATCGAGCGGGAGAAACAGAAGGCGCAGGAAGCCGCCGACGTTCAGTTCGCGGTCACCAATCTTGCCACCGCGCTTTCGAAGATCGCCGAAGGCGATGTCACTTACCGCATAGCGCAGCCGTTTGTGCCGAGCCTGGACGGTATTCGCGGCGACTTCAACAGGGCCGCGGAACAGCTGCAGTCGACGCTCAACCAGGTGGCGCAGAATGCCCGTGGCATCGATTCCGGCGCAAACGAAATCCGCGCAGCGGCCGACGATCTGGCGAAACGGACGGAGCAGCAGGCTGCGGCGGTAGAGGAAACCGCTGCGGCGCTGGAAGAGATCACCACGACGGTGAAGGATTCGACCAAACGGGCGCAGGAAGCGGGACATCTCGTCAGCCGCGCGAAGATCGGCGCCGAAAGATCCGGAGACGTGGTGCAGAAGGCCGTTGCCGCGATGGAACAGATCGCGACATCCGCGAATGAGATTTCCAATATTATCGGCGTTATCGATGAGATTGCCTTCCAGACCAACCTTCTGGCACTGAATGCCGGGGTGGAGGCTGCCCGTGCGGGCGAGGCGGGCAAGGGCTTCGCCGTTGTCGCGCAGGAGGTTCGCGAACTGGCGCAGCGTTCCGCAGGCGCCGCCAAGGAGATCAAGAACCTGATCACGACCTCGAACGGTCAGGTCCAGCAAGGCGTGCAGCTCGTCGGAGAGACCGGCAAGGCATTGGAACTGATCGTCACGGAAGTGCAGGAGATCAACCGCCACGTGGCGGCGATTGCGGAATCGGCACAGGAACAGTCCTCCGGTCTCCAGCAGATCAATACGGCCGTGAACCAGATGGACCAGGACACCCAGAAGAACGCCGCAATGGTGGAGGAGAGCACCGCGGCGAGCCACGGGCTCGCACGCGAGGCGTCGTCGCTCAACCGGCTGATCGCCCAGTTCAAGCTGTCTGAAGCCGGTTACAGCGAGGCTTCCGCGCCCGTGCGAACCGCTTCGTCGGCCGACAGACCGGCGACCTCACCGGCCCGCGCCCTTGGCGGCCGGATCAGGGCGGCGTTCTCCGGCAACGCGGCACTGAATACGACAACGGATAATTGGGAGGAGTTCTGATACCCACTCTGCCTTCACGCTCTCCATGGCGCTGAAAGCACTATTCCAGACAGGGGCACCGGGGTCGGGTTTCTAGCCTGAGCCCGGTGTTCTGCTTTTCGGGACGGATCAGCCTGCCACTGCGCCGTGGCTATTCGTTGCCATTCGTCGTCATGCTGGTAAGGTTTGCCGCCATTGGGGCGGTGCCTGGGAGGGGAAGACATGATCGCAGCCTATATTGATGAATTCATCATGTTCTGCGTCGGCCTCTGGATGACGCTGGAGGGGTTCGGATATCTGTCCCTGTCGGGAAATCCTGCCCACCGGCCGCCGGTGGCGCGTCACTTCAAGTGGATGGGCCCCATGCTGCTTATGATCGCGCTCATTCTGGCCATTGCTTCCTGATCCTTGAAGGTTGTCGTGTGGCGGCACTTTGCCTTTGGCTCGTTTTGCGGTAACAGGGAGCCATGATCAAAGCATCGAGTACCACCTGCATCTAGCTCCCGCCGCAGCGCGAGGAGCATCGGACGAGAAGCCAGCCGGCTTTTCGCCTGGTGTCGGCTTGCCGCAAGGCAAGCGAAGCGAAGACATGCAGTGA
The DNA here is from genome assembly GCF_037203725.1 of Agrobacterium sp. CMT1. Taxonomy (NCBI): domain Bacteria; kingdom Pseudomonadati; phylum Pseudomonadota; class Alphaproteobacteria; order Hyphomicrobiales; family Rhizobiaceae; genus Agrobacterium; species Agrobacterium sp. CMT1. The sequence goes on from NZ_JBBCAR010000007.1 coordinate 924,470, forward strand.
GATTACTCAATGGAAAACTATTTCGAAAGCCCGTTCCGGGGCATCACGCTCGACAAGCAGGTAAAGAACCCAAACCTCGTGGTCGGAAAATACAGCTATTATTCCGGCTATTATCACGGCCACAGCTTTGAAGATTGTGCCCGTTATCTGTTGCCGGATGAGGGCGCGGACAGGCTGGTGGTGGGGAGCTTCTGCTCGATAGGTTCGGGCGCAGCCTTCATCATGGCGGGCAATCAGGGCCATCGCAATGAGTGGATCAGCACCTTTCCCTTCTTCTTCATGCCCGAAGTGCCGGAATTCGAGAATGCCGCAAACGGCTATCTGCCGTCCGGCGATACAGTCATCGGCAATGATGTCTGGATAGGCTCGGAAGCTGTCATCATGCCCGGTATTACCATAGGCGACGGCGCCGTGATCGGAACGCGTGCGCTGGTGACGAAAGATGTCGAACCCTACGCTATCGTCGGTGGCAATCCCGCGAAAATGATCCGCAAGCGGTTCGACGACGACTCGATCGAGCTGCTTCTGGAGATGAAGTGGTGGGATTGGCCGGGGGACCGGCTGAAAGCCGCGATGCCGCTCATGACCAGCGGCAATGTTGCGGAGCTTTACCGGTTCTGGCGGTCGGATAGCGCCCAGCCGTAAACAAACGGCCGGCCCGTCTCATCAAGGCGGGCCGAGCCTTTCCGAGGGCCGGACATGTGGGTCAGCGTCGCCGTCAGTAAGCGGTGTAGTCAGACCGGCATGAACGCCAAGACAGCTCCGTATCATCCTGCAAAGCCATCCTGTTGAGACATCACGCCGGGTTTCATAGTGATCAAGCCGCCGAATGAGGTCGCGCGGTGCGTGATCGCAGACGCCGGAGCCGGACGTCCATCTGTCTCCTGGCCTGAATGTCGCCTCGTCTGACGGCGACCGACATTCCTTCCACCCACGCCGTAACGGCGCCGTCATTGTCTCCCAACCGTGCACGGCATTCGCCGAGTTCTGCCCATACCGCCGAATAGTCGGGATCCTGCCGGATAGCCTCCTGCAGGTGATGCGCTGCATTTTCGAACTGCCCCGCTGCCGCCAGAGCCTTCGCGATTGAAAAGCGCAGAAGGGGACTGTCCCTCCCGTCTTCCAGCATCTTCATGAGTTTTGTTATCATCGTTGTCCCGGAGCAATGGTGAAACACCATGTATCGGTACGATCTCAAGCGCAGTTGAGGTCAAGCGGTATTTGGCGCGCTCTTCCTGCATGGGTCGTCATGCGAACGCGTCCGATGACGACGCGCGCCTCCGTCAGGCTACGTCGCATCTCTCGCCCTCGCCGAGTTGAAATGACCACAGCCTGTGGGTTAAAGCACGGATGTCCCTTAGGATGGACACGATTCCCCCAGAATTATGGGTTTGCATGATCCCCGTCGCATTGCCCTCCGTCGAAGCGTTGCTTCTCCTTGCCTTCTTTCTCATCACGACCCTTGTGTGGGGCGTCTGGTCACTATGGCTGTTGGTTCGATGCATGGGCGGGCGCTGGAAGCGCCCGATGATCCTGCCTTACGGGCTGGTGACCGCGGTTGCGCTTTTCACGCTTTTTCGGTTCGGTGAATTTTATCTGGAGATGAGCGCTTACGACAGGGAGAGAGCAATACGTTATCAGCCGGAACTTCTGGAACCCGCACGTCTGGGCGGGATAGATATGCCCAAGGGTACGAAGCTCGAACTGGCCATTGCCGACAACAAGGAGGCCTTCGATAGGGCCGTGTTTCCGCATCCGGTGCGGATCGCGGATATCGACGCCGTTGAGATCGCCCGTTATATCGCGATAAAAACCAATGAAAATTACGAAACGATCGGTTTCACCCCAGGCGACATGCGGATAACCGGTATTGGCGTGACCACTCAGAGCGACTGGCGTTGTGATGCAACGCAGCCCGTGGAGTTCGATCTCATGGCTGATGGCAGCATCTCTACCTTCAGCAAATGCATTCTCGCCGATGGCAATCTCGTTGACGGTATCAGCCTGCCGAAAGGCACCTCCCTGCGGGCCTCCACCGGCAATGTTTACACCGATGGCTTTGTCGATTCCGACAGATGGGTTCTCGATATACCGACTGGGCAGACCATTCACATCGATGACTTCGATCTCTCAGAGGTAACGCTTGCCTTGAACGGCGAGCGAAAGCTCCACGAAATCAGCAGAGGCACCCTGTCAAAAGATGGCGTTCTTGGAACGCTTCACCATGCCGCTGGAACCAATATTCGTTATAATCCCCGCCATCTTCGCAATGACTACCCAGACGCATGGCTGATAATTCCGCCTCTGCCCGATACCGGTGCTCCGCCGGTTCCATCGCCGGATATCGTTCAGAGCAGGGATGGCGAGGTTCTTGCGAATTGAGTCTGTGGCGAAGACCTGCAGGGACGACTGACTGTCCCGCCTTGCCCTACCAGCCGTAGCTGTAGGTCAGGCCGCTGCCGTTATTGCCGTCCTGCAAGACGTTGGTATCCGTGTTGCGGCCGTACTGAAAAATGCCATAGGCATTGTTGTTGCCGTTCTGCTGCAACGTCGCGGAGTGGCCTACGCCCCGTTGCCGGATAAAGCCGAGATTGCCGCCGCCGTTCTGGGCAATGCCGGCGGCGTTGCCGCGGCCGAGCTGGCGGATGTCGGCATCCTTCAGGCCGCGGTAGATCGAATAGGCGCGGAGGCCCGTCGAAAGCAGGTCGCCATCGGCGGCATTGCCGGGTGCGAGATCGAAGGAGATGCGACCGCCGGCGTGGGCCGGTGCCGGAGAACCAAGAGGTGCGAGGCCCCCGACGAGCAGGGTAACAGTCATGAGTTTCAATATGTTGCGCGTCATTCTGATCTCCATCCGTCAGCGCCTTGCCGATGATCGAAAATCGCATTTCGCAACTGAACCTGATCGGAACTGCCCGTTCACACGTCGTTCAGTCGCTTGGCAGGATCGAAAGAAAAGGGCGCCTGAAGCGGCGCCCTTCACGGGTATAATTTACGGGCATGTCTTGGCTTAGTCGCCATCAACCTGCTTTGTGCAGCTGAAGCTCCGGCCATCGATAGCCATATCGAGCACCGCCTTATAGCGGGCTCCCTTCGCATCGAGCGTTACCGCGCTGAGCAATTGCGGACGTCCGGCTGCGGCATCAAAGTCGCCGCCCTGATTGATCACCGAATGTCCGCCGCTTCCCGATTTTTCGACGTGAAACCCGTAGGTCCCGCCGGCAGTGACATCGGCTCCGGCAAAGGCCTCCAGCTTCACCATGTCCGCCTGCGACGTTGCCCTGATCTCGCAGACGTTTCCAGCCGTCGACTCCCGTGCGGTCGATATGGCCCCAACGGTGCCGGCGGGAAGCAGTGCCAGCGCAAGGATCGCCGCCAGACGGCGCTTATGACTGATGCTGTGGGGCATGGCTGGTCTCCCGGATGATCTGATGTTTCGAGCCTGACCGGTTACACGTCGTGCGGCCGGTCAAGGGCAGGCTTGTACGAAGGCGGCGACATTGTCGTTGCCGCCCTGGCTCACATTGGCGCTGCATCCGCGGCCCACCTGGACACCGGCCGCGATGTTGCCGTTGCCGTCCTGCGTGAGGATGGTGGTGTGATTGGAACCGAACTGGCCGATGCCGGCCACGTTGCGGCTGCCGTTCTGATAGGTGGAGCCGTAATTGTCGTGCCCCTCCTGGCCGACAGCCGAGAGGTTATGCCGGCCATATTGATGACCGACAATCCGGTTGTAGCCGCCGTTCTGGTACGTGCGGATCCGGTTGCCGTAACCCTCCTGTGCACCGCCGGCAGAATTGGACCAGCCATATTGTTCGATGCGCACATCATTGGCCATGGCGGGTGCCGCGGCAGCGAGGCCGACGAGAGCGACGAGTGCACTTGCAATGAAAGACTTCCGGATCATGACGTGTCTCCTCAGGCGGATGGACCGCGGTTGAACGTCCCTGTTTTAGAACGTTCCACCGGAACGGAGGCTGAAGGCGTCATTCAGTCGTGGTTCATTGGCCGAAGCCAATAGGCGCCGACATCGCTGAAGCCAGCCTCCACGTTCCTGCGGTATCCTGACGGAACCGGAATCGCCTCTTCAGCGCCATATATCTGTCAGGCCGCCCGAAGCTCCGTGCACAGGATCGGTCTCCGGCTTCGGCAGGGATCTGATCCGCTCAAGCATGTCAGCGCTGGCGGAGGATGTTTGGATATCGGCTTCCTGCCCGGGCGGATAAGCACCCACCACTTGAAAATCCGGGGAGGAGTCCAGTTTCATGTGGCCTGTCCCGGCGGGCAGGATCAGGCAGTCACCGCGGCCAACATCGAGAACTTGCCCCTCAGGCCCGCCGATCTGCAAGGTCGCTTCGCCACGTCCGACACCCAGAACCTCGTGTGCCCCGCTGTGGTAATGGTGGTAGTCGAAAACGCCGTTGCGCCAGATGCCGCTCCATCCGTTGCGGGAAAATGTCGCTTCGAAATCCGCGGAATGAAAGTCCGTGCCGATATTGCGGTAAATGATCACGGGAAAGGTCTGGTTATTGGGGACCTGTCCGCTGGGGCCGAAGGTCAGTTGCTCGGTTTTCATGGCGATGCTCCTCATGACCGTTTCTACCGCGAACAATGCGGACCGAAATCTGGCGGCGCATTTCAGCCGCCCAGGTCATAATCACTCCCGAGAGCGGGCAGTTCCGCAATGTCTTGACGAAAACGCGGTTGCGGCGGTCTCAAGCCCGGCGAACCGGGCTTGAGACGTTTTCTGGCTGGCTTACTCGGCTGTCGCCTGAATATCGACCTTGTCGAGAAGACCCATCGGATTGTCGGAAGCCGCAACCAGGTCGAAGACCCCGAGGCCATTGACGCCCGTGGATTTGACTGTGACAGTCAGGGTTCCAGGCGTGCTGATGAAGCGCACCAGCGCCTCCACCGCGCCTTGCAGCTTCGGCTGCTCCGCCGCCACCTGCTGCAGCATCACACTCGCCACCAGCGTCAGCGTGCCGCGCACCTGATCCTCGGTCATGTCGTTCTGCAGGGCGTAGAGCTTGATCGCCTTGGCCATCAGGCCTTCGTCCTTGACGGTGAGCTTCACCTCACGGCCGGCAAGCCCGAAAAGCGCCGCCTGCGCGCGATTGACGTCGAAGGAGAAGAACTCCTCCGTAAAGCCGCTGACCAGTCCGGCAAGATTGACGCTGCCGAAATCCCTGCTGCTGAGCGAGATGTCGCGGATCACCAGATTGCTGTTCGGCTCGTCCCAGCCTGCGGAAAGGCCATAGGAGAAAGCCAGCGTCTCGAGACCCAGCTTGCGGGCCTCCACGAAAACGTCCTCCGTCGCGTCTGCGGGGATCGGAAGTGTGAGGTCATCCTGCCTGATCTCTATATCGGTCGGAATGCCGTTGAAGGGCTTGGTCAGCCCCATCTCGAAATTCTTGAGCGTGAACCTGATGCGTTCCGGCGTGCCGGTGGGTTCTTCCTCCGGCTCTTTCGGCGCGGCAATATCGACGTTGATGCCGCCGACGCGCACCCGGCCAAGTTCCGGTATCAGGCGATTGAACTGAAAGGTCTCGATCTCGGTTTCATCGAGCGCGATGATCTGGGAAATACCCTCGATCGTCGAACTCCAGTCGAAACCCTTGAGGCTTGCTTCCGCCACTTCGATCTTGCCGTCGCCGTCACCGATCGACAGACCGTTCAGGCCGAAGTCGAGCTTGCGGCTGTCCATCTGCATGTCGATGCGGTCGATGGCGGCCTTGACCCTTTTGCCGGCCGCTCCCTCTTTTTCATCCGGTGCGTCGGCCTTGAAGCCGATGAGCTGCATGTTGCTCCTGCCGATCATGTCGAGGATGGACACGACCTTGGCAAAAAGCGCCTGGCGTTCCTCCGGCGGAAGCTGGTCGGGATCCTTGGTGACCGTCAGTGCCTTCAGTGTGTCCAGCAGCGGTTCGGATGGCATGCGGGCGGTAAAGCCATCGCTGCGGATCTCGTCGTAGCTGAAACGGCCATCGCCATCGGAAAATGAAACCGTCTTGACGGAAAGCGGCCCATAGAGAGGTTTTGCCACCTTGTCGTCAGGGCCGGCCTTTTCCGTATAGAGCCGGGCGAGATAAGCGACGTCGATGTCCTGACCAGCGATCACGCCGGTCGACACCGCCACATGCTTGTCCTCAATCGCGCCGTCACTGTCGGGAAGCCGCATCTTGATGTCGTAGCTGCCCTTGTCGATCGAATACCGGGCGATACGGCCACCGGCGATCTCGGAGAGGACCAGGTTGCTGTAAACCGTCTTCTGCTCGGTGGTCGCGACCGACTGGCTCAACGTCAGCTCGGGCGTGGAGATGCGCGTCGCTGCGAAGCGCTCGATGCGGCGGGGCAGGGAGCCGCCGTTTCCTTCCGCCTGTGCGGACTTCTCGAACGCCGCATTCTCGATGCGGGCATGCGCCATTGAAAGCTTGCCGGTGGGTACATCCACATCGATGTCGCTCATGTCCAGCGCGCCGTCCAGAAAGGGCAGCTTCGGACGACCGTCAATGGCGGCAATACGAAGATTCTTGCCATCTTCGAGCGGCAGCGTCAGATCGCGAACATGAATTTTCCCGAGGAAATCGACTTCCACGGAGCCGGCAGTCGCGCCGGTGCGCGCAACCAGTTCCTTCACCTTCGCCTCGTAGAAGGTCTTGCCGCCGATGACACCTGCGGCCGCAACGGCGATAATTGCCACCGCCGCCCATAGCGCCCTGCGCCGACCCTTGCCGGTATGGCTGTTTTCCTGTTCCACGACGTTGGTCCTCTCTCACATACTGATCATATTGCGCGCCTTTTAAGCACGCAAAAGTTGCTTAGCAAGAGGTGATCGACGCCCGTGAAGGCCGCGCTACATCCAGACCGTCAACGCCATGCCGGCCACCACAGGTGCGGCGCCAGCGCAAGCGTCGGGCGAAGGGGCAGACGCGGCCTGACCGGCAATAAGCTTTGGGTGGGCAGGGCCTGGAATCCGCCGCGTCACGCGCCATTGATGATATTGCAGATACCCTCGCGGATCACGTTCTTGTCCGCGATCTGTCCTGCCTGAATGTTGAAGACGGCGTCGATCCGCACAGCCGCACCCTTTTGCCGGGCCACCACCCGCAGCGTCTGAATTCTGCCGCTGCCGCTGGTCTCCTGATGCGCATCGATGGACGACAGCGCCTTGTTGATCTGGATGCCCGAAAAACCTTCCGCCGCCACGGCCTGGGCGAGCTTCTGAAGCACGGCTGGCGCCTTCGCCTTCGGCAGCTCCTGCCAGGACTTGTAGGAAACAGCCGTCACCATCGGCACGCCGGAGACGGTGAAGTTCTTCTCGCAGGAGGCCGCGAAAACGGGGCTCGAAAAGGTGATCAGGCCAAGAGCCGCTATGAGGTATTTCATTTCGAACAATCCAATCGTTGGTGAAGGCTGACGACAATCGGCCGCGTCAGAAGGTTGACCGTTTGCCTCTGTAGGTGGAAGGCGGCGGCAGAGCCTCATGGGCCTGCGCAAGCGTTTCGAGCCATGTGGCCAGCCCTTCGGGAACCTCTTCATTGCCCGCCTCAAGCGCCTCGATCCAGGAGAGTTCGCATTGCAGCGCGGAGGCGATGTTGATCGGCGTCCAGCGAATGACCCGCAGGCATTGGTTAAAGCGTTCTGGCGACATGATGATTTGATTTTTCCCCGTCTTTTTCCCGCTGAAGCTCACCCACCGGGCGGCGGGAGTCAATTGCTTTTTTGCAACTCTCGATGGCTTGTTTCAGTTCCCGATCCGGATTTGCCGGATGATAAACTTAGCTAATCGGCTAGGTTTTTACTTGTGTCGCGATGATGGAACATGATAGTTAGCGATATGGCTAAGCATCATCCAGAGCTTTCACTCATCTTCCAGGCCCTTGCCGATCCCACACGGCGGGCAATTCTCGCTCGCCTCGGCAGCGGGCCGGCGCAGGTTACCGCATTGTCCGCTCCCACGGGTCTGCGCTTGCCCACGGTCATGCGCCACCTCGCCGTGCTTGAGGAGGCGGGGCTCATCGCCACATCCAAGGATGGACGCGTGCGCACCTGCGCAATAGTACCTGAAGCGCTGGAGCCGGTGAGAACTTGGCTCGATGAGCAACGGGCCGTGTGGGAGAGCCGGCTTGACCGGCTGGACGCATTTGCAGTTCACGCCATGAAGGAGGAGGAACAATGACAACGAAACCGGGTCAACAAAGCGCACACGCTGAACCGCCACAAGACCGTTTTGCAACGCTCAGCTTCGAACGGGAAATTGCCGTTCCGCTATCGGCTCTCTGGCAGGTCTGGCTCTCACCCGCCGCCCGGGCGGTGTGGGCCTCTCCCTCACCCTCGGTGACAGTGGAATTCCTGGAGGCGGACAGCAGGCTGGGCGGTCGCGAAGTGTCGCTCTGCAAGGTCTCCGGCCAGCCGGATATTCGCTGTGAATGCGGCTGGCTGGAGCTTCAGCCAAGCCGCCGCAGCGTGAATTACGAGGTGGTCTCATCCAGCGGCATAACCCAGTCGGCAGCGCTGGTGACTGCCGATTTTCAGGCGGCGGACGAGCGTAGCCGCTTGACCGTAACGGTGCAGCTTTCCTCGCTGGCCGAGGATATGCGCGATGGCTATCAGCAGGGTTTCAGCGCCGGTCTCAACAATCTGGCCAGCGTGGCCGGGCGAACCATGGTGCTGGAGCGAACGATAAAGGTGCCGCGAAACATTGTCTGGAAAGCCTGGATGAACGAAAAGACGCTGCCGCAATGGTGGGGCCCTGAAGGGTTTTCCTGCCGCACGAAGAGGATTGACCTGCGGACCGGCGGCGAATGGGTCTTTGACATGATCGGCCCTGACGGCACAGTCTTCCCGAACCATCATCGTTATGTCGAGGTCCGCCCCGAAGAGAGGCTCGCCTATACGCTGCTATGGGGCGAAAACGGGCCGAAACATGCCGATGCCTGGGCCTCCTTCGAAGATCAGGATGGCGCGACGAAAGTTGTGCTGGGCATGGTGTTCAGCACGGAAGCCGAGTTCCAGCAAGCGAAGGGTTTCGGCGCCGTGGAGCTGGGGCAGCAAACGCTGGGTAAACTGGAACGCTTCGCCAAGGCGCTATAGATGCGCCGTTCCGTCAGCTTCATGTGTAGAGGTCTCGATACTGGCTCCTTTCCATACCGGCATTAATCGTCAAAGCGCGCTCTGCGCGTGCGTGATCGTCTTGCAGGTCCCGCCTAATCTGTGATTTCGGCTCAGCCTACGGAAGCGTAATGGTAGAGCGGGCTTCTGCGGGCAACCTGAAGGCCACTTGGGTCAATAATGGGCGTCAGCCGAATTGGCTTGACCGTACACAAGGGCAGGGCCGTGACTATTTGCGCAGGGCGATTCAGGTGAAGAACATCTGGGTGCCATATGGAGCCTGACCCGGATTATGCGCGGCCTGCGACTAACAAGATTGCTGACTGGGACCGGTGGCCCCGGTAAGGTTTTCCGTAGAAAACAACCCTGCAACCGCGCCTACCCGCTGTTGCCGTCACTTGTTGTGCTGGCAGGATGATCAAGACGGCAACAGAGGCCGGCCACAGAGACCTGAAAAGCGCTGTGCTTTTCGAAGAAACATTTGCCTGCTTGTTTGACCAAACGAGCGGAGGCGAAGCGTTATCTCTCAAGGACTATCTCTCGCGTCCGCATGTGCGAGTAAGTGTTGCGCTGCAGGACAACAGCGAGGTTGACGATGCGCTCGCTCGTCTTGGCCACAAACGCCGTATTGCAATCCAGATTCCGCACTGGTCTGTTGCGCCCGACTTCGTCAGGGGAAGCGATCTCATCCTGACGGCAGCAAGACGCAGCATCGAGCTTTTGGGCCAGGGAAGTCTACAATGCGGCGAACTGCCGTTCCAGCTCAACAGCTTTCCCTTCGTCCAGGCGTGGCACAGGCGTTGCGAAAAGGATGCGGCGCATCGATGGCTTCGGGAGGCAATCGCTGCCATAGCGTCTAAGGAACCGACGTAGATACTCGGGACAACAGTTGGACGTCTGCTACGACATCCATGCTGAGGCCGAAGCTTTGGGCTTGGCGACGACGATATGATCGGCGTGGTTGGAGTGATCGAAGAGCGAACCGTCGCACTTTCACCACAGATCATCGCATATGGATTTTGCCCCGAGTCTGCATTGGCTGCTTTCGGAGGCACTTGGACAGCACCGCCTAAGCTCATCGAGTTGATCGTTGCTTCGAACATTTGCGAGGCCGCGCCGGTGGCAACCTTCCGCTACCAAGTCACAGGACATTAAGTGTTTCAGCGTACCCAAAGCGCGAGTCGCTAGTTTGATTGCCATCAAGGGCGCCTGAACTATCCACAGTCGAGGTTATTCATCGGCGCGCTGCGCGAACTAACGGCTCATGTGCGCCGAGCTTGCGGGAGAGCTCCGCGGCAGCTTGCGTCAAGACGCTCAGATGAGAGGATTGGGCCTCTGCCGTGAACCTTTGCATCTGGACGGTGAGGCCAATTGCCCCGACCAGCACATTACCCACCCCAAAGACGGGTACGCCGATCGCTCCGGTATCCGGGTCTCGTTCGCCGAGTGAGATGTAATAGCCCTTCTCCCTGATGTCGTCGTAAAACAGCCCGGGCTCGCCCGAAAACGCCACGAGGATCCGGGCGGTGGCGCCTTTGTCCAGCGACAGGGCTGCCCCTTCTTCCAGGTAGTGCCGGAAGATCCGCTCGGCGTGGTGCCGGTAAAGGCAGATGCGTCGGTCGCCATCCTTAATGTAAAAGGCAGCAGTTTCTTGTGTGCTCTCGACAAGCTCCTTGAGCGTCGGCCGCACGTAGTCGGCAAGGTTGAAGGCGCGCTGGTACTGATTGCCGAGACGGTAGAGCGACGATCCCAGCCGAAAGCGGCCGTCAGCTTCCCGAAACAGGTAGCCGAACCGTTCGAGCGAGGCGGACAGCCGCAAGATAGTGCTCGGATAAAGCCCGGTTCTTTGAGCAAGCTCGTTCAGCGTCAGTTTCGGGTTTGCATCGTCGAATGCGTCGAGGACGGATAGTGCACGTTCGACGGCCTCCACACGCTGTTCTTTTTGTCCGGCCATGAAACGCCTCGCCCGTTTGTAAGCTTCTCTCGCATCGGAGCTTTTTCCAATGCAGCTCTGCGAATCCATATAGAGCATTTCGATATGGGATGGCATTAGGAGAGACGCTCGTGGAGCCCATATCAGCGGCGAGCGATGATTTTCCACACCCCGTGGGCGCTCGCGACCTGTCGATCCTCGACGAACAATTCCCCCCGCATGAAGACGAGCTGCCGGGTTTCTCGCACAATTGTGCAACTGATTTCGACAGTTTCGCCGATCTTGACCGGTTCAAGAAACTGCATGTCGAACTGCACGGTGGCTTGTGCACGGGTCGGATCGCCCTGTCGGGCCGTCTTGCCCATCGCCCGATCGGCGAGCGTCATCAGCATCCCACCCTGGACATAGCCGGCGCGGTTCTTGTGCTTGGCTTCCGCATGAAAGCGGAACCTTCCGCTTTCATTGGACGTCGTTCGATGGAAGATCGGGCCAACAAGTTTGATGAAGCCATCATCGTCCTCTTCGACCCAGTCGATCTTGGTGCTCATCCACCTATTCCCCGCAGCGGAATAGTGCCAAAGACAAGCGCGCCGCCAAGCATCGCGAACATCAAACCGATCACCCATCCGATCGCAGCCTTCTGGTTCTCACCGTAGTTGATGTCGAGAAGAGCGACGAGGAGATAGGTCGAAGCGACAAGCGGGCTCAACAGATGCAATGGCTGGCCAATCAGCGATGCCCGCGCCATTTCCGCCGAGGAAATCCCGTAGGCGGCCGCCGTCTGCGCAAGGATCGGCAGGACACCGTAATAAAAGGCATCGTTGGTAACCGCATATGTCGCCGGTCCGCTGAGGAGGGCTGTGAATGGCGCGAGATACGGCCCGAAACTGTCCGGTGTGATGTAAAGAAGGCTGTTCGACATGGCGTCGAGCATACCCGTACCATTTAGAATTCCGGTGAAGATGCCGGCGGCAAAGATCAGCGAGACGACGGCCAGAACATTGAAGGCGTGCGCGCTCAGGCGTTCCTTCTGGCTGTTGACGTCGGGGTAATTCAACAAGAGCGCCACGGCGGTTGCGATCATGAAAAGGATCGGCAGGGGCAGGAAACCCTCGACCAGTGCGATGATCAGGATCACGGTGAGGATGAGGTTGAACGGCAGCATGCGCGGCCGGCGGAACTCCGGCACCTCCCCGAGACCTTCCTCGATTGCGGCGACATCGCTGGCCCGCACGGTTCCGATCCGGCGACGCTCCCGGATACCGAAAATGATCGCGACAAACATAATATACGCGATTCCTACCAGCATGGCTGGGATCAAAGGCACAAATACCTCGCTGACGTCGAGATGCATGGCGCTTGCTGCGCGTGCCGTCGGGCCGCCCCAGGGGAGGATGTTCATCACTCCGATCGACATCAAAAGCAAGGTCGCCATATATTGCAGGCGGATGCCGAGACGCCGGTAAATCGGCAAGAGCGCGGCGGTGCAGATCACGTAAGTGGTGGCACCGTCACCGTCGAGCGCCACCGTCGTGCCCATCACCGCCGTGCCGACGATGATCTTCAGAGGGTCGCCCTTGGCGAGTTTCACGATGAGGCGGATCAACGGATCGAACAAGCCGGCATCTGTCATGATACAGAAGTAGATGATGCCGAAGAACAACATGGCGGCGGTCGGCGCCAGTTTGACAATGCCATCGAGCATCATTTTGCCCATATCGGCACCAGCCCCGGCGATCAGGCCGAATACGATCGGCACGATCATCAAAGCAACAAGCGCGGTCATGCGTTTCGTCATGATCAGGATCATGAAGCTCGCGACCATTGCGTAACCGAGGAATATCAGCATGTCGTCTCCCTTCGACCACGTGCAAGCCTGCCTCCCAAGGCATGATGAGCGCGCGGTCGGATCGAAATTTTGTCAAATCAGTAGTGCAGGCACCAATCAGGCGTAGTGGAAGCCCTTTGGCAGCCCCGCATCCTGGACATGGCCATAGAGTGCCTCGCCAGGCAGACCGGACAGGATGATTGGGCGCGCCGCAATCAACTTGTCGATGTCGATTCCGGTCTTGAGGCCCATGGCCTCGAGCATGAACACGAGATCTTCCGTCACGATATTGCCGGTGGCGCCCGGTGCATAGGGACATCCGCCCAGGCCTGCCTGGGAGGAATCGAAAGTAGTCACGCCGACGTCGAGCGCCGCTACGACATTGCCGAGACCCTGGCCACGGGTGTTGTGGAAATGCGCGCCACCGGCCTTTTCGCCAACTTCGCTCTTCAGCCGCTTGAACAGCCGCTTCACCTGCGCCGGATTGCCGTATCCCGTCGTGTCGGACAGGCCGATCGTGTCTGCGCCAGCGTCGGCAAGCATGCCGGCGAGCCTGATGACCCAGTCTTCCGAAATCGCGCCTTCCATCGTGCACCCGAAGGCCGTCGAAATTCCGACCTCGATACCCGGCCTGTAGTCATCCGGTTGCTCGTGACGCAGGCGATTGACGCGCGCAACATCCTCGACCGCTTCCTCGACAGTGCGGTTGATATTGGCCTTGCTATGCGCCTGCGAGGCCGAAACCGGCATGGTGATCTTTCGGGTGCGCGCCGCGAAGGCTGCTTCAGCCCCGCGAAGATTGGGGACGAGGGCCAGGACCGTCAGGTCCGGGATTTCGATCGCCGCCTGGACAAGATCGGCACAGTCGGCCATCTGGGGAAGAAGCTTCGGCGAGACGAAAGATCCGACCTCGATCTCGGACAGACCGGATGCGGCGAGCGCCTTGATCCATGCGATCTTGGTTTGCGTCGGCATGATGCGCTTGATGCTTTGCAACCCATCGCGCGGTCCGACTTCGCTGACGATGACGTCACGGTTCTCCGGTCCCATCGGAATCTCCTCCAACTCCAAAAACAGAATGTGTTTCTACTAGACGGAAATACTAACATCGTCAAACCTTTTGCAGGACGATTATGATCGGTTCAAGCATAAAGGCCGCTTACTAAAACGCCGCGAATTTCCGGAACTTATTGGTTTTTCGACAAAATATCATCTGCGGCTGTCGTCTCCATTTTAGGCGAGATGCTGCAAGTGCTAGCAGACGGCTGGCGCAGAGTTGCAGTGCAACATCTAATTTTCTTGACAATACCGGAGATTCGTCCAATTCCTAGGTATAACAGAAATTATTTCTATCTAGCAGAAATGGAGGAGGGCGCCTTGAGCCAACCGTTCCGTGACAACAGCAGCCTTCCGCTTGCGGGCATCAAGGTCGTCGAGTTTTCGCACATGATTATGGGGCCGAGCTGCGGCATGATCCTCGCTGACCTTGGCGCCAACGTGGTCAAAATCGAGCCTTATCCCAACGGCGACAATACGCGCCGGCTGAATGGTTCTGGAGCAGGCTTCTTTCCTACGTTCAATCGTAACAAACGCAGCCTCGTGCTTGATCTGAAGTCGAAGGATGGCAAGGACGCCGCCCAGAAGCTCATCGATCAGGCGGATGTTTTGATCGAGAATTTCCGCCCCGGTGCGCTCGACAAGCTCGGCTTCGGCTATGATGCCCAGAGCGCCAGCAATCCCAGGCTGATCTATTGCTCGCTGAAGGGCTTTCTTTCCGGCCCCTACGAACACCGCGCAGCGCTCGATGAAGTCGTTCAGATGATGGGCGGGCTTGCCTACATGACCGGCCCCACGGGGCGCCCGTTGCGCGCTGGCGCTTCCGTCAATGATGTCATGGGGGGCATGTTTGCAGCGATCGCCATCCTTGCCGCCTTGCAGGAACGATCGATGACGGGGAGGGGGCAGCTTGTGCGCAGCGCACTCTTCGAGAACAACGTATTTCTCGTTGCCCAGCACATGCTGCAGATGGCAGTCACCGGAAAGCCCGCTGCACCTCTGCCGGAACGTATCTCGGCCTGGGCCGTCTACGATCTCTTCGACACCGCCGACGGCGAGCAGATCTTCGTCGGTGTCGTCAGCGATACCCAATGGGTGGCATTTTGTACGGCCCTTGGCTTGGAGAAGTTCCTCGACAATCCCGATCTGCAGACGAACGCCGATCGCGTCCTGCATCGTGCCGACTTCATGCCCGACATCAAGGCGATCTTTGCAGCGATGACCCTGAAGGATGCGCTGGCGCGTTGCGAGGAGATCGGACTGCCGTTTGCGCCGATCGCCAAGCCGCAGGACCTGTTCGACGATCCGCATGTCAGCCAGCCGGGCGGGACGGTCGATGTTGTTCTGCCCAATGGCACACCGACCCGAGTTCCGACCTTGCCGATCGATTTCAACGGCGAGCGGCTTGGTCTGCGCTTCGATATTCCGCGTTGTGGTGAACACAGCGTCGAGGTCCTGCGCGAGCTTGGCTACGCCAAGGCCGATATCGACCGCATGGTCGTCGAGGGCAGCGTCGGTTGCGACGGCAATCGCGGCGAGCCGGCACCACTGCGCAAGCTTGCATGACTTTCAAACGTCGCGTTCTGCGCGGCGCGCATCCCGCGTAGGGAGGAGATGATTGGGATTGGAGACCCGATCGAAGATTGGCCGCAGATGACTGCGGCACGCCACTGGGAGGAGCCCATGACAATGCAATCAGCCTCGGCTGTGGAACTGAGAAACGTCGCCGTTAAGTTCGGCGCCTTTACCGCGGTCGCGGAAATGAACCTGACTGTCAAGGATGCCGAGTTCGTCGCGGTCGTCGGGCCGACCGGCTGCGGAAAATCCACCATCCTCAACGTCGTCACCGGCTTGTTGAAGGCCGCCAATGGCGATGTCGAGATTTTCGGCGAACGGTTGAAGGGGTTGAACTCCCGTAGCGGATACATGCTGCAGCAGGAGGCAATTCTGCCTTGGAAAACTGCCGAAGATAATGTCGGGCTCGGCCTGGTCTTTCAGGGCGTTGCCAAAGACGAGGCCCGTGCGCGGGCCCGTGAATGGATGGCAAAGGTCGGGCTCAAGGGTTTCGAGAAACGCTATCCGCACCAATTGTCAGGCGGACAACGCAAGCGTATCGCCATGGCGCAGACGCTGATCATGGAGCCGAAGATAGTCCTGATGGACGAGCCGTTTTCGGCACTCGATGTCCATACGCGGCGCCTGATGCACCGTATTCTTCTCGATCTGTGGCAAGCCGACCGTCGCTCGCTGATTTTCATCACCCACGACCTGGAAGAGGCCATCGTGCTTGCGGACCGTGTGGTCGTCATGTCAGCCGGCCCCGGCAGCCGGATCGTCGGCGACGTCGAAATCAACTTGCCGCGCCCGCGCGATGTCTCGCAGCTCGCGACGACGGACGAATTCATGCGGCTGTACCGCCAGATCTGGGACATGCTCGGCAAGGAAGTGGAGAAAAGCTATGTCAATCAGTGATACGACTGCAAGCGTCGACACGCAGCGCGCGGCGGGCGCTTCTGTCCGCCTTCCTTACAGGGCCAAGGTCCACTTCGCCCAGGTCGCGATCCTTGTCGGCTTCCTCGGGCTTTGGGAATCTGGTGTGCGCAGCGCGCTGCTCGACCCGTTCTTTTTTCCGGCGCCAAGTGCGATCGTGCTGCGCGTCTTCGAATGGGTCCAGACGCGGGAATTGTGGACCGACCTTGGCATTACCCTGCTCGAGACTGTGCTTTCCTTTGTGATCGGCATTACCGCGGGCACCGTTCTCGGCGTCTGGCTGGGCTTGTCCAAATTTGCCTCGGATGTTTTCCAGCCCTTCATAAAGGTCTTCAACGCCATTCCCCGCGTGCTGCTTGCGCCGATCTTCGTCATCTGGTTCGGCATCGGGCTCGCCTCGAAAGTGGCGCTCGGCGTGATGATCGTGCTCTTCATCGCCTTCTTCAACACCTATCAGGGCGTGCGTGAAGTAAATCCGGTCGTGCTGGCCAATGCTAGGCTCCTGAAGGCAAGCAAGCTTGCCCTGTTGCGCCACGTCTATCTGCCTTCGGCGACCAGCTTCATCCTGTCTTCCCTGCGCGTTTCTGTCGGTATGGCCGTTCTGGGTGCGGTCGTCGCCGAGTATCTCGGATCGTCCTACGGTCTCGGCAACCGTATTGGCCAGGCCGAAGGTGTCATGGATGCGACAGGTGTATTTGCAGGTCTCGTCATTCTGTCAGTCTTCGTGGTCATCCTCGACGGCCTGGTTGACCGTCTCGAGAAGCGTCTGCTGGTCTGGAGACCGGCATCGCATCCTGAGCATGAAGCATAATTTCATCTTGAGGAGGAGAACCAAAATGAAATCACGTATTGCAGCCCTCACCGGAACAGCCTGCCTCGCCCTGTCGCTGTTATTCGCGCAGGCGCGCGCCGCCGAACCCGAAAAGAAAGACATTTCCCTTGCAGTCGGATCGGTGATCATGAGCTACATGCCGGTTGGTCTGGCCGATGCAACAGGTGCCTTCAAAAAGGAGGGGCTCAACGTCACCGTCGAAAACTTCAAGGCTGGCGGCTCGAAGGCGCTGCAGGCCCTGATCGGCGGTTCCGTCGATGTGGTCGTGGGCGCCTATGACCACACGATCCAGATGCAGGCCAAGGGCAAGTTCGTCCAATGCGTCGTCCAGTTCAATACGCTTCCCGGCAATTCTCTCGCCGTTCGCGCAGCGCTCGCCGACAAGATCAATTCGGGGGCCGACCTTAAAGGTCTGAAGATCGGCATCACGACGCCCGGTTCTAGCACCGACATGGCCATTCGCTACTATCTGCAGCGCAATGGTCTGAAACCGACGGATGCGCAGATCATAGCAGTGGGCAGCGGCACGCCTGGCATGGTGGCGCTGGAGCAGGGCAATGTCGATGCGCTTATTTACTGGGACCCGGTTGCGACAATCCTGGAGCAGAAGAAGGCGGTCAAGGTGCTGTTCGATGCCCGCACGCCGGAAGGCAATATGAAAGCGTTCGGTGGCTCGGTCTCGCCCTTCGCCTGCCTCTATGCCACCAAGGACTTCATCGACAAGAACCCTGAGACGATCCAGCGCCTGGTCGACGCCTTCGTCTCCACCTTGCGTTTCATCCATGACAAGCCCTCGGCCGAGATCGTCGACGCACTTCCCGATACCTGGAAACTTCCGAACCAGCGCGATCTGAACATTGCGATCATGGACGCGTCGAAGCAGATGTTCTCGACCGACGGGATGACGATCCCCGATAGCGTCAAGATCAATTACGGCATCGTCAGTGCCTATACCGACGACGTGAAGAATGCCGATATCGACCTGACGCAGACCTACACCAATCGCTTTGCCGAGGAAGCCGCCAAGCGGTTGAAATAAACTTCACCAAACCGTGGCGGGGTAGGCCCGCCGCGGCGCCTCTCCGGAGCATCACGATGTTTCTCTTCAATCCGCCGGTTGCCATCGCATCCGAAATATTTACGACCATGCCGGGCGAATTTCGCAAGACGGGGATCAGGTCCGCCTGGGGAGATGCGAACAAGCAAGGCCACCCCGTAGACTGCTTCATTGAGGGTCCTGCTTTCGACAGCGATGGCAATCTCTACATCGTTGATATCCCGCACGGCCGGATTTTTCGGATTTCGCCCAGGGGCGAGTGGGTGCTGGCTGCCGAATATGACGGCCAGCCGAATGGCCTGAAGTTTCATCAGGACGGCCGGGTCCTGGTTGCGGACTATCGCCGGGGCCTCCTTCACTTCGATCCGGAAACGGGTAAGGTCACCGAAGTTCTGGCGCATCGCAATTCTGAGGCTTTCAAGGGGCTGAATGATCTGGCGATCGCCTCCAACGGCGATATTTATTTTACCGACCAGGGCCAATCCGGCCTGCATTCACCCACCGGACGCGTGTTTCGATTGTCTCCCTGCGGCCGTCTCGACTGTTTAATGGATAATCTCCCAAGTCCCAATGGCCTTGTACTCAGCCCCGACGAGAAGGTGCTGTTCGTCGCGATGACCCGCGACAATTCCGTCTGGCGCGCACCCTTGATGCGGGATGGATCGGTGTCGAAGGTTGGGCGCTTCTGCCAGATGTTTGGCACCAGTGGTCCCGACGGGCTTGCGATGAGTGAGGACGGCAGCCTCTTCGTTGCTCATGCGTCGCTTGGCGCCGTCTTGATGTTTGCACCTAGCGGAGAATGCATCCAGGTCATAGAAAGCTCCGCTGGCAAGACCTGTACCAATATTGCTTTCGGTGGGTACGGCAACAGCGAACTATTTATTACCGAGTCGGCAACCGGTTCTATCCTGCGCGCGGGTACCGAGCACAAGGGTATCGCGCTCCCTCGTTGAGACCAGCCCACTGAGCATTCGGGACAACTCGTGAACTACTCCGGAATCGGCGCCCCCATCGGGATGAACCACGTCACAACCCAGAAATACGTCGGTATATTCGAGAGCCTCTTCCTCGCCCGAACCGTTCAACCTTGGTTTTCGAACAAACTAAAGCGCTTGACCAAAACCCCTAAAATACATTTCCTCGATTCTGGTCTGCTCGCATCTCTTCGTGACCTGTCTCTCGAGAGAATGCGGCACGACAGAGGGCAGTTCGGAGCGTTGCTTGAGACTTTCATTTTTGGGGAGATACTCAAACTCGCCAGTGCCGCACATACACGATTTGAGTTTTCGCATTTCCGAGACAAGCAGCAGAATGAAGTCGATATTGTCGTTGAAGACAGGCGAGGGCGGATTGTCGGCATCGGGATAAAAGCCGCAGCATCCGTCACAAATTCCGATTTCTCTGGCTTACGAATTTTGGCCGAAGAATGCGGAGAGCGCTTCGTATCAGGCATGGTCCTTTACGACCACCACAAGGTAATTCCATTTGGAGAACGATTATCGGCGGTTCCAATTTCGGCGTTGTGGCATTAGCGCCTGGGAATTCTCACTAGGCTCCAGACGCGCGAGCGGTCCTGGAAGTCCGGCGGAAAAATGGGAATTAGGTTCGATTCCCTTCAAGAGCTTTGCGGTTCAGAATGTCTGCGTTTGGACCAAAGCGGTCGTCTCCCATCCCTAACCATCCGGTTTCGGGCGGCGGGAAGGAACCTCCCCGCCGACTAAGCATTGCCGCCTTGGAGGCGCGCGGCATCAAGTAAGCTCGGCAGCTATCGTCAGCGGCTGGAGGACGATATCGGCAAGTGACGATGCGCCGACCTGGAACGCGCGTTGATACTCTTCATCGTCAACCATCGCCTTAAACGCAGCTCTCCCCGGATACTGAACGAGTAATACCGCATCCCACATGCGCGTGTCACCGTCCGTGAGTACTGGTAGACCATTGCCACGAAACAAAATCTTTGCTCCGAAGCGCGCCAGTATCGGTTCAGCCATTTTCAGATATTCGAGATGCCTCTCGCGGCCACCATCGGGATCGAACCTTAGAAGGTTCAACATGACGACGGCTTTGTCATCTTTGGCGTTCAAGAACTCAGCGAACGCAGTGGGTGAAAACGCAACCATTCGATCTTCCTCTAGTCTTGTGTCCGATAGGCCAAGTCATTTGAGACGTTGTGACCCACGGTACTGAATCATCACCGTGCAGTGATGACGATGTTATCGGTGCTTGCTGCTCAGGCGACGTTTTGCAACGATCCCACCTCTTCAACGTTGGTGGAGAGGGCTATTGCCTTTTGAGCGTCGAGCGAGGCGAGGCGACTGACAAGTACACCGCGAATGGCGAAATAAGCATCGCTTCCGAGAGCCAGACGGAGAGGCGCGGGGTTCGCGTAAACGGAGTCAATCATGGCGTTCGCCATTTTGACCGGATCGCCATTGTTCGGGACCAGACCTTCTGCAACGGCGCGACGGAAGTCTCCGACCGGCGTACCGTCGTAAATTTCCATCGGCCGTCCAGACACCATGCTGCCCCCCATGAAGTTCGTCCGTGCCAGACCTGGTTCGACGATGGTGACTTCGATGCCGAAAGGGGCGACTTCCTGCGCAACGGATTCCATGAAGCCTTCGACCGCCCACTTTGTCGCATGGTAGACGCTGAGGTTGGGTATGGCGATTTGGCCACCCATGGATGCGAGCTGGAGAATGCGACCGCCACCCTGATGACGCAGATGAGGGATGACAGCACGAATGACCTGGATGGAACCGATCAGGTTGGTGTCGATCTGGAGGC
The DNA here is from genome assembly GCF_037203725.1 of Agrobacterium sp. CMT1. Lineage (NCBI taxonomy): Bacteria > Pseudomonadati > Pseudomonadota > Alphaproteobacteria > Hyphomicrobiales > Rhizobiaceae > Agrobacterium > Agrobacterium sp. CMT1. The sequence goes on from NZ_JBBCAR010000007.1 coordinate 945,567, forward strand.
GAATCTGGTCGTCCGTCAATTCCTCAGCAGCGCCCGACAAGCCGTATCCCGCATTGTTTACGACCACGTCGATGTGTTCGACCTCCTCGAATGCGGAACGAACAACGTTGCGGATCCCATTGATATCGGTGACGTCCAGACTTGCCACCGAAAGCTGGTCACCGTAGCGCGCCTTCAGGTCATCCATCGCTGCGACCTTGCGTACAGTACCGACGACCCGGTCGCCCCGGGCGAGGAGCTGCTCAACCAGAGCGCGGCCGAAGCCGGAAGAGGTGCCAGTAATAAACCATGTCTTAGCCATCTGAATTTCTCCGGTAAGGTGGCCTGGCAGCTCTCCGCTGACGCAGGGGCGAAGGATGATCGGTGTACATCGATGCCGTCCGATTGCCTTCGATGGTCACTTATCGCCGCGATCGGGATCGGGTTGAACCCAGAATGCCGCCATGGTAGTGTTGACTGCATGTCAATACCGCCCTTGTCTTCCGATCTACTCCAACTCCTCTGGTTTACTCGCATCGTCGAAGCCGGGTCGTTTTCGGAAGCAGCGCGGCGGTCGAACAGCTCTACCTCCGCGATGTCCAAATCGGTCAGTCGGCTGGAACAGGCGCACGGGGTAAGACTTCTCAACAGGACGACGCACTCTCTATCGACGACGCCCGAAGGGGACCGTCTACTGGCTATCGGCATCAAGCTCCTGAGCGATCTGGAAGAAGCCCGTGACGCCATCGGTGAAGTTGGCCATCAAGGAGCTGTGGGGCGTGTCCGTATCAGCGCACCTCCTTCATTTGCCAAGAGATGCATTCTGCCTCGCCTGCCGGAGTTTCTCCGTGCGAACCCAAGTATTTCGGTAGAGATCGAATTCAGCGCCGATTTCCTCAACATGGCAGTGCGCGGGATCGATATTGCTATCGGAGGTGGAGACGTGTCAGGACTGCCCGGTCACTTCGTTCGCCAACTTTGTACGTTTCCGTGGATCGTGTGCGCGACGCCCGACTACATCAGCGCTCATGGACGGCCGGTCACTCCGTCTGATCTAGCCAGCCACGATCTTATTGGTTTGCGCAATCGGGTAAATGGGCAGGTCGAAAGCTGGCGTTTCCGTAGCCCGGTGGACGGAAAAACGATCCGTCACCAGCCTAAGGCGCGACATGTGTTCGATGATCCAGAAGCTGCGTGGGACATGATCCGCTCTGGAGTTGGTATAGGCTATGCGCCAGCGTGGGTCGGTATAGAGGACTGGAAGCAAAGTGTTGTGACCGAGGTTTTAGGCAATTGGCGTAGCGGTGAAGTCCCGCTCTACGCCGTGAGGATCGACAAACGTCACACGCCTTCACGTGTACACATCGTGCAGGATTTCATCGTCGAACTGACGCGAGCCTCGCACGAAGCTTTCTCTGAATTGGGTGTCAATCGCTAGTCGGGCAAGATTCAAGTCATGGACGAGAGTATCATTCGATCTCCGGATTGATAGATGATGGCTGGCCTGAGACGAGTATTTCTTGACAGGCGGCCGGTTGGTGCGGCGAGCGTTGCGATCGGGTGATACGAGCCATGACAGCCATATTGAGTATCACCCAGTCTGCGCCAGATGAATTCTGCTAATTGAGGGCCATAGAGTTGCCTCGCGCAATAACAACGTCATGGCCGCGTGCCTTCAATTCATCGATAGAAGCAATCCCCATGAGCGCCAGGCTGACGGAGACTTCCTTTTCGAGGATGGCGATCACGCTGGCGACGCCGTGCTCTCCCGCAGCGGACAGCCCGTAGGCATAGGCGCGGCCAAGCATTACGCCATCGGCTCCGAGACCGATCGCCTTGATGATGTCTGTACCGCGGCGAATGCCGCCATCCAGCATCAGGCAGAAGTCTGGACCGACGGATGCGCGAATGCCGGTCAGGGAGCGGATCGTGCTGGATGCACCGTCCAGCTGACGCCCCCCGTGGTTTGAAATCACGACGCCGTCGCAGCCGATGCCGCGCGCCTTCACGGCATCGTCGGCCGAAAGTACGCCCTTGACGACCAGCTTTCCCGTCCAGCGTTCGCGCAGCCACGAGAGATCTTTCCAGGAGAGCGTCTTATCGATGCCGCGTGACAGATTTGTCGCCTGCTCCAGTGCGCCGCGGCCGAACTCCGGACGATGGTCAATCGCGCGTACCGAAGGCATCCCACCGAGTGCCATTTCCGCCAACCAGCGCGGGCGAAGGGACAGACGGGCGAAGAGGCCCGGGGTCATTCGCGTCAGCGAACGGAAGCCGTTGCGCACGTCGCGTTCACGGATGCCGGTAATCGCTGTGTCGACAGTGACGAACAGGGTATCAACGCCTGCCTGTTCCGCAGCGACGAGGAGCTCCTCGCAGAGCGTGCGGTCCTCGAGCACATAGAGCTGGAAGTGCAACGGTCCTTTGGTCTGGGCCCGGAGGTCGGTAAGCGACGCAATGGAGAAGGTCGAGAGGCAGAAGGGTATATTGGCGGCATGGGCGGCGCGAACCGCTTTTATCTCGCCATTGCCCGTATAAAGACCAAGAAATCCGACCGGGCCCAGCATGAAGGGTAGAGGGTGGCGCATGCCTAGATAGGAGGCTGAAAGGTCCTGCTGCTTTGGTTCCACCAGTACATGCTGCTTGAGCTCAAAATCGCCGAAGTCTGCGCGGTTGGCTTGCATCGTAACTTCGTCGAACGATCCGCCGTCAATGTAGTCGAAGAAGATCTTCGGCAATCGACGGCGTGCGAGTTCGCGATAATCAGAGACATTTACCGGCTTCATCTCAGCCTCGCTCCGGATCAATCGCATCAAAGAAGCGAGACAAGGCATCCTCGCCCTCAACAGGTTCGCTTCCAGCCAAGACTGCACTCGACAGGCCAATCAGGGATGATGCCGGATTATGGCTCGTCGCACCCGCACGAAGGTTCATCACCAGTGTTGGACACAGGAAGAGGCCGAGGCGGACCACCCGGCGCCAGTCAGCGGGAAGCATGCCGCGCGCCTTCAGCTCGGCAAGAAGCGGCCTCCACATGACCTCGCCCTTTACGGCAAGAAGTTCGCGCCGGACCTTACTCGGCTCGTAATTGGTGGTGATCCGAAGCATGTCGTCATCGAGCGTGACGCTTGCCGAATAGCGCTCTCCAGCAAGAGCCGGGTCATATAGCCAGAGCGGATGGGCGAGGATGTTGTGAAACGTCGTCTTCACTTCCGCGAGGAGCGTCGGGATATTCTCACCGGCGAAAGCGGGGTCGAAGAAGGAGAGGCGGGCGTCGCTGCCGTTGTCCTCATACCAGACATTGGCGTTATGGGCGTCGCCATGGGCGGTAACCCCCCCGGCATCGGCGAGTTTCGCTGGGTTCAGCCGTTCATGCGCCTCGTCGAAAAGCGCTGCGAAACCGTCGCGATACGCGATGCCGTTAACGCAGAAGCGAAGCCCGGAGAGGGTTCGCCAATCCAGGGTCATGCCCGGCAGTTCGAACGTCTTGCCAACATAGAAATTTGCCAGTCTGCCACCGGGATAGATGCCAGTGAGGGGATCGATCAGGCGCTCATAGAACAATCGATGAACCGGCTCGGCTGACACTTCTGTGGGCGTGACAACGTGCAGCGTTTCCAGATACACTTTCAGAACCGCCTCATTCAGCCTGCGCTCGGCCTCCACCGCCTTTGCGCGGGCTGCCGGGTCGTCCTTGAGGTCCAGCGCGCGCAACACGTCGGAAAAACGCGGGTCGCTGCGGCGGCGATAGACGAGGATCTGTTCACCCGGCAGCACGGACATGAGCAACGGCTGGTCGACCGGCAGACCTGCGCGGGCGAGAATATCGGCGCGGTAATATTCTCCGCTCATTGCCTCTTCGCCCTCCTCCTGATGGAACTTGAAGAAGAACTGACCCTCGTCAGTTTCGAAGAAGCCATTGAGGGAATTGAGACTGTACTGATCCTGATTGATCGCCACATTCCTTGCTTCGATGCTGAAAAGGTCACGCAGCAAGTCGGCAAGCATTTTTTCCGCTCTGCCATCGGCGGCCTTGGCGATTTTTCGGATTTCCGCGGTGCGGCTGGCGGGCTGGGTCATGGCAATTGTTCCGGATGTTGTCTTATTTGCTGCCGTGCAGATAGCGGCTTCCAAGCGAGTAGCGGCTGCCGACATAGGTAAGCGTATTGACGGTCGCGACGATCGGGCCCGTCCAGGTCTTGCGGTGCAGGACGAGACAGCTGTCGCCAACGCGGATCTGCAACAGGCGCGCATGGGCCTCGCTGGCCGGCAGAGCGCTGATCAGGTGCTCGACTTCGGTGAGCGGCGTTGCATTCTGGAGATAGTCGTAGGTTGCCGCCGTGGTAAAGTCCTGCTCGACATAGCCTGAAACGAGGCTGGGGTTGACGTAGCGTTCCTCGAGCTGCACCGGCAGATCGTTTTCAAAATGAATGACGACCGAATGGTCCACCGGTCGGCTGATATCGAACTCAAAGGCAAGCAGGAGTTCAGGCTCCGGCCGGACGATGCGTTCCAGCACGACAACCTCGGCGCGGTGGCGACCGCCACGGGCCCTGATTTCGGTCATGATGTTGCTGATCTCGATCAGCGTCGATTGCGGTTTTGGCGGCGCGACAAATGTGCCCACGCCCTGGATGCGGCGCAGATGCCCTTCCGAGGTGAGCTCCCGAAGTGCGCGGTTGACTGTCATGCGCGAAACGCCGAGCGTCGAAACCAGCTCGTGCTCCGAAGGCAACCGGCTGTTGCGCGCCCATTTGCCGCTGCCAATGTTGCCGAGAACGAAGTCCTTCACCTTCTCGTAGAGTGGCGAGGCGGAATCTGAAAGTGCAGTCATGGTCACTGTCTCCGCCTCCGCGTCGCTGCGCCGGCATTGTTGAAGTGACGTGTCAGACCTATTTCGACACGTCTATTATCGTCTTCAAAGCGCTGCTTTCACCCCGCAGCAACCGGTCATAGGCGGCGGGGACATCATCGAGTGAGGGCAGCACCTCGATAAAGCGGTGGAGAGCCGGCGCGAGCTCTGTCAGCAGCGCCGTTGCCTCCGGCAGTTCGTTGCAAAAGGCGTGGCAACCGATCAGTGAAATTTCGCGCTCGACAAGAATATTGGGATCGAAATCAAGCTTGCCGTGGCTGATGCCGACAAGCGCCAGACCGCCGCCGCCGGAAAGGAGGCCTACGGCCCGGCCTATCGCCTGAATGCTGCCGGTGGCGTCAAGCGCATAACGAAGGCGGTCACCCGAAAGCGCGGCGTCTATCACAGCCTTGTCGAGTGTTACGATCTTGCCACCTGTCACGTCACTGACGCGTCGGGCTCGCTCCGCATTCAGGTCGGCGAGCAGAACCGGGCCGTCGTGCAGGCGGGAGAGGATGAGAGCGCTCAGCCCGCCGATCGTGCCGCAGCCGACGACGAGCACCGGCTCCCCCCTGGGAACAGCAAGGCGGCGTACCGCGTGCAGCGCCACGGCGAGCGGTTCTGCCATGGCAGCGATATGTGGCGAGAGTTGCGGATCGTGGCCGACCAGCAGCTTGGCCGGCACCTGCACCTCATCGGCAAAACCGCCGTCGCATACTTCGCCGACAAAGCCCAGGTTTTCACACACATTGGTGCGGCCACTCGAACAGGCCGGGCAGAGGCCGCACCACATGCGCGAGTCTGATGAAACGACATCGCCGATCGCAAAATCAGTCACACCGTCGCCGATCGCCGTGATGCGCCCGCAGAATTCGTGACCGGCGGTGGACGGACGACGGGAAATCCATTGTCCGGTGCGGTAATTGTGCAGATCGGAACCACAAATCCCCGCTGCCCTGACTTGCAGATTGACGAAGCCTGCCGGCGGCGAAGATGGGGAGGCCATCTCTTCCACACGCAGGTCGTTCGCATCGTGAAGCCGCACCGCCTTCATGGATCAGGCACCCTTTTTCAGATAGGCGTCGCGCACCGGAGAAACCGCGAGCGCATGCGAGGAGAAGCCTTCGTAAAGAGCGAGGTTATGGGAATGTCTGGCGAATTCCGGATAGGCTGGCGGCGTGACATAGCCGATCGAGCTGCGCTTGACGAAGTCGGTCACCGAAAGCGGCCCGAAGGTACGTGCCCAGCGGCTGGTCGGTAGCACGGCGTTCGGGCCGAGCGAGAAATTGGCAATGCTGACCGGCGTGTGGGTGCCCATCAGAATTTCGGAGGCTTCGGTGATATGTCCGAGATGGATGAACGGTTCTTCCGACAGTAATTCAAGATGTTCCGGCGCATAGGCATTGACGAACGCGTAGCTCTCCTCAATCGAGGACGTCAGGACGATACCGCCGGTCTTGCCGGTGAGAACGGTCTTGGAGAAAGCGACGCGCTGCTCCGACATTTTGGCCCAGTGTTCGGGCAGGGCCGCGATCGCCTCTTCAACGACGCGCCGGCTATGGGTGACGAGATAGGCCGAGGAATCGGGGCCGTGTTCCGCTTCGATCAGCAGGTCAAGCGCGGCGAGGCCGCCATGGACCGTATCGTCAGCGAGGATCATGACTTCCGAAGGACCGGCCGGCAGGCCGGTATCGATGACGCCGGACAGCGAACGCTTGGCGGCGACGACCCATGGGCTTCCCGGACCAACGATCTTGAGCGCCGGCTTCACGGTCTGCGTACCGTAAGCGACGGCGGCCACCGCCTGGGCGCCGCCTACCTTGTAGACGGTATCCACGCCGGCGAGGCGCGCGGCAACCAGTGTGGCCGCATCGACCGAGCCATCGGGCGCCGGCGGTGTGACGATGGCAAGGTTCGGAACGCCGGCAACGACCGCGGGCACAGAGGTCATCATGGTGACAGACGGAAAGGATCCCTTGCCGCGTGGAACATAGAGCGCTACGGACTGGATCGGCGTGAAGCGATCACCCGCAAAGGCACCGGGGCGAATTTCCTTCAGCCACATGGCTTCCGGCTTCTGCTCCTCGTGGAAATGGCGGATATTGTCGATGCCGAACTGGATGGATTCGATGACGCTTGCATCAACCAGCTTGAAGGCCGCGTCGAATTCGGCTTCGGTGACTTTGAGATTGGTTTCGGTCACGTCGGCCTTGTCGAGTTCGCGACCGAAGCGAGCCAGTGCACTGTCGCCTTCGGTGCGAACGGCTTCGAGGATTGGGGCAACCTTTTCGATGAAGCTCGAGATGTCGCTTTCCGAACGGCGCAGCAGGGCGGCCTTCTCATCGGCATCGAGCTTGGAATAGTCGTAGAAAGACACTGATGTCATCGTCTTGTCCTTGATAGCTGGCCATACGGCCGATTGGTCACTTCGATTTCAGGAAGATGTCGAGGCCGACGAGGCGGTCGAGCAGCGCGATCGCGATCCCGGCGCAGGCGATGAACACCACGGAAATGGCGGCAAGGTCCGGTGTGATGATCGAGCGGATGGAGTTGTAGATCTGGACCGGCAGTGTGACGCTTCGCGCGTCTACCAGAAGCAGGCTTACGAGGAACTCATTCAACGCCAGAATGAACATCAATAGAGAGCCGGTGATCACGCCCGGCAGGACGGCGGGAAGCGTGATGTATAGGAAACGCTGCAAGGGTGGCGCACCGCAATTTGCGGCCGCAAGTTCCAGATCCGGCGACAGGTTGCTGGCGCTTGCCGTCACCGCCCAGATCATGAAGGGCAGGTTGATGACCGAGCAGGCGATGCCGACGGGCCATAGCTTGCCAAGCACACCCATCTGTCCAAAGGCGAGCATCATGCCGATGCCGGAACCGATCAGCGGAATCGTGAAGGGAAGCAGCAGATAGATCTGGATGGAGCGGGCAAACCGTACCCGATATTTGGCGAGCGCAATACCGGCGAGCGTGCCGACGGGAATGGATACCAGGGTGCAGATCGCCGCGACGATCAGTGAGCGGAAGAAGGCCTGGCGCAGATCGGTGGCGTGGGCGATCTTGCTATACCATTGCAATGAAAACCCGTCCGGCGGGAAGGTGATGATGTTTCCGGAAGTAAACGAGGCACCGAGAACCACGATGGTGGGTGCCGACAACATGAGGAGCGCGGTGGAGACGAAGGCCCAGATGACGATGGATTTGCTGCGGCTGCCGGTCATTTGCGGTCGCCCCCCATGGCAAGCGTGCCTGCACCGAAGACCATGAAGACGACACCGACGAGAATGGAGCCAACCGCGACGAGCAGCAGCGAGAGTGTCGCGCCGAGGCCTTGGTCGGAGGTGCGGAAGAACTGGTCGTAGATCGCGTTAGCGATAAAATCCTGCGTCCCCCCGCCAAGGATCGCGGGAATGGCAAAGTCCGTAAGGGAGAGCGTGACTACGACAAGACCGGCTCCGACGAGGCCGGGGCGCGAAAGCGGCAGGACGACATGACGGAAGGTGCGAAGCCAGCTGGCGCCGAGGGAGGCGGCGGCGGCCTCGAGTTCCGCCGGAATGGCGGTCAGGGCAGGTGCCAGCATCAAAACAGCGAAGGGCAGCATGTATTGAACAAGGCCGAACAGAACAGCCGGGTAGTTATAGAGAAGGCGTATCGGTGAGACACCGACCAGGCCGAGAGCCTCGTTGACCATGCCCTGGTTGCCGAGAATGATCAGCCAGCCATAGGCGCGTACTACCTGACCGATGAAGAAAGGCAGGAACAGCGCAACCAGCAGGAATTTGCGCAGCGCCGAGGAGGACGTGCGCACCATGAGATAGGCGTAAGGGAAGGCGAATATCAGCGTGATGACGGTAACGATGAGCGAGCCTATAAGGCTGCGGCCCGCGACGGTGGCAAAGAACTTTTCCGTGAGCGCCCGCTGGTAATTGGCGAGCGTATAGGTCTCAGACATCAGAAACGTATTCGTGTCCAATGTCCGAAGACTCGTATCGCCGATCTGTATGAGGCCGAGGACCAGAAGGCCAACCAGCACGATGGCCGGCAGCAGCATCAGATAGGGCAAACCCTTCTTGAAGCTGGAAGGCCAGAAAATGGCCGCAAATCGTTCGAGCATATCCATGACGCGCCACGTCAGGGGATATGCGACACGGGAAGCGCGCATGAATACCGATCCTCGAGCGGTCCCGGCAAAGGCTATGGCGCATTTGCCAAAGAGACCGCGTTACCTCTTAACCTCAAGTGGAATGCCCGCCGTCACCTGAACGACGCGACGGGCGGGACAGGGCTTCAGCCCTGCATGATTTCCTTGAACTTGGCGAACCACTGGCTCTCGTTTTCGACCTGGATCTTGGACGAAACCCGGATCAGGTGTTTGAACTCTTCTTCGGTCGTAGGATAGGACGGGTCGCCCACGAGGTCGGCCGGCGGTTTGACGCCCGGAATGACGCCGGGAAGTCCGAGGCCATCAAGCCAGACCTGCTGGGCTTCCTGGGTCAGGGCGTGGTTGATGTACTGCTTCGCCCAGTAGAGTTCGTTCTCCGGCAGGCCCTTCGGAATCCACAGGCCGTCGGTATCGAATTTCGCACCTTCTTCCGGAACCACCCATGCGATCTCGATGCCGTTCTTCTTGGCTTCGCGGGCATTGGTCGAAATGGTGCAGGCAGCGTCGATTTCGCCTTTCTGAAACCAGGTGGTGAAATCTGGGTCTTCGCCCAGCAGCGGCTGCTGCGCCTTGATCTTCGAAATGAAGTCCCAGGCGGGTTGCATGTTACCGGGAATGTCTTCGAGCTTGCCGCCACCTGCGACCTGCGCCGGGAAATGGAAGCCAATGCCGTCATTATAGAGCGCGATACGGCCCTTCAGCTTCGGGTCGAGAAGGTCCTTCCAGGACTTCGGAGCTCCGTTCGGAAACGCCGAAGGGCGGTAGGCCAGCACATAGACGTAGCCATAAGTATTGACGATCGGATAGCCATCGAGACCGACCGGCTTGGCAAGATCGGTGGCGTTCTTGAGATTGGGCAGGTCCGAGAGGTCTTCGGTGACGCCACGCAGCGCCGACTTCGTGGCATTAGTCGTGGTGTCCCAGTTGATATGGATCGGCGGAACGCGCTTCTGGGCGACGGCGGCCCAGACCTTCGGCTGGATCTCGTTATCCTCGGTCAGGTCGTGGCGCACCGCGATGCCGGTTGCCTTGGTGAAGCTGTCGGAGACACCTGCCTTCAGCGCATCCACCCAACTGCCGCCCCAGGCGCGAACGATGATTTCGGCTGGTTTTTCCGGCTCCTGCGCAAAGGCGCGGCTGACGCCGAGCGTCGATAGTCCGGCATAAGCGCCGGCTGCGGAGAACGACGCCAGCAACGTGCGACGGCGGAGCTGGGCGGTCAGAAATTTATCATGCGACATTGAACATTCTCCTCTGGTCCGACCTTCTGGGGGTCATTTTTGAAAGATATGCATATCCCGTGCATTCCAGCCCAGTCGAACGTCGTCGCCCGGAGCGAATTGCAGATGTGATTCCGGATCGTGATCGAACACGCGCATTACGACGCCTCCGAGAGCCTGGACCCGAATTTCATAAACCACGCGCTCGCCTTCGAAAATGCAGTCTTCGACCTTGGCCTCGACCACGGTCGAAAGGCCTTCGAGGCGGCCATTGGCCGAGGCGATGCGAATTTGCTCTGCCCGAACGGCCCCGGCACAAGCCGCGCCGACGGCGAGATTTTCGTCCGAAGCGACGCCGACAAGGTTGATGCCCGCCGCCGTGATCGTGACATTGGTTGGTGTGACTTCGGCAACCTTGCCTTCGATGAAGTTGGTGACGCCGATGAAGTTTGCGACGAAGGCATTCGAGGGCGCGCGATAGGTTTCCACCGGCCGTGCCTTTTGCTGGATTTCGCCGCCGTTCATCACGATGACCTCGTCTGACACCACCAATGCCTCGCGCTGGTCGTGAGTAACGTTGATGGTGGTGACGCCGAGTTCCTTCTGAATACGGCGGAACTCCAACTGCATTTCCTCGCGCAGCTTGCGGTCAAGTGCCGCGAGCGGCTCGTCGAGCAAAAGCAGATCCGGTTCGAACACCAGGGCCCGGGCAATGGCGACACGCTGTTGCTGGCCGCCCGAGAGTTCGTTGATGCGGCGGTCACCGTAACCGCCGAGGCGTACGAGGTCGAGATAACGCTCGACCTTCTCGGGAATGGTGCGGGCATCATGTCGGCGCATCTTCAGGGGAAAGGCGACGTTTTCGGCGGCGGTCATGTGCGGAAAAAGCGCGAGCTTCTGGAACACCATACCGATCGCGCGCTGGTGTGGTGGCACGGCACTGACCGGCTGCCCGTTGATGAATATTTCGCCGCTGGTCGGGCGATCAAAGCCGGCAATCATCCGCAGCAGCGTCGTCTTGCCCGAACCGGAAGGGCCGAGGATGGTCAGGAAACGGCCCTTGGGAAGATCAAACGAGGCCTGCCTGACGGCGTGAACATTGCCGAAGGACATTCCCACGTCCCTGACGGACACTGCGATGAGGTCAGCGGAAGGATCGACCGAACGAAGTTCTGCTGCCCCCATGAGATTTCTCCTGTCGCGCTTTGATGGTGGGAAATCCCCTCAAAGCTACCTGTGCGCCTTCAGCGGTATGTGGCCGAGTTATATGTACTTGTATATACATATACGTACAACTAGCGTCAACCGAATTTGCGTAATTTTTCGCCTGAAATTTTGTTGCGCAATATTTGTGCAGATGCGAAAATGTTTAGCGGTCAACTCTGCGACTTTGTTTCTCATCGCGTCGAATGACAAGCGTCGAAGACCTCTATTCGGTACTATTTGGCATTCGTTTGTTTATCGACGTCAGATCGAGGCCAGATAGCCGCCGTCCACCGGAATGCAGTGGCCTGTAATATAGGCGGCCGCGTCGCTGCAGAGGAAAACGGCAACGCCGCCAATGTCACTCTCCTTGCCGAAGCGCCGTTGCGGGATCTTCTCCAGCATCCGCGACTGCCAGTCGTCATTTTCATAGAAAACCTCCGTCATAGCTGTGCGAAAATATCCCGGGGCAATGGCGTTTACCCGGATGTCATGCGCCGCCCATTCACTCGCAAGGGCATGGGTTATGCCGAGCAGGCCGGACTTCGAGGCGCCGTAAGGGGCGGCCGTTGGGATGCCGACATAAGATGTCAGCGAGCAGAGGTTGACGATCACGCCCCCGCCTGTTTCGGCCATGATGCGGCCGGCTGCCTGCGCGCAGAAGAATGCGCCCTTCAGGTTTGTCGACAGGATCGACTCCCAGAGTGCTTCGTCAACATCGAACGAAGCGCGGACGTTTTCGAAGCCAGCGTTGTTGATGAGGATGTCGAGACCACCAAGTTTGTCGGCAGCTTCCTTCGTCACGCGAGCGCATGCCTCGACGTCGCGAACGTCCTGGGTGAGCGCCACGCAGCGTCGGCCCAGATTAACGATGCGTGAATGCGTTTCCGAGAGCGCCTCGATCGTGCGCGCCGTGATGGCAATATCGGCGCCCGCCTGCGCGAGGGCGACCGCAATGGCCTGGCCGATGCCGCGACTTGCGCCGGTCACGAGCGCGCGGCGGCCGGAGAGGTCGAAATTCGGCTGTGTCATGGCGGCACCCTTTATTTATTCAGCTTGTCGATGACATCATTTTCATCATAAAATGTCTATACATATTTACGGATAAGATTTGCCGGTTTATCACTGGCCCATCCGCATCTCATGGAGACTGCAAAATGGAAAAGCCTTCAAGCCCCATCCGCGACGAAATCCGCGCGATTGCCCCTTACAATGCAGGTCTGACGATTGAAGAAGTGCGGGCAAAATACGACGTTGCCGCCATCGCGAAGCTGGGCTCCAACGAGAACCCGCTCGGGCCATCACCTGCGCTGCGTCACCTTTTTCCCGATATCGGCGAACTGGCACGTCTCTATCCCGATCCGCAGGGGCGGGCCTTGTGCAGCCAGCTTGCCGCCCGGTTTGGCGTGGATGACAGTCAGGTAATCCTTGGCAATGGCTCGGAAGACCTCATTGCCGTTATCTGCCGCTCCGTTGTTCGTCAGGGCGATACGGTTGCTACGCTCTATCCTTCTTTCCCGCTGCATGAAGACTACACCACGCTGATGGGCGGTGTGATCGAACGTGTGACTGTGAAGTCAGATTTAACGATCGATATCGATGCGTTGCTGGTGGCTATTGCGCGCAAGCCGCGCATGCTGATTTTCTCGAACCCGATGAACCCCGTGGGTTCATGGCTGACGCCTGCTGAACTCGAAAAGGTAATCGCTGCGCTCGACAAGGATACAATGGTCGTCGTTGACGAGGCCTATGCAGAATATGCGGCGGGCGAGGACTATCCCTCGGCCGCCGATATGCTGCGGGATGCCAAGGTGAACTGGGTAGTCCTACGAACGTTCTCCAAAGCCTTCGGCCTTGCGGGTCTACGCATCGGTTATGGCGTCGTCAGTAGCGGCGAGCTCTGCAATTTTCTCAACCGCGCCCGAACGCCCTTCAACACCAACGCCATTGCTCAGGCTTCGGCCGTTGCCGCTCTCAACGATGATGCGCATCTGCGGAAATCCGTCGAACTGGCTCTTGTGGAGCGTGCGCGTATCGCAGGCGAAATCAAATCGTTGGGTTACCGGATGGCGCCGTCGAAATGCAATTTCCTCTTCATCGATGTCGGGGTCAGCGCTGTGCATGCGGCGGAAAATCTGCTCCGCCTTGGTGTCATCGTGAAACCATGGAAACAAATGGGCTTCGACACCTTCATTCGTGTCAGCATCGGCTCTCGCGAGGAGAATGATCACTTCCTCCGTGCCTTCAACCAAATCATGGTAGGTTAAGCTTGGTACTTCGTAGGCCGTCGATCTTAGTTTGTTGAGCAAGTAGTCCTCTCGACGACGCCTTTCGGCTGCTACCATGTGACCTCTTTTCGACCGTTCTTAGCGCCGCCAGGCCAACATCCGCCTAGCGGGCGCAATAGGCCCTGTTCAGAAACGATCCTCGACGCTCAGCGGGCGACGCTTGAGCGGGTAGATTTCTTCATTCAGAAAGCAAAGTTCTATGATCGTTTTCGAGGTCAGTTGAACGAGCGACAGGAAAAAGTAGTCGCCCGCATCTTCAAGGAAGGTACGGCAGGCTTCAAGGGGGGGGGCTAAGTGCCGAAAACTACATTTCGATCACAGACACATCCCGCGCTACAGCAACACGTGACCTTCAGCAGCTCGTTAAGACCTGTGCACTGACGCGTACGGGTGAACGTCGACATACCCGGTACTGGCTGTCATTGCAGAAATAAATTGCTGCTAGTCTAATGAACTCCACCAATGTGATAATGATTGTTCGATTCCGCTAAAAAGCAAAAGCTGGTCAGGAAAAGCTCTCCAGCACCGCCAGGAAGGTATGGCGATCGCCTTGGCCTTCGGTCAGCCTTACCCGCCCCTCGATATCGGCGAGGTGATGGTCCATCAACTGCTGTGCCTTCGCCAGGTCTTTCGCCTTCAGCGCAGTGACGATCATGCGGTGGTGGTCGGCACCGCAGTCGTCCTTCTTGTCTTCTTCATAGAGCGCCATGACGAGGGACAGGCGCGCGACGATCTTGGAGAGCATTTCGGTCATGACGGCATTTCCGCCAAGCTCCGCCAGGACGATATGGAATTTCCCGGAAAGCACCGTCTTCGACTTTTCGTCGCCGTGATGGTGAATATGCTCTTCCTCATCGGTCAGTTTTTCCAGTGCATCGAGTTGTTCGCTGGTGGCGCGGGCCATCACAAGGTCGAGGATCGCGTGTTCGATCTTGCGGCGTGCCTCGAATAGAGCCTTGGCTTCTTCGATGCCCGGTTCTGCGACGAAAGTGCCGCGGTTGCGCTTGCGTTCCAGCAGATGATCGCTTTCCAGCACGCCGAGCGCGCCACGAACCACGGTGCGGCTGACGCCGAAATGGTCGGCAATGGCATCTTCGAGGATCTTTGTGCCGGGTTTCAGAGCGCCTTCGCCGATGGCAGTGGCAAGCGTCGTGCGAATGCGCTCGGAGACGTCGTCATTGGCATTTTCTGCCGCTTCGGCGGTGCTCGGCGCCTTGGGGGCAGATCGCGGGGTCTGCCGACGGGTCTTCTTCATGTCCTGCTCCGCATGCATTCGAGCGGTCGGTCGCTCGATCTGATTACATCCATACACATATTGTTGCGTACATTGATACGCGCTGGAAATCCACTTGATCTTGGGTCTTGCACGATGACGGCAGAGATCTCTACCGTCATCGCGTGGTTCGAAATCAGGCTGCCTGCCGTTTTGCCACGGATGGGGAAAGATCGATGCCATTATCGGCGCAGATGGTCTCGATATGCCTGGCCGAATTGCGAATGAAGACGATGGCCGCGTCGAAGCCATAGGCCTGCTTTGCATAGGACGGGTAGCCGTAGTTGATCGCCTCATAGGTCTCCCAATCCGGGATCTCGCCAGCAGCAACACGCTTTTCAAAAGCGCTGATGAGCGAGAGATAGGCGTCGAGCTCTTCGGCATCGAGGTCCGGGTGCGCAGCGCGCCACGCAGGGTCGTCAATCTCGATGCACTGACGTGGATTGGCCTTGCGCGGCTTGTCTTCGACCGTGGCGGCAACTTCCAATGAGAGATTAAGATCCGGGTTCGCCGCGGCCAGGATTGGAACGATCGCGGCAAAATCCACGATCCCGTGACCGACGGGACGGGTCTGGAAATCGAGGCCGCCCGGAGCGCGGCCCACATAGGCGTCTTTGATATGGGTCTGGCGAACGTATGGCGCGACGCGTCTTGTGGCGTAAACCGGATGTTCCCCGCGCTGCAGGCCGTTGGCCGTGTCGAAGACAACGCCCATGCAATCCTCACCGACCTTTTCGATCAGCCTGAGGATTTCGAAGGACGTAATCTCGTCATGGGTTTCCATATTGAGATGGACACCATTGGCGCGCGCTACGGGAGCAAGTTTCAGCAGGACCTTCTCGATGGCCAGCAACTGCTCGTTCCAGGTGACGTCGGTGCGAAAGCGGTCGTTTGCCAGCCTGCCACGATACTCCGATTTGAAATTGCCCGGCGAGATCCATAGTTCGCGGCAGCCGATGGAGGCGCTTGCCTCGATCATGCGGGTAAAGCCCAGAATGACGTCGCCATCGCCGATCGCACGGAACTCCGGAGCCTCGGCACTGCAATAGGGATTGATCTTGCCGACGCCACTTTCGAGGTAGAGCCCCAGTTCATCGGCTTTCTCGCGGATGTCGCGAAGGACTCCCTTGTCGAGCGTCGGGCTCATGTCGAGAACTGTCGGGAAGAACAGGCCCGCAAGGCCAAGCTCCTTGACAAGGTCAAGGCTTGCGAGCGATCCGCGTTTCACGAACTCGGGAAGCTTCTGGCTATCGATACCCAGTCTCATAATGGTCTCTCCTTGATGTTTCCTGATGGGATGCGCTGCAGTGGCGATCCCTTGGTTGGTTGATTTTCTGGCGTCATTGACTGCGCGCTGGCGCCCCGAAGCTCAATTTTTGCCGCTGTTCGAGCGGCCTTTTGGTGCAAGCTTCCGTTCCAGATAGTGCTGGCCGATGGAGGCGATCGTGGTGATCCCGAGATACCAAAGCGAGGCAACGCACAGGAGTTCGATGACGAGGAAGTTGCGGGCGTAGATGGCCTGCGCCTGTGTCAACAAATCCTGCATGCCGATGACGGAAACGATGGCACTTGCCTTCAGCATGCCGATCGCCTGGTTTCCGGTCGGCGGCATGATCAGCCTCATTGCCTGAGGGAGGACCACCGTTCGCAGAGTCTGCAATGGTCTGAGGCCCAGAGACGATGCGGCTTCGCGCTGTCCACGATCCACGGCATTCAGGCCACTCCGAATGATCTCGCTCATGTTTGCCGCCTCGTGCAGACCAAGCGCCAGGAAGCCGGCCAAGGCGGGTGTGACGATGTCGTTTACCGAAACCGACCAGGACCCGAATCCGATCTCGGGGACGAAGAGCGCGATGTTGAACCAGAAGAAGATCTGGACGATCAGCGGTACGCCGCGGAACCACCAGACAAAGGCGACGGCGATCGCCTTGAGAACGATGTTCTGGCTCGTCGCCATGATGGCAACGAGGCAACCGATGACGATGCCGGCGACCATGGCGCCGGCTGTCAGTTCGAGCGTCAGGACGACGCCGCCAAGAATGACGGGGTCAATCATGTAGCGCGGGATCTCGCTCCACTGGACGCTTTGATTGCGCCCGATAGCCAGGACCATGAGGGCCAGCACAAGGATCGCAATGCTACCGGTTGCGACCTGCCTCCAGAGTATCGGCCTGCGGACTGGAGGCACGATGGTCATGCTGATCGGTTGAGCAAAGAGTGCCATGGCTCATTCCACCGGCATGGAGGCAGCATCGTTGAACTTGACGGTCTTCACGGCAAGCGGGCCAAGACTCCATTTCTCCATGATGGCCCGATAGGCGCCGCTGTCGACCATGTGTTGGAGCGAGGCGATCACGGCATCCCGGAGCTGTGGATTGTCCTTCGAGACCAGCATGCCAAGATAACCGACGGCGAGGCGGACATCGGGCAAGGCTTGCAGGCCGACGCCTTTGCCGGTCTGCTTCTCGGTGGTGTAGACGCTCGTTGCGTAACCGTTGACGGTCGCATCGGCGCGGCCCGTTCGCACGGCCTGCAGGACGTCAGGCATTTTCGGGATGGACATGATCTCGATGGGCGCGGTCTTGCATTTTGCCGAGGCGGCAACGACCAGCCTGTTCTGGAAGGTCCCGACCGGCACGGCGACCTTCTTGCCGCAGAGGTCTTCCATGTTCTTGATGCCGAGCGGATTGCCCCTGACCGTCATGATGGTTGTTGCGTCATACATGTAGTCGATGACATCGACCTGCTTTTCCAGTTCCACATCGTCGTTGATACCGGAAAGCGTGATGTCGAACCGCTTGGAGAGCACGGCGGGAACGATGGCTGCGCCCGCGCCGACATTGGTCATCTGCACATCAATGCCGAGAATGACGCCTAGCGCCGCCGCTAGATCGGCATCGATACCAATCAGCTTGCCAGCCTCGTCCTGGAAGCTGATTGGCGGCGTCAGATCCGTCGCAACCTTCAGCACCTTCTTTTCCTTGATCTCAGAAGGCAGACGGTCTGACAGTTGCTGATTAAAGGCGATGCCCGGAAGCTTCCCCACATCCTCCTCAGGCACCATCTTCACGGGCGTGCCTTCTGCGGCCTGCGTGGTTGAGGAGAGGAGAGCAAAGGCGATGCCTGCCAGGGCGGCTGTGACGGTCTTCTTGAAACTATGCATGCGGAACCCCTTCTTCACATTTCTATTGTCGTGAATTTTCAAGATTGGGTGATGCAATCAGCATGCCAGTTCGGGGTGATGGTTTTTATATATATGTTTTTATTGATTTATTTTGTACGCCGTAGAATCAACTTAATCTACGAACTAAGTTGCGCATGAATATTCGAAAGTATGTGATGAAAAAATAGCCCGCATGGCGTTGTCGGATCATTCGTTTACAGTAACAACATTTAACCTATTGAAAAATATTTATAATCTTAAGATTTTTAAGAACGGATACGGTGCCTTGGTCGTCGAAAAAGCTCCGATACTGATACGATTCAAGAGCTCATGAGCCAAAGCTCTGCCCAACAAATCACCGTCATCTATCAAGGCTGCACAATTAATGAGTTCCAGATATTTTACGATTTTTCATGATTATGAAGTTGCGAAATAACTTAAAACAAAAATAAGTACATATATTCATGTGATTGCTGCCCTCCGTTCGGTGTTGGAAGCGTAGTTGGCACGCAGCTTGCAATTCCTTTCCCATGGACCAGCGCGAGCTCAAAATTGCCGATCAACCACATCTCCGCCTGATGAATACGAGAGCCACGTCCTCGTCTGTTCAGGCGCAAACCAAGGGGACATTCATGTCGCAGGCCTCGAATGCATCAGAAGGCAGGCAGCTCAGCGTTCGTGGCCTGACCCACAGCTACGGTGGACAGAACGCGATCAGCGACATCTCTTTCGAGATGAACGCTGGTGAGATTGTCGCACTCCTCGGACCGAGCGGCTGCGGCAAATCCACGGTGTTGCGGGCCATCGCGGGGCTGATCCAGCCGAAAAGCGGCGTGATCCAGCTCGGTGGAGAAGACCTTGCCAATGTTTCGGCCCGTGCGCGCGGTATAGGCATGGTTTTCCAGAACTATGCGCTGTTTCCACACCTGACGGTCGCCGAGAACATTGCCTATCCGTTGGCATGCCAGAAGGTTGGGCGCTCCGAGCGGCGTGAACGGGTCGAGGAGATGCTTTCGCTCGTACGGTTGAAAGGGTTTGGTCATCGGCTACCGCGTGAGCTCTCCGGTGGTCAGCAGCAACGCGTGGCGGTGGCCCGTGCCATTGCCGGACGACCTTCGCTTCTGCTTCTCGACGAACCCTTCGGTGCCTTGGACCGGGCGCTCCGTTTCGACCTGCAGGTCGAGCTTCTCCATCTGCAGAAGACGCTGGGCATCACCACACTGATCGTCACGCATGACCAGGAGGAGGCGCAAAGTCTGGCAGGTCGTCTCGTGCTGATGAACAAGGGCAATGTCGAGCAGATCGACACCCCGATGGCCGTTTATGACCGGCCGAAAACGCTGTTCGTCAATACGTTTATCGGCCAGGCCAATGTACTGTATGGAACGGTGGATCGCCTGGATGCCGAGGCAACCCTGGTCACGCTTGCCAATGGCAAGGCTCTCGTTCTCCCCCGCCGCCTGAATTTCACCACAGGCTCGAAGGTGACGGTCACTTTCCGTCCCGAAGACGTACGTCTGTCTGCGACCTCGAGCGCATCGGCCCTGCCGGCGCGACTGACGGTATCCGTCCCGCTTGGGCCCACCCTTGTCCATGATCTCCTTCTCGAAGACGGGACAAACCTTCGTTCCTCGGAGGTCCGCGGACCTTCGACCTTCATTCCCGAGCCGGGAGCACAGCTCTTTGCCGAGATAGACACCATGAGGTGTCACGCCTTTCCGAGCGAACCGGAAGCATTCCGTGAATGACAACAACAGAGGTGAACAGATGCAAGACTTCAACATCACAAGACGCCGTTTCGGACTGCTTGCCGCCGGTGCGGCTGTGGCAGGAACCCTTCCGGTCGCCGCCCGTGCGGCTGGCGGCACGGCCGTTGCCGCGACCTTTCCAGGCAATTGGGAGGATGGCTATCGCACCGTGCTGACGCCCCTCGTGAAGGAGGCCGGCTTCGATCTGACCGTCGCCCCGGCAATGGCGCAGGACCAGCTGGCCAAGGTGATGGCAAGCCCCGGCAACCCGCCCTACGACACGCTTCTCATGTCGCCGGGTCAGATGGCCATCGCGATCGAGAACGACCTCATCGAGAAGATCGACCCTTCGAAGCTGAAAAACTGGGGAATGCTCGATCCGGCCTTCCAGGGCGAATATGGCCCGACCGTCACGGTAGAGGTCAACGGCATTGCCTATAATCCCGATCTCGTACCCGCGCCGAAGGGCTACCGCGATCTTTTTGAAAACCCGGTCTATAAGGGCCTGGTCTCGTGGACAGGCTTTGCCTCCAATACAGGCGTCATGGCCTATACCGAGATCGCCAAGATTTTTGGTTCAGGCCCCGCCGACATGGATGCTGTCTTCAAGCTGTTCAAGGAACACCCGGAACAGATCAAGGGCGTGGTGGCCAGCACGAACCACCAGATGACGCTGTTCCAGCAGGGCGAGATTGCAGTCTTCATGTGCTCGACCGGCAACGTCGCCAAGCTGAAGGCTATGGGGCTGAAGGCCGAATTCGTCCAGCCGGAGACGGGCTCGCCTGCAGCCCCTGTCAACATTCATCTGACCAAGGGCGCCAAAAACGTCGACGCTGCCTACGCGTATATGGACGCAGCGATTTCGAAGGCCGCCCAAGACAAGCTGAAGATGCCGCCACAGGAAATGTTCCCGACGAACAAGGAAGTGGAACTGACACCTGGCATCGAGGCTTATGTGAAGCGCGAACAGCTTGCCTCTCTCGTCTATCCGGACTGGGCTGCCATCAACAAGAACCGGCCGGAATGGATCCGCCAGTTCGACGCCCTCGTGGCTGGTTGAGGTAGCACCATGAAAGCGAGCGGCTTCCCCTACGTTATCCCGATGCTTCTGCTGTCGCTGGCGTTCTTCGCGACGCCGCTCGCCGTCCTTGTCGGGTTCAGCTTTATTGGACCCGACGGCCTGTCCCTGCACAATTATGCGCGCTTTCTCGGCGATGCGTTCAATTATCGCGTACTCGTCAACACCGCCAAGCTCGGGGTGCAGACCATCGTCACCACGACGCTGCTCGGTGTGCCGATCGCGCTGTTCTACTGGCACAGCGGCAAGACCACGCGTCAGATTATCATTTTCCTGACGCTGATCCCTATGTTGACCAGCAACGTGGTTCGCACCTTTGCCTGGATCGTGATTCTCGGACGGCAGGGCCCGATCAGCGAACCATTCGTGGCGCTTGGGCTGACTGACCGTCCCTTCACGCTGATGTCGACGGAACTTGGGCTTGTGATGGCCATGTGCCAGATCGACCTGCCGCTGATCATCCTTCCGCTGGTGGCGATTTTGTCAAGCATTCCCGTCACCTATACCGAAGCTGCGCAGGTTTCGGGCGCCGGGCCATGGCGCATTCTTGTCACGGTCCTGTTGCCGATGATGCTGCCTGGACTTCTGGCCGGTTGGATTCTCGTCTTTGCCAGCACCAGTGCTTCCTTCGTCACCCAGGCGGTGATCGGCGGCGCGCGCAACGTCTATGTGCCGCAATTGATCTACCGCGAGGTCGGCACGCTGTTCGACTGGCCGATGGCGTCTGCGATCGCCGTCGTGCTCCTCATGTCAACCGGCATCCTGCTCGTCGCCATGACCATGATTTCCCGTCACCGGAGGCTCGTCGGCCATGCGTAGAAAATCCGAAAACCCGGTCCCCGCCATCCTCTACAAGGTATTCGTCTTCGGCTTCGGCGGCCTGAGCCTGATCTATCTCGTGGCCCCGATCGTCATCGCGATCACCATGTCGTTTACTTCAGGACAGACGCTCAAATACCCACCGGAGGGTTTTTCGCTGCGCTGGTATGAGGCGTTGCTCGATCCTATCCGCTCCGGGACCGAACATATTGCCGCCGGCAACTCGCTGAAGATCGCAGGCCTTGCCGTTCTTGGCTCGCTGCTCTTTGCGGTGCCCGCCACGATCGGCATGGCCCGGCTGCACCGTCGGTCGGTCAACACAATCGAGCCGTTGCTCCTCGCCCCGCTGGTCTTGCCGAGCCTCGTTTATGGTCTGGCTGCGCTGATCGTCGCCAATTTCGTTGGCTTGCAGCCTTCGCTCTGGCTGACTGTCGCCGGCCATGTGGTGGTCTTTGGGCCTTTGATGTACCGCGCCGCTTCGGTCGTCGCGCAGGGTATCAATCCTTCGCTGGCAGAAGCTTCGACGGTAATGGGGGCTACGTGGTTCACCACACTGAGGCGCGTGATCCTGCCCTTGCTGACACCCGGCATTCTCGCTGGCGCATTCCTCGTCTTCATCCAGTCGCTCGACAATGTTTCCGTCTCGCTCTTCCTGGCCGACGCGCAGACGACAGTGCTGCCGCTCAGGATGTTTGCACTGATTGAGGAATCGCTCGATGTGCGCGTTGCCGCCATGTCGGGCCTGCTGATCAGCCTGACGCTGGTGGTGATGCTGGTGGCAAGGCGGGTGCTGGCGCCTACGCGACAGGCCTGACGAACAAGAACAATATTGGAAGGAATAGCCCATGAACATGACCGCCACCAGAACAGGAGCCTATCGCATCGGCTCGCTGCTCGCCGACTTTCAGCCGGATTTCGATTTCGCAGCGCCCTTGCCCCTCCCGGTCGAGGAATTCGAGGATCGTCTGCGGCGTATCCGCCGCCAGGCAGTGGAGGCCGGACATGACGCCCTGATTGTTCATACTGGCGGTGTGGGCTGGTTTCACACGTCGAACCACTATCTGCGCTATATCTGCGACTGGATGCGGGAAGGCGTGCTAATCATTCCGACGGATGTCGACAAGCCAATGGTGCTTTTGTCCTTCTTTACCCAGTCCGTGCTCCTGCCGCCGGGAGGCGAGCCGGTGCTGGTCGAGGATATCTGGCAGATTGGCCCCATCGGGCGGGAATATTCAGATCGTCCGGGCGACAGCGTCATCAAGACCGCAGAAAAATGTGCCGAACTGCTGGCAGGAATGGGACTGTCGAAAGCGCAGATCGGCCGTATTGGCGACCGCACCTCGCTGATTTTCTGGGCAGGTCTCGACGCATTGATGCCAGGCGTGAAGTTCGTTGCCGACAATGCCATTCTCGACCGCATGCAAAAGGTCCGCTCGCCGCGCGAAATCGAGATGTTTCGGGCCGCCGCCCAACTGGTCAGCATCGCCACGCAGGCGGCCTATCACGTGGCAAAACCCGGCGTGACCGACCACGAGATCTATGCTGCCTTCACCCAGGCACAACTCTCCTTCGGTGGCGAAACCGGTGACGGTTACCAGATCGGCATCAACGAGTTTGGCACCCATTGCGGCAAGCCTTACGGGCACGTCGTACGATCGGGAGACCTGATCAATCTCTATGTCTCCAACGTGACCTACCGAGGCTACACTGCGCAGACTGCAAGGATGATCGCAATCGGCGAGATCACCAGGCGCCAGGAAGAGGTGCTCGCCGCCTGTACCGAAGGTGTCAAGCGCGCGGAAATGCTGATCCGGCCGGGTGCCTTGATGCGCGATGTCAACAATGCGGCCTTCGAGCCCATGATCGAGCGCGGCATGCTGGCGTCGCCGGAAGCCCGCACCATGCCCTACAACTGGGCGCCAATGGATGATGGCGGCGCAAGGCTCATTCCGCGCCAATATGTCAAGAATATCGACTGGGAGGCGCAAGGCCGCTCACTCATGCATGTCTATCCAGCGACACACGGCCCGCATAACCCCAACCTCGGTCATTCAGTCGGCATGGCCGGCGGGCAGAACAGTTTCAACATCTCCTCCCATAATTACGATCGGATGGAAGAGGGCATGGTCTTTGTGCTCCACACCCAGTGGCTCGAACCGCTATCCGCCGGCTGCAATGTCGGTGACATGTATGTCGTGACCAAAGACGGGTTTGAAAACCTGTCGCGCCACACTCCGCTTGAAACCCACCGCATTGCTGCCGAGGCCTGAGATGACCGATACGACCGTTGCTCACAGCCATTTCGATTTCGCCAAGCTCACAGAGCGCGAACGCTACAAGATCCTGATCGGCACGGTCATTCCCCGCCCGATCGCACTTGTAACAACCGCAGACAGAGACGGTCGCCACAATGCCGGGCCGTTCAGCTTCTTCAATGTTCTGACCCATGATCCGGCAATCGTTGCGATCGGCGTCGAAAATTACGCAGACATGCGCTTCAAGGACACTGCCCGCAACATTCGCGAAACGGGTGAATTTACGGTGCATATCTGTGACAACGCACTCGTGGACCAGATGGAGATCTGCGCCATCAAATTCGGTCCAGGCATCAACGAGATGGAGGAGGCGGGGCTCGAAACCGTACCGGGTGAGATGGTGTCTAGCCCACGCATTCTCGCGGCACCCGCAGCACTTGAGTGCCGTCGTCACACGACGTTGCAAGTGGGGCCTGCCCGCGAGATCATCCTCGGCGAGGTCGTCGGCGTCTTCGTGCGCAGCGATGCCGTCAACGCATCCAACTTGCATATCGACCAGCAGATGATGGACGCCGTTGGCCGCATGGGTGGCCACACCTATACCCGCACCCGCGACCAGTTCGACGTCAAGACGTTGACGCCCCAGGAATGGGAGAGTCGAAGGCTCTCTGGAACTGACGCGGCTGAGTAAAATCTTCGATCATCAGCGCCTTTTTCGGTTGGTAGCTGCATCGCTCAGAGCCTGATCCGTCGTCGGTTCGATTCCAATTAAGAGCGGGTTGTTTTCATCGCTCGAAGGGAGTCAACCATTTCGAATGTCTAGGGGCAGGCCCCGATGAGCGTCGCTCGATAAAGGTCGAGGCGATAAGAATGCGTTTTGCGACGACCGGCTGGCCTCTTGTCTCAATGCGTTCCAACAATAGCCGCATCGCTGTAGCGCCCATCTCCCCGCCTTGTACTCTGATGGTCGTCAGGGGAGGAGATATTTGGGTCGCAGCGGAAAAATCACCAAATCCGACAACGGACATGTCGTCTGGTATGCGGTAGCCACGTGCTAAAAGTTCGGAAACAGCGGTGAGCGCCAACCCATCGTGAGCGCAGAACAGGGCTGTTGGTGCAATTCCGGCAGTTTGAAGAGTTTGCAGTGCAGGGATAAAGCCTCCATCTTCGTCAAAGCGCAGGACATGCAGTCGCGCATCGGCATGTTGCTCTAAACTTTCGCGCAGACCGTGATATCGCTCCATACGACCGCGATAGCCTTCCTGCCCCTGCACGAAAGCGATGTCGCGATGCCCGAGTCCAAACAAATAATCGCCGACCGCTATCCCTGCTTCGTGGTCCGTGCCGCCGACATGATCGGCCTGTTCAAGTGGAAGCACCCACCCCAGTCGAACCGAAGGCAAGCCCGACGCTTTGACAATGTCCAGCGTCTTTTTTTCGTGCGGCCCAACAAGAATGATACCTGCGCTATCTTTCACCATCGCCTCGACCCTGTCGGCGTCATGCGTCCACTGCAACCGTACGGCTTGACCTAGTCGATGCGCCTCCTTCTGCATGCCGTCCTGCAGCATCGTCCGCAACTCGTAGCTCACGCTATCGACCTGATCGTGAAAGATCAGAGTAATCTCGCGTTGCTCGTCGGCGGGCTTCGGGCGCTGGTAGCCCATCATCGCGGCAGCGTCCTCGACGCGCTTGCGCGTCGCCTCACTGACTCCTGCTTTTCCTGAAAGTGAACATGAGACCGCAAATTTTGACAGGCCGGTGTGATTGGCGATGTCCTGCAATGTCACTTTGCGCATAACGCATCCTCCCGCCGTGGAGTTCGTGCCGAAATAAATTAAACATAACGCTTTACCTAACAAATTACATAATACAAGCTAAACAAATTCGGGGATGCAAGCTATTTTTTTGCACCGCAGCCGTCCGAAAAATCGCGGGATCGATCCTGAGGAGGAGAGATAATTCCGCGATGCGTGACTGGAGGAGGAAAACAAATGCAAGGATTAAATCGCCGCGCGTTTCTCGCTGCGAGCACCGCTGCCGTCATACTACCCGCTTTGCCAGCGTTCGCGCAGACCACGACCGTTAAAGACCCCGCCATGCTGGACGCCTTGGTCGGGGAGGGTAAGCTGCCCGCCGTTGTGGACCGCCTGCCGCTCAATCCGCTTGTCATCACGCCGCTTGACCGCGTCGGAACCCATGGTGGTGACTGGAACAGCGCGATCGTCGGTGGTGGGTCCCTGTCGATGTTGTTTCGATATCAGGCTTACGAGCCGCTGTTGCGATATAAGCCCGACTGGTCGGGTGTGGTGCCGAATGTCGCAGAGCACTACGAAAGCAATGCCGACGCCACGGAGTTCACCTTCAGATTGCGCAAGGGCATGAAGTGGTCTGACGGTCAGCCGTTCACTACCGAGGACATCATGTTCTGGTACGAAGACATCTTCAATTACGAGGGCCTTAACGACATCGGCCAGAACCATCTGCGTGCGGGCGGAAAAAAGGCCCGCTTCGAGGCGTTGGACGATGTAACGTTCAAGGTGATTTTCGCCGCGCCCAACGGTCTTTTCCCTCTGCGGCTGGCATGGGCGAACGACGATCAGACCACCCGTGCGCCGAAACACTACCTCAAGCAATTCCACATCAAGTACAACCCAAATGCTGAACAGGAAGCCAAGGCCAAGGGCGCGTCTGGCTGGATTCAATTGTTTCAGCGCGAAGCGGGCCTCGTCGTGGACAACGAGTTCTTCCAGAACTCCCAACGTCCCGTAATCCACGCCTGGAAGATGGCGGTTGCGCCAGGACAGAGCACCGACCGTGCGATCGCCGAGCGCAACCCGTTTTACTGGAAGGTCGATACCGAGGGAAATCAACTGCCCTACATTGATCGCATCGTCTACCAGATGGTCGCAGACGCACAGGTGTTGTTGTTGAAGGCGATGCAGGGCGAAATCGATCTGATGGACCAGTATATCGCGACGCCGGCAAACCGGGCAGTGCTTTACGACTCCCAGGACCAGGGCCAATTTGGCTTATATACGCTGACGTCGACCGAAACCAACGAGATGGTTTTCCAGCTTAATCTCAATCATCCTGACGAAGCCAAACGCAAGCTTTACGGTAACAGGGATTTCAGGGCTGCGCTGTCGATGGCGCTGGACCGGCAGGCGATTATCGATACAGTTTTCATCGGACAGGGAACGATCTCCCAACCGGCCGTGCGGGCGGAGGATCCTCTTTATAACGAACGTCTGGCTACGCAATTCACCCAATACGACCCCGACGCCGCCAACGCGCTGCTCGACAAGATCCTTCCTACCAAGGATGGTGAGGGTTTCCGGCAGGATGAAAACGGCAAGCGTGTGACGGTCATATTCGAGATCGACCAGGCTCGAACCACATTCCTTGACATTTTCCAGCTGGCGCTGCCGATGTTTCACGCGGTGGGTGTGGACGTGCAGATGCGAAGCATGGACCGTTCGCTTTGGGAGGTGCGCGTGCGTCAGGGCATCGAGTATGACGCCACTGCACACCGCTTCGGCGGCAATGGCGGCATCGCGGCTATTCTCGATCCGCGCTATTTCATTCCCAACACGACCGAGGCGCTCTACGCCAAGGGCTGGCAATTGTGGTACCGCGATCCTGCTTCCAAGGGTGCGGTCGAGCCGCCTCAGCCGGTCAAGGACGCATTGTCACGCTATGACCGAGTGCTGGGCTCGCCGGACCCGGATGTGCAGCGCAAGCTGATGGCCGAAATACTGGAGATCGCGGCCGACCAGTTTTACGTCTTCGGCGTTTGCCTGCCCAGCGACAGTTACGGCGTGGTGAAGAACAACATGCAGAACGTTCCCAAATCCATGCCGAATTCGTGGGGATATCCCACACCCGGGCCCGCCAACCCCGAAACCTTTTTCAAGGCCTGATCCCAACGTTCCATTCCGGCATCAACTGACCCCGGATGGAAACATCGAACCTTTTCAGTCGCCCGCAAAAGGCGTGACGGCATAATATTGTCATTGGAGAACACATGTTGCATCGACCAAACGCTATTTCCGGAGCTGCCGTTCGTTCTCCGGATTGGTTTAAATCCGCCACTCGCTGGACCCAATTGACCTTTGCAGAAGACGATCCGGCGAAATATGATCCCGAGTTCTGGATCGACGTCTTCAAGCGCACCAAGTCGAATGCAGTCTGCCTTTCTGCTGGCGGCTATATCGCCTATTACCCAAGCGAAATCCCCCTGCATTACGTGTCCAGCTTCATTGGCGATACCGATCCGTTTGGCACGATCGTGGAAGGCGCGCGCAAGTTGGGAATGCACGTCATGGCGCGCGTCGACCCACATGCGATCCACGAGGATGCAGCACTGGCCCATCCCGAATGGGTGGCCATCAATCAGGACGGAAGTCCGCGTGAGCACTGGGCATTTCCCGGTATCTACGTCACCGATGCGCTGGGAAGTTATAACCGCGACTTCACAACCGACGTCATTCGCGAAGTCGTAACCAAATATGACGTCGATGCCGTGTTCGCCAACCGCTGGCAGGGCCATGGCGTGTCCTACAGCGACGACAATCGCATACGATTCAGGCAGGAAACTGGTTTTGATTTGCCGATGAGACCGGATGCGACGGATCCGGCATGGCAGGCGTGGGCGGCGTGGCGCAGACGCATACTTACCGAGCTCGTGGTCTATTGGGACGAGACGGTCAAATCCATCCGTCCCCATGCCAGCTTCATTCCAAATATGAGCGGTTCGTCACTGATGGAATTCGACCTTTCGCTCATACAGAAACATTGCCCGATCCTGTTCGTGGACCACCAGGCGCGACAAGGTGTGGAGGTTGGCTGGTCTGCTGGACGGAACGGCAAACGCATTCGTGGAACGTTCCGGGACAGACCCGTTGGCCTCATCACCTCCATCGGACCAGAGGAAGAGTACCGATGGAAGGATTCCGTCCAGAGCGGTGAGGAAATCAAGCTCTGGATTCACGACGGCATTGCGCAGGGCCTTTTCCCATGGTTCACCAAATTCAATGCCTGCGTTCCTGACAATCGCTGGGTGCAGCCCGTTGCAGAAGCCTTTAATCTTCATGCGGACATTGAGCCATATCTGGAGGGCATGCAGCCAACTGCCGAAATCGCGATCATTGATCCATCCACGACGTTGCGGCACTGGGCACCGGAGCAACGTCATATCGCCGAACATAATGATCTCGGCTTTTATCATGCGCTGGTGGAAGCGCGCATTCCGTTTGAATTTTTATCCGATCAGGTCATGACCCCGGATGCGCTTGATCGCTTCAAGCTCATTATTCTGGCCAATGCCACCTATCTGTCGGACGGACAATGCGCGGCCATCGAACAGTATGTACGGCGCGGTGGGTCGATCGTTGCCGCGCATGAAACCTCGCTCTGTAATGAAGTCGGCGAGCGGCGCGGTAATTTCGGACTATCAAATGTCTTCGGTGCCTCGCTGGAATCGACGCCACGTGGCCCGGTCAAGAACACCTATGTTGCACTGTCCGATCCGCACCCTGTGAACGAGGGCTACGAGGGCGCCGCTCGCATTATCGGCGGTACACACCTGATTGCCGTCGATGCCAATCCGGACGTTGAAACGCCTTTCCTCTACGTCCCTGATTTTCCGGATCTGCCCATGGAGGAAGTCTACCCACGCGAAGCCCCGAACGGCGCTGCGGTGATTGCGCGTGAGACCGGCCATGGAGGTCGTGTGGTCTACATCCCATGGAACATTGGCGAGGTCTTCTGGAAAGTGCTTGCACCCGATCATGGTAGGCTGATCTCGAACGCCGTGAACTGGGCTCTTGGCCAAGACCATCGTGTGACGGTCGAAGGGAAGGGTATCATAGACATCGCCGTTTACGAAAACGAGGCCTCGATGGCAATCTTCCTCGTCAACCTTACCAACCCGATGATGATGAAAGGTCCTTTGCGGGAGGTCTACCCTATCGGTGAGCAGACATTATCGATCGAGCTGCCAAAAGGTCGCTCGTCTGCCACGGTGAAACTGCTTGTGAAAAGCGAGGCCGCGTCCTGCAAGATCGTTGGCAACCGTGCAGAAATCACCGTGCCCTCCATCCGGGACCTCGAGACGGTTCATCTGACCTGGCATTCATAAGCCGGATAGCGTGTAGCGGGAGGAACCCATGCTGACATATGTGGTAAAGCGCGTTCTTTACATGATACCGACCCTGTTCGGCATGTCCTTGATCGCATTCATGATCATTCAATTGCCACCAGGCGATTATCTGACCTCGCTTCTCTCCACCATGGCCGATGGCGGGCAAAATCTGGACGAGGCGACGATTGCGCGCCTGCGCGCGCAATACGGTCTCGATCAACCTGTCTATGTCCAGTATTTCGTGTGGATCAGCGGAATATTGACCCGGGGCGATTTCGGATACTCCTTCGAGTGGAACCAGCCGGTCTCGACCCTGATCTGGGACCGGATGGGATCGACGCTGTTGATCTCGCTGGCGAGTCTTTTACTGGTTTGGGCAATATCCCTCCCGATTGGGATCTATTCCGCGGTCAGACGCCATTCCTTCGGCGACCACGCCTTTACGCTTCTTGGCTTTATCGGGCTGGCCGTTCCGAATTTCATCATGGCGCTGACCTTGATGTATGCGAGCTACCGGTTTTTGGGACAAAGCGTTGGCGGCATATTTTCTCCCGCTTTCGTCGATGCGCCGTGGAGCATCGCAAAATTCAACGACATGCTCAGCCATATGTGGATACCTGTGATCGTCATCGCCATGTCAGGCACTGCCGCCATGATCAGAATTCTGCGGGCAAATCTGTCGGATGAATTGAGCAAGCCTTATGTCATCACGGCGCGTGCCAAGGGTTTGCCGGAGCGCAAGGTCATTGTTAAGTATCCCGTCCGCATTGCGCTCAACCCGTTCGTCAGCTCGATCGGCTGGGTGCTGCCGGATCTTGTTTCCGGCGTCACCATCACCGCCATCGTGCTGAACCTTCCAACGGCGGGACCGCTTCTGCTGCGAGCGCTGGTCGGTCAGGACATGTATCTGGCCGGAAGTTTCATTCTCTTAATGGGCGTGCTGACACTGGTGGGCATGCTGATTTCAGACATATTGCTGGCGGTGCTCGACCCCCGCATCCGGTTCAATTGAGAGGGGTGGCCATGTCGATCAACCAGAACCCCACCATCGCGCTGGAAACCGGCCCCGCCATCAGCCCTCTGAAGTCCGGGCGCAAGGCAGTTAGCCTCGAGGCGGCAGGGCAATGGACGCTCATTCGCCAGCGCTTCTTCCGCCACAAGGTCGCAGCATTTGCTGCGGGCATCATTCTTTTGCTCTATTTCATCGGTGCCTTTGCCGAGTTCCTGGCACCGGGCCTGCCGAACACGTCGCGCCCGCAATACACCTTTGCGCCGCCGCAAAGCATCGCTTTAGTTGCGCCGGCTGCCGATGGCGGTTCCCGCTTTCTGCCACACGTGAAGGGCTACAAGATCGAGATCGAGCCGAAAGCTCTCCGCCGCAGCTTCGTAGTTGACGACACGAAAATCATTCCTATCGGATTCTTCGTCAAAGGGGCGCCTTACAAGCTGTGGGGCATCATCCCGATGGAAACACATCTGGTTGGGCCGCTTGACGCCCGCGATCCGATGTATCTGTTGGGTTCGGACCGGCTCGGACGAGACCTCATGAGCCGCCTCATCTATGGAACCCGCGTCTCCATGTCCATCGGCCTTGTCGGCGTTGCCATTTCGCTGACGCTCGGCGTCGTGATGGGTGCGGTTTCTGGTTACTACGGCGGCTGGGTCGATACCCTCATCCAGCGTATCATCGAGATTGTGAGCGCCATGCCGACCATTCCGCTCTGGTTGGGGCTGGCCGCTGCCATTCCCCTAAGCTGGTCACCGCTTTCGGTTTATTTTGTCGTAACCCTGATTGTTTCCCTTCTGAGCTGGACGGGTTTGGCACGCGAGGTGCGGGGACGATTCTTCGCGCTGCGCGGCGATGACTTCGTGACGGCTGCCCGGCTGGACGGTGCAGGGGAAAGGCGGATCATATTCCGCCACATCCTTCCATCACTTACCAGCCACATTCTGGCGGTGGTGACACTTGCCATTCCGACCATGATCGTCGCTGAAACCTCGCTGTCGTTTCTCGGGGTCGGTCTGAAACCACCGGTCGTCAGCTGGGGCGTGCTGTTGCAGGATGCCCAGAACGTGCGGACAGTTGCCACGGCGCCATGGTTGCTGATCTGGCCGAGCCTTGCGGTGGTCCTGGCGGTTCTGTCTTTCAATTTCTTTGGCGATGGCCTGCGCGATGCAGCCGACCCTTACGATAGCTGAAAGGAAGTGAGATGACGAAGCACGAAACCTTGCTGGCGGTCAAAGACCTGTCCATCGATTTCCATCTCAGAACCCATGTGCTCCATGCCGTTCGCAATGTCAGTTTCAACCTTGAACGCGGAAAGACGCTTGCGCTGGTAGGGGAAAGCGGTTCAGGCAAATCAGTGACCGCCCGCGCCCTGATGCGGATCATCGACAAGCCCGGACAGATGACAGGCGGCCAGATCGTTCTCGATGGACCCAAGGGACCAGTCGATATCGCGAAATTTGCCGCAAGCAGTCGCGAGGTTCTGGCCATTCGCGGTGGACGGATCGGCCTGATTTTTCAGGAACCAATGAGTTCGCTGTCGCCGGTCCACACCATCGGCTCACAGATCATCGAAGCCGTGCGTTTGCATCGCCGCGTGTCGAAGAGACAGGCTCGGGAGCGATGTATCGAACTGCTGCGCCAGGTGGAGATACCGCAGCCGGAAGTGATGGCCGACAGATACACCTTCGAGTTTTCCGGCGGAATGCGCCAGCGAGCGATGATTGCCATGGCGCTGGCCTGCGACCCGGAAGTTCTGATCGCCGATGAGCCGACGACGGCGCTGGATGTGACGACGCAGGCCGAAATCCTCGATCTCATCAAGCGGCTGCAGGTGGAGCGCGGCATGGCGATGCTCCTCATCACCCACGACATGGGCATCGTTGCCGAAGTAGCGGACGAGGTCGCCGTCATGCGCTTTGGCAAGATCGTCGAAAAAGGGCCGGTGGACGAGATTTTCCACGCCAGTCAGCATCCCTACACACGGCAACTTCTGGAAGCGACGGTCAAGCTCGAGAGCGGCGCAGCCACGCGCACGCTGCCGGCGTCGCTGACGGCCAACGTCGCTCCGATCCTGTCAGTGCGCAATCTTTCCAAAGTCTACGGCGCGCCGTCCGGACTGTTTTCGTATGGCGGTGGGCGCGGGCTGGTGGCGGTGGACGATGCTAGTCTTGACCTATTTGCCGGAGAAAATCTCGGCATTGTCGGCGAAAGCGGATCAGGCAAAACCACACTAGGACGAATGATACTGCGGATCGTTGAGCCGAGTTCCGGCAGAATTGCGTATCGCGGATGCCCGGATGCGGCTCCGATGGACGTCACCACGCTAAACAAAGTGGATTTGCGCCGCTATCACCAGGATGTGCGTCTTATCTTTCAGGACCCATTTGCGTCGCTCAACCCCCGTATGACGGTGAAGCAGATCATCGGAGATCCTCTGGTCATCGCCGGTGGCATGTCCGGCAAAGCGGTGGAGACCCGCGTTGGCGAACTTTTGCAGAAGGTCGGGCTCGATCCCTTGGCGATGGAAAGATACCCACATGCCTTTTCCGGTGGCCAACGCCAGCGGATCGGGATTGCAAGGGCGATCGCCGTCAACCCGAAGGTCATCGTCGCCGATGAGGCGACTTCGGCTCTCGACGTCTCGATACGAAGCCAGATCCTCGACCTGTTGCTCGATATTCAAAAGCAGCTCAATCTCAGCTTTATCTTCATTTCGCACGATATCTCGGTCGTGCGCTATTTCTGCGATCGCGTTGCCGTCATGCACAAAGGCAAGATTGTCGAGATCGGAGATGCGGAAACAATCTGCAGAACGCCCTCGCACCCCTATACCAAGCGACTGATCTCTTCTGTTCCCAACCCCGACCCCCGCAACAAGCGCATGCTGCACCGCCTGCGCGCAGACCAAGTTTGAGGTCATTGCCGATGCCGAAATTCGCTGCCAATCTGTCCATGCTTTATACCGAACATCCGTTCATGGAACGGTTCGCCGCTGCCGCTGCCGATGGTTTTGCGGCAGTCGAATATGTCAGCCCCTACGAGGAGGCGGCAGAGACGATTGCAGCGGAGCTCAGGAGGTGCAATCTCACACAGGCTCTGTTCAACCTGCCGCCCGGCAACTGGGCCGCAGGGGAGCGCGGCATCGCCAGCCTGCCGGACAGGGTCTCCGAATTTGAGACGTCCGTTGAAACGGCGATCCGCTATGCAAAAGTTCTGGGATGCCGAAAGATCAATTGTCTGGCCGGTATTCAACCGCCCGGTGTCGATCCGCAAGTTCTGGAAGACACGCTTGTCGGCAATCTCGGTCACGCTGCGCAACGTCTGGCGGATTCCGGAATTGCCCTTGTCTTCGAGCCCATCAACACTCGCGACATACCCGGATATTTCCTCACCAACACCGATCAGGCCGAGCGGATCATGGACCGTGTCGGGCATTCCAACCTGCTGATCCAATATGATTTCTACCACATGCAAATCATGCAGGGCGATCTCGTCGCGACCTTCGAGCGCCTGCAGGACAAAATCGGCCACGTTCAGATCGCTGATAATCCCGGACGTCATGAGCCGGGGACGGGCGAGATCAACCACGATTTCATCTTTAGGCGTCTGGATGAACTTGGCTACGACGGATGGGTCGGCTGCGAATATCGACCGGCGTCGACCACCAGCGCAGGTCTTGACTGGTTGAAAGCATATCAACGGGAGGATTGAGCCATGAAAATAGGATTTATCGGACTGGGGGTCATGGGCCGCCCGATGGCGCAGCATCTGATCGATGCCGGACATGAGCTTTATCTTCACAGGGTCAAACCCGTGTCGAACTCCCTCCTGAAAAGTGGTGCGAGGGCATGCGGTTCAGGTGCAGAAGTGGCGCGCAGCGCCGAGATCGTGATTTTGATGCTGCCGGACACGCCCGATGTGGAAGCGGTTTTGTTCGGTGACGATGGCGTCGCGCACGGCCTCGATGCGGGAAAGCTCGTCATCGACATGAGTTCGATTTCACCGATTGCGACGAAGGATTTTGCCGCCCGTATTGAGGCGCTGGGATGCGATTATCTCGACGCGCCGGTGTCGGGCGGTGAAGTTGGCGCCAAAGCGGCGTCGCTGACCATCATGGTCGGCGGAAAACCGGATATTTTCGAGCGCGCAAGACCCCTGTTTGAAAAGATGGGCAAGAACATCACCCTGATCGGTGACGTTGGAAACGGTCAGGTTGCTAAGGTCGCCAATCAGATTGTTGTCGCCCTGAATATTCAGGCCGTTTCGGAAGCCCTTCGCTTTTCGAAAAAAGCCGGAGCGGACCCCTCGATCGTGCGCAAGGCCTTGATGGGTGGCTTTGCCGCGTCCCGCGTGCTGGAGGTTCACGGCGAAAGGATGATCAACGAAACATTCGAGCCCGGCTTTCGCATACGTTTGCATCACAAGGACATATCGCTCGCGCTTGAGTCGGCGCGTCTGCTCGAGCTTATGCTGCCCAACACTGCGATTGTTCATCAGTTGATGAATGGCGCGCTGGAAAGAGGTCTGGGCGACAAAGACCATTCGGCGTTGATCAAAGCCTTGTAGTTCAAACGAGACCTCCTGATTGACGGTCGGCAATCCAGGGTAAAGCGCGCAAAATCAGTAGATTAGCCCCTAGGTCAGGCCGCAAGAACGTTGGCGAGGGACTGCCTGTGGTCATTTCGGCTCTCCGTCCTGAAACGCAGTGAAGAACACGGATAGTCCGGGGCCTATGAATGGGCGGCGGTCACTTGAGAATGGGTGATCGCCAAGACGCGCGTCCTACAGGAATTTGCTCTTTCGACAGGTGTCGTTGGCGCCGGTCTTGCGTAACTTCCCCGTAATTTTCGGCGGCCATACGTCTCTGCCTTAGCGGTCGATGGACGGCCGCCGTGGCGATGAACGAAAGGACAGGCATGAAAAAGATCATTTCGGGCGTACTTGTTTGCGTGGCACTGACCGCCTGCAGCCAGACGGAGAAGGGCGCCGGCATCGGTGCGGCGAGCGGTGCTATCATCGGTGGGTTGGCAAGCGGTACTTGGGAAGGCGCCGCAGTGGGAGCCGCCGCAGGCGGCGCAGGTGGCGCTGTGATAGGCAACATCAGCGAACGGAACGACAGGAACCGCCGGGACCGTTGGGAACGACGGGATCACCGCGACTATAGCTGCAGATACCGGGATTATTACGGTCGCTGCCGCTAGAGATTGCAGCCGGCTGCCGCACGTCAAAGGCGAGAGTGATATCGAAAAACTCCGGCTCTTCACCCTCCGCAGCCACACCACTTCTATGACATCGGGAAATCTGACGGTCAGGACGTCACGAACGTTGAGCTTATCTCGATCACGGGCGGTCGTTTTGCTGTAAGGATTATCGGAAACGACAGTGCGACTTGAATGAGTAGGCGACTATGAAACTTCTACTTATCGAAGACGATCCAGAAATGACGGATGCCTTGAGGGTGGCCCTCTCGCAGCATGGCATTGTTCTTGATGCCGTTGGCGATCTGGCAACGGCGCGGGAAGCAATCGCCATGGCGGACTACGATATCGTCCTTATCGACCGGCAACTGCCTGATGGTGATGGCAGTACCTTTCTTGCGGATTTGCGTGGCGCAGGTTCAAACACGCGATCGATCATCATCTCCGCTCTGAGGTCCACCGACGAGCGTATATCCGGGCTGAATGACGGCGCTGATGATTATTTACCAAAGCCCTTCGAAATCGCTGAACTGGTCGCGAGAATGAGCGCTGTGCTGAGGAGGGCTCCGACAACGGGATCGTCCCTCCTGGCTGCCGGAAACGTTACCTACAATCGTGTGTCATGCGATGTACATGTCAATGGCGTCCGCCTTGCGCTCACCCGCAGGGAACTGCTGATCATCGAGACGCTTCTGAGAAACCGTGGTCGGACCGTGTTGCGCTCGTCCCTTGAGGGGCAGGTCTATTCCTTTGATGATGAGATCCAGTCGAACTCACTGGAATCCAACATGTCGCGGCTGCGCAGAAAGCTTGGCGAAGCGGAGGCCAACATCGTTATCAAAAACATTCGAGGCATAGGCTATTATCTTCATGAGCAGCAATAGGATGACCAGCACCTCCCTTCGCTGGCGTTTCACTTTCGGTTTTATTGTCCTGCAGCTCTGTGCGGTCATCGCCTCGCTCAGCTTGGTTTTCTATCTCCTTTCCGGCCTCAAGCCCGATGTGGCAATTACGTCCATCTGGCTGTCTCAGGAAATCGCAGATTCAGTCCGTCTCGAGCCGAATGGCCGAGCAAGTCTGATGCCAACGGCTGAACTTAAAGAGATTATGGAAGACTCGCCTAACCTTTGGTTCGTGGCAGACCTGGGCAAAGATATCGTTCTGGCACATGGCGTGCCTCCCGGGAAAATTGCCGATAACATGCCATTCTTGCGGACGTTCAGAAGTGTCGAACTTCATGGCGATCTAGATGATCCGTTGAGTGTGGGCCGCATGGAGCGTTTCGACACCCAGGCCGGTGAGGCGACGATCTTTGCTGGCGGTGTCCCGATGTCTCAATATGGTGTGACCGTGCTGCTGGGGAACCTTGCCATCGGTATTCCGGCGCTGATCCTCGTCGCCATTTCGCTCATTGGCGCTCCGTTTGTCACACGCTGGGCTTTGCGATCCTTCAGCGACCTGACCACGCGTCTCGACAGGATCGATCTCGACACACGTGGCGCCCTGGTGGAAGAGCGGGGTCTGCCCAATGAAGTGCTTCGCCTGGTGCGCGACATCAACAGGGCGCTGCGTCGTCTCGATAGCGGCTTCGAGGCGACGGAGCGCTTCTTCGTCAACGCGGCGCATGAACTTCGAACGCCGATCGCTGTCCTGCAGGTGAGGATTGATACGCTTTCACCAAGTTCTGACAAGACCCACCTGCAGACGGCCATCAAGCGACTGACAGCGATCGCGAACCAGCTTCTCGACACCGAGAAGTACCGACAGAAGCCCCAGCAGAACGCACCTGTCGATCTCAACAGCGTTGTGTCGAAGGTGGTTGCCGATCTTGCTCCCCTGGCGATCTCTGAAGGCTACGAGATTTCGTTCGACAGCGATGCGGAAGATCTGTTCGTTCCGGGTGATGCCGAAGCTTTGGAGCGTGCATTCGTCAATCTGGTCCGTAATGCAGTCCAGTACGGAGGCGGCAGAGGACAGATATCAGTGAGCATTGAGGCTGACGGTAGCGTGATGGTCGCCGATCAGGGTTGCGGAATTTCCAGCGATAAGCAATCGCGCATATTCGAACCGTTTTACCGGGTCAGCCCTCACGGCTCAGGCGCGGGCCTCGGTCTCAGCATGGTCAATGAGATCGTGACCCGTCACGGCGGTTACGTTGAGCTTTCGTCCGCTCCAGGCAAGGGCAGCACATTTGCCGTGCGCTGGCGCGAGAAGCGCATTTTCCAGCGTCGGTAGCGGCCGGTGCCTGCGCTAAGGGGTCAGGGCATCCGTATCCGTCGGCGTTGGCTGGGCACGGCCGCGATCGCCTGATATGTGGCGGGCAATCTCTGGCTCGCCACCCACACTGCAAACATGCTTTGCCGATCGGTTGATTTTACGGCGCATGCCAAACGGAGCAGCCGCGACGACGGCTCCCCGTAATTTTCAGGTAACTCTCGTGACAGAGAAAGCCCGCAAATTTCATAGCACGGGCCACGACTAAATGACACGAAACATCACCCGCAAGCGTCTCATCCTGTCGGCGGTAACCCTTGTCGGTTTGCTGGGCGTCTGGCTTCTGTTTCTGCGTTCGCCGGCGAAGCCTGAACTGGTAACGGCGCAGGCGCGAACGGGTGACATTGAAGAGGTGGTGCTGGCGACCGGGGTTCTCGAACCGCTCGAGCTGGTGCGTGTCGGCGCCCAGGCGTCGGGACGCATTGAGCATCTTGCTGTCAAGATCGGTGACATCGTCGAGGCGGGCCAATTGGTTGCCGAGATCGATTCCCAGACCCGGCGCAACACCTTGCGGGACCGCGAGGCCGCTTTGGCCAACATCCGCGCCGTTCACGCCGCGCGCCGCGCCGGTCTGGTGAAAGCCGAGAAGGATTTCGAGCGTGAGCGTGACCTGCTGGCAGGTGGTTCCACGCCGCGCGCCCAGTATGACGCCGCGGTTGCGACGCGAGACAGCGCGCGGGCTGAGGTTCAATCGCTGGACGCTCAGGTCGCCCAAGCGCAGGTCGCGCTGGAGTCTGCGGGTATAGAGCTGGACTATACGCGTATCACTGCTCCAATCGCGGGCACTGTGGTCGCGATCGTCACTGACGAGGGTCAAACCGTGAATGCCCTGCAGACTGCGCCCACCATCGTCATGATCGCGCGATTGGACACAATGACGGTCCGCGCGGACATTTCCGAGGCTGACGTCGTGCGTGTGCGACGAGGCCTGCCGGTCTGGTTCAGCATTCTTGGCGATCCGAAGCGCCGGTTCGATGGGGAGTTGCGACAGGTGGAACCGGCCCCGGCTTCCATCGCCAACGAGAGCAACGCCGCTGCTAGCCGGATTAACTCAACCAATGGCGCGGTCTATTACACCGGGCTGATCGATGTGGCGAATGCGGACGGGGTCCTGCGGCCGTCCATGACGGCGCAGGTGTCCATCGTCTTGAGCCGCGTCAGCGGCGCCGTGCTGGTTCCGCTCAGCGCAGTGGAAGGGGCACCCCGGGCAGGTGATACGGCGCGCGTGCGGATACTGGACGCGATGGGCGAGGTCCAGATCCGGCAGGTCCAGGTCGGCATCGATAACGGTGCGGACATCCAGATTCTTGGCGGTCTTCAGGCAGGCGAGACCATTGTCCTGGGAGCATCCACGGACGAACGCACGGATGGCCAGGCGCAACTGGCCGCAGCGAAGCGGTAGGGCGCGCTATGACGGAACCACTGATCCGCGTACGTGGGGTATCCCGCGCTTTCCCCGCAGGCGACGAGATGGTGCGGGTGCTGAAAGACGTTGACCTCGACATCGAGGCCGGCGAGATGATGGCCATCATCGGTGCTTCTGGCTCCGGCAAGTCGACGCTGATGAACATCCTTGGCTGCCTCGATCGTCCGACGGACGGCAGCTACTGGATCGAAGGGCGCGAGACCTCGAAGATGTCGGTGGACGAACTGGCCGCGCTACGCCGTGAGCGTTTTGGTTTCATCTTCCAGCGCTATCATCTGCTTGGCGATCTCAGCGCGGCCAGCAACGTCGAGGTGCCGGCCATCTATGCCGGACGCAGCCGATCCGACCGGCACAAGCGAGCGATCTCCTTGTTGACCCGGCTGGGGCTCGCCGAGCGGACGGGCAATATTCCGGGCAAGCTTTCGGGCGGCCAGCAGCAGCGGGTGTCGATCGCCCGCGCGCTGATGAATGGCGGCGAGATAATTCTGGCCGACGAACCGACCGGAGCGCTGGATACGAACAGTGGCGCCGAAGTCATGAAGATCCTGCGCGAGCTTCACGCCGAGGGGCACACCATCATTCTCGTCACTCACGACAAGAAGATCGCCGAACATGCGGATCGGGTTGTAGAGATCAGCGACGGCGTCATCATTTCCGACGAGCGCAATATACCCAAATCCGCGGCGATGGCCCGTCCCATCCGCGAGCACGCGCCGGGCGCTGGCTGGCGCGGCGCAATTGACCGGATGACTGAGGCCTTTCGTATGGCGGGCGCGGCAATATGGGCGCACAAAATGCGCTCGCTTCTGACCATGCTCGGTATCATCATCGGTATCGCCTCGGTAGCGGCAATCTCGGCTCTGGGAGCCGGTTCGCAGCAACAAATCCTGAGTAGTATCAGTTCGCTTGGCACCAACACGATCGAGGTGCGGGCCGGTAAAGGCTTCGGCGACCTGGAAGCGGGCAGGATACGGACCCTGGTTCCCGCCGATGCAGAAGCGCTGATGAACCAGCCCTACGTCGACAGCGTGACACCAACCGTCACGACAAGCGTAACTGTCAAGCGCGCCGCCGTGGCCGTCAATGCGTCAGTCACCGGAGTTGGCGCGGACTTCTTTCGTGTACGGGGTCTTGAGGTGTCGCATGGACAACTGTTCGACGCCCAGGATGTTATCGCCTACAGCCAGAATGTGGTGATCGATGCAAACGCCGCGCGAGACCTGTTTCCAGACGGGGTAAACCCGGTGGGGCAAGTCATCCTTCTGGGCACAATGCCGGCGAGGGTCATAGGCGTGACGAAACGGGAAAACTCCTTCGGCCCGGCGGTTGATACGTTGACCGTTTATGCGCCTTACACAACCGTTATGGGTCGCATGCTGGGTCGGCCGAACGTCGACGGCATAACGGTCCGTATCAGAGACGATGTCGACCCGGGCAATGTCGAGGCCGCAGTTTCGCGCCTTATCGAGCGTCGGCATGGCACGAAAGACTTCTTCCTTACCAACTCAGCGACCATTCGCGAGACTATCGAGACCACCACGCAAACCCTGACATTGCTGATTTCGTCAGTCGCCGTGATCTCGCTGATTGTCGGCGGCATCGGCGTGATGAATATCATGCTGGTGTCCGTGACCGAACGCACCAAGGAGATCGGCGTTCGCGTGGCCGTTGGCGCGCGCCGCAGCGATATCCTCTCCCAGTTTCTGATCGAGGCCGTCATGGTCTGCCTTGTCGGCGGCTTCATGGGAGTGATGCTCGCCCTTGGGATCAGCGCTCTTTTTAATTTGCTGAGCCCCGACTTCAAAATGATCTTCTCTTCTGGCTCCATCCTTGTGGCCTTCGCCTGCTCCACCCTGATCGGAATTGTCTTCGGCTTCCTTCCCGCCCGCAACGCGGCAAAGCTGGACCCAATAGAAGCCTTGGCACGCGAATGATGGCTGGAAAGCATGCGTGATGGCGCCGTGACGAATAGCAGTGGCCATTGCCGTTTGGAATTCCAATTGGGTCCGCCGCTCTGACTCGATCCTCAGCGCGAAGTGCCAATCCGCGCTTGAAGACATGCGATCTGCACTCCGTTCGACCACGCTATGCTGCTGCAAAGTGAAATGAGAAAGGAGAGCTACTAGGTGGGAGTATCCAGTTAGCTCCCACTCTCTTCATGTTTAAATCGTGGACCCGCGGGAGTGTGTTCAGGTCAACGTGCCGCCATCAACGGTCAGGATGGTTCCGGTGATTTGTCGGGCCGCGCCAGATGCGAGGAACGCTACGGCAGCCGCGACATCTTCCGGCTCGCCGTACCGGCCGAGCGGTATCAGGGCGCGCTGAAAATCTCCGAACTCGCCCTCGGCCGGGTTCATGTCCGTGTTGGTTGATCCCGGCTGAATGAGGTTGACAGTGATGTCACGTGGACCAAGTTCTCGCGCCAGACCGCGGGTAAACGATTGAAGTGCCGATTTGGTCATTGAATAAACCGTCGATGGTCCGACAATGCGTTCCGCGCCTGCGGAGCCGATTGTGACGATCCGGCCACCTTTGCCAAGATAAGGCATCGCGGCTTGCGATGCCAGGATCGGGGAGCGAGCGTTGACAGCGAAAAGAGCATCGATCTCGGCAACGGTGAAATCCGCCACATCCTTGTAGATCGCGATAGCCGCATTGTTCACCAAGATGTCGAGGCCGCCCAAGGCTTGCGCCGCTTGATCGACCGACCGCTTAACCGCCTCTGGGTCCATGCTGTCAGCCTGGATAGCCAACGCCTTGCGCCCTTTGCCTTCGATCGTTGCCACAACTTGCGCTGCCCGATCAGTGGCGCGTTCGTATGTGATCGCTACATCAGCACCTTTTTCGGCCAGTGCGATTGCGATCGCGGCTCCAATGCCGCGGGACGCACCAGTCACAAGCGCACGTTTACCTGCTAGTTCACTCATCGATTTATTCCTTTCGTTATCGACAGAGGAAATGTCTCGCCCGGCCGCCTTGCGGCGGGCGTCCGTGCGGCCTGCCACCGCACAATTATTTTTGGGATTACGCGATCAGGACCGGCAGACCGCTCAAGCGCCGGTTGTCCATGTCGTCATGCGCGCGGGCTATCTCGTCAAACGGATAGCGGATGGTTTCGAGATCATCGAAAATGCCTGAGCGCAGCGCATCCCATAGCTCGGAAGTTGCGGTCTCAACTGCTCGTCCCCGGACATATTGAGGGGTCCCACCACTGCGGACAGCTACCCCCCGACGCACAAGATCTGGGGCCGGCGCTGGCTGACCCGTCGCGGCTCCAATCGCGGCAATCACGCCACCGTCACGTACACTCGACGCGCCCAGAGCAAAGGTCGCCCGGCCGACAAAATCATAAACGACGTCGACACCGTCAGGTGCGATCGCACGGATCTTGGCGGCGATATCTGGCTCGCCAGCGTGGAAGGCATGAGTAGCACCGGCCGCGACCTTGTCGAGCTTATCCGGCGATCCTGCGACGCCAATCACTGTAGCACCCAGCGACTTCGCCCAGCGAGACAGGATAGCACCCACGCTCCCCGATGCCCCAAGTACCAGCACTGTGTCGGTGGATTTGAGATTGTGGAGACCACGCATCCCCATCCATGCCGTCGCGCCCTTTGCCAAAAAGGTCGCCGCGTTCTCGTTCGAGATATCGGCGGGCAGGCGAATGAGCGGCCGTGCCGGAATGATCCTCTCGGTGGCATACGCGCCTTCCAAAAAGAAGTAAGCGACCCGATCGCCGACCGACAGCCCCTCAACGCCGGATCCGACCTCGGTGATCGTCCCGGCCGCTTCAAAACCGGGGACCGCTGGCAACGCCATCGGATACTGACCTTTTCGTACCATCGTATCAACGAAGTTGAGGCCGATCGCATCTTGAATGAGTCTGACCTCGCCGGCACGAGGCGCGCGCAGTTCTTTCTCGATGACTTGCAAGACCGACGGTCCGCCGGCCGACTGTATTTGAATGAATTCTGTCATGATCTTGTCTCCGTATTCCAGATGGCGCGCGGCGTTCCGATTGCAGAAGGAACGAGCGTAGCGATTCAATCGAACTTGACGAGATTGAGAGCGGGCAGGGGACCACCTGGGAACTGAAGCAGCTGGCTGCCGACTGCAAGCCCGCCGAGATCGATCCCGAAAAAGCCGATGCGATCAATGATGGCAGAGACCTCAGCCTTCGCCCTCATATCGTCGCCCGAGTAAAACAGGACGCGCCTGCCTCCTTCCGAGTGGGGGTCGCCCGTCAGTTGGGTTGGCGTCAGATGGTTGAACGCCTTGACGACGAGCGCGCCTGGCACAAGGGCGGTGAAAATATCCGTAGAGGTGCGGCCGCCAAGGTCCGCAGGCCTGTAAAGCGGCGCTTCGATGGAGTTGTTGGCGTCGATTACGATCCTGTCGT
This sequence comes from Agrobacterium sp. CMT1, assembly GCF_037203725.1. Classification (NCBI taxonomy): domain Bacteria; kingdom Pseudomonadati; phylum Pseudomonadota; class Alphaproteobacteria; order Hyphomicrobiales; family Rhizobiaceae; genus Agrobacterium; species Agrobacterium sp. CMT1. The sequence continues at coordinate 990,061 of NZ_JBBCAR010000007.1, forward strand.
CAAAGTTCAAACCGGCGAGCGCGCCAGGTATCTTTGACCAGGGGACTGCCACGAGAACGATGGCTTGCGCCGCGGCCTCTTGGGCGCTTCCAGCCCGGATCGTGCTTCCAAGTTTTGAAACAAGCGCCGTGAGGCTTTCCGGTCCTCGGCTGTTTGCGATCACGGCTTCGATTCCTGCCCTGCCGAGCGCAGTGGCAAATGCGCTCCCGATATTTCCGGCTCCGATAATTCCAATGGTCATCACCCACTCCTTTACGGTTCGTGAGAATTCTGTCTGCGACGGTCGGTTTTCCCGCTACATCCTGGGCCTGATGCCGGTGGCGTTGCAGAAATTCGCTTTTGCTGTTGATTGGAATATGGCTGGCAAATACACCCAGCATAAGTCATAGATGGATTGTTTTAGTTTCAATCAATGCTTGAAGGTTACGTTTAATGGAGACACTGGCAAACCTCGAAGCGTTCGTTCGAAGCGCAGAAGCGAGCAGCTTTTCTGAGGCTGCACGGCGTCTCTCGATCACGCCGGCGGCAGTCAGCCGGAATGTTGCAATGCTGGAACGCAACCTCGGTATACGGCTCTTTCATCGCTCAACGCGGAAGTTGACCCTGACCGAGGCGGGGGAGTCGTTTCTGACAAGCATCGGCGACAGCCTGAACCACCTTCAGGGGGCAATCGACGGGGCATCACAAACGAAAGGCGAGCCCGTCGGTGTTTTGAAGCTCAGCATGAGTTTGTCATTCGCGATGGGATACGTTCTCCCCGCATTGCCCGACTTTCTGGCCCGTTATCCGGGCGTCCGACCTGACTGGCATTTCGACAGCCGTAAGGTCGATCTTATCGCTGAGGGTTTCGACGCCGCGATCGGCGGTGGTTTCGAACTCAATCCTGGCATCGTTTCCACGACGCTCGCACCCGTGCACGTTATCGCGGTGGCATCGCCCAGCTATTTTGCTGCACGTCGCCGGCCGGCCAGCCCCGCCGATCTGGCCGATCATGCCGGAATCTTGATGCGGTCCTCGAATTCGGGCCGGATCAGGCAATGGATGATGCGGGACGCTCAAGGACGCGAAGAGCGCGCGCTCCTCAACGAGACGATTGTGATGAGCGACGCCGCTCCCATGGTGCAGGCGGCGATCGCGGGGCTGGGCATTGCATTGTTGGCTGTACCCGACGTGCTGCCACATATGGAAAGTGGCGCGCTCGAACGTGTCCTTCCGAAGTGGTATGCCGATGCCGGATCTATCTCGCTCTACTACTCCGGCCGCGCGCTCCAACCGCTAAAAACACGCGCTTTCATCGACTTCTATACTGAGTATTTCCGTCGTGAGCGCCTCAGTGCCCGGCTTGCAGGCAGTCTAGGCTGATGTCCAAACGCCTTGTTAGCTTCCTTTGAAGCCGTGGTCGTTTGACTGCGTCGAATATCCCATATTCAACACATGCTTGAAGATGATACAACCGATATGATGCTAATATTCTAGGACAGGGATGGGCAAATATATCACTCCACGGACACGCAAAAGGAGTGAAAAAATGACTGAATTAGCCTCGTCTCGATATCTTCCACTGAACGGGAAGATCGCACTTGTCACCGGTGGATCGCGATCTATCGGCGCATCGATCGCACAGCGTCTCGCAGCGGATGGCGCTCAGGTTGCCTTCACCTATCGTGGATCACCTGCGAAGGCTGAGGAAGTTGCTGTCGCCATAGAAAAAACGGGCGCGCGCGCGCTGGCTATTGCCGCTGATGCCGCTGATCCGGACGCGATACGCGCCGCCGTTGCCGCGACGGTCGATAAGTTCGGCGGCCTCGACATTTTGGTGAACAATGCCGGTATTGCCCTTGCCGGTCCCATCGACGACATCGCCTTCGATGACTATCAGGCAATGCTCGCTGTCAACGTAACCGGCGTTTTCGTTGCCACGCAGGAGGCCGTGCGCCATATGAAGGATGGCGGCCGGATCATACAGATCGGCAGTTCGATCACGAAATATGCCGGGGTGCCCGGGCTGTCAGCATACGGCCTCACAAAAGGGGCCGTCGCCGGTTTCAACCGGAGTTTGGCTCATGACCTCGGGCCACGCGGCATCACAGTCAACACGGTGCATCCAGGCCCAACCGACACTGACATGAACCCTGTTGATGGCGAGTTTGCCGCTATGCAGATCTCGCGTATCGCGGTGGGCCGCTATGGAAAGCCCAAGGAAATTGCGGACGTGGTCGCATTTCTTGCAAGTCCGGAAGCCTCGTTTGTAACAGGTGCCGACATCCGGGCCGATGGTGGCTTCACGTCCTGAAAATGCCGGGGCGAAATGCAAAATTGCTGCGCCAAGCGCAGCGAATTCGACGCCTCACCAATAATCAACGGCTCAAGGCCGGCTTGAACGACGCGGTTGCAAGACGCCGCAGCGGCTTGGCACGATCAAAAACAAGGGTCGCCTTTGGTGGTTTCACCGTTGCGATCTCGATCTGGAATGCGCGCCCAGCCGCCGTTCAAGCGCAAAACCGAACCGTTTCATATGAACCCGTGTTCGCGCGTATCGGAGCCGGACAATAAACACGCATCATCGACGGTGATCGAGGATGTTTTCCAGTCCTTTATCCCAGTAGGGTTGATTGCCGAAGCGATTTACAAGCCAGTCGATGAACACTCTCACTTTCGGTGCCAGTTCGCGAGAGCTTGGATACAAGGCCCAAAGCGTCTGGGTTGAGACCAGCGGGTACTCCGGAAGGACCGGAACCAGCGCGCCGGACTGTAGCTCTTCCGACGCGCACCACGTGGCCATCAGCGCGATGCCCAGCCCGGCAGAAGCGGCATCGCGCACTGCAGTGCCGTCATTGATGCGGAGACCCGGAGTAACACGTCGTTCGATCACCATCGAACCGTTCCCCCGAAATGTCCAGAGATCGAGCGTGCCGACGACGAGGCAGGTATGTTCCGCGAGGTCGTCGGGCGTGCTCGGCCGGCCGCGTTTTTCGAGATATTCGGGTGACGCGACCAGCACCCGATTGTCGGGAGCAAGCCGCCGCGCGACAAAGGATGAGTCGCTGAGCTCGGTATAACGAACCGCCACATCGAAAGCACCTTCGACCAGATCAACGATGCTGTCCGAAATGCGCAAATCAAGTGCCAAACCGGGATATTGCCTGCAAAATTCAGCCAGGCCCGGCACAATATGCATTCGCGCGAACGAGGCAGGGGCCGCTATTCGCAATGTGCCGCGAGGCGCTGCTTGCTCTCGCCCAAGTGCCGCTCGGGCGGCCTCCGCAGCGACGACAATATGTTCCGCATGCGGCAGGAACGCCAGACCGTCTTCAGTCAAAGTTGCTTGCCGTGTAGTGCGATGGACGAGCCTTGCATTAAGTTTTCGCTCGAGAACCAACAGTTTGGCGCTAGCGCCAGCGGGCGTCAGACCCAAGTCGCGAGCTGCGGCACTGATGCTGCGAAGTTGAGCAATCCGCACGAAGAGATTTAATTCGTCCACGTCCATTCGCCGACTTTCAAAATTTTCTTGAAGGTGATCCTTAATCTGGGCCACTACCGAAAGCAATCGCGATAAATCACATAGAACATCGAAACGGCGTCGACGCTTCGAGGCCGCAATGCTGCGACGGCGGAGCAGGTTTTCCGTCCCATGCCGACGCCGGCGACAAGAATCATTACCTTCGATAGAAGAGGAGCCTGAAATGAAAGCGATGTCACTCAAATCCTTCGGCGGTCCAGAAGCCTTTGAGCTCGTCGAAATTCCAAAGCCAGTTCCTAAGGCGGGGCAGGTTTTGGTGCGGGTCCATGCCACATCGATCAATCCCCTCGACTACCAGGTTCGGCGAGGCGACTATCGCGACCTGGTGCCGTTGCCTGCAATTACCGGTCATGACGTATCGGGCGTTATCGAAGCGACCGGTCCGGGCGTAACAATGTTCGCTGCAGGGGACGAGGTCTGGTACACGCCGCAGATCTTCGACGGGCCAGGCAGTTATGCCGAATACCACGTTGTGAACGAAAACATCATCGGGCGCAAACCCAGCTCGCTGACCCATCTTGAGGCTGCGAGCCTTAGCCTGGTTGGCGGAACCGCCTGGGAAGCGCTTGTCTCGCGTGCTGCCCTGAGGGTGGGTGAAAGCATATTGATCCATGGCGGCGCTGGAGGGGTTGGGCACGTCGCTATCCAGGTTGCGAAAGCCATCGGAGCAAAGGTCTTTACGACCGTTCGCGAAGAAAACTTCGAGTTTGCGCGAAATGTGGGAGCGGACGTCGTCATTGATTACAGGAAAGAGGATTATGTCGCCGCCATCATGCGGGAGACCGAAGGCCGCGGAGTAGACGTCGTGTTTGACACCCTCGGCGGCGAAACATTGTCCCACAGCCCGAAGGCGCTTGCACAACTCGGCCGCGTCGTCTCGATCGTGGACATCGCACAGCCTCAAAATCTCATTGAGGCATGGGGCAGGAACGCGAGCTACCACTTCGTCTTCACGAGGCAGAACCAAGGCAAGCTCAACGAGCTGAGCACTCTGGTGGAACGCGGTCAGCTGAGGCCGCATGTTGGCGCCGTCTATTCGCTCGCCGACCTTCCGCTTGCCCATGCGCTGCTCGAGAAACCAAACAACGGTTTGCGCGGCAAGATCGCGATTGCCATTGATCCGCAAGCCGACACAAAGGTGCAATCATGATTTACGAGATCGCTGTGCTGCCTGTCCAAAAGGACAAGATCAGCGAGTTCAGGCAAGCGTTCGGAGGTGTTGTTCCTTTGCTCACACGTGCGCGGGGTTACCGCGGTCATGTCCTCGCCCAGGGGATCGAAACGCCGGAGGTATTCAATCTGATCGTGCGATGGCGGTCGCTTGACGATCATACTCCGGGTTTCGACGCGAGCGAAGACCATGAGCAGTTCATGGGAGCCATACAGGAATACTTCTCGGGGGAACCGACGGTCTATCATCTCGAGGACGACAACAGCGGCTCGCGTGACTATCTTCCTGGGAAAAGCGGCGCGGCTTAGAGCGCACAACGGCAAGGGTTGCGCCAATAGCAACGCCGGGTTTCTCTGACGCCGACTTCCGCGATGCCACCATGTCCCTATTCTCCTGGCAACAACCAGCAAGGAGATCGCGACATGCCTGCAGTTCTCGTCCACGGCGTACCCGACACCCACCGGATCTGGGACACCGTTCGCTCTCATCTTGAACGCAGTGACATCGTCACGATCGATCTTCCCGGCTTCGGTCATCCGTTGCCGTCGGATTTCAGGTCAACAAAGGAAGAATATCTCGACTGGCTTACCAACCGGATCGATGAGTTCGGCGAACCCGTAGATCTGGTCGGTCATGACTGGGGCTGCCTGCTGACAGGCCGTCTGACGTCGATCCGGCCGGATCTGGTGCGGACTTGGACCGGCATCAGTGGGCCGATCGATCCGGAATATCCGTGGCACTATCTCGCCAAGATCTGGCAGACGCCAGGTGAAGGCGAGCAATGGATGAAGGATCTCGACCTCGAGGAATTTGCGGCGAAACTCGTCGAGGCGCAGATGCCGAAAGATGCGGCGGATGAATCGGTTCGGCATCTCGATACCACCATGCGGGCAAGCATTCTCGCACTTTACCGTTCCGCAATCGAGGTCGGGGAGGAGTGGAAGCCGGATCTACGCAGGATAACGGCGCCAGCACTCGTGATCTGGGGCATGGACGATCCGTTTCTGCCGCACCGCTTCGCCGACGAGCTCGGCAACGCCGCGCACGCACGCGCCGTCGTTAAGCTGCGCGCCTCGCATTGGCCGATGATAGAGCGTCCGGCCGATGTCGCGCGCGAACTCGAGGCCCATTGGAGACACGCTTAACTCCTCACGCTTGCGCCCAATCATTTGTCGGGAAACGAAACCATGTGACGCAGCAAGGCTAGCATTGCCCGGGCTGCACCAGACAGGAGCACGCCTACATGACCAATTCACCAAACACCCGGATCGGCGTCGGCATCGTCGGCGCCAGTGCCGATCGAGGCTGGGGCGGAGTTGCGCACGTCCCGGCACTGCGGGCGCTCGATGCATTCCAGATTCGCGCCGTCAGCACGACGCGTATGGAGAGTGCGAACGCGACCGCTAGCCGACTGGGCGCCGATCTCGCCTTTGACACACATCAGGCACTGGTCGTTCGGCCCGAGGTCGACCTGGTGGTAGTTGCGGTCAAGGTTTCGGATCACCAGCAGATCGTTTCCGACGCGCTCGCCGCGGGCAAGATGGTCTATTGCGAATGGCCGCTCGCGCGAAATCTATCGGAAGCCGGAGCGATAGAGGGGCTTGCCCGCAAACGGCGGCTGCGTACGGTTATTGGCCTGCAGGGCGGCCTGCACCCGCCGATCCGCTACCTTCATGACCTCGTCCGTCAGGGCGTGATCGGCATGCCGCTCAGCACGAGCATCCGAGCGCATCTGAACGATGACATGTGGGTCGGCCGATACGACCCGCCATTCGAGTACATGGCTCGCGCAGCAAATGGCGCGACGCTTCAAAGCATCATGCTCGGCCACGCGCTCCAACCATTGGCCCACGTGCTCGGCGGATTCAAGAGCCTGTCCGCCATCGTTGCCAATCAGCGCGGCGACGGCGTCCGCCTTTCGGATGGCTCGTCCCTCCCGAAGGATGCGCCGGACGAGATCATCGTCGCCGGCGCTCTCGAAGGTGGGATCGTCACTTCTCTACACTACAGCGCCGGACAGTCCGCCTGCTTGGTGTGGGAGATCCAGGGCACGGAAGGCAGTCTGCGCGTGGAGACGGCATCGGGCTACATCCACTTCGGTGATATGACCATCACTTTGCGCCGCGGCAGCGAGCCTGCCCAGCAGCTACAGATTCCAACACGATATGCGGCTCCCGACCTGCAACTCGAAGCGCCTGCGGCGGGTGTCGCGCGGCTCTATGCCCAGCTCGCCGCCGACCTTCGCGACGGAACCGCAGATGCGCCAGACTTCGCGGTCGCGCTCGATCGTCACCGGGTGCTTGAGGCGATCACACAGGCCAATCTGACGGGTCATCGCCAGCATCTCAACCCCTAAAAACCCAGGAAGGGTTCCAGCATGTGCTGTGGCTCATCTTTGCGCGTGCAACCCAAAAGCCGAGCAACCGCGTAAGCACCGGCGTGCTTTCGTATCACGCTCCAGGTCGGCGGGTGGGCGCCCGGCAATGCAAACGAAGTCCGACTTCGGTACAGTGGTGTGGTCGGGTCCCAGCGTGTGTCCGGTGTTGGAAAGCGGCTTCAACACGTCGCGGACCTTTATCGAATACGAAGATCAGAACCAGTTGAGCCACCGTTTTCCGATATAGTGGCTTTGACGAGATCCGGTTTGCGTAAAGGGGCGCATCATTGGTGAGAGGCTGGGCGCAAACGTCTCCGCTCGAGCCTCACACCGAACTCGGAACTAGTCCCGTCGTCGCTCTCTTCTCATGCGCTCATGCTGCCGGCGTGCATCTTCTGCCATGATTTGGCTTAGCCTTGCCGACTCAAGGGCCCGCAGTTGCGCGTCGTCGCGACGCTGCTGTTGCTGGAGCATGCATGCGGTATGTGACGATGATCCGTATCGTGCGCCCATTCCAGAGCAGGTGTCGAGATCGGCGTAGCGTTCCTGTTCCGGTGTCTGGCAACCGGTCAGGATAAGGAGGCCTGCGAACATTGTTCCGGCAGACAGGCGTCGAATGACGATGTGATCTTGGGAGGCTTTGCTCATTTGGTGTACCTTTTTTTTTAGGCAAGTCAGTCAATTGCGAGAGCGAAGCGCGATCCCGCCAGACCCATATGGAATCTCACAGTTACGCAGAAATTACGTGATTCCGCACCAAGCTGGCTTTCACGGTTGACCCCGACGCGACGTCATAGTTCAGGCAGTGTGTCGATATTGTTTGGGTCTGGCGGCCCGCGATGGCGCCGTCGGCGATGCGAGGTTCGACATGACTGCACCTGATCTCATCCCGATTGAAACGCTTTTTGGAATGCCAGAATTTTCGCGGGCTCAGATTTCGCCCGATGGCCGGCTGGTGGCCTATCTGGCGCCCTGGCATGGGCGGTTGAATATCTGGGTGCGGCCAGTCGGACAAGGCGCGGGGCGGCGACTGACTAGCGATGACATGCGCAATATCGACGGCTTCAGTTGGACGCGTGATGCTCGCTACATCCTCTTCGTCCAAGACACCCAGGGCGACGAGAACTGGCACCTTCATCGTGTGGAGGTGGACGGGGCAGAGACGGTGGGCGGGAAGGCTAGGACTGTCAACTTGACGCCCTATTCCGGTGTGCGGGTAATGGGACTGGACTTGTCCGCCGCGTTTCCAGGCAAGGCTTTCGTGCAGATGAACCTCAGAAGTCCGGGTTTGATCGACCTGTACGAGGTCGATATCGAAAGCGCTGAAACCAGGGTCGCTGCCATTAGTCCCGGTCGGTTCGTACGCTGGATCATCACGCCGAACGCACTGCATGCCTTCATCATCAACGACGGGGGTGACCACGAACTGGCTCGGTACGAGAACGGTGCTTTCACCACGTTGGCGAAGCTGAGCGGACGCGACCAGCCAATCGGCCCGATGCCGCTGATGGTGGCGGCGGATGGAAAGAGCATCTTGGTTGGCTGCAACGCGGGCAGCGACCACACCTATCTTGCTGCCATTGACCTTGCGACGGGCACGCACAGGGTCGTCGACAGCCAGCCCGATTTCAGCCTCGATACGCCGCGGCCAGAGGCCGATCCGCGCTTTCCCTCGTGCCTGATAACCAATCCTGTGACAGGCGAGCTGCTGGGACTGCGTTATCTTGGCAAAAGACAGCTGATACGGCCTCTGAACGCGCATTTTGCCGCCGTGCTAGACAGCCTACAGCGGCTGTCAGAGGGGGAAATAGGGTACATTTCCTGCGATGCCGATGGGCGACAATGGGTGGCGGAATTTTGGAATGACCGGCATCCCGGCACGACATGGTTTTACGAACATGAGAGCGGTGAAGCGTATGTGCTTGGCGAGCGATTCTCAGCGCTCAACGCCGAGCGGCTGGCGAGCGTGCGACCCGTCGATGTGCTGTCGCGCGACGGATTGACGTTGCCGTGCCATGTCACGCTGCCCGTCTGGTTCGCTGCCAAGGATGAGCCGCGTGCGCTGCCGACCGTACTTCTGGTCCATGGCGGGCCCTGGTATCGCGACGCCTGCATCTATGATCCGGAAGTGCAGTTCCTCGCCAACCGCGGCTATGCCGTGCTGCAGGTGAATTTTCGCGGCTCGACCGGCTATGGCAAGGCGTTCATGCAAGCAGCTATAGGGGAGTTCTCCGGGCGCATGCATGACGACCTGATCGACGGGCTCGACTGGCTAATCGGGCAGGGTATTGCCGACCCGGCACGGGTAGCGATCTACGGGTGCTCCTATGGCGGTTACGCCGCGCTGGTGGGCGCCAGCTTCACGCCGGAGCGCTTCGCCGCAACCATTTCCTACTCCGGCATGTCCGATCTCCGGATGCTGGTGGATGGGGCCGTCCCGTTCGTACGACCTGCGCTGATCAACACCTACCTTTCTTACATGGGCGATCCTGATATTGAGACGCAGAACCGGGACATGCTTGCACGCTCGCCGGTCAGCCGGCTTGATTGCATTTCCAAACCGCTTTTGGTGGTTCACGGCGCGAACGACGTGCGCGTTGCAAAGGCACAGGCGGATCTGGTGGTGGAAAGGGTGCGTGCGAATGGTGTGGAGGTCGACTATCTTCTCAATGAGCGCGAAGGACACTGGTTCATCAACGAGGATAGCAATATTGAGCTTTATCGGAGGATCGAGCGCTTTCTTGCACGGCATTTGAGGGGCGAGTAATGAGGGCGGCGCATGCGCAGTAAGGAGATTGCAGGACTGGCGGGTGTAAGCATCCGCACGCTGCGGCACTACCACCAGATCGGACTTTTGCCGGAGCCGCCAAGACAGAACAATGGGTATCGCGCTTACAGCGTGCCGCATTTGATCCGACTGCTGCGTATCGGTCAATTGACAGCGCTCGGTTTCTCGCTCTCGCAAATCCCAGCCTTTCTCGACGGTCGTGCCGAAATGAGCGAGGACAGTTTGGACGCCCTTCTTGAGGGGCTCACGCGGCAGATCGAACTTCTGGAGCGTCAACGCCGGACTGTCACAGCCCTGCGTGACGGCAAAGGACCGCCCGACATGGCGCCGGAATTTGCTGCCTCTCTGATGCCGCTGGAGGTCGGGCGAGACCCTAAAGCGGTGCGGGCTGGTCGGGAACAATCCGTACTCCTGTCACACCTTTTGGATGAAGGGCAGCGCGCAGAACTGGCCCGGCTCTATGATCAACTCGCGGATCTCGAATATGGTGCTACCGTGCGAGAGCTGGGGGATCGTTTCGACGCGTTGGGGCCAGATAGTGACGACGTCGAGATTTCAGCTCTTGCCGAAGATTACATCGCCCATCTTGGATCATGGATGAGAGACTTCGACAACGCGCTGAGCGGCGGCAGGAAGCGCCAGGCGGCAACGCTGCTTTGGCTTCATGCCCTGGAGAATACGAACGATCAGCAGAAACAATTACTGAGGGAAATCAACAGCGGGCTGAAATCCAAGCGGTGATTGCGCGGTTTGCGCTGATAGTCGTGAGATGATTGACCGGTCGCGGGCGGCAACCGGATCCATGACGTTGAAATGCGCCCCTGTCCCGCGTCCAGACATCATCAAGCCATATTCCAAACATCTGGTTATGGCTGGGGTCAATCATAATCAAGAGCAATATCATGGATATCAACGTTGCTTTAAAAGCCTTCATCCGCACCGTCGAGAAGGGGTCGATTACTGCTGCGGCACGGGACCTGGGGGTAACGCAGCCGGCGGTCACGAAGCATATTTCGAACCTCGAACGGCACGTTCAAGCCAGGCTTCTGGAGCGCTCGTCGAAAATCGTTCGCCCGACGGCGCATGGGCTCGAATTATACGAGGCCAGCCGTGTTGCGATCGCATCGATCGACGCGGCGCTGGAGGGCGTTCGCATCAACACAGGTGAAATCGAAGGCAATCTAAAAATTCACGCCCCATCCTGCATTGGTGTTGGTCATCTCGAACGGATAGTCGGGGAATTTCAGGAAAAGTATTGCGGGATTTCCGTCGAACTGGCTCTCGACGAGCGCACAGTCGACTTGGTCTATGATAATTTCGATTTGTCAGTTCACTACGGGAAAATCGAGGATCAGGACGTCATCGCACGCCGCATCGGATGGGTGGAGCGATTTCTCGTCGCTTCCCCTCTCTACCTGCAACAGGTGGGGCAGATTGACGACACGGGACGACTTTCAGAGCTTGAGGTTATTGGCACTCCGAAGATGCTTGCCCAGCGCAATGCTATTTCCCTGTTGGGACCTGATGCGCGCGCCGAAGACGTCACCGTCAGGCCATTGCTCATAACGAACAATGCGCATGTCATGATTGCAGCACTTTTACGAGGACGGGGTGTGGGACTTGTGCAGAAGAACCTCGTATTGCACTTGTTGGCCAGCGGCGAGCTTGTAAGGGTGCTTCCCGAATATTGGCTGCGATCTACCGAAGCATTTCTCGCCTATCCGTCCACAAAGTTCATGCGACCGGTCGTCCGGGCATTTACGGACTTTGTTATGCCGCGGCTCAGGAACATTGACGGGATCTCCCCGGTGCAGCGGTAGCGGCGCATGGCATAGCCAACGGTTATGACGGCTATCACTCATGCAGATATGGAATATTCCCTCTGTTGGAGGATACCGTACGATGCAAGCACGTGTGCCAGCCGCAACCCGAAAGTCGCCTTCCATGATGCAGAACCGAAACAGTTTCATATCCCGTCGTACGTTCATAGTCGGCTCTTTAGCCGCGCCGGTCATACTCGGCGGATGCACAACAGTCCAAGAAAGATCGGCGTCGGGCTCGCCCCAGCCCATTGCCACTCCGCAGCCTTCACCGGTCGACCCGGATCTCGCTTCCCGTTACGCTGCATTTGAGGACGGGGGACATGTCGTTCCTGCAGTTCCTTTTGAGCGAATGAACCCGGAATATCTCAGGCAGCGCGTTGCTGACCCGACCGGGGAGGCGCCGGGAACTGTTGTCGTCGATACGCCAAGGCGATTTCTCTATCTGGTGGAAAACGGCGGAACTGCGTTACGATATGGCGTTGGCATCGGGCGCGACGGATTTTCATGGGAAGGGAACGGATATATCCACTGGCGTCAGCATTGGCCAAGATGGAAGCCGCCAAGCGAGATGATTGCGAGGCAACCCGAACTGGAAAAATACTCTGTAGCAAACGGAGGGATGGATCCTGGACTGCATAACCCGCTCGGCGCTCGCGCTCTTTATATTTTCCAGAACGGAAAAGATACGCTGTATCGTCTCCACGGCAATCCCGAATGGCAATCCATCGGCAAAGCTGTTTCATCCGGCTGCGTCCGCCTTATGAACCAGGACATCGTTGACCTTTACGACCGCGTTCCGTTCCACGCGCCAATCGTCGTGCATCAGACGCCGATGGCCGTGTGATAGCAAACTGAGCGTGACGCGTTCGCTGCTTGCCGCGATACGATGGCCGCCTAGTAATACTGCGGGGCAAGATCGCTGCAGATATTTTCTGAAGAGAGCCACACGTGGGGAAACGCCGCGAGCATACCGTTTCTCAGCCATTGCTGGGCCGGGTGCCCGTCATTGCGACGATGCCAGGACAGCACGAATGGGACAGGGTTTAGGGGGAGCGGGAAATCGAAGACTGCAAGACGCTCCGCAAAGCCTGAATGAGCAACCACGCTTTCGATGACGGTCGCGACCATATCCGACGATGCAACCAATGCCGGCGCGGCGTGCATATGGGGAATAGTCACGGCCGCCCGCCTCCTGAAATTCTTCGAAGCCAGTGCGGCATCGGCGACATCCAGTCCCTCATTATCGGGTGCCACCAGAATATGCCTCAGAGATAGAAAAGTCTCGCGATCGAAAGGGCGGCCGAGGATTGGATGATCCTTCCTAAGGATACAAACGAACCGCTCCTGGAAAAGCCGGGCACTGAGGATCCGGCTCGTGGGCGTGGGGGGAATGCCGACCGTCAGATCAACGCCGCCGCTGTCGAGCAGGGAAACCGCGTCATCACGGCTGCTATAATCCCTGACCTTGATATCAATTCCGGGGGCTTTTTCCTCAAGCAGCGACAGGAGGCGCGGCAATATGACTGAACCTGCATGTGCCGAAACGGCAATGGAAAAAGATACGGTCGATTTGCCGGGATCAAAACCCTGCGTGAATTGCAATGTCCGCTGGATGTCCCGCAGAGCAAGTGAGATCGGTTCGGCAAGTTCTACCGCTCGCGGTGTAGGTTGAAGTCCGTTCGGCCCGCGAACGAATAATTCGTCCCGCAGCAGAAACCGCAATCTCGACAAAGCCGCGCTCATGGCCGGCTGGGTCCGGCCAATACGGCTTCCGGCGCGTGTCACATTGCGCTCGGAATTGAGGGCATCAAAGGCAACGAGAAGATTGAGATCGATACCGTGTAAATTCATGGAATGGATAATTAAACTCATCCTTCATCGATCTCAAGCATCTTTTCCGCGTCAGCGCGAATGTCCGTTTCCGTCATTCAGCAACCAACCCGGATACTCGACAGGCAGACGACTGACCTCATCGAGCTTCGCCAAGTCGGTATCGTCCAGCGCAATCGATGCGGACCGAATGTTTTCCTGCAATTGCTCGACGCGCTTGGCACCGACGATGACGGTCGAGACGATGCTTTGCTTCAGCAACCAGGCGATCGCGATCTGAGCCGGGCTAGCGCCGTGTTTCTCCGCGACGGCTTTAAGGATCGCGATCAGGGGCTCCCCCCGGATGCGATCGATGGGTGGAAAATCCAATTCCGTCTGTCGGCCGCCTGCTGCGTTACCACCGGCGGAGTACTTTCCGGTGAGATAGCCGCCGGCAAGTGGACTCCACACCATGAGGCCAACACGTTCAGATGAGAGCAGCGGGCCAATCTCCCGTTCCAGATCGCGCCCGACAAGCGTATAATATGCCTGCATTGATGTAACGGGCGCGAGAGCTCTGGCGCGTGTTATCCCGATCGCCTTCATGACCTGCCACGCGGCCCAGTTCGAAAGGCCGATGTAGCGAACATCGCCGGCCCGGACGAGCGTGTCGAGCGCCTCCAGCGTTTCCTCTATCGGCGTCGCGGAATCGAAGGCGTGAATCTGGTATAGATCAATGTAGTCCACACCCAGCCGGCCGAGGCTTGCCTGGCATTCGGAGATTATATGACCACGCGAAGCGCCGCGATGGTTCGGTCCCTCACCCATGGCGGAGGCGACTTTGGTGGCGATCACGACATCTCTGCGCGACACGCCAAGGTTCCTCAGCGAGCGTCCCAGTATTTCTTCGCTACGTCCGCGCGCATAGACATTTGCTGTATCGAACAGGTTTATGCCGGCGACGAGAGCGGCCTTGACCAGTGCATCGGCATCCTCCTGGTCGAGTCTCCCCACTTTTCCCCATAGCCCGTCGGTTCCCCCGAATGTCATGGCGCCGAAGCACAACTCCGACACGAACAACCCGCTTTCACCCAGCTTGCGCATTTGCATGATGTCGTCCTTCTTTTTGATTTCCGAGATTGGGCGGCGGCGATGGCTTTTGTTGAGCGTATTCCCAATTGACGCGCTAACGGCCGGCTCGACATCCTGTGCGAACGCCGAGCCATTCTGCGACACGTCAAACAAGGTGTTGCCGTTCGCCAGTTCTTGCCGCAAGCTCGACGGCTGCGATCAAACGGCTGTTATGGCGCGCATGGTCGAAACCTGGAGTGGTGTATGTACCATTCGTCAGATCCCGCCCCAGGGACGCATAAACCTCCCCGACATTGATAGCGGCTCCTGCCCAGAAATCGGCGGCTGTTGGGCCGACACCATTGGAGACCGGCCTGTCGGGCGCAGCAAATTCCAGGCTTGACGAAATTGAAATGTCTCCGACCTGTACGCCTGCCAGGTGATTGCCGGTGAGCATAAGCGAGCCCTGCGAGCCACGGATCTCAAAAACGAAACTCGCGTTTTCTGCATGGACGCCGGCCAGAATCTGCACGGATACAGGCGCACCACTTGCCGTCTTTGCGATCAGATCGAGATGATCCGGAACCTCTCGCTTCGAAGTATCACCTGTATCGACGATCTCGATCTCCGGCCAGAGCAACTCCGTGCGCGCATCAACCTCGGTGATGTTCCCGAGCACTGCCTCGATGACGTCCAGCACGTGGCCTGCCGTAATCGTCATGAAGCTGGCGCCGGAAGCGGCCTTGTTGAAATAGTCATACATGCTTGGAGATTGCGGACCGTAGCCGAATGTGGTCGCGCCGACACGCGCGGACATCAAGCGCCCGAGCTTTCCTGAAGCGACCAGTTCGGCCGCACGCCGGACGGCAGGATTATGCCGGCCTTGCAGGCCGATCGCGGTATGCAAAGACCCCACTGCCGCAGCCATCTCGTTTGTTTCCGACAGCGTTGCGCCCAGAGGCGCTTCGCAATAGACCGATTTGCCCGCCTGCAGGGCGGCCATCACGAGCTCCTTGTGTGCCGGCACTTTCACGGCGACCGTGATGACCTCAATGCTCTCATCTCTTATCATCGCATAGGGATCGGCAAACCAGAGTTCTGCTCCGAATGCTTCGGCCGCCGCCTTGGCGCTTTCCTCGCGTCGGGTCGCGACTGCCGCCAGCGTCAGGTGAGGTTGTGACGCCAGGGCTGGCACATGCGATGCGCCCGCCCAACTTGCGTGAGTGTCTGCTCCAATAATACCCACACGAAATTTCTTATCCGACATCTGTAATGCTCCAGGTCACGTTACCGAACGCTCCCCGGCGTCCTGGGCAAGATGTAATCGACCCTCGGCACTGCGATGAAATCGATAAATAGTATGAGCGAACATCCACGCGGTGGATATCGCCTACCGCTCCTGCGGCCACACTGCGACCAAAAGAAGTGTTGCCCCGGTTGTCGCAATAGCGCTCAAGACCACTCGCGCCTGAAACGAAAGCGTCGGCGGGTGCCAAGGCATTCCTGACTGCCGCTTGGTCGGACCAACCGGATCGATATGGGCAGCACCGTTAGTGGACATGTGTTTATCACGGCGAATTTCCGCCAGCTTATGGCGAATGCGAATTGCGAGGAGCACAGCCAGATAGGCCGCGGTTAAGAAAGCCAACACCGCCGCCAGGCGCAAGGCGTTTTGTTGGGCAAGGACCCAATTTTGCGAAGCAATCGCGATGCCGTCGATACAGGCGCCGAACAGGGCCTGGCCGGTGAGAGCGCCCATCGAATTGACTGCCCCAAAAAGGACGGTGAAACTCAAGAGTTCTCGGCTGCCTTTCTGCAGCGCGCTCGTGATGCCTAACACCAGCGCGGGCCCAAGAAAAAACATGGCGGCGAATGAGATCACCGCTTGGGACAGGTAAAACCAGGGCAGATGGTCAAGGCTCGTGGCGGAGCTGTCGGCAAGTGTCGCAGCAGCTATCGCGGTGACCGCCAGCGTCATGGGGATCGCCAGTTTTTCGACATTTGCCGTTATTGCGCTCACGATCACGCCCGCAACAGCGCCGACAAAGGTGACGATCGAAAGTGCTCTGAGGTGTTCGTCGCTGCCTCCCAGCGCCGTTAAAAATCCGGTTGCAACATTCTGTTCGGCAAGGACGATCCTGGCCATGAGAATTGCAAAACCAAAGCGGACAATATCACCGCTCCCAAGCCAACGCAGGTTGAGGAGAGGTGTGGTCCGGTCGTTCTCGAGTATTAGCGCGGTGATGATCACTGGAAGCGCAAGCGACAGAAACCAGATTATCCAAGGCGCCTCGAACCATCCTTCCAGTCGTCCGAGCCCCAACACTGCTGCAATCATAGCGAGGCTACCACCCAAGAGCAGAAAGGTGAGGAAATCCAAAGGTTCGAATGCTCGCTCTCGCTCGGCGGGTGGCAGCCGAAATGCACCGACGGCGGCGAAGGAGAGAAATGCAAGCCCGGCTTCGAACAGAAATATCGACTGCCAATGCGCGCTGACAGACAGCCATGGCGAGACGACGCTTGCGAGCGGGAACGCGCATTGCGAGATACCAAGGCCAAGTATGAGGCCCCGGATGCGCCAACGGTCTGGAAGGGCCTGCATCACGTAGAACAAGGACAACGGCGTTAACGCCGCCGCAACAAAGCCGCTTGCAGCCCGGATGGCAAGTGTGAGCCAGTGATCTGCGGTCAACAGATGGGTAAGGGAGAGGAGGGCATACAGGCCAAGGGCAAGCTGCGTGAATACACGCAGGCCATATTGCTGCCGGAGCTTGATCAGCAGCATATTGGCGGAAATATTGGTCATGGCATAGGCCATTGGCAGCCAGGCCGCTTGAACGGAGCTCAACGCCAAGCCTGCCTGTAGTTCCGTGATGTTGACCATGACCAGCGCGTTGCCAAGCCCGCCTGTCAGGCCGACCAGAATTGCAACGAGGGCATAGGCGGTCCGCAGCGTCAGGGCATGCTCAGGCGTCGCCGGCGACCCAGCGACGACTGGTCTTTCATGCTCGGGAAAGTCCCATGTTTCCTCACGGAAAAAGCTGCCAACTCGTCGCGTCAGTCTCATCATCGTGCTCTCTTGTTCGATTGACCGCATCAATCCCCCGCAGTCTAACCCAACTTCGATGGCCTGCGGCGTTGCTGGTTTGGCAACATAAGGTTCGAACTATCGCGACTTGCTGCGAGCAGTCATTCGCTCAAAATCAGCGACATCATTCGAGGCGCCCTTCATTCGCAATAGAGCGGATGGGCGCCCTTAACTTCAGGAGGCAAAGATGCTTCACAGGTCCATCAGCAGGATTACGACGACACCGCCTCTCGGGCCCGGTTTCGCAGGCGAGCGGCACAAGGCGGCCCTCGTCGTCGCGCCAGGAGATTTTTCCGCAACTGATCCGTTCTTCTTGATGGCGGACGACCATGTGACCGGGGAGGGGCAATTCGGCGAGGCCCACCCACATGCCGGCCTGGAGACTGTTACGTTCATGCTTGACGGCACGATGGCAGATACCGGTGGGCGTCTAATTGAGGGCGATGTGGAGTGGATGACCGCCGGAAGCGGCATCGTCCATTCGGAAGATGCCCAGGTCTCGACAGGAATGCGTCTGTTTCAGCTATGGCTGGTTCTTCCCGAGCAGGACCGCAATATGGCGCCAAGGGTGCAGATCCTGAGGCGCGATAAAATGCCGGGACACCGCGGCGATGGCTTCGTGGCGACCGT
This sequence comes from Agrobacterium sp. CMT1, assembly GCF_037203725.1. Classification (NCBI taxonomy): domain Bacteria; kingdom Pseudomonadati; phylum Pseudomonadota; class Alphaproteobacteria; order Hyphomicrobiales; family Rhizobiaceae; genus Agrobacterium; species Agrobacterium sp. CMT1. Next base: position 1,008,338 of record NZ_JBBCAR010000007.1, read on the forward strand.
TTACAGCGGCCGCTCGGCAGGGATCGTCGCGTCGACGAAGAATGCCGTGCCCGTAACCCTGGTCGACATTCGGCTTGAGGCGGGAGCCGAGTTTGAGCAGGTTTTGCCGTCATCCTATAATGGCTTTGTGGTGGTCATCGCGGGCGAAATCGAAGCAGGCACCGGAGCGACGACGCTAACGACGGATAAGGTCGGTTGGACCAATCCGGTGGCAACTGACGGTGAAAGCGCCATAAGGCTGAAAGCGGGTGAAGATGGCGCGCGCGTGCTTTTGTATGCAGGCCAACCGCAAAAAATCCATGTCGCAGCACAAGGCCCATTTATCGCAGGCTCCGAAGAGGAGCTTGCCGGCTACTATGCCGCATACCGCCAAGGCAAATTCCCGAATGCCGGCACGATGCGACCTGCCTGATCTCGCTTCCAGCCGCCACGAAACCACAAGGGGTTTCGTTATCAGCAACCCGACGTTCCGCCATTGCTGTCTTTAGCCGTTCGACAGCACGGATATGTTTGCGAACAGCAGACCCGCAAACGGGCTGAGAACACAAGCCGCTTCACCACCACTCGTTCGAAACTCAAGCGGATTTCATCAAGCCTTCCGAACATGGATCGCCCCTGGTCCGTGAGCGGGATCACTCGCCCCGGCATCCACAATCAGCCCATGGAGGAACAGATGACCCAATCCGCCACCGCAGCCGTACTGGAAGAAAAAAACGGCCCCTTCATCCTCCGTGAAGTGAAGCTTGAGGCGCCGCGCCCCGACGAAGTGCTCATCCGCATGGTTGCTACGGGCATCTGTGCAACCGATGCGCATGTCAGGCAACAGCTCATGCCGACGCCGCTCCCCGCGATCCTCGGCCACGAAGGCGCCGGCATCGTTGAACGCGTCGGATCGACCGTATCGCATCTCAAGCCCGGCGATCATGTCGTTCTTTCCTATCACTCCTGCGGCCACTGCAAGCCCTGCATGTCTTCCCATGCGGCCTACTGCGACCACGTCTGGGAAACGAATTTCGCCGGCGCCAGGCTCGATGGAACGATCGGCGTTGCAGCGTCCGACGGGAACAGGCTCAATGCGCACTTCTTCGGTCAGTCCTCATTCTCCACATATGCGCTCGCTCACCAGCGCAATACCGTCAAGGTCCCGGACGACGTGCCGCTTGAACTGCTTGGCCCGCTCGGTTGCGGCTTTCAGACCGGCGCCGGCTCTGTCTTGAAGGCGCTCAACGTGCCGGTAGGCGCATCTATCGCCATCTTCGGTGTAGGGGCAGTCGGCCTGGCGGCGGTCATGGCTGCAAAGATTGCCGATGCGGCTGTCGTTATCGCCGTCGATGTCAGTACCGAACGGCTGAAACTCGCTTCCGACCTCGGCGCGACGCATTGCGTCAACCCGCGTGAACAAACCGATGTTGCCGCAGCGATCAGGGATATCACCTCTCGCGGCGTCGAATACGTTCTCGACACGAGCGGTCGGAAGGAGAACCTCGATGCCGGCATAGGCGCTCTTGCTCCGATGGGGCAGTTCGGTTTCGTCGCCTTCAATGACCATTCGGGCGCGGTCGTCGATGCCTCCCGGCTCACGGTAGGGCAAAGCCTCATCGGGATTATCCAGGGCGATGCAATTTCCGGCCTGATGATTCCGGAACTGGTCGGTCTTTATCGAAGCGGCCGTTTCCCCTTCGACAGGCTGCTCACTTTCTACGACTTCGCCGACATCAACGGGGCGTTTGACGATGTCGCGGCGGGGCGCGTGATCAAGGCTGTCCTGCGCTTTCCCCCGCAAGCCGCTTAACCACCCACTTCTTTCGATATTGCGAACATTGAGGATTGAGTAAATGTGCGACCGACACCAGAAGCTGATCAGAGCAACCGACGAGCCCAACTTTTTCGGGATCGACCATTACGGCTTTCCGGAGGCCGGGGAGCACCCGGCTGATCCGCCGGGATATTATCCTGAGTATTTCTCCTCCGACCGCTTCCAGAGGCTCGGCTACCATGTCGAGGAGCTTCGTGGCGGTTTCTATTGGGTCACCAGCGGCGGCTATGACGCGGCCTTCGTCGTGACCAGCGATGGTGTCGTCGCTATCGACGCACCGCCGACGATCGGTGAAAACATGCTGGCCGCGATCGAAGACGTTACGGACAAGCCGGTAACGCACGTGATCTACAGCCATTGGCACACCGATCACATCGGTGCCGCTTCGGTTTTCGGGCCGGATGTCGAGATCGTCGCGCACGACATCACCAGGGAATTGCTGGAGCGGTTCCCCGATCCAAACCGACCGGTGCCAACCCTGACATTCCACAAGGATCATCTGCTTGTCGTCGGCGGGGTGACGTTGGAACTCTCCTACAAGGGCGAGAACCACTGCCCCGGCAATATCTTCATCTATGCGCCAGCGCAAAAGGTGCTGACCGTCATCGACATCGTCAGTCCCGGCAGCGCCACCTTCATGCATTGCGACGCATCGCAAAATATCACTGGCTGGTACGAAGCCCAGAAGCAACTGATGGAATATGACTTCGATTTCCTCGTCGCCGGCCATCACATGAAATACGGGACGCCGGAAACGGTCGCGGCTTCAATCGAATATTTCCAGGACGTCCTCGACGGAGCGCAGGCGGCCGTGGATCGATTCAGCCGGTCGGATGCGCTCGTGAGCATCCTGGAGGGCGCCGGCTGCGACCAGGTGTTTTCCGGCACCGAGAACTGGATCAATTCTATGGCCAATTTCGCCACGAAATACGTCCTGGAAAAGAAGAGCAGCAATGGCCAGCTCTGGTCCGAGCGGCTTGCCGGCGTGACGACCCAGACGAAGTACCACGCCTATACCGTGCTGGAATCTATCCGCTTGGAAAGGCCCCGGCCGAATTACCGTTTGCGGGGCGAAAATCCGCCACCGTTCCTGACCTGACCGGGTTCGTCCGCCACCCCAACCCGGAATCGGGCGGGCAAGGCCTGCCCCGATATATGCGGAGGTCGCCACTCAAAGGGCGGGCCAGATCTCGCGCACCCTTGCAACGTCAGAAAGACAAGTCAATGACCACGATTTCCGCAAATAACTGGATCGACGGCACCTTTGTCTCGTCTTCCAAACGCGGCCGCTCCATCGATCCAGCGACATATGAGACGATCGGAGATTATCCGGACGATGGCGGAGCGGCCGCGCACTCTGCCATCGAAGCCGCAAAACGCGCATTCCGCGAAACCGCCTGGCGCGACGATGCTGAGCTTCGTGCAAGGGTGCTCGATCAGATGGCATCGGCAGTCGAGCGAAATCGCGAGCGCCTGATCGACATCCTCTCGCTTGAAAACGGCAAACTGCTCGGCGAGGCGGCGCTGGAGATCGATGGTAGTCCGAGCAAGCTTCGATACTGGGCTGCTATGGCTCGTACGGAGGCAGGGCGAGCGACATTGCCCAAGCCCGGCAGCCTCTCCGTGATTCTGCGCCAGCCGATGGGAGTAGCGGGGATTATCGTTCCCTGGAATTCTCCTGTCATTCTTGCGGTCCGCTCCTTCGCTCCAGCACTTGCTGCCGGCTGCGCGGTCGTCGTTAAGATGCCCGGCCAGGCAGCGCAGATCGCCAGCGTCCTTGCCGAGATCCTCGCGGAAGCGAACGACCTGCCGGGCGGTATCTTGAACATGTTCATCGAAAGCGGCTCGGAGGGCGCAGCGCGTCTGGTTGAAAGCCCCGATGTGCCGACAATCAGCTTCACGGGAAGCACGCAAACCGGCCGTACCATCGGTGCCGTCGGTGCGAAGAGAATGAAGCGGTTCGGGTTGGAACTCGGTGGCAAGGCTCCGATGATCGTATTTGACGACGCTGATATCGACGCCACGCTACCGGTTCTCGAAAAGGCACTGACCATCTTTGCCGGCCAGTTCTGTATGACGGGCTCGCGGCTGCTCGTACAGAATTCGATCTACGAACGGGTCCGCGACGGCCTCGCCGAACGGCTGCGTGCCGTCAAAGTCGGGCCGGCATCCGATCCGGCAAGCGATATGGGGCCGCTAATCGATAAGCAGAACGTCGCCCGCGTCGATAACGTGGTGAAAAATGCACTGTCAGCGGGTGCAACTGCGGTCGTTCGAGGAGGTCCCGTGACACAAGGCCCTTTGGCGAAAGGTGCTTTTTTTCGCCCTTCGATGCTGGAGGTTTCCGACAACGGCCTGCCGGTCGTACAGCAGGAAACATTCGGTCCTGTGATAACCATCCAGCGGTTCTCAGATGAGCGGGAAGCCGTCGTGCTTGCAAACGATAACGACTTTGGCCTGTCCGCCTCGGTCTGGACACGGGACCTTGACCGCTCGTTACGGGTCGCACAGGCGCTCGAAGCCGGAACCGTGTTCGTCAACGACTGGGCCAAGGTGTATGACGGGACGGAGGAGGGTGGCTTCAAGCAATCCGGTCTCGGGAGGCTGAACGGCGTTGCCGCAATCGAGGACTTTATCGAGTACAAGCACATCGCTCTTAAGCCGGGTTTGTTGCGATAAAAGGAGCCAGTTGGTCAGAAGGTGTGTTTCCTTTAAGCCAGCGCATCGATTGCTGGAGCTTCAATTGAAATTCGCATTCGGTCTTCCGGCGTAATCTCCACTTAATGTTACCAATCCAGTTTGGCTGACCGATGCAGACATCTGACAAAATTGGTCGGCATCTCCTCTGATTGAATACAGCAACTTCCGAGAGGATAATGATTTGCAAGACAAGGTCGACACTTTGATGCAGGCGGAAAGAACTATGATGGATGCGATACATGCAGCCATCATCCAGGCGGCAAAGGAATCGGAGGCTGCATTTCAGCCACTTGGACCACCAACCACCGCCCAAGCCTACTTCGCGGATGCCGCCATGCGTCAGCTGTTTTTGCACGTGTGTGGTGCGAATGCGGACACGGCCAAGGGTGGTGATCCCGACCACGCCTGGGAAATACTCTATTTGGGGCGCGGCACGGCCCGCTATTGGGAAAAAGAACGCGGAATTCGGTCGAGACGCCGAAAGCCAGAGAGCCATGCGGAGCTCGAAATAGAGAGACGCGAGAAATCTGCCCTTGCGCTAAGCGCTCAGAAGTTCGCAACCGACACTGTTATCCGCGCACTGGTCGAACATGCCAGCATTTCCGACCCCGATCTGCGCGATCGTATAGCGGCCTCCGTCAAGCCGCGTGTCAGCGTCACCGATCCACTTTCGCAAGTCGGGCAGGAATTCCGCGATTTGGCTAAGGTTTCGCTCGCCCGCCTTATTGGCACGGCCACTTGAAAGCCATCGGCAATACGGAGCCACCGCCCGCTATCCGGTCAAGAGCGCCTGGTCCTGCGGTTCTCCTTGCCGGTCGTGATCTTCAATGGACGTTAGGATTACGGCACCTTGGGTTTCTGAGACTTAGAGTAGCCGGTCTTAAAGGTGCCGTGTCTTGAACTCCCGGCGGCGGTTATTGAGCTCGACGAGCGGCAGTCATTACACCTCACGTTCGAATTTCTCATACATGAAGTTCACCAGCGCGCGCACTCGAGCGATGCCTGCGCGCGCTGGTGGCATCAATATATGCAAATCTGCTCCCGCGTGACTATAGCCTGGGACGACGACTTCGAGCTCACCTCTGGCAAGCGACTCTTGAACCATGAAGAGGGGCAGTACCACGATACCAAGTCCGCCGCGCGCCGCGGCAAGCATCATTTGACCGTTGTCTGTGCGGAATTGTGAGTTCACGCGGACTTGTTCCCATCCATCCGGACCTTGAAAACGCCAGCTGACCGTATCGAAGGAGTAGAGTATGGCGTTGTGCGCAGCCAGTTCAGCGGGCTTTGAGGGGCGCCCTCTGGCTTCCAGATAGGAAGGACTGGCGACGACAGCCCAACGTACCTTTGCAAGTTTTCTCGTGATCAGCGCGGAATCGGGTATGCTTCCGATCCGTACGGCCAAATCATACGCCTCTGCGACAAGATCCGGCTGACGGTCTTCAAAGCGGACATCGAAATGGATCCTTGGGTGGAGGAGGGCAAACTCTGCCAGCAGCGGAGCGAGACAGAACTCTCCGAAAGCGACGGGAACCGAAACTCTAACCTGACCAGATGCTTCGGTCGTCGACCTTACGACCATCTCCTGCGCTGATTCCAGTTCGGCCAACCCAGATGCTGCTCTTACATGGTACTCGCGGCCGACGTCTGTAAGGGTTGTTCCCTTTTGGGAACGTGTGAGGAGCGTTGCGCCTAGAAAATTCTCCAACCGACTGACCCGGCGGCTGACGATCGATTTAGCGATACCCAAACGGCTAGCCGCACCAGCGATACTCCCAGTTTCGACCACCCGAATGAAGGAGATCAAGTCCAAGATCTCGACAGACTCAGGTTCCGACATTAGCAACTCCCCCCTCAGGTAAGTGCGGCTACTGCAACATCGGGTGCGCGAAATTGTCAAGTCTCCACGTTCGGTGCTCACACTGACGTCCTACAGCGACCCCTGCAGGTCGAGCTGAATAAACGAAACGGGCAAGTTTGTACTTGGTAAAATTCGGCGTCCGCCGTCGCCCTGGAAACCGAGCAGTATGGCTGCAGCGGCTCATTGGAGCGTTGCCGCATCGACCTCACCTTGGCGGATCGCATAACGCTGCATAGGGTGCTGGCATCGTTCTTTTTTCCGCAACAATGGGTTTCGCTTTGGCAGCCTATTTTTCCCACGATCGGGGTCGCATGATTGAATTGATAGAAAAGCCAGGAGAGAAAATTGAACCTCCCAACGCATAATCCCGATAGCCGCAGTATGACGGTGCAACTTCTTGCAAAACGTCGGACACAGTATTTTCTGGGCAAAAACATCGCGTTCTCTGACAAAGAGATTGATGCAATTATTCGCGAGGCGGTTCGCCTGTCACCCTCAGCCTTTAATTCGCAAAGTTCGCGCGTTGTGATCCTGCACCGCGATGAAAATCAGAAACTCTGGAACATCGTGAAATCGGAGTTGAGTCATATCGTTGAAGGAGAGCCTAGGATGCACGCCTTCAGAAAAATCGACAGCTTCGCTGCTGGAGCAGGCGCAGTTCTTTTCTTCGAGGACCGAAATGTGGTCAGGATATTACAGGATCAGTGGCCTTTGTACGCTGATCACTTTCCAGATTGGTCCGAGCAAGCCTCCGGGATGGCGCAACTTTCGGTCTGGATCGCGCTTGCCGGCGTGGGAATTGGAGCCAGTCTTCAGCATTATAACCCGCTGGTTGACGCAAAGATCAAAAGGCATTGGGACATACCGGAGACATGGCGGTTACGCGCGCAAATGCCGTTCGGCTCCAACGAGGCACCTTTTCCAGCAAAGACGACTATCGCCGATGGTGACCGCTTTCGAAGCTTCTTTCGCTAGACCTGCCGAAGAAGGGCGATGCCTGATTATTTGATGTATTTAGATGCTTAGACAAATTGGACCGCAGTTTCAAGGTTCAAATGCCATCAAGAGCTAGGGATCGGCGGAGGTGTGTCTCATGGTCCATCGGACTGTCGGGCATCGGATGCATTTGCCAGCGTGACATCCGGTCCGCGCGTTGTCACGAAACGCGGCTGTACAAAGTTTTTTCACTGGGCCAACAGTTATTACACCGAGCCCAAACCACGAGCTCCAATCCTAAAAAACAAAGCCGCTAATTGAGATTGAACGCCATGCATGGTTCCATGCCGGACGCGTAGCTGATTCCTCCCCGTCGATGCCAAACCGCGATCCGAGAGGCCCATGTCGATTTCAGATACGATTTTCCGCCCCTTCGAGACGCTGATACGGCCGCTCGACATTCCCTTCCGACCGCTGCCGTCGAAAGGCGCCGTCGCGGTGCTGTTGCATTTCATTGAGATGTTTCGTGGCGTCCTGATTGCTCTCGCCCTGTGTTCCATGGCGGTGGAAGCCATCAATCTTTCGATCATCTGGGGGCTGTCCGTCATCGTCGATGGTGTGACGGCGCAGGGAGCAGAAGCTTTTCTGCGCAAGGAATGGCCGCTGTTGACCTTGCTTGGGCTGTTGATTTTCCCCGCGATGCCCATAGCGTCGTTTCTTCTTAACACACTCACCTCACACACGCTTGGCATTGCGATGCCTGCGGCCATCCAGTGGCAGGGCCACAAGGCCGTGGAGCAGCAGGATCTGGCATTTTTCCATGAGCTTTATGCGGGGCAGGTCGCCTCGCGTCTTTCGCAGGTCTCGTCAGCCGTTCAGCAGCAGATTATCAACGCGTTTCAGATCGGACCGCGTTTCCTGTTGCAAATGATCGGCTCTCTTGCGCTCCTTGCCGCCTTGTCCTGGCAGCTGGCGCTGCCGGTGTTCATCTGGATCGTGCTCAATGTAGTTCTCGCCGTCGAACTTGCCCCGGTCTTCTCAGAACGGTCACGGCGCTCGGCGAAACAAAAGAGCCTTGTCTCGGGGGCGATCACCGATCTCTACAGCAATATGCAGATGATCAAGCAATTTGCCGCCGAGGACAGCGAGGCAGGCGCAATCCGCCGCATACTGATGAAAGCCGTGCAGACGCAGCATCGGGAACAGCGTGTCTATCGCGCATCCGAGCTGGCGGTGGTTGCGCTCAACATGGCGTTGTGGCTGGCGATCCTGTCGGTGGGGCTTTCCGGTCTGGTGAAAGGCTTCATCACGGTCGGAGAATTCGTCGGCGCGGTTTATATATTGCAGCGGTTGTCCGGGCACACATTCACCTTCCTGCAGATGGGCCAGCAGATATTCCAGGCGATCGGTACGATCAAGGATGCCATGCCTGTCATGACGACGCCGCCGACGATTACGGACAGATCCGACGCGGCGGAACTGAGCGTTTCGCATGGGAACATCGAGTTCGACCATATCCGCTTTGCTTACAAGTCAGGCAGACCGGTGATAGATGATCTGTCGCTGACCGTGCGCGCCGGGGAGAAAGTCGGCCTTGTGGGGCTATCAGGTGCGGGAAAAACGACGCTGGTCAATCTGCTCCTGCGTTTCTATGACATTCAGGAGGGCGCCATTCGCATCGACGGGCAGGATATTCGCGAGGTCACGCAGATGAGCCTGCGCCGCAATATCGGGGTGATTGCCCAGGACGTGGCCCTGCTGCACCGGTCGGTAGGCGACAACATCCGCTACGGGCGCCCAGAGGCAACGCAGGCGGAGGTGGAGAAGGTGGCTAAAGTGGCGAAGGCGGAGGGCTTCATTGGCGATCTTGCCGACAGCGAAGGACGAAAAGGGTATCAGGCCTTCGTTGGAGACCGAGGCATCAAGCTTTCCGGCGGGCAGCGCCAGCGGGTCGCCATTGCGCGCGTGTTGTTGAAAAACGCGCCGATCCTGATCCTCGATGAAGCCACCTCCGCCCTTGATAGCGAGTCCGAGGCCGCCATTCAGGACAAGCTCAATCTTGTGATGGAGGGCAAAACGGTCATTGCCATCGCCCATCGCCTGTCGACCATTGCCCGGATGGATCGCATCATAGTGCTGGATCACGGCCGGATTGTCGAAGAGGGAAGGCCCGAGGAACTGGTCGAGCAGGATGGAGTGTTTGCGCGGCTCTGGAAACGCCAGATTGGTGGCTTCATTCCCGAAGATGAGGGGGTGACGTCGGAGGCGGTGGTGGACCGAAGCTGAGAGCGGAGAGCTTCGTTATTTGTAAAGAGGTTACGATGAAAACCGATTGGAAGTCGGTCAGAGGCATGCTGAATGCAGCAATCGACGCCTGCGAATGTATTGAGGCGCTGCAGTATGCCGAGACTGACCGGGAGGCCATGATCGATATCGGCGGACAAAAGGTCAGCGTCCATGATTTTCTGGTGACCGCGTGGACATACCCGGAGAAGCTCCGTTACCAGATCATACGCTACCAGTGAATGATGCAACGTCACCTCTTTGTGTTATTCCTCCTGGCGCTGACCCAGATCACCGGCTGGGGCGTGGTGAGCGTTTTGCCGGTGATCGCGACGACGGTCGCGGGAGAATTCCGAACCTCGCTGCCGATGATTTTTGTCGGAACCTCCGTGATGTTCGTCGCTATGGGGTTCACGGCCCCTTGGACAGGCCGTGCGTTTCGCAGACTTGTTCCGCGTTCTGTTATGGCTACCGGAGCCGGGATGATCGCGGCGGGGCTTTGTCTGCTGGCGCTGTCTCCGGACCTTTGGGTATTTTGGGCCGCTTGGGTGTTGATTGGGATTGCAGGCGCGATGTTTATGACGACGTCAGCCTATGCCTATATCGCGGATTACGCAGGGGATAGGGCGCGGAGCCTTATCGCTACACTGATGCTGGTAACGGGTCTGGCGGGTAGCGTCTTCTGGCCCATCACTGCCTTCCTCGACGGTGTGGTTGGATGCGCCAGTCTCGGCATTTGTGAGTCCTCACCGGTTTCAGGGGCGGTTTCGGCTCTGGTGCCGCCGGTCAGGGGAGCTGCAACGCTTTCAACCGGCAGGTTTGACAAGGCTGATTTCGGTTTTGCTGTCGAGGACGACATGCAGGTCCCTGATCATGCCGGCTGCCTGCAGCAGGGCGTTTCGCACTTCCTCATCGCTGCGCCATCCGAGTTTGACAGAAAGGGCGACGGTGTGGATGTTGAGGAGACTGTCGCGGCCGGGGCCGGATGGAATACCGATTGTTTCGCGCATGTCGCGTATTGTCGTGACGGCCCGTTTGAGCATACGACGCTTCTGCCAGCTGTCGAGGTGATCGAGCCTGTTGGCGGCGCGGACTAGTTCGGCAATGAAACTGTTCGTCGCGGTCATTGTGTGAGGTTGCCGGGTCGGCTGACGGGCGTCAATGGAAGACCCTGAAGGTGGGCTTTTGGCCACAAAGTTGGCACCAGGATGTGACGCCGATGCATCACGGCGCGTGGACCCGGCAGGGTCGGGAAAGCTCCTCGATCCCGGATCTGGATGCCCAGAAAGTTGGGAGACAGGTTAGATTAGTCGTAGACAGGCTCTAACCCAACTGAGGACGTTCAGTTGCCAGATCCCGGGTCGAGCTCGACAAGCTGCGTCACTCATACCGCACCTTTCATGGCGGCATCGCTTGCCAGTTCGATTTTTCCATTCTCCTCGCCATCCCAGAACTCGATCGTGCGTGCCGACACCTTGATCAGAACTATACGTGGTGTGTCGGCGCCCTGCGGAAACCACCTGTCCAGTCCACTAGTCCAATGGGCGTCGAACTCGGGCCTCTCTCTGATCAGGCTCGCCTGACCGTTGACAGAAACAAATATTCCCGGTTTGCCAAGAATACCGGGTGGAGCAGTGAAAGTCAGTGTAACCGACGAGTCTTTGACTATCTCCTGGACTTTCTTCGTGTCTTCATAGGAGAAGAACCATGAGTCACCATCATATTCCACATCGCCGTTGTTGCTCATTGGTCGACTATTGATCTGCCCGGCGGGATCGTGTGTGTTGAACATGCAGAAGTCGATCTTGCTGAGTTTTCTGGAGAGCTCGCTTATCTTCATTGGTCAATCCTTTTCTTACATCACGAATTCAACCATTTTTGAGGTCTGAGGTTCCGCCGGTCGCAGCGCATGACCGTGATACGTGAGAAATACGGGCTGTTCGCGAGGCACTGCTCGCCTTCGGGAAGCCAAGGCTTCCATATCTCGACCGTGAGCGAAGCATTGTTCACTGGCGAAAATTTCGGCCAGGCTGATAATTTTTGAAGCGCGAAGGCGATCGTTAGCGGCAGGTTTATATAATGAGCGCCAGACAGACGCCTGTTAAAAGGAAAGTCTTGTCATATAGCGGGTGACCCGTGGGGGAGGCAGCCGTGATGATCACGTTTGTGGGTGATGATGGAGAAACTGTGCAGGCGAAGAGAAGGTGAAGACTGCCACGGGCTCTGAGGGATCACCTGAGCGCATGGCGCTGGTTGCCCTGTCAAAGGCCTCAGCGAGGGCCGTTCGTGTCGAAACCGACAATACGCCTATAGCCCTTGCCATAAAACACTCGATACTCGAACAGGTGCGAACCCAGTCATCTTGCAAGTTATATTCTGCGAACGGATAAGGACCAGAACGTATCGTCTCAATTATTGTCCGACCTAGAATGACGCGCCTCGTGCTTTAACGAGGAAGTCCCGACCATAATTCTGGCTGCCCCCTCATAAAGCGGGAGTCCGAGCGAGTAGCCGCGTAGAGGGATAACGCATCATTTTTGTTGGCGATTTTCTCTCTGGTTTCCATCAAGCCGTAGCAGGGGGATAATTTCATTTATAGACCGATTATTGGCGATTTTTGAGTAATTTCCTAAGAGTTCTTCATTGAAGGATATCTCATTCGGAACGGGAAAATACCTCACACCAACGATTTTTTGTTCCCGTTCATCCCCGCCCCGTGTGCCTCACTTATACTGCCCTTGTTGTGTGAAGAGCCGGAAGACGTTCCGGTTTTGAAACGGAGCCAGCGCCGGTTGTGAGAGAAAGGCGTCACTCTCATATTTCGGGTGCTGACAGAGATTACCGTCTGGCAGTGACCGGAGGAGAGATGGAATTTGGTTTGTGGTGGGCCTTTCTATTTCTCCGAAACGCATTGGCTGAAGGATAAGCTCTGGCAGGCATAAACCGCTGAAGCGGGGCACTGATAAGTGTCTTTATTTTCCACAGGCGGCAATTTTCAGTGCCCCATTGCAATGCCCATCGAGCTGAAAGGCTGATGGAAAAGAGATGAAGTTCACAACACGGTCGCAGCTGCGTCGCGTGATAGGAAAGGTGTGTTCAAATGGTTCTCTATGAAATGTACGTCCTTGCAACTCGTGCAGATACTGCCCTGATGAGGAGGAGGCTGGCACGATCTCTTTATGCCAGGGCAAAGCTTCGAAATCGGAAGCTCAAGAAGCAATATTTACGCAACCAGAAGGGAAGCTTTGAGTCGATGGCCGACAGCAAGAGGGCAGGCCAGTTGCGATCTGGGCGACTTTCATAAACATATATTTACATAATAACCAACGCAAAACATATAAAAAATATGCGCTGGTGGATTGTATATTTTTGACTGAAAGCGGATGAGAATCTGCGAGCAGAACTGATTTTATGGACCTGCGATTTGCGGATTGCGGGCCAATTACGCGCAAATATATGAATTTTATGTTGAATTTGCTGATATGAAAGGAGA